>CALXRL010000011.1 GCA_944390735.1 uncultured Victivallales bacterium | reverse complement strand
CTGAAACTTTACAAACTCTCCGCCCATGATTTCACGATGAAGCTGATCCGGGAGGTGCTCGCCAATACCGGAATCACCGCCACGGCGGGAATCGGCACGAATCTGTATCTCGCCAAAATCGCAATGGATATCGTGGCGAAACACATTCCGGCCGACAAGGACGGAGTCCGGATCGCCGAACTGGACGAGCAGTCCTACCGGGAGAAACTCTGGTCGCACCGGCCGCTGACGGATTTCTGGCGCGTGGGGCATGGTTACGCCGCACGGCTGGAAGCAATGGGTATGCACACGATGGGCGATGTCGCCCGGATGTCCGTGAAATGCGAGGATGTCCTTTACCGGACCTTCGGCGTCAACGCGGAACTCCTGATCGACCATGCCTGGGGCTGGGAGCCGGTCACCATCGCGGAGATCAAGGCATACAAGCCGGAGAGCAGCAGCATGAGTTCCGGACAGGTGCTGCAGGACCCGTATGAATTCGAAAAGGGAAAGGTCGTCGCCCGTGAAATGACCGATCAGCTGGCGCTCGATCTTGTGGAAAAACATCTGGTGACCGATCAGCTGGTGCTGACCGTGGGGTATGACACGAGCAATTTCACCGACCCGATGCGGCGGATGAGATACAACGGCCCGGTCCACATCAACCATTACGGCAAACCGGTTCCGAAGGAGGCACACGGCTCGGTCAACCTTGAGCGTTTCACCTCGTCCGGCCGGATCATCACGGAAGCGATGATGGGGCTGTTCGACCGCTGCGTCGATCCGAATCTTCTGGTACGGCGGATCACAGTGATTGCGAACCACATCATCAGCGAGAACGACATCTCGGCCGACAAGGACGCCGACCAGCCGGATCTTTTCACCGATTACGAGGTGCTGGAAAAACAGAAAGCAGCGGAACAGGCGGAACTGGACAAGGAGAAGCGTCTGCAGCAGGCGATCATCGGCATCAGGAACCGGATGGGGAAGAACGCTATCCTGAAGGGCACGAACTTCGTGGAGGGCGCGACCGGCAAAGAGCGGAACGAGCAGATCGGAGGACACCGTAAATGAAGACGCCCTACGATGACATCATTTACCTGCCGCACCACGTCTCGCGAAACCATCCGCAGATGCCGCTCCGCGACCGGGCCGCACAGTTTGCGCCGTTTGCCGCGCTGACTGGCTACGAGGCGGCGGTAGGGGAAACAGCCCGGCAGACCACCGAAAGGCGCGAACTGGACGCGCAGGAGGCCGCAGAATTGAACCGCCGTCTCACCGATCTTGCCGCCCGGCTTAAAGACCGCCCGGAAGTGACCATCGAATACTTCGTTCCCGATGACCGGAAGGCTGGCGGCGCGTATGTCACCATGACCGGCGTGGTGCGGCACATCTCCGTTCCGGAGAAGACTCTGGTCATGGAAGACGGGGCAGTCATCGCCCTTGAGGACATTGCCACGATTTCTGGATTTCCGTTTGAAATTTGAATAAAGGTGGGATATATTACTGTCAACGAGCGGAGAGCCATTCTGACTCAGAATGTGAAAATTGAAGCGTTTTTTAAACTTTATTTCACTCGAAAATTCTGAGTTTTTTGAGGTTAAAACCGGGTTTCAGACCGAGGGTTGTACCTTTTAAAGTGGCCCGCCATTTATTTTTCCCCTTCCAATTTCTGGTAAAAAGAGAATCTTTTATTCAATGGCGGTAAAAGTCGTTGGCGTAAAGGGATTTGCGTAAATTGCTGAGGTGTGTTTGAAACACACTCAGAATCTGATAAAAGGTCTTTTTCAGAGGAAAATCACGACTCCGGCGTCTGAATTCTGAGTTTTGCTGAAAAGGTCAAAAAATTAGTTAAAGTAGCAAGTCGTTGATTATGAACAATCTTTAAATTTTGTAGTGTAACTGGCATGGGTGGGGTGTATTGCACTTGGTCGAAATGAAAAAACACCCTCTTTTTTCTGACCCGGATTTGAGTTCAAAAATTATAACTGACACCCTGTTTTTTAACGGGGGGCCAGAAAACATTTCTCTATCAAGATTTTTTCCGCACCCTCAGTCTGATTTGAAAAGCGTTGCCTCTTCCGCCTCAAAAATTGTTCTATTTTAACTGGTAAAAAGGTGCAGTTGAACACATGGCTGCCATTTTTTTCATTCAGCCCCCCCGTTTTCTGTGAAATTTTCTTTAAAACATTTCACTTTTTTCGTCCTTATGGGCTTTTGTGGAATTTTTCTTCTTGCAGAGGATACACAAATGATTGAACGGACGTAGGAATCCGCCATTTACCTTCGCTTCAACGTCTTGCAATTAGCAATGGATGGCGGTATAGTAGTTCACAGGAGTTTTCGCGCCAATCTTTTCACAAAAGTTGTCCAACCTAGGGGAGAGGCGCAGTGAAAAAAGGAAGAAGGCATTTTTCACCTGCATGATAAATTTACTGGATTGCGAAAGCAATCGGACAGGACCCATGCGATTATGACCCGCATGAGTTGACTTTCTTTACGCGGAATCAGTATCCACTGCGGACATTGTCCCGGCGTGTTGATGGTGTTTATCCTTCAGTGAGGAATCCCAAAGCAATCTGGGAAATTAAAGAATATTACTACACAACAACTTTTGGCAGCCGAGTTGCTGATGGTGTTTATGAAACTTTACTTGATGGCATAGAACTGAACGAATTGAACAGTAATGAAAATGAAAAATGCTACCATTATCTTTTTGTCGATGCCAAATATACGTGGTGGGATTGTGGAAAATCATACCTTTGTCGTCTCATTGACATGATGTACATGGGATATGTAGATGAAGTCATTTTTGGGAAAGAAATTGAGACCAGAATTCCGGAAATTGTAAAAGATTGGAACCAGTGAATCGTTAGAAAAAAATGCTTGCCGAAGCAGGTTTGAGCTGCAGTGAAAGACTAAAATTCTGCTGCTCATATGCGTGAGCCTGGCTGGCCTATTTGTACGAAAACATTGAATCACTGACAAGTTTAGAGGATAACGTCCGGAAAATTGTGTACATTTTGAAAGAAGGCTCTTGAAAAAGGAGCTGTTTCATGAGTGATTATAGGGCGCATCAGTTCTATTTCGCTTGGCGAGGTGAGGTGGAGCTGTAGTGCAGGTGTGCCTTAGTCCAGCCAGTGTGGTTCATCTCAAGCCGCAAGTAGGGGTCGCAAGTTCGAATCCTCTTGGGAGCGTTTTTGCGATATACAAACCCGATTTTGAGGTTGTGCGAATTTTTGCGAATCTCTCAGAGAATTTTTCGAGATGATGGACAACCCCATCTTGAGAGAGTTAGAAAATTCGCAGTTTTGAGGGGACAGAGAAAAGTTAGTTCAAAATCTCGTCACCCCGACCATTTTTTGAACTTAAAATCCAGATTAGCAGCTAAAAAACAACTTTCACTGGCTACAATCTGGCTACAATAAAAAATCCCGGAACCATAAAAAGAACCGGAATTTTTTTTCATAACGATCTCCTCCTGCAGAGAAAAGAAGAACTGTACACGCGTCTGATCTATCTTATGATTCGGAGCGGATTAAGAAAGTCGGACGAATTATTGCAGTGATCGGTCCTCCTGCCGGACCGGTCAATTTCCGTTTACACGTTTTCTTTTTAGAAAAAGGTTTCTGCTGATGGAGTTGCACAACTCTCTCGAATATGTTCTTGCAGCAATTGACGTTCAGCAGAGTCTACAAGTTCTGTGCCGGCAAACAGCGTTTGAACGGGATGCCAAAGACTGATTCTCCCCGTTTTGAAAATTCCCGTTTCCGCAGACGCTCCCTCCCCCCTCCCCCGCTTTCTCGCGGGGGAAGAAAGAAGAGAAACGTCTTCGGACGCAGAACTTCCACGGAAGTCCTTGCAACGGGAATCGCTATTTCCTTTTTCAGCACCCTTCCATTTTGTAGTAAGGAACGGCGTCAGGCGGACGGATATTGGTCAGATCGCCCCGATAGTGGCGAAGCTGGGTCCGGACGTACGGATATTTCAGGAGTTCCGCCTCATTGAGTTCGATGCCGATTCCGGGACGATCCGGAATCATCATTCTTCCCTCCTTGTTGATGGTGAGATCCTCATCACAGATATCGGCCCGATACGGGACATCGGTCATCATCATTTCGAGCATGACGAAGTTCGGAACGCATGCCGCAAGCTGAAGCGTTGCCGCGTTTGCCACCGGTCCGGAGGGATTGTGGGGACAGAACCCGATGTGTCTGGCTTCCGCCTCCGCACCGAGCATTCGCATTTCCATGATGCCTCCCGCATGGGAGATATCCGGCTGAATGTAATCGGAGCAGTTGAGGTCGAAAAACTGCCGGTATTCATAGCGGTTGTAGAGTCGTTCCCCCGCGGCGATGGAGACTCGGACCCGTTCCTTGACTTCCCGCATTCCCTCCTTGTCGTCCGGCGGAATCGGCTCCTCAAACCAGAAAATATCGAACTCTTCCAGGCGTCTGCCGATTTTGACCGCGGTTGGAATATCGAAACGTCCGTGCCCCTCGATGAGCAGCTGAACATCCTCTCCGACGACCTCGGAAACTTTGGCAATGCACTCTATCGCGCTGTTCAGATCCCGCTTGGAGATCTGCTGCCAGGCCTTTCCGAACGGATCCCATTTGCATCCGGTGAACTTCCTGCGTTTGACCTCAAGAGCCTTTTTTGCGAATTCATCAGGGGTTTTCGCCGGAGCAAACCAGCCGTTGACATAGATGGGAACCGAATCGCGGACTTTTCCTCCGAGAAGCTGATAGACCGGAACCCCGAGCGCTTTCCCCTTGATGTCCCAGAGTGCCATTTCAACCCCCGCCAGAGCACTCATCAGCACCGGGCCGCCGCGCCAGTACGCATCCCGGTAGCAGTCGTGACGAAACGCTTCGATGTTGTGCGGATCCTTGCCGATCAGATAGCATTCCAGATCGTGGATGGCTGCCTGAACTGTCAGTTCCTTGTATTCCAATGTCGCCTCTCCCCAGCCGTGAAGACCGGAATCCGTTTCCACTTTCACAAATACGAAATTCGTGCGGAAGGCGTTGCAGATGAATGTCTTAATTGCCGTTATTTTCATAATGTCCGTCCTTTTTCCTTTCCGGCTGCTCAGGGTGCGTAATAAGTTCCGCCGTTGACGTGAATGGTTTCTCCGGTGACATAAGCGTTCTGAATGACAAAGAGAACAGCATCCGCCATCTCCTCGCAGGTTCCGGCGCGACCGACGGGAATCCTGGCCTCCGAGGCTTTCTTCTGCTCTTCCGTGATGCGTTTTGTCAGATTTTCCGTCAGGACCATGCCGGGACAGACGGTGTTTGCCGTGATTCCGAACGCGGCTCCATTCTGGGCAAACGCCCTGGTGAGTCCATGCATTCCGAGTTTGGAGACTCCGTAGGCAATCATATTCGGTTCCGCGGGCACAAAGGACCGAACCGATGCGATATTGACGATCCGTCCCCATCCGCGCCCCTTCGCCTGATCGAAAAAGGCCTGCGAACAGAGATAGGCTCCTTTGAGATTGATGCGCATCACGAGATCCCACCAGTCGCCATCGCTCATTTCCGGTTTCCGGAAATAGGGATCAATCCGGGCGTTGTTGACAAGGATGTCCACTCCGCCGAGTCCGGAGAACATCTCCCGGACGGCTGTTTCATCGGAAATATCGCAGACAAAAACCGAAGCCTCCCCTCCGTTGTCCCGGATTTCCTTTGCCACCTGTTCCGCCTTCTGCGGATTGTGTGCGCAGTTGACGATCACATGACATCCTTTTTTTGCCAGCTCCATGGCAATCACTCTTCCGAGCCCCTGCGAGGCTCCCGTGACCAGTGCTTTTTTCCCTTTGATGCTCGTATCCATGTTATTTTTCACCCTGTTGTTTCTATGGTTGAGAGTTCATTGGAGATCAGATCCGCCGTTTTTTTGAGTTCCGCGGTCATCCGGGAGCGTTCTCCCGGAAGAGCGTCCGCCGCGGGAGCTGAGAGCCCGAGCGCCGCCACCACGATTCCATTCCGGCAGACCGGAACGGCTGCGATCCATTGCAGCGTCCGGAACTTGTCGCGAATGAAAAGGCGTTCGCGCTTGATCTGTTCAAAAACCTCCTGTGCGGCGGCCGGCGTTTCCAGTTCCGGGAAAAAGAGATATCCCCGTTCGCGGTAGGTGCGGAAGAGTTCCTCCTGTTCATCCCTGGATGTGTAGGCGGCAAGCACCATTCCCGTCGCGGTTTCAAAGAGATCGTGATACGAAAGCTGCTTCAGACGGATGTTCAGCGGCGAGTAGTTGTAATGACAGAGTATGTATCGTTCCATTCCGTTCCGTTCGCAGAGAAGAACCGATTTGCCCAGTTGAAAAGCGCAGTCTCTGACATAAGGAGCCGCCTTCTCCAGAAGCGTGGTCTTGTACTTCACCATGTTTCGGAACGTGAAGGACCTCGGTCCCGCCGCATATCCGCTCTGCCGGGAGATCCGGACCAGATATCCGGCATCGGAGAGTTCCTTCAGAATCCGCGAACAGGTGGGACGGTTCATCTTCAGCTTCCCCGCGATCTCCATCGGAGTCATCGGGTTCGGCGATTCGCAGACCACCAGTTCCAGAACTTCAAAAATCTTTCCCAGAACCTTTATCATGATATTCTTCTTTGTTCATATTATGAACTTTAATTTTATATTGCAGAATATAATATCATAATATCAGAGAAAATTCAAGATGAAAGGAAAAAGAAAAATGCGGAAAAACGCATTGCATCGACGGGGAAAAGGTGGTATATTGAATAGAATCAAGCGGCGGAACGGAAGCCGGGAAAGGATGGATGTTATGAACGAAAACGATCGGAAGAATCAGCAGACGGACCGGAAATTCTATCTGGTTCTGGGAATTGCAGTTTCCCTGTTTTATTTTCTGGCGACTGCGGGACTGTTTCACCATCTGCATCTTCCGATGCCGATTTTTCATCTTCCGCAGCTGTTCTGTCTGATTGCGGTGCTGGGAGTGATTCTTCTGCTTCGTCCGCTTCTGACGCCGTTTCTGATGACGGGGCTGAAGGTCTACGCTGTTCTTCAGGGGGTTGCGTTTCTGCTGATTCTGACGGCGGGTTTTCTGGTTCTGCATCATGCCGGGGGGCCGGTGCGGTGGATGGGACCGTGGTTTCCGGTTCTGCTGGAGGCTCTGACCCTGCTGGCGAATGGAATTCTGCTGATGGCCCTGTGGAAGCTGTGGCGCACTCGGAAGGAGTCGCTGACGATGCCGGTGCGAATCTGGCTGGGCGGATTTGCCCTGTTTGCACTGGTGAATCTGGCCGGATCGGTGCTGTCGCTCTGGGGCGGTGGAGTCTGGCACCATGCGGAGCACCATATTCTGGCGCTCTGGAAAGTGGTGATGATGCTGTTCACGCTGCTGACCGCGGCGGCGTTTCTCCGCGAATATCTGTCCCTGCGCCGGGAACAGGAGAACCCGGCGGGAAAGGACGTTCCCTGAAGAATCGCGTGTTCCGGAAAAGCGGAGGAGATTATTCCTGTTATGTAAAATTCAAGGGACTGAACCCCAGATTTCACGTTTTTTTTGTTTTTTCACGTTTTCTAAACTCATTTTTGTCTTTTGAAGACAAAAATCCACCCTCTGCAATTTCTTGCAGT
>CALXRL010000010.1 GCA_944390735.1 uncultured Victivallales bacterium | reverse complement strand
AGCCTTTGCGGTTTGCAGCAAAGGCGTCAAAAGTTTGGGGAAAGAGAGGAGCGCGAGGAGAGAAGAACAGCTTTTCAAAGCGGTTTTCTCTCCTCGCCAATTATATAGAAAACTCGAGGTTTTCCCGCCCGGTGTTTTGCCGCAGACCCGCGCCAGGGAGAAAAAAAGTCCTTGCCCCGAGAAAAATGCGGCCGCATTTTTTCGTATTTCGAAGAGTTTGTTCACATTGTGTTGTTTTCTCTGCCGGGACGGATGTAATGTGACAGTCAAAATGTTTTCCCGGAGATCAGAGAAACCTCCGGTTGTATTTTCCAGTTTTCTTCTGTACATTATGATGGAAATGGAACAGAAAAAGCGAAGAAAGGAAGTTATGATGAAGGAACTGGAAGGAAAGATTGCACTTGTGACCGGCGCTTCACGCGGTCTCGGCCGGGGGATTGCCGCGGTTCTCGCGGAAAAAGGCGCTTCCGTTATTGTGAACTATCGAACCGATGCGGCTCATGCGGAGAGCATTTGCGAAGAGATTCGGGAAAAAGGCGGGACGGCGGTTCCCTTTCAGGCGGATGTCAGCGAAAGTACCGACGTTGCGGCCTTGTTCGATTTCGTTCGTTCCAAATTCGGCCGACTGGATGTTCTTGTCAACAATGCGGGAACAACAAAGGCGCAGGATATCTTTGAAACCAGCGAAGCCGATTGGGATTTCATTCTGAAAACCAATTTGAAAAGTCTCTTCCTGATGTCAAAGGCGGCAATGGAAATCATGCGGGCCCAGAATTCCGGAAGAATCATCAACATGACATCCGTTGTTGCCTACCGCGGAGCTTTGTTCGGACATGTTCACTATGCCGCAAGCAAAGGAGGAATCCTCTCCTTTACCCGGACACTGGCGCGCACCGGTGCGCCGTATCATATTACGGTGAACGCTCTGTCTCCGGGAATCATCGAAACGGAACTTCTGTTCCAGACGCATGGAAAGGAGGGGGTGGAGAAACTGGCAAAAACGGTTCCCCTCGGACTGGGAAAACCCCGCGATGTCGGACTCGCCGTCGCATTCCTCGCCGGGGAGGGCGGACGCTATCTGACCGGAATTTGTCTCGATATCAATGGCGGCATGAACTTTCATTGAGTCGCGGAAAAACGGGGACTTCCTCCGAGATCGGAGAAAGGTCCCCTTGGAAGTCGCGGAACAACTTCTTCCGCGGGAGACTAGCATTTGACAACACCTTTGATGAAGTTGCCGCGATGACATTCCATATCCTCGTTGGCTTTGTCAAACTCCTCCATGGAGTAGACATGAGTAGTCATGCCGGTAAATTTCCAGATTCCGCGCGATAGAAGCATGAGACACCGTTTGCAAAGTCCGGCTTCGTACATGATCCGCCGTTCATGACAGTTGATGGAAGTGAGAGCCTTGAAGTTCCAGAGCTTGTAATCAATGGTGCGGAGCGAGTCGTTGTGATAGCCTCCGATGCCCAGTCTACCATGGGCGCAGACCAGTTCTCCGGCGAGCTGAAGTCCGCTTTCGGTTCCGGTAAATTCCATGACGTTGGGAAAGCCGATGCCGAAAATATCGGTTTTATGACCGTCCCGTTTGAGATCGGGACAGCCGATGGCTTTCCAGTCCAGCCGGTAGTAAGGAGGAAGTTCTTCGGGAGCATAGACTTCCGTGGCTCCCATTCTTCTGGCGTTTTCGCGCGCTTCCGGACGCGGATCGACCGCAATGATATCTCCATATCCCATTGCCTGAAAGAGAGAGATCATTCCAAGCCCCATGTATCCGGTTCCGACCACCGCAATGGAATCCCCGAGCATTTCCGGTTTCATATTGAGTGCGGCGCTCAGGAGACAGGCCAGCGGTTCGACGATGGCATCCTCATCCTTGAGATTGTCGGGAACATGACAGGTTTTTGCCGGTTCCATGACAATATATTCCCGGTAGCCGCCTCCGCCGAGCCCCGTGACGCGGTCGCCGACTTTGAAATCTTCGACCTCTGATCCGCATTCGGCCACAACACCGACCGTTTCATGCCCGAACTCTTCCCCCGGAGATGCGACACTCCACGGATACCATTCCGAATGGCACATCCCGGTATAAGTGACTTTGACCAGAAGTTCGTTGTCTTTGATTTCGGGAACCGGTGTTTCAACGATCTCGCTTTTGCGCGGACCGGTCATTACGATTTTCTTCATGAAAAATCCCTCCTCTGCTGTTACAGGATTTGATATTGGCCTTCGGGTGTGATTCGGACGGGGTTCCCGGATGCGGCGGAAAGATAGACCGCGTCGATGATCCGCATCAGGGCGATCGCCTGTTCCGGGGTTGTGAGCGGTTCCGCTTCGCCGTTGAGGGCGCGGATGAAATTTTCCGGCGCGCGGGTGCGTCCCATGTCATGATCGTGCTGGAAACGATAGCTTCGGTCCGCGGAGAATCCGTTTTTCTGGGAATAGAGTTCGCAGCTGTTCTGGTTGTTGACCGTGCGGATGCGGACCCCCGTGTGGGTTGCCTGAAGAGCTACGTAGGTTTCCTCCTCCTTGACCAGTTCCGCCCAGGAGTTGTGAATCGTCAGAACCTGTCCGGTCCGGAAACGGACAAACGCGTGACAAGCCGATTCCACATCGGTCGTCCCGCTGGTGGAGACAATTTTTCCCCAGCTGCCATGAAAATTCGGATCGCTGATGAAGTCGTGAAAAGTCTGTCCCAGAACGGTGTCCGGTTCGGGAAAATCCATGAACCAGAGAGCCAGGTCGATCATATGCAGAAGATCAATGAGCGGTCCGCCTCCCGCGATGGCTTTGGTGGTGAACCATCCGCCGAATCCGGGAATTCCGGTCCGGCGCATCCAGGTGGCCTGCGCGGAGTTGATCCGGCCGATTTTCCCGCGCCGGATCTCCTTTTTGATGAACTGGGAATCCAGTCGGGCGCGATTGTTCAAATTGAACATCAGCATCCGCTTTTTTGTCCTGGCGAGATCGGCCATCTCGCGGACCTCTTCCGCATTCAGGGCGGGGGGCTTCTCGCAGAAAACATGGAGTCCCAGCGAAAGCGCCACCAGCACCAGCGGTTTGTGGTATTTGTTCGGCGTGATGACCGAAACCGCCTGGATTTCGGGGCGGGCCGACAGCAGTTCTTTCAGATTCGGATAGGATTCTCCGGGAAATCCCCATTTCCGGGCAAATTCCGCGCCGTGCTCCGGATTTTGATCGACGATCGCGGAGACCTCCGCTCCCGCCTCCCGGAACCCCCGGATATGATATTCCGCCATTGCGCCCGCTCCGATCAATGCCGCATATTGGATGTTTTTTTTCATGATCTCTTCCGTTTCCTCTTTGTTCTCTCCACTCCGCCTGTTTCGCTGGTTCGTTTTATATTATACCATATTGAAAAGGATTTATCTTCGCCGAATCGGGAAAAAAAGTGTGCGGAATCAATCAAAAACAGGGCGGCCGGGAAGACGGAGAGGAACGTGCGGTCAGAACCGGGGCGTTTCCAGAGGAAGAGAGAAGAGCTCAGGGGAGGGGGCTTCCGGCGTTTTGGAATCGGTCTGCGTTTCCCGGAGCTATCACGGAAGGGAAGTGGCGGAATCTCTCCGGTTTTCCGGCACTTTCCGGAGAGGAGAGGTGGAGAAGATGGCGCTCCTTTTCCGGGAACCTCTTGTCTTTTGACAAGATGACGCTATATTGTCCGGAACAAGGGTTGGAGGCGTTGATGAAAAGAGCGGGAAAACAGAGGCGGCAGACCGTTCTGCCTCACTCCGGACGGTTTGAACCGATTCCGGTGGATCCTGATTTTCCGGTGTCCCGTCCCGATTTCAACACCCGGACGGAAGATCCGGACACCGCTCCCCACATTCATGATCTTTTCGAGATCGGATACTGTTTTGACGGGACGGGAATCTTTATTGTCGGAGGAAAGATTTTTCCGTTCAAAAGCGGGGATGCCGTTGTCATCAATACGCATGAGCTTCACATTGCCAAGGGCAGTCCGGGGGGGACGACGAGCTGGGGATTTCTCTTTCTGGATCCGGTCCGTCTGCTGGCGGACACGATCGGCAGTTATTCCGACTGTCTGAAACTGTCGCACTACTGCGGGGCCGCGTTCCGGAATCTGATCGACGGAGCGGAGCACCCGGAGATTGCGGCGTGCATCCGGAATATTCTTTTTGAGGTTCGGGATCGTCCCGAGGGGTATCGTTCCATGGTTCGAAGTCTGACCTGGCGTTTGATGCTTCTTCTCAGCCGCTATTACGATGCGGAGAGTTCCCCTCCCGCCGCCGAACGCGATTACCGCGACATTGAGCGGATCATGCCCGCCTTGAATTATATCGACGCCCATTACAACGAGGAGATTTCCATTCCGCATCTGGCCGGACTCTGTTACGCCAGCGAATCCAATTTCCGAAAACTCTTCCACAAGGCGATGGGGTGTGCCGCGATGCCGTATCTGATGCGGATCCGCCTCAATGTCGCCTCGACTCTGCTGAAGAATTCGGATCGATCGGTGCTGGAGATCGCGCTCGAATGCGGATTCAACACTCTTTCCAATTTCAACCGTCAGTTCCGTGCGACGTTCGGAATATCGCCTCGGGAATTCCGGAAAAACAGCTGATTGCCTGAAAATTTCCGGGAAAAAATGCCGCGGCGCTTGTTTCCCGTTCGGAACGGGTGTATACTTTCCCCGCCGGAGAATATGTCGCTCCTGCGAAAACAGCTCAAAAAAAAGGGAGGAGAAATCATGGAAAAATTCAAACGGAGCTGGACTATTTTTCAGAAGTCGCTGGATCTGATTATGGCGGAAAAGAAACTCCTGATTTTTCCGTTGATATCCGCTTTTGCCATGGTTGTTCTGATCGCGCTGATCATCACGGGACTGCTGACTCTGGCGTTTCTGACGGGGGATCCGGAAGCTTCCGGGAGTTCCGGCGGATCGACATTTCTGGAAATCGTGGTTTTCTTTGTGCTCTATCTTCTGACGATGCTGGTTTCCAATCTGTGCATGGCGGCGTTCTTCAGTGAGATTTTCCGCGGATTGAACGGCGACTCCGTGGAGGTAACCCGGGGAATCCGCAAAGCGTTTTCCCGTTTCAAGGCGATTTTTCTGTGGTCTCTTCTTGCGTCCACGGTGGGTTTGATTCTCAGCATGCTGGAGCGCCGGGCAGGGATTCTCGGCGCCATTGTGATAAAACTCCTGGGAGTGGTCTGGGCGGTGGCGTCCTGC
Source organism: uncultured Victivallales bacterium (assembly GCA_944390735.1). GTDB lineage: Bacteria > Verrucomicrobiota > Lentisphaeria > Victivallales > UBA1829 > UBA1829. The sequence continues at coordinate 47,047 of CALXRL010000010.1, read as the reverse complement.
TTTGCGATTCCGGCGATTGTCTGCAACCGGGATTTGAACAATCCGTTCCATGCGTTGAAATATTCGGCAACGGCGATCCGGCGGACATGGGGGGAATCGCTGATCGGGTTCGTGGGAATCAATATGATCGGCGGAGTTGCGGTGATTCTTTTCTTCCTGCTGGTGATTGCGGGAATTGTCCTTGGAATTCTGGCGAATTCGGCCCTCTGCTGGATTCTGGTGGCGGTGATGGCGGCCTGTCTGCTGGTGGCCCTGATCCTGTTCAGCTATCTGGTCAACGTTGCGGAGGCGATCTATCGGGCGGCGCTGTATCAGTATGCGGAAGGAATGGAGGTCGTTGTCTTCTCGGAGGAGGAACTTGCCGGAGCCTTCCGGGCGAAAAAGTGACAATGTGTTCCTTTCGGAATCCGAGGGGGAAAATTCTTATGGAGGAGAATCCGCTTCCGTTTTTTCGGGAGCGGTTTTTTTTGAGGGGAATCGGTTCAATGGATGGAGGGATCGGACGGTTCTGAATAGATGACCAGTCCTTTTGCATACCTGCATCCGGGGGCGAGAGAGGCGCGGTGGGGGATGTTTGCCTTGAGATAGAGCGTATCGCCGGGATTCATTCTGCGGGGATGCTTATCGTCGTAGATGCAGTAATCCAGCGAGCCCTCCAGCACGACAAAGAATTCCTCGGATTCATGCAGCATGAGTTCCCGCGGTTCCGCGGGCGTGTATTCCAGGATGAAGGGATCCATTTTCCGTCCGAGCTGGCGATAGGCGAGGGCAAGATAACGGATTCCGTACTTGGTGTTGTCATCCCGCTGCAGTTCTTCTCCTTCGTCGAGACGGCTGAAGGAGAATTGTTCGCCCTCGTTGTTTTTGCGGAAGAGATCGCCGACGTCGATTCCGAGGGCGTCGGCTATTTTCACCAGGGCTTTCAGGGAAGGCGTGATGCGGAAGTTCTCCACCTGAGAGATGAATCCTTTGCTGAAACCGCTCCTCCGGGCAAGCTGTTCGACAGTCATTTTCTGTGTCTGGCGCACCTTGCGAATCGTTTGAGAGAGTTCCAGCAGGTTCATAATCCGTTCATCGTCCTTCTATTGCTTTGCAGAGTTTCGCCGCACAGTTGCTTGTGATGGAATCGACTCCGCGTTCCAGATAGCGTCTGGCGGCATCTTCCTGATCCACGGTCCAGATCGCGACATGGAAGCCGGCGTCTTTCAGAGCTTTAATATACTTTGCATCGAATGCTTTTTCCAATGCACAGGCGTCGATTCCGTCGGCTTTTGCGGATTTCAGGAAGGCGATGGTCTCTTCGGGGGAGGGGGAGAAGGAACCGTCGGCATTGTTTTCTTCGAATCCGGTCAGCCAGAGCGTTCTGATATCGGGCATATAGCGTTTGGCTGCCAGGACGATCTCTTTGTGGAAGGAGATCATGACGATCTGTTCATGAGGAACGCCGGCGGCATTGATTTCCCGGAGCATGGCGGGAAGGACGCGCTCGTCGTTTTCCTTGACTTCGACGTAGAAGAGCTTGCCGGGTTTGAGAAGATTCAGGACTGAGCGGAAAGTGGGAATCTTTTCTCCTTTGAACGCCGGTTTTCCACAGGAGACGTCGAGAGACTCCGCTTCGGCGAAGGTGCTGGATTCAATATGGATATCGCGGTCGGCGACGCGTCCGGTGTCGCTGTCATGGATGCAGACAAGGATTCCGTCGGCTGTCAGATGAAGATCCGTTTCGATTCCATCCGTGTTGCGCTCCATGGCGAGCCGAAAGGCGCTGAGGGTGTTTTCGGGAGCATCAATCGACTCTCCCCGGTGGGAGATCCATTCCACTTGTTTTTTCATGTTCTACCTCGTGATTGTACTTGAAAAAATAACGTTGGCATTGCTGTTTTCAAAGTTTTCGATGAAAATATCGCCTTTCCGGACCGGAATTTCAACCCGGCTCCGGTAAAGAATGTTCAAAAGACGATCAATCAGATGTTTCGGCAGTTCCCGGTCGGTCCTGACCGGGATGCAGGGCTGGAGGACGGAATTGCATGGCACCACGGCCGTTACGATTCTCCGCGGATCGCGCAACTCCTGTTTTGCGTATTCCGCGCCTCTGGGACACCGGTTGCCGGAGATGTTCAGCTCTTCGAAATCACCCTTCCATTCCGCCGAGAGCCGGCAGCCGATCGGACAGCGGATGCAGATCAGTTCCTTTTTCATATCTTTTCTCCTTTTTTCAAGCGGAATGTGAGTTCGCCTTCCTCCTTCAGCTGTTCCGCTTTCAGATCGACGATGATCATTTCCGCCGGACGGATGTAGTTGTAATGGCGTTTCCAGATGATTTTCCCATTCTGTTCCGCTTCCAGTTCCGCGTCGTTTGTCACGATCAGGGAACGGAAGGCAAAGCGGGTATCCTGTCCATTCCGGCAGCGGTTCGGTACCACGTATTTCAGGTTTGATTCCACCTTGACGGGAAACGTTCCGCCCGGAGCGGTCTCTCCGTTCAGGCGGCGGATGACCATTTGCGCCGCATGTTCCGCCTCCTCGGAGACGAAATCCACAAGATCATGAACGTGCAGGACGTTTCCAGCGGCGAAAATTCCGGGGACGCCCGTTTCATAACCGGAATCGACCAGCGGACCTCCTGTCGAGGGATTCAAGGCGACTCCGACGCTGGAGGAGAGCTCGTTTTCGGGAATCAGTCCGACGGAGAACAGCACCGTGTCACAGTCGATATGGAATTTGCGTTCCGTCTGCGGGATTCCGTCTTTGAGCGGCGCGACTTCGACCCCTTCGACCCGTTCGCGCCCCAGAATATTGACCACGGAGTGTTCGAGGTAAAGCGGAATACCGAAATCGTTCAGGCACTGGACGATATTGCGGGTCAGTCCCGCTGGGTACGGCATGATCTCGACCACCGCCTCCACTTTGATTCCCGACCAGCGCAGACGGCGCGCCATGATCAGTCCGATATCGCCTGATCCGACGATGACCGCCTTTTTTCCCGGCAGAATTCCTTCCATGTTCAGGAGTTTCTGAGCCGCTCCCGCCGTGAAAACTCCTGCGGGACGGCTCCCCGGAATGGCAAGATTTCCGCGGTTCCGTTCCCGGCACCCCATGGCAAGGATCACCGCGAGCGAACGGATTTTCCGGACTCCGTCCCCGGGGGAGAGCACAAGCAGCAGAAGTGTTCCATCCGGTTCCTTTTTCATGTCGAGGACCGTGGCGCCGAGCCGCAGGTTCGCTCCGGCTTTTTCGGCTTTTTCCGCTGCCTGTTCCGCGTATTCCGGACCGGTCAGCTCCTCTTTGAAATAGCGGAGTCCGAATCCGTTGTGGATGCACTGGCGGAGGATCCCTCCGGGACGGTCCTCGCGGTCGATGACGATGGTGGTTTTCCCCGCCGCAGCCGTGACCGCCGCGGCCGCGAGTCCGGCTGCGCCGGCTCCGATGACGGTAACATCAAACGTTTCTTCCTGTATCATGTCAAGCCTCGCTGGTTTTCTGGTTCGTTTCGACCTTCAGATCGCCGAGACGGCCGACGGCAAGACGGCTTTTTCCGCCTTTCTTCGTCAGCTTCTCCATTGGAATTCCGGTCTCCCTGCTGATGATCTTCATGATCTTCGCCGAGCAGAACCCTCCCTGACAGCGTCCCATTCCGGCGCGGGTATAGAATTTGACTCCGTCGAGAGTTGTGTGTCCCTTGCGTACGGCTTCAACGATCTCCGCTTCGGAGATCTTTTCACAGCGGCAGATGATGTGTGTCCAGGCGGGATCCTCCCGGTGAAGACGTTCCATCTCTTCGATCGGTTCATGACGGATCTCATGCCGGGGAGCGAGTTCCGAGACAATATGCACTTTCTCCAGCAGGGGCAGACCGGCGCTTTTCAGGAGTTCCTTGACATATTCTCCGATGGCCGGAGATGCGGTCAGTCCCGGAGATTGAATTCCGGCGGCCTGCACGAAATCCGGAGCTTTTTCGGAGAGGGCAATGTAAAAATCTTCGTTGTCCATGACAGGACGAAGTCCGGCAAACGAGGTGATCAGGTCGCGGGGGGAGATCCCGTTGACCATGTTCCGGACATGGGCAAGAATCCGTTTCATGTTGTCGGCGCTTGTGGTGGTGTCGAGCTTGTTTTCGACCGGATCCGCGGTCGGGCCGATCATGGTGGTTCCTTCCGCTGTCGGAATGACCAGGACGCCTTTGGAGTGTTCGGTCGGAACCGGAAAAATGACTCGCTGCGGACGAGCCGGACTGTTGCGGTCCAGCAGATACTCCTCCCCCTTCCTCGGATGGATGGTGAACTCTTCCGCTCCGAAAATCCGTGAGACGCGGTCGGCGAAGAGTCCGGCGGCGTTGACAACGTAACGGGCTCGAACCTCTTCTCCGTTTGCGGACCGGATAAGCCAGGTATTCTCCTGACGATCGGCGCCCGCTACCTCGAAATTGCATTTCAGATCGACATCGTTCCGGCGCGCGGCTTCGACGAGGCTGAACACATAGCGATACGGTTCAATGGTTCCTCCTCCGGGCGCGAAGAATCCGCCGACCACTTCCGGATTCAGTTTTTCTTCCAGCTGCAGCAGGCGGTCTCTGCCGCACATTTCCAGATCGCGGACCCCGTTGCGGATTCCCTGTTCATAGAGTTTGTGGACGGTGCTCATCTCTTCTTCCGAGAACGCGACCACAAGAATGCCGGTCCGCTTGAACGGAAATCCCAGTTCATGCTGAAGACGTTCGAACATCAGGTTGCCCCGGATCTCCAGCCTGGCCTTCAGCGTCGAGACCGGATGATGGAATCCGCCGTGGATGATCCCGGAATTCGCCTTGGAAACTCCGAAGCAGACATCCGCCCAGCGTTCCAGCAGAACCGCTTTCAGCTGATAGCGGGAGAGATGCCATGCACTCGAGGCTCCCGTCACTCCGGCGCCGATAATTGCGACGTCATATGTCATAAAAACCTCCGTTTTTCACTGTTGTTTTTCATTCCATTCGAATCCGGCTTTCTGAAATATCCTGCGAATTCAGGTCCATCTCAGAGCGTGAAAGACGGGGAAGTGCCGGATCGGACTGCCGCAGATTTTCAACCTGTTCCGGGATGCTCTGCGAGGCGTTGCCGGATAGAAATGGAGATCCCGTTTTTCCTGTCTTCAAAAAATCCGGAAACGGATGTGTCGCGGGAAAACGTCGGATGCCTTGATCGATCATGCCATCCATATCCAGGAAGATCCGTTGAATTTTCTCCAGGAGAAACATGAAATTCCGCTTTCTTGTTTATTAAAAAGTTTAGTAAAATATAACATTGAATAAACAAAAGTCAAGGCTGCTTTGCGAAAAAGAACGATTCCTCTTCCGGGAGACGGGATGTGTGCCGGGAAATTGCCCGAGTGTGTTTTTTTAGGGAAAAATTTTTTAAGTTTTATATTTGAAATATTGTTTCATATATGATATAGTGATTCTGCCAATCGAAAAAAGGAGCAGTGAAATGAATGTAAAAGATGCGACAGTTGTGGTGACCGGCGGATCGGACGGTTACGGGTTTGGAATTGCGAAGGTTTTGAAGAAGGCGGGAGCGAATGTCCTGATCACGGGTCGGAATGAGAGTAAATTAAAAACGGCGGCGGAGCAGCTGAAGGTTCGCTTTCTCCGTGCGGACATTGCATCGCCGGCGGACTGGGACCGGGTTTTTGAAGCGGCCGGAGCGGTGGATGTGCTGATTAACAATGCGGGATTTGGCGGAAGGATTGCTCCGGTGGCGGAGCAGACGGACGAGGAGATCCTTTCGACCATTCAGGGGAATCTTGCCGGGACGATTCTCGGCTGCCGTCGTGCCGCAAAGCTCATGAGCGAGCGGAAACGCGGGACGATCATCAACATCTCCAGCGTCTGTGCGCTGTACGCATGGCCCGGCTGGAGCGTTTACACGGCGGCCAAGGCGGGACTTGCGAAATTTTCCCATGGACTCTATACGGAGCTGCGTCCGTTCGGGGTGCGCGTGACCTGTCTGACGCCTTCGTGGGGACAGACCGGATTCAATGCCGCGGCGCATATCCAGGGGGCGTCGGAGGATCCCCTCCTGAGAGAAAAATGCACGGCGCCGGAGGAACTCGGGCAGCTGGTTCTGGAGATTCTGGAGACCCCGGATCATCTGGCGATTCCGGATCTCACTCTTCAGCCGATGATTCAGGATATTTCCCCCATGTAACCGGAGGCGGCAAGGGCGGCAATGAGACGGATTTCCTGTGATATCTGCGTGGTCGGGGGCGGCAGCGGCGGAATCGGTGCCGCGGTCGGTGCTGCGCGAACCGGAGCCGATGTCCTGCTGATTGAACGGGATTCGTCTCCCGGCGGAACGATTGTTTCGGCATGGGTTCACAACTGGGAACCGGTGTGCGGAACCTCGGAACTCTGTCGTCGCCTTTACGAGCGCATGCGCCGTATGCCGGGCGGAGCGAATGCGGATTATTCTCGATCTCTTTCCCGGCTGAACCGGGAGGGGGTGCGGAATCCTCCGCTGCCGTTTGAGCCGTGGGCGTTTGTGCGTTCGGTGGAAGGCGAGTTCCGGGAATGTGGAGTTCGGCGCGTTCTCTGTGACACGGACTTTCGGGAGTGCCGGGTGCGTTCCGGCAGAATCGAATCCATTCTTGTGCAGAGTTCGTTTGAAACGCTGGAAATTTCCGCGAAGTTCTTTCTGGATTCGACCGGGGATATTGTTCTGGCGCGAGCCGCGGGCTGTCCGTTCAGCAAAGGCGCCGAGAGTGCTTCCGCGTTCGGGGAACCTTCCGCGCCGGAGTCTGCCGATCCGTCGGACCTGAACGCAGCGAACTGGTGCTACCGGGTGCGTCCGGGGGACCCTGGCGGATCTCCGGATGCCGAGGCGGTTTCCGAGTATCCGCCGTTGTGCATTCACCGTCCGAAGTTCTGTGTGACGATGCCGAATGGGGATCTGCTTGTGAATCCCTGCGGAACGACCCGTCTGGATCCGGATCTGGATCCGGAGGAGTATGCGGAACGAGTCCGTACCGCGCGCGAACTGGCGTATCTCTGCTGGCACTGGGATGCGTTTGCCGAAGGGAAAAAACTGCAATGGATCGGGCTGGCTCCCCGAATCGGGATTCGGGAGAGTTATCGCCTTTCCGCGGAGTATGTGACCAATGAAAACGACATCCTGGCCGGAATGAATTTCCTCCATGAGGATATTGTGGCAACCTGCGATCATCCTCTGGATGATCATGCGCACGGACGCTGCCGGGAACTGCGCGGCGGTTATGGGATTCCTTTCCGGTCGCTGCTGCCGCGCGGATGCGAGAATCTGCTGATTGCTTCGCGCGGACTTGGGGTATCGCATCTTGCCTCGTCGAGCTGCCGCCTGAGCCGGACGATCATGACGCTTGGAGAGATTGCGGGCCGTGCCGCCGGACTCTGTGTGAAGCGGGGCTGTCAGCTGCGAGCTCTTCGGATTGCCTCCGAGCCGTCCCTGCTGTCGATCAGTCTGAAAAAGGATTCCCGGAACAACGGGTGACGGCCTGTTGTTTTCCGTGCCGTTGTTCCGTTTGCCGGAGGCGGAAAAGAGGGGGTCAGTCGTTGACGATGTCGTATTTGACGATGTCGCCGGGGAGGGTGGAGACATCCGCCCAGATTTTGCGCCCCGGATAGATCGACGTATGAATGCCCGTGTGGACGTTTTCCCCGATGATGCTTCCGAATTTCCGCCGGCCGGTGTCGATCAGTTCGCCGCAGACGATGCTGCGGTGATTCTTGCCGTCGTGCCGGAAATTCGAGGTGATCGTTCCCGCGCCGAAGTTGGTGTTTGAACAGACGATGGTGTCTCCGATATAGCTCAGATGCCCTGCCGCAACCTTGTCCATGAAGATGGAGTTTTTCACTTCGACCGCCTGTCCCACATGGCATTTGTCCCCCAGCGACGTGTATCCGCGGAAGTAACAGTTCGGTCCGATCTTGCAGTTTTTCCCGATGATCGCGACCCCTTCAATGTAGACTCCGGGCAGAATGACGGAGCCTTCGCCGAGAATCAGGGTTCCGTCAATGAAAACGCCGTCCCGCACGGTTCCTTCGATTTTGTTTTCCCTGATTTCCGCCAGCAGCTCCTCATGAATCTTCAGCAGATGCCAGGGATAGCGGATGACAAAACTTTTTTCATCCACCAGGACTTCCGGAGCGCCCTCCGGAATGGACTGATCGACGTTGAGCCAGGCCAGCGGTTTCCGGTCCGCATCGACGAGAATGTAGTTTTCCCGGTGTCCCGCCAGTTCCGCCAGCAGTTCTTTCGAGGGCCAGAAGGCGAGAGGAGCGGAGAGGATCCGGTTGTCGGCAAAATCCGCTACTGCCGCTTCCCAGCGGGTCGTGATGATGTCATTGACGGTGGTTCCCGCCATTTTCAGATCCGCAAGCGAACGTCTGCAGCAGAGCGGGGCCAGGGTCTCCCGGTTTTCGTTTTGATAGATGAAGATCATCATTTTCAGCAGAGCTCCTGTTTGATGTGATTGCAGAGACGCTCGATCCACTTGTCTGCCAGAGCCTGGGATTTCGATTCGACAAGCACACGGATTTTGTTTTCCGTTCCCGAGTAGCGGATGACGACCCGTCCGGTCTCCCCGAACTCCTTTTCCGCTTCGGAGATGAGTCCGGCCAGTCCGGGTATTTCCGCAACGGGTTTCTTTTCCCGGACCTTGAAGCTGACAAGATGCTGCGGATACTCCTCCATGAAGGCCGCCATTTCCGCAAGCGTCATATTCTTTTCCTTCATGAGCTTGAGGACATGAAGCGCGGAGATGATACCGTCTCCTGTGGTTGCGTAGTCGAGGAAGATCAGGTGTCCGGACTGTTCTCCGCCGAGGTTGATTTTTTTCTCTTTCATGCGCTCGATCACATAGCGGTCGCCGACCGCGGTGATTTCGACATGGATTCCCGCCTCCTTCATGGCCGCGATGAGTCCCATGTTGCTCATGCTTGTGACGGCAATGGAATTGGAGGCCAGTTTTCCCTCCGCTTTGTAGTCGAGGGCGCAGAGTCCGATGATGCGGTCGCCGTTGACCACGTTTCCGTTGGCATCGGAGAAGATGACGCGGTCGGCGTCGCCGTCGAGCGAAATTCCGAGATCCGCCTGATGTTTCCGCACCAGTTCGCACATCGGCTCCGGATGCGTGGCCCCGCAGTTCTCATTGATGTTGGTGCCGTTCGGCGAAACGGAGACGGGAATGACCTCCACTCCAAGTTCCTTCAGAATCAGCGGTGCGATGTAATAGGCGGCGCCGTTGGCGCAGTCGAGAACCGCTTTGATTCCCTTGAGGCTTTTGCTCTGGATGGAACTTTTAGCAAATTCAATATAGCGGCCGCGGGCGTCTTCGATGCGGTAGGCCTTGCCGATTTTCGACGGGGGCAGGGCGGAGGATTCCTCGTTCATGATCTGTTCGATGCGGTCCTCGACCTCGTCCGGGAGTTTGAATCCGTCGGCGCTGAAGATTTTGATGCCGTTGTCATCGGAGGGGTTGTGCGACGCGGTAATCATGACACCGACGTCCGCACCCATGGAGCGGACCAGATGCGCGACAGCAGGCGTCGGCATGGGACCGATTTCCAGAACGTCCATTCCCATGCTGAGCATTCCGCTGGTGAGCGCGGTTTCCAGCATGTAGCCGGAAAGTCTCGTGTCCTTTCCGATCACGGCTTTCGCCGTTCCGTTTTCCTTCGCATAGACCCGGGCGACCGCTTTGCCGACCTTCAAGGCAATTTCCGGTGTGATGGGATAAGTGTTCGCCGTGCCGCGGATTCCGTCTGTGCCGAATAATCTTGCCATCTGCTGCTTTCTCCTCTGTTTTTCTGTAAAACTGCATCCGGTAAGATAGCGCGTAAAAATGCGAAAACAAGTTTCAGGCACCTTATTTTTTGGCAATGTTTCCGGAGGAAGACGGGAATCAGAACCGTTTTTTGCGTTTCAGAAAGCACATTTCATTGCAGCGCGGACAGCGGGTGATGTTGGCGCTGTCGTCTTTTGCCAGAAAGGAGAGGTGGCAGCGGGAGCAGATGTAGAGGTGCTCCTTGGCGATGGTCCAGTCCACCGACGAGCGTTTGCGTTCGTCCCGGAACCAGAGATAGGCCAGAATGATGACCCAGAAGGAGAGATAGACGGAAAAAAATTGTCCGAAGGTCAGCGGAATCATGGCTGCGGACTCCTTTTGACGTTGCCCCAGTCGACAATGACGTATTTTAATTTTTTGAGCATCGGGCGGTTTTCGTCGCTTCCGGCGAACGCCGCCAATGCTCCGGCGGCCCTCATGTCAAGTTCCGGAGAGCCCGAGGAGCGGCCGACTTTGATGGTCGGCGGCAGTTCCGGTACGCGTCCGGGGGTGAGCAGAAGCACCGTCGCATATTTCGGTTCTTTCCGGGCGACGAGGGCTCGGATCTGGTCTCCATCGGGAAAGAGGGCGCCGAGATCGGTTCCATCTGCGGCGGTCCACTTCGGGAAGGTCGTGGTTCGTTTCTCCGGACGGGCGGGGGCGGCCAGTCGGAAAGGCATTCGGATGGCCAGCGGCGAGAGAAGCTTCTCCGGGGTCCGGGGAGTAAAGTCGTACTGATTTTTCGGAAAGGCGATCGGGCCTGTCAGGGAGAGTTGGAGCGGCCGGGAAGCGTCCTCCGTTTCCAGACGGGCGCGGCGCTCTCTCTGCCACGCGGAAAAGCCGGTATCGTAATCCGGTTCGGCAAAGAGAACGGGATTTTCATATTTCAGCCAGTAGTACAGGTCGAAGGGATCGTACTGCGCGGAGGGAACGTTGTTGACCATGACCGTGAAGCGGCGATCCGTCTGTTCCCTCTCCGGAGTGCTTTTCAGGGGCGTGAAAATAAACATCGGCAGAAAGTGCAGCGCGACGGCAATGAGAAGCGCCAGGGCGAAAATGCGGAGTCTTCCTTCCTTGCGGACGACCGCGGTCTCTGTTTCCCTTGCCGTCATGGAGTTACTCCGCGTCGAAGAACCGGATTCCTCCCGCGCGGGAGGCAGGGGGGGTGGTCAGAAGAAAGACATTGATTTTCAGCTCTTCCGCAAGGGACATGATCCGGGCGACGGTTCCGTATTCCGTCGACGCGTCCGCCCGGAGAATGATGGTGGTTCTGTCCTGAGAGGTCGCGGCCAGATCCAGAAGTTTTGCCTTCAGCTTTGCGCTGTCGGAGATCTCGATGTCGTTCAGGAAGATTTGTCCGCTCTTGTTGACCGTAATGACGATTTTCTTCGCTCCGAAACTGCTCCGGACCTGAATTTCCGGCAGATCCACGGGAATTCCGGAAACCTGCACAAAGGAACTGCCGATCATGAAAAAGATCAGCATCAGGAAGAAGAGGCAGAGAAACGGCACCAGATCCGGACACCCCTGGTGGATTTTAAGCCTTGTTTGAATTCTCATCCTGTTTTCGAATTTCATCATGTCTGGACGCCTTGTGATGTTTGAAGAAGTAAAGAATTTCCGAGGAAGCCTTTTCCATTTCCACGCAGAACGACTGGATTCTGGAAACCAGATAGTTGTAGGCAATGTGACTGATGACCGCCACAATCAGTCCCGCCGTTGTAGTCGCGAGCGCCTGATAGATGCCACCGGAAAGATCCGCCAGCGTCAGCGAGATGCCCTGCTTCGCCTGAATGGCTTCAAACGCGTCGGCCATGCCGACCACGGTTCCCAGAAGACCGAGCAGGGGCGCTATGTAGGAGATCGTGGCAAGAATGTTCAGATGCGATTCCAGACGGGGAAGCTCCACGATGGAGGCGTCCTCGATCGACTGCTGGACATCATCATCGTTCTGGTAGGCCTGAATCGCCGCTGTCAGCAGCCGCGCCACGGGGCCGGGGGTATGGTCGCAGAGGGTGATCGCTTCGATCATTCCGTCTCGTTTGAGCACATTGATCAGTCCGTTGACCAGCTCCCGCACATTCACCTGCGCCCGGTGGAACTGAAACCATTTTTCCACAAAAATAAACATCGCGACGATGCTGCATCCCACGATGATGAACATCACCGGCCCGCCGTTTTTGATCATTGAGAGATATTCCATGATTTCATCCTTGCTCTTTCTCAGGGTTTGTATTTCAATTTTTCCAGTTTCAGGATTCTTTCATCGATGAATTCGGGCTCCATCAGATCCAGATCGGCGAGTTTCTGAAGGGCGGCGACCGCCGCTTCCACATGGAGTTTCAGCGGTCGTTTTTCCGCCAGCGAAACCAGCGCCTCCGCCGCTTTTGTTCCCCACAGGACGGTGGCGGAAGACGCTTCCGGATTCAGATGATAGACGGCGGTCTTGTATTGCTCCAGCGCCCGGTCGTCGTTGCCGAGCAGCTCCTCGCAGCGGCCGCTTTTGCAGAACGCCATGGTCCGGATGGATTCCGGGAGGTCGTTTCTGGTCAGAATCTGATGGTACCGGGCCAGCGCATCGCGGTACAGCGACGGATCGTTCTGCACGGAGGCCCGGTGGAACAGCGTATCCGCGATAGAGCCGATTGCCGCCGTTTCCATGACCGGATCCGGATGGTGTTCCAGAACCTTGCTGTAATAGCGGAGAGCCTGGTCGTCGTCGCCGTTCTTCCGGAGAATGTCGGCATGGAGATAGTAGACTTCCGGAAGAACCGGCACATTCGGATATCGGGTGTAAAGCTGCTCCAGAAGCGTCAGCGCGCCGGCATTGTCTCCCGATTTGAAGGCGATCACGGCTTTTTCCAGAAGCACCTTCGCCTTCAGGGAATCGGATTTCACCCGTTTCAGGAGATCGTCGAGCACCGCGTTCGCGCGCGGCGCCGAACCGGAATCCGCATAGTGGGCCGCCAGATTGAAGAGCGCATCAATGGCATAGTCGGTATCCGGATATTTGTCCACCAGGAGCCAGGTCTCCCGTTCCGCCAGAATCTCATCTCCCCTCGACTGGAAGGAGTAGATCCGCCAGTAGGCCGCCGCGGGTGCGAGCGGATCCTTCGGATAGCGTGTGATCAGCGCCTGAAAGAGTCGTTCCGCCTCCAGCGGCTGTTTCCGGGAAAAGGCCAGTTTCGCCGCCTGGAAGAGGGCCTTGGCCGCGTAGGCCGGTTTCGCGCCGGGAAGTCCGGCGTAATCCTCGTAGGACTTCAAGGCCTGCAGGGGCATGCCGGCGGCCTCCTGCGCCATGGCCTTCAGGTACAGGGCTCCGGCGGTATATTCGCCGCGCGGATCTTTCTGCGCAAGCTCGTCTGCTCCGGCGATGGCGTTCGCATACTGTTTGGCGGAAAACCAGGCGAGCGCACTTTGATACAGGGCTCTGGAGCGGAACGCGGGATACTGTGCCGCCGTCCGCTGAAAGGCTTCCGCCGCGCGGGAAAACTCGTTCCGGCGGAACAGAAGATCGGCGGAGAGAAAATCCAGCTCGCCTTTCTGCTCCGGCGAATGGAAATACGCCTGAAGGGTTTTCTCCGCGGCTTCCGGAAGGTTCATGGCGTTCTGAAGATAGGCGCATTCCAGAACGGCGGTTTTCCGGATCGCGGTCCCCGCGGCGGGATCGGATGCGATGTTCTGATAGAGTTCCACCGCCTCCGTGTTTTTTCCGGCCGAACGCAGGATCCGTGCTGTTTTCAGTTTGATCTCCGCGGTGGCGTAGGGCCCTTTGAAAAGTTCGAGCGATTTCAAGGCAAGCTCGGCCGCTTTTGCCGGTTCGCCGGTCCGGTCCAGAAGTTTGACCAGATTCTGAATGGTGTCGTATGCGTGGCCCTTGTTGTCCGCCTGGGAGAATGCCGCGCGATAGGCCTCCAGCGCCATTTCAAAGCGGCCGGCTTTTGCCGCCTCATCTCCGATGGCGGAGAGCACCGCGTAAAGAACCGGTGTCCGGGTTGTCGGCAGATGACGCAGCGCATCCTGCCACGAGGCGGAGAGGTTGGCGAACCCTTCGGTCCGGATCAGCGTGAAGAGCATCAGAAGGCGGAAAACTTCGCGGTCCGCCTCCGAGATGGAGTCCGGCAGATTCAGCAGCTCCTCCAGGGCGCGGTGCGGTGCCGGTCCGGCCGCCAGACAGAGAATCCGGCGTTCAAACGCGGTTCTGGCCAGCGGCGTTTTAGCCGCCGCCGACATCAGCGCCTGATAGGTATCGGCCGCCGCCGCAAAGTTCCGGTTCAATTCATGGGCGTGCGCCAGCGAGGAGAGGGCTCGCAGACGGCGCGGGTCTTCGGTGGTCAGTCCCGGCATGATCCGTTCCAGAATCCGGATCGCATCCGCGGGATGTCTCTGAAGATTTTTCAGATCGGCTTTCCACATGGAAAGCGAAAGCGGATTGACTCCCGGATAGCGCATCTCATATTCATTGAGAATCCGTTCCGCCATCTCCGGCATCCGGCCCAGAATGAGGGCGTCGATCTGCCGTTCATAGGCGTCGCGCAGGGAGTCCTTGTCCCCGGCGTCGGCCGCCTCTCTTGCGTATTGCGCATAGAAACTTGCGGCGACCGGATACTCCCCCGCCGCAAAGGACTGATCCCCCGAGATCCGGTTCCGGTAGACCGCGGTATCCTGGGCGAACGCGGGCAGCAGAAAGAGGGCGGACGCAATCGCCAGAAAGCGTGTCGCGCCGCCTTTGATCCCTGATCCGGTGCAAATCGTTCTGCTCATGACACCTCTGCCGGAGAACAATTAGGATTTTTCCGCATCCTGTCTGGCTTCGGGAGCTGCCGCCTGCTGAGGCGGAAGTCCGGCCGCGGCGGCTTTCCGTTCCGCGAGTTTCTCCCGGATGCGGGTGAGAATCCGGTTTTCCAGATCGCTTCGTTCCGCAATGACGGCTTTGGCCTGTTCCCGTCCCTGGGCAATCTGTTCCCCTTCGAATGCAAACCAGGATCCGCGCTTTTCCAGAATTCCCATGTCGGTTCCGACATCGACGATCGAACCGACCCGCGAAATGCCTTCATTCCAGTTGATGTCGAATTCCGCGGTCTTGAACGGCGGCGCCAGCTTGTTCTTGACAATCTTGACGCGGGTTTTCGCCGCCACAACTTCGTCGCCTTCCTTGATGGTTCCGATCCGGCGGATGTCCATGCGGATGGAACTGTAAAATTTCATGGCGTTTCCGCCTGTGGTCGTTTCCGGATTGCCGAACATGACGCCGATCTTCTCCCGGATCTGGTTGGTGAAGATGCAGCATGTTCTGCTCCGGCTGATGGCTCCGGTGAGTTTCCGGAGCGCCTGCGACATCAGCCGGGCGTGAAGGCCGACGAACGAATCGCCCATCTGCCCCTCGATTTCCGCACGGGGCACCAGCGCGGCAACGGAGTCCACCACCAGAACGTCGACCGCGTTGCTTCGGACAAGCATGTCGGCAATGTTCAGCGCATCTTCTCCGCAGTCCGGCTGGGAGATGAGCAGATCATCCACCTTGACTCCGATTTTCGCCGCATAGGCGGGGTCGACCGCATGTTCCGCGTCGATGATCGCCGCGACACCGCCCGCGCGCTGCGCATTGGCAATGATATGCATGCAGAGCGTCGTTTTTCCGGAGGATTCCGGACCGAAGATCTCCACGATTCTTCCCCGGGGAACCCCCATGATGCCGAGCGCAATGTCCAGCGACAGCGCTCCGGTGCTGATGACCGAGACATCCGTGGCGGCGGAATTGTCTCCGAGTTTCATGATGCTGCCTTTGCCGAATTCCTTTTCAATCTGAGCCAGGGCGATTCCGAGATTCTTGTCCCGGGTCGCCGGATCAATTCCGCTTCTTTTGACTTTCGCTTCCTCTGCCATTTTTTTCTCCATACCTAAGATGTTTCCGTTCCGCGGGCCGGATTGAAACGAGATACCGCCCGCTCCGCCGGGATCGGTCAGATGTCAAGATCCTTGACGCCGGCGGCATGTTTTTCAATGTATTCGCGTCTGGGTTCGACCGCGTCGCCCATGAGGAGCGTGAACATGCGGTCGGCCTCGACGGCATCCTCCAGTTTGACCTGGATCATTTTGCGCTTGGCCGGATCCATGGTGGTGTCCCAGAGCTGGTCGTCGTTCATTTCGCCGAGTCCTTTGTAGCGGTTGATCGCAAGACCCTGACCGCCGTTGCGCTTCACCTCTTCCGCGAGTTTCCTGAGCGAACCGATCTTGATCTGGCGGTCGTTGTAGACCACCTTGAAGAGATCGTCCGCCTCCGTGAAGAGGTTCGCCGGATTGTAGCCGGCCGCCGCAATTTCGTCATACAGCTCTTCGCAGGCTTTCGACTCGTAGATGGAGGTGACGTCGATCGAGGGATGGAAGGTGTACTGTTCCAGCTCCTCCATCTCTTCCTCGAATTCGTCCTTCATGGCCGCGGGGACCTCCGCGACGGTTTTGTCCTCTTTTCCGGTGTCCGCGGACTTGGCAGGATCGACTGTCTGCTCCACCTTCGGAAGGCGCTGCAGCGCCTCGTCCACAAACTGATGCTCCTCCTCTTCGGAGTAGACAAACTGTTCGGTCATGACGCCGTTGACCTCGCGCACCATGATTCTGGCGACCGGGAACTTGTTCCCTCTGGCCAGCGCGAAATACTGGTCGGCGGCGAGTCCGTGGCGCTGGAGACCCTGCGCAATGTGGTTGGCTTTCGCGATGAAGCCCGTGATCTGTTTGACCTGTTCCGGAGTCAGGAGAGTGCCGTCGGTTTTGTAGACGGTGATGTCGCTGCTGCCGATGTCGAACAGATACGCGTTCAGCTGATCTTCGGTCTCGATATACTGCTCGGCTCCGTTTTTCCGCTTCACGCGGAAGAGCGGGGGCTTGGCAATGTAGACGTGCCCTGTCGCAATCAGATCCTTCATCTGACGGTAGAAGAAGGTCAGAAGAAGGGTTCGGATGTGGGAGCCGTCCACATCGGCATCGGTCATGATGATGATCCGGTTGTAGCGGCGTTTGCTCACGTCGAAGTTGTCATCCATTCCGCAGCCGATGGCGGCGATCAGCGCCTGGATCTCCTTGTTTTCGAGCATTTTGTCCCGGCGGGTCTTTTCAATGTTCAGAAGTTTGCCTCGAATCGGCAGGATCGCCTGGAAGGAGCTGTCGCGTCCCTGCTTGGCGGAACCGCCTGCCGAGTCTCCCTCGACGATGTAGAGTTCACAGATGTCGGGATCCTTGCTGGAGCAGTCCGCCAGCTTGCCGGGGAGGGAGAAGCCCTCCAGCGCTCCTTTGCGCTGGATCAGTTCGCGTGCCTTGCGGGCCGCTTCGCGGGCGTTGGAGGCCACAATCGCCTTCATCACGATGTCCTTCGCCACCTGCGGATTCTCCTCCATGAAGGTCCCGAGACACTCGTTGACCACCGAATCGACAATTCCCTTCACTTCATTGTTGCCGAGTTTCGTTTTGGTCTGTCCTTCGAACTGAGGATCGGGAACCTTCACGCTGATGACGGCGGAGAGCCCTTCGCGGGTGTCCTCGCCGGACATTCCCTTGTCGCCCTTCAGAAGGTTTGCGCTTTTCGCATAGCTGTTGACCGTGCGGGTGAGCGCCGCCTGGAAGCCGGAAAGATGCGTGCCGCCTTCAAACGTGTTGATGTTGTTCGCATACGAATAGATCGTGGTCGTGAAGGAGTCGTTGTACTGCATGGCCACTTCGACGTCCAGACCGTCCTTGGCCTTGTGCATGTAGATGACCGGATGCAGAACCCGTTTGTTTTCATTCAGATGCGTGACGAATTCCGAAATGCCGCCGTCGTATTTGAACACCTCTTTTCTCGCATGGTCGGCCCGTTCATCGGTCAGCGTGATCTTGACACCCTTGTTCAGGAACGCCAGTTCGCGGAGACGGGTTGCGAGGATGTCCCAGACATAGGTGGTCGTGGAGAAGATCTCCTCATCGGGCTTGAACGTGACGATGGTTCCCCGGTCGCTGACCGGTCCGATTTTCCGGAGCGGACGGACCGTGCTGCCCCGCTCGAAACGGATGTCATACGCCATGCCGTCGCGGTGGACCTCCACCTCCATCCATTTGGAGAGCGCGTTCACGCAGGAGATGCCGACGCCGTGGAGTCCGCCGGAGACCTTGTACGCATTGTGGTCGAACTTTCCTCCGGCATGCAGAATGGTCATGACGACCTCGACCGCGGGCTTGCCCTCCTCGTGCATGTCGACGGGAATGCCTCGTCCGTCATCGCAGACCCGGATGCTTTCGTCGGCCTGAATGGTGACTTCCACATGGGTCGCGTATCCGGCGAGCGCTTCGTCGATGCTGTTGTCGACCGCCTCGTAGACCAGGTGGTGGAGACCTCTCTGACCGGTGTCCCCGATGTACATGCTGGGACGTTTCCGGACGGCTTCCAGTCCTTCCAGCACGGTGATTTTGGATGCCGTATACTGTCCGCTGGTTTCGGCGGGCTGCGGTGCGTTGGCGGTTTCGTTTTCGTTCTCGGGCATTACAACACTCCTGACTTTATTCCGTTTCCGTCCCGGGCGCATCCGGATCGTTCGTCCGGGGACCGTTTTCGGAAACCATCTCCGGAAACCGGCGGCGCAAGAACCGCGGCTTCCCTTGTTTTTTCCTTCATCTCTTCTTAGAGAGGAAATATACTCTTGCAAGAGTGTTTTTTCAACGGTTCGAGCAGATTTAATTCGGGAAAAATCAAAGTTCTCCCCGCAGGTCCGACTGGATCTCGACAATCGGAAAGATCCAGCTGAGATATCCCGGCTTTTCCCGGAAATTCCAGCTCAGAACTTCGTTCCGGGGAGAGAAGAGCAGTTCGATGGTCAGCGTGTCGTTCTCCTTCCGGAACCGTCCCGCGACAATCCGATCCTTTTCCCGGAGCTTTGCCAGAATCACTTCTCCCTGACCGGGATACTCCCCCGTGGCGACCAGCATGGCCAGCTTGAACGGCAGGAGCGGTGTGGAATACGCCACGGCAAAGTAGGTGTCCTTCCAGGGCGCGGCGAACGCAAACGTCTTTTCCGGGGCGATGCGTTCGATAAATTCCCGGACCGGTTCAATGGTGATGTCAAGTTCCGCAAGCTGTTCCGGGGAAAGAACCGCCGTGCGTTCCTTCCGGTCCGGATGGAACATCCTGGTATATTCCCCCCGCGGCTCTCCGAGCTCGTACGGGAGAATCTCCGAAGCGGTGGCCGGTTCCATTTCCAGAAACGGCGCCAGCTCCGGACGGAGTTTCTGGGCCCAGATGCGTCCGTTGATTTCCGTTGTTTTGCCGCTCAGCCAGAAAAGCACGGTGCTGTGAGCGATTCCCAGCGACTTGGCAAATTGAGTCACATTGCCGTGATGGTCGATGCTTTTCTGCAAAGCATGTATGATCTCAGGCGTAATTTTCACCGTTCGTTCTCCGTTGCTTCTTCCGTTCTTGGACGGGTAAGGTTGTCTGTTTAATCTCGTTTATCCCATCGTTCCGGCGTAATAGACAAAATATATCCCGGAAAGTTCATTTTGGAAAGTCCGGAACGATGCGTTTTGAGAAAATTTTCAAATTTTTTCCTGTTTTGTCTGTGAAAAACACTCTTTGAACGGAGTAGAAACGGTTTATTTTTGTAAAATCAGGAGGCCGTTTGTTGAAAGACGACTAAAACAGTTGACTATTTTCCGTTCCCCGTCTCCCGCCGTTTCCGCCTGCAAATGCGCGGAAAAGAACACTTTCCCGGTTTTTTATCCGGATCCGACTTGAAAAAATGCCGGAAGAAGCTATATTTCAGAGGCAAAAGGAACTTTTGCCGCGCATGCGGCCCACCATCATTAAGGGAGATACGAAATGGGCAATGCTTTTATGGACGACTTCATGGGGACTTTCAAACACGAAGGTCTCACTTTCGACGACATCTCACTGATTACGCAGTATGCGGATTTTCTTCCGTCCGAGACCAACATCGAAACACAGTTCACACGCAATATTCATCTGAACGTCCCCTTCGTCAGCGCTGCCATGGATACCGTGACCGAAAGCGAAATGGCCATCGCGATGGCGAAACTCGGCGGAATCGGTGTGATTCACAAGAATCTGACGCCCGAACGTCAGGCCGAGGAGGTTCGCAAGGTCAAGTACTATTTGAATGGCTTCATCCGCACGCCGATCTCCTTTTCCCCCGATCAGACCGTGGAGGAAATGCTTCGCGTGAAGGAGGAGAAGCAGTATTCCTTTTCCGGGTTCCCGATTGTGGATGACAACGGAAAGCTCGTCGGCATTGTCACCGCGCGGGACGTGAAATACCTTTCCGATTACAGCGCCAGACTTTCCGATGTCATGACGAAACATGTCGTGACAGCTCCCTGCGGAACGGAACTTCAGCAGGCTTACAAAATCATGAGGGAGAACAAGATCGGCAAGCTCCCGACCGTCGATGCAAACGGACGTCTGACCGGTCTTTACAGTTTCTCCGACGTCAAGACGCTGATTATGAACGACGCTCCCGCATACAACCGCGATCCGGAACACCGCCTCCGCGTTGCCGCCGCAATCGGACCCTATGAAGAAAAACGCATCGAACTGCTTGCCGCCGCCGAGGTGGATGCGTTCGTTCTGGATACGGCGCACGGACACTCCAAGGGCGTGATCGAAACCGTGAAATATCTGAAGAAGAACTATCCCGGAATTGATGTCGTGGCCGGAAATGTCGCAACCGGCGAAGCGGGAAAAGCGCTCGCGGATGCGGGAGTCGATGCCGTGAAAGTGGGGATCGGACCCGGATCCATCTGCACCACGCGGGTGGTCGCGGGTGTCGGAACGCCGCAGGTCACCGCGATTTATCAGGTGCGCAAGGCCATCGGCGATGAACTCCCCCTGATCGCCGACGGCGGAATCAAGCAGTCCGGCGATGTGGCAAAGGCCTTTGCCGTCGGTGCAACCAGCGTCATGATGGGATCGGTGCTCGCCGCAACCCTTGAAAGCCCCGGCGAAAAAATGATCCACAACGGCCGCCGCTATGTGATCTACCGCGGAATGGGAAGTCTGGAGGCCATGAAGAAAAACAAGGGAAGCCGCGAACGCTACGGACAGAGCGATGTGGACGATTCCAAAAAACTCGTTCCGCAGGGTGTGGAAGGCATGGTTCCGTATCGCGGCGCTCTCTGGGAAGTGATTTATCAGTTCGCCGGCGGACTGCGCTATTCGCTCGGCTACTGCGGAACCCGGACCATCGCGGAGCTTACCGCAAGAGCGAAGGTGATCCGTGTCAGCACCTCGGGGCTGAAGGAAGCGCATCCGCATGACATCATCATGTCGAAGGATGCTCCGAACTACATGTCGGAAAATTAAGTTCGAGGCGGAAAAAACGGAGGATTCCGTTTTTTCCGCCGGTTTGTTGTTCCGCCGCTCTTCCGCGGCGGATCTTTTTTGTTGGTTTTCAAAAAAAGACAGGGGTTGATTATGGTGAATAAAAAGTCGATTCTGTGCATCGGGGCCGGATATGTGGGGGGGCCCACCATGGCGATGATCGCCGCCAAATGTCCGGATTACACCGTTACCGTTGCGGATATCAATGCGGATCGGATTGCCCGCTGGAACTCGGAGTCTCTTCCGATCTATGAACCGGAGCTTTATGATGTTGTGAAACAGGCGCGCGGACGGAATCTGTTTTTCACCACCGATGTGGAGGAGGGAATCCGAAACGCCTATCTGATCTTTGTCAGCGTGAATACGCCGACAAAAACCTTTGGAGCGGGCGCCGGAAAGGCCGCCAATCTCCAATATTGGGAAAAGTGCGCCCGCCTGATTGCCGAAACCGCCGATTCCACCAAGATCGTTATTGAAAAGAGCACGCTTCCGGTGCGTGCGGCGGAGGCGATCCATCGGATTCTTCAGTCGAATCCGCGCGGAATAGAGTTCCATGTGCTTTCGAATCCAGAATTTCTGGCGGAGGGGACGGCCATCCGGGATCTGGAGAATCCGGACCGGGTGCTGATCGGTTCCATGACCGTTCCCGACAGTCACGAGGCGATGCAGACCCTGGTCGATCTGTATGCCCGCTGGGTGCCCAGGGAGCGGATCCTGACGACCAATGTCTGGAGCAGCGAAATGTCCAAACTGGTCTCCAATGCGATGCTTGCGCAGAGAATCTCGTCCATCAACAGCATCTCCGCCCTCTGCGAACGGACCGGGGCCGATGTGGCCGAGGTCTCCAGAGCCGTCAGCATGGATTCCAGAATCGGACCCAAGTTTCTGCGTCCCGGGGTGGGATTCGGCGGGTCCTGTTTTAAAAAGGACATTCTGAATCTGGTCTATCTCTGCGAGCAGTACAATCTGCAGACGGTGGCAAAATACTGGGAACAGGTGGTCATTATGAATGATTATCAGGAACGCCGGTTCGCCGAACGCATCGTCAAGGCGATGTTCAACACGCTTTCCGGAAAGCGAATCGCTCTTTTCGGCTTTTCGTTCAAGGCGGATACGGGCGATACCCGCGAATCGCCCGCCATCTACATCTCCCAGATGCTGATCGAGGAACACGCGAAACTGGCGATTCACGATCCCCAGGCTCTTCCGAACGCCCGCATCGATATGAGAGGCTATGAGGAAAGCATCGAATATTGCGACGATCCCTACGAGGCCGCCCACGGGGCTCACGCCATCGCCGTCATCACGGACTGGAAGTGCTTCGCCGAACTCGATTACCGGAAACTTTACGACTCCATGGAGAAGCCCGCATTCCTTTTCGACGGACGCAACATCCTCGATCACCGGAAGCTCTTTGAAATCGGATTCGAGGTCTATCCGCTCGGAAAATCCAAACTTTCGCACATGGTGCACAGCCGCTGACTCACATACAACACCGGAGAGGAGTTTCACGCATGAGGAAATCGTTTTTTGCCGCAATTCTGTTTGCCGCCGCCGCTGGAACCTGTCTTGCCGCGGAGGCGGAAAATCCCGCGCAGCAGTTGAAGATGCAGCAGCTCGTCTTTGAGAACGGAAAAGGCGGTTCACTGCCGTATTGTCAGTCGGTGGAGGGAAAGGAGCTGCCCGGTTCGTATGCGCTGGTTCTTTTTCTGCACGGCGCGGGCGAACGGGGAACGGATAACCGCGCTCAGCTCAGACATGGCGTTCCGCAGATGCTGGATTACATCCGCAAGCACAAAATCAAGGCTCTGGTTCTGGTTCCTCAGTGTCCGGCTGGAAAGCCGTGGGTGGATACGCCCTGGAGTGCAAAAGAGCACACCATTCCTGAAAAGCCCTCCGAGCCGATGGCGCTTGCAATGGAACTGCTGGATGCCAAACTCAAAGAGTTCCCGGTCGATGAAAACCGGCTTTATGTAACCGGAATTTCCATGGGCGGATATGGAACATGGGATCTCGTTTCCCGGCAGCCCCGGCGTTTTGCCGCGGCGATTCCGGTCTGCGGCGGCGCGGATCTCGCCTGTGCGGAACGCTTGAAGCATCTTCCGCTGAATGTGTTTCACGGCGACAGCGACACCACGGTTCCGACCATCCGCTCCCGGAACATGGTCAAGGCTCTCAAGGAGGCTGGAAGCCGGAAGGTTCAGTATCATGAAATCTATAAATGCGGTCACAACTCCTGGACTCCCGCCTATAACGATTCCCGTACCTGGGAGTGGCTTTTCGAACAGCGGAAAAAGAGTCCGTTCCTGTTCTTCTTCTGAGTTTGACCGGAGAACAACTCCAAAAAAAATGCGCAACCCTGATCCGGTTGCGCATTTTTTTTATGTCGACAGGGGAACGACGGTTGTTCAGTTCCAGTCCGCTCCGGCTTCCGAAGGCAGGAGGTTTTCCTGATAGCATTTTTCAAAGACGGCTTCGACACCCCGGAGCAGATACTGTCCGTCGGGTTCCTGACGTGTGACGGAGGCGGCGGTCAGCTGTTTCGGCGTGAAGTCCCGGTACAGTCTCTCGATGCAGAGTGAATGCGCCTTGGCGATGTCGAGCGTGCAGGTGAAAACCTCAGGATCGTGAAGACGGGCAATGATGTCGGAAAACATGTCGTCGTGCGGTTTTTCCGCCACCCCCGCATAGAGAAGTTTCCCGGAACGGGAACGGATGTTCCAGCTTTCATCGACCTTCCAGTAGATACTGCCGTTTTCGCAGTCGATCCGGAGCTGGGGATTGTCATTTTTTTCCGTGGTGTGGGTGAAGAGCGCGAGGAGCGAGGCACCCTCTTCCGCGGCAATCCGGACGGCGCAGGTGTCAAACGTCTCAATTTCTCTGCGGGCCCGATAGAGCTCCGCTTCGATTCCGGCCGGATGCGCGGAGGTTTTGAAGGTTTTTCCCGCCAGAAAAAGTTCAAGATTCAGATAATGCGCGAACGCGTTGTTGATCGGGGAGTCGAGAATCCATGCCCCGGAATCGGAGCGGATCCGGCCGGCCCAGTTGTTCCGGTGATAGTAGGAGTCGTTTCTGGGCCAGAGCCCTTTCACTGTGATGGCCCGGATGCGTCCCAGACGGCCCGTGAGCAGATAACGCTTGATGAACTGCAGTTCCCGCGCATAGATGTGCTGGAATCCGACCGCGACGAAGTGACCGCCGGACTTGCGTTCCGCCTCCTGCATTTTTTCAATGTCGGCCACGGATCCCGCGGCGGGCTTTTCCACCAGCACGCTGGCGCCGTTCCGAAGCGCTTCGACGGTCATCGGTTCATGAAACGCGATGCCGGTCGGAATGCAGACCAGATCCAGTTTTCCCGAAAGATCCCGGTACATCTCTTCAGTGGAAGCGTAGATTCTGGAGCCGTAGCGAGCCAGGATCTCCAGCTGTTTCTGAACCTGATCGGGATTGATGACGACAACGGCGGATAGATCAAGGATTCCCTGATCCGCCAGTTTTCTGAGCTGTTCGAAATGCACCTGTCCGTAACCGGAGACTCCGATCAATGCAACTTTGGCTTTCATGCCGTTCTCCTTCAAAATAGTACTTGTTTCCCGGTGTCGGCCGCTTCTCGAGCGAGCAGGCAGGCCCGGGTCAGTTCAAAAGTTTCCGCATCGCTGACGATGGCGGGACGTCCGCCCTCGAGTTCGAGAATGAAATCCGAAAACAGCTTCCGGTCGGGTGTTTCCGGGGTGAAACTCCGTTCCCCGCCGGCGTCAATGAGGGTGATTTTTCCATTGGCGACTTCGAGGACTCCATCGGTTCCGGCCACCCGGACGCGGTCGTCCCCGTGCGTGGACGCCGAGACCGGACGCAGATAGTCGATGCTCGCCGAGGCCAGAATGCCGCTTCTCGTGACAAACTGGCAGAGCGCGGCAATTTCCAGATCGCCGTTGCCCTGATTGTCCTCCGCGGTCTGCACCGCGGTCACGCTGCGGAAGGTGTCCTGCGTGAAATAGAGGATCCAGTCGAGCGCATGGCTGCCGACCCACGGAATGGTTCCTCCGTACGTCTCACGCTTCCGGTAGAAGTCCGGACGCGTTCCCAGCTTGTAGGATTTCTGCGCCCGGATCAGTTTCACTTTCCCGACAGCCCCCTCATGCACCATTCGGGCCGCCTGATAGAAGGCCGGATCGTACCGGAGTCCCACCATGGAGACGATGCGTGCGGAGCTTCCGGCATGCGCTTGCTGAATCCGGTCGAGGTCCTCCAGCGTCAGCGCGATCGGCTTTTCGCAGAAGACATGGATGTTCCTCCGCAGAGCTTCGATGCACATTTCCGCGTGTTTGTCGAAGGGACCGTCGATGCAGACGACATCGGGCGCCGCCTTGTCCAGCATTGTCCGCCAGTCCCCGTGAAGTTCCGGGTGGAAGCCCGCCCGTTCCGACATGGCGAGAAGACGCGACGGATCGTCTTCGCATCCCGGTGAAACCGCCGTGACCGTCACATCCGGCACCTCCGTAATGCTCTCGAACACATACGCGCAGTGTCCGCGACTACCAATCATGCACAATTTCATACAAGCACCTCTCCTGAATTATCGGAATTTGAGATAAAGCAGATATCCGATCAGCGCTCCCAGCTGCAGGAACAGGATCGTCAGCAGCGTGTTTCGGAGTCCGTTGTGCGACGGAACAAACTTCGCCGCAAAAATCTTGACCAGATCCTTCCTCAGCATGATTCCTTTGGGGAAGGGCGGTCTGTAGGTGAAAAGAAGCCCCATCTTCCGCGAAAGACGCATCTTCGGATTGACCGCCCATCCTCCCGCCGCGAAGAAATCGGAAATGCAGCGGGTCCAGAGTTTGAAGAGCGAAATCAGAAGAACCGGTGCACTGATGATCAGCGCGATTCCCGCCAGAAGCCCCACCACGTTCCAGAAGGAGACGTTTTTCAGCGTGTTGGCAATGAAGGCGAAGGAGGATCCCAGAGCCGCCAGTCCAACTCCCCCTCCCATCAGCATCATGGACCCGCTGACCGCCGGCGTCTGCGCGGGGGCCGGCTGCGGCGGCGGAGCGGCCGGCTGCGCGGGAAGCTTCTGATTCGCCGCATTCGTCACCTGTTTGGTGATGTCCGTCTCCACATTTTTCGATTTCGTGGAGAAGAAGCGGTCCGCCTGTTTCCCGATGAATTCCCCCAGCTTCCAGAACGGCATCTGCAGCGCTTCGGAAAAGGAGACCGGCTGCTGGATCACGTCAATGACCTTCGCATCCCATTCCATTCCGTTTTCCGTCATGAAAACGCCGCTTTTTCCGATGAAAATGTTCCGCATGGTGCCGGAGGTGATCGCCGCCGCCAGCGTCATTTTCTTCGCATCCGGCGCCTTGCCCGTGTTGAGTTCCAGATACATGACGCAGATGTTGCTGCGCGCAATGATGCGCTTGTGCTCCGCAAGATTCGTCACACAGGTCAGAAGCGTGAAATGACGACCGTCGATAATCAGTTTGCCCGGCTGAATGATGGAGAGTTTCTGCGGATTGAAAAGATCCCCGAGACAGATGAAATTGTTGACAAACACCAGCATATTCTGCTGATAGAGTATCAGTTTCCGCAGAAGATCGCACGCCGCAATCTCCCTGGCGACCGAAAGATCGGTGGCGATCATCTCCCGCAGATGCGCAATGCTGGATTCGGAAAGATAACGTTCCAGTGTTTCCAGATCGAGAGAATCGAACTTGTCGTTGGATTTTCTGGCATCCCATCCGCTGCGGACCACAAAACTCTGTTCGACCGCCCGCCACTCCTTTTCCGTCAGGATCTCCTCCGATTCGACCGCCTTCAGCGATTTCGCCATGGCAAGGAACTCCTGCACTTTGGGTTTCCAGAGCGGATTCATCCATTTCTTGACGGAGAGGAGATTCGCTGCCGTCGGCATGGCGACCGGCGCCTTGCGGATGAAATTCTCCATCTCGTCCACGCTCAGCGGATCGATTTTCTGCATGGTGCCGAAGCGCGCGGAGTCCGTTTCGTCGATCAGACCGCCGCAGAAGAGAAAAAATTCATTGATTTTTTCGCGGATGGTGGCGTAGAGCGCATAGAAATCGGCGGCTTTTCCGCCGTAAGGGGAGTTTCTGTCGTCCTCCAGTCCGGTTTTCAGCCATTCGAGATGGGCGGTTCCCTCTTTGAGAAAGGTGTTCAGGATGGTTTCGTCAATGCCCGGTTCCCCGCTGAGATCCTGTTTGGAGCCGCAGCAGGTGATGATGTCTTCGACGCAGCGGGCGACGGCGGGATCCTCGGTATTGGCCGGTGTGATGATTCCGTCGCCGTTGTTGTTGCCCGCGGCGATGATGCTTTTTTTATCGCGGACCTGGGCCAGCGTAATCTGCGTGCGGTCTTCCGCTCCGAGATTTTCCAGAACGAGAAGAGCGGAGGCGCGCAGAACCTGGGAATCGGGATGGTCCGCATTCAGCGCGGAGAGTCGGAGCGCGTCGGATCTGCTGTCGATTCCGGAATAATCGCTCAGGACGCCGATGAGCCAGCGGATTGCATTTTTCAGCTCTTCCGGCCGGATTCTTCCGTTTCCGTCGGCATCCAGAAACGAGAGGAACTCCCGGTCCAGGATGATCGCTTCGGTCGGAATGGCGGTGACGGCCCAGAGGGCCTCATCCAGAAGCGGAATCTGTTCCAGATCCTCCGCCCGGTCCAGAACCAGCTGACGGCTTCCGCCGATCTTCTGGAAGCGCATGGTGTTTTTCATTTGCTCTCCCCTTTATACAATGCGAACTGCAGGAATGTGATCAGAGTGAACATGACAAGCCCCTGAATGATGAGAAGAATGGTCGTTTTCATATCGCCCCAGAGCAGGGGGAGGGCGCCGAGACCCGCGATCAGACAGAGCAGATGAACCATCGAAACCGCCTGCGGACGGGTCAGTCCCATATGCAGAAACCGGTGGGAGATATGATTGTGATCCCCCACATAGATCGGTTTGCGGTTGTGCAGACGGAT
The DNA here is from genome assembly GCA_944390735.1 of uncultured Victivallales bacterium. GTDB lineage: Bacteria > Verrucomicrobiota > Lentisphaeria > Victivallales > UBA1829 > UBA1829. The sequence continues at coordinate 18,870 of CALXRL010000010.1, read as the reverse complement.
CAGAACCACGGTCAGCGTATCCAGCAGCGGAATCGCCAGAATGAAGAGGGGTATCAGCATGGTGAAGCGCGTCGTGGAGACTCCCGGCGTGTAATACGTGACCTTCGCGCTGACCGCGGCAACCAGAAATCCCAGAAAATGACTTCCCGAATCGCCCATGAAGATTTGCGCCGGCGCCCGGTTGTACCACCAGAATCCCATTGCCGCTCCGGCGCTGACCGCGGCTAGACTCGCAACAAAATACTGCTGATTGGTGGCGGCCGCCACGGTGAAAAACAGAAAGGCGATGCAGCAGGTGCCGACCGCAAGACCGTCCATGTTGTCAAAAAAATTGATGGCATTGAAAATCAGCACGATCCAGAACACGGTCACGCACCATGTGACGACAGGAATTCCGATGAACAGCGTGATTCCCAGTCCGCCCCAGGTGGCCGCGATCATGGCGATGAAAATCTGACCGATGAGCTTTTTCCAGGCTTTCATGGAGGATTTGTCGTCGCAGATTCCCAGCAGCGTGGCCAGACCGGCGCAGAGCAGAAGGACAACGGTTTCGCGGGAGACCAGAAGAACCCCGTCCGCCTGAGCCATCAGCCGGCTGTCCGCAATATCCGGGAAAAGCGCACGCACCAGAATGGCACCCAGAATCGTGGTGAGCCAGGAGGCGAACATGGCGAGCCCCCCGAGCAGCGGCGTCGCGGTCTTGTGCAGTTTATGCTGTTCGCATTTGGGAACATCCAGGAAATTGTATTTTTTCGCAACGGCCTTGCAGATCGGAGTGTAAAGCAGGGAAAAAAACAGCGCTGTTATGAAAATTATACCGTAAATACCGATCCAGTCCACGTTTTTCGCTCCTTTTTTTTATGAAACATGCTATATTATACGCCATAAACGCGGAAATTTAAAATGGAGTTTGACATGAATCTCGCAAAAGATCGCTGTATTTTCGGTCCGATCCCCTCCCGGCGGCTCGGAATCTCCCTTGGTGTGGATCTGATCCCGTTCAAGACCTGTTCCATGGACTGCATCTATTGCGAATGCGGCAAGACCACCTCTCTGACCACCGAACGGAAGGAGTACTTCCCCACCGATCTCGCCATCCGGCAGATTGACGAGGCGCTGAAACAGCACCCCCGCATTGATTACATCACCTTTTCCGGAACGGGGGAGCCGACGCTGCATTCGCATATCGGGGAGATCATCCGGCACATCGAGAGCCATTATCCCGAGGTCAAACTGTGTCTGCTGACCAACTCCTTCTGCCTGACGGATCCCGCGATTGCGAAAGAGCTGGCGCCGGTCGAACTGATCATTCCTTCGCTCGACGGCTCCAACGAGGAGGAGTTTCAGAAGATCAATCGTCCCGCTCCGGGGCTTTCCATTGAGAAGATCGCGCGCGGCATCGCCGATTTCCGGAAGATTTCCAGTGCGCAGATGTGGCTGGAACTCTTTATCGCGGAAGGGATCAACGACTCACCGGAGTCCGCCGGACGCTTCCTGCGAATGGTCGAGATGATCCGTCCGGACAAGGTGCAGCTCAACACTCTGGATCGTCCCGGCACCGAACGCAGTGTGGGGATTCCCTCCGCGGAGAAACTCCGCGTGATGGCGGAGATCATCGGCCGCGCCGCGGAAGTCGAGCTGATCGGCGGCCGCGCCGCGCGCAAAAGCGAGCCGGAACACCTCTCCACCGGGGAGTACAATCAGCGGATCATTGACACGGTGGCCTCCAGACCCTGCACGGCACAGGACCTTGCGCTTTCGCTCGGATTCCGCGAGCCGAACCTGGAGGCCTGTCTCCGGCGGATGGAAAAGGCCGGACTGATTTTCAGTGAACCGGGGCCGCGCGGTCTCTATTACCGTGCCGGAAAAAAGCCTTTCTCCGATGTCCCGCGCGGATCGGACGGAAAATAAAAGCAACGTGTGTCAATGTGGCACAGAAACGGGCAGCTTTATTAGAGACAAAAAGTCTCTATTTGAGGCGGCCCGTTTTCCTTTCCGCAGGGATTTCGTGGCGGTAGAAGAAGTTGGCACGGTGTGTGCTGTATTCCCACTTGTCGTAAATGAAACTCAAAAAACAAACGATCCAAACACAGGAGGTGTTCCATGAGTAAGTTGACAAGATGGCAGAAGAAAGGCAATCTTTTCCCCCCGACTCTGTACGGATTTGATGATCTCTTCCGGGATGTGGTGGGGCAGGTGACGGATTTCGTGCCTGAATTGTTCGGTTCGCATCCGGAAAAACGTCTGGAACTGCATGTCGGAAAAACCGATGTGACGGCGAAACTTCCTGTTCCCGGCTGCAAGCCTGCGGATGTGAGCGTGGAAGTCGTCGGAGATTATCTGACCATCCGGGCGAAACGCTCCGATGCGGTCAAGGCCGATGAGAACAAGCATTATATCCGTCGCGAACGTTCGTTCGAGGAATACGAGGAAACGGTCAAGATTCCGGTTCGCGTCATCGGTGCGGAAACCAAGGCAAAATGCGCCGACGGCATTTTGACTGTGACCATGCCCCGGGAAGAGGCGGAAAAACCCGCTTCCCATGTCGTAACTGTCGAGTGAGTGAATCATGAAGTTGAAAATAGAAGGAGATTTTACCATGGATAACCATGATGCTGCCAACAATACCGTGAACGAAGCCCTGGTTCTGATGCCTCTCGTCGATATCCTGGAGGGAAATGATGGAATCACCATGTGGTTCGAAATTCCCGGAGCCAACAGCAAAACAGTCGATATCGAGATTAAAAACAGAATCATGACAATGACCGCTGCCAGCTCTCTGCGCAGAGACGGCCATGCCATTGTGTTCAAACGCGAATTCCAGCTCTCGGACGGAATCGACATCGAAAAGATTTCCGCCAAGACACAAGATGGCGTGCTGACGCTGATTCTTCCGAAATCCGACAGCGCCAAGGTCCATAAGATCACGGTGGAATGATCCATTCCCCCGTTCTCGGAAAGCAACGAAGACGGATCCCCGCACAGGGGTCCGTCTTTTTTTTGTCCGGAAGAAATCTTCTTTCCGACAGATGTTAAACGGTATAAAACGATAGAAAACGACATTAAAAATCAGAAAACATCAGTTTATGTTTGAGCTTTGGGAAGGTCAAAGCTACATTTTTTCTCCATTTTTTGCATTGGATTGCGCGTCTGTTCTGCTTTGCTCTTCCGGGGGGATGATTCTTTTGGATGAGGAGCGCGGAGACGTTTCCGGAAAAACCGTTTCCGCCTTTTCCAGAGGCACTTCCGACGCGCTCGTTTCCGGGACGATTTTTTCAGGAGACATTCGATTTCCGAAGCGGAATTGTGCAAAATCACGTTTTTTTCTTGAAAAAACGGAAAAAACGGACTAAATTATCAATCTTCGAAAGTTTTTGGATTCATTTACCGGAGGAGGTCGTCCCCATGAAACAGTCAGAATTCGCCACATTGAAAATTGATGACAAAGAGATCCTGCTTCCGGTCATTACCGGAACGGAAGGGGAAAAGGGACTGGATATCGGCGCGCTGCGAAAACAGACCGGATATGTTACGATTGATCCCGGGTTTATGAATACTGCGGCCTGTTACAGCAAGATCACGTTTGTCGACGGCGAGCGCGGCATTCTCCGTTACCGCGGAATTCCGGTGGAGGAGCTGGTTGGGAAACATCTGTTCATCGAGGTGGCCTATCTTCTGGTGCACGGTTCGCTGCCGAACGAAGAGGAGAAGATGGAGTTTTCCCGGCTGCTGAACCGCAACTCGCTGGTGCATGAGGATATGCGGCACTTCTTCGATCATTTCCCCCGGGGTGCGCATCCGATGCACATTCTTTCCACGATGATTAATGCGCTTGCGGCGTTTTATCCGAACGTGGATCTGCTCTCCATGAAGGAGGATATCGAGCTTTCGACGGCACGTCTGATCTCCATGGTGCGCACGATGGCGGCGATGGCCTACAAAAAGAGCATCGGCGAGCCGGTGGTGTATCCGAGACAGGATCTTTCCTACTGTGCGAACTTCCTGAACATGATGTTCGATTCGCCGGTGGTGCCGTATAAAATTGCGCCGGAAGCAGTTCGGATTCTGAATATTCTTCTGATTCTTCATGCGGATCACGAGCAGAACTGCTCGACGACGACGGTCCGGACGATCGGCAGCGCGCAGGTGAATCTGTATGCGACGATTTCCGCCGGCATGTCCGCGCTTTCCGGGCCGCTTCACGGCGGTGCGAATCAGGAGGTCGTGGAGATGCTCGGTTACATTGAGCGGACCGGCAACGTGGAGAAGTTCATGCAGAAGGTCAAGGACAAGAACAATCCGGCGCGTCTGATGGGATTCGGACACCGGGTTTACAAGACCTTTGATCCGCGGGCGGTCATCATCAAGAAGGAGTGTCACGACTTCCTCCGCAAAATGAAGATCAAGGATCCTCTGCTGGATGTGGCAATGCAGCTGGAGAAGATTGCGCTTTCCGATGATTATTTCATTTCGCGCCATCTGTATCCGAATGTGGACTTCTATTCGGGAATTGTCTACCGCGCGCTTGGCATTCCGGAGAACATGTTCACGGTGATGTTCGCGCTGGCGCGTCTGCCGGGATGGATCGCGCACTGGAAGGAGATGATCGGAATGAATACGAAGATTGTCCGTCCGCGCCAGATCTATATCGGGAAACGGTGCAAAACGAAACTTTGAGCATCGGGAGAAGGAAGAGGGCGGCGGAATGGAAACGGTCAATCTTGCTCTGGCGACGGACCGCAATTATCTGCCGCATGCCTGTACCGCGATTGCGTCTCTGCTGGTGCATCGGCACAATGCGGCGGAACAGGGGGTTCGTTTGAATCTCCATCTTCTGCACCGGGATCTGGAGGAGGCGGATTTTCAGAAGATCCGTGCTCTGGATTCGATCAGCAAGTTTCATCTGATTCCTGTCGCGGTTCCGTCCACAGCGTTCGCGAACTGGCGGATTTACCGGAGCAACTGGACGGAAGCGGCGTATTACCGGTTGATTCTGCCTTCTCTTCTGCCCGATGTTTCCCGGATTCTTTATCTGGACTGCGATCTTCTGCTTCTGGCGGATGTGCTGGAGCTCTGGCGGATTCCTCTGGATTCCTGCCGGGTCGGAGCGGTCGCCGTGAAAGTGACCGCGGAACATAAGGCCGGGCTCGGTTTGGAACGGGAGGATCCGTATCTGAATTCCGGCGTGATGGTGTTTGATCTTGCCGCGATGCGCGCTTCCGGCGACGAGGCACGCTTCCGGGAAATTTACGAAAATTGCATGGACAAGCTGAAGTATCCCGATCAGGACATTTTGAACATAGCCTACCGCGGCGGATACAAACGACTGCCTTTGAAATGGAATCTGACCACATCGGTGTATCGGAATCCGGTGAATGAGGCGCTTTATTCGGAAGCCGAGACGCTGGAGGCGATCCGGCATCCCGGCATAGCGCATTTCACGGGGGTGCACAAGCCGTGGCGGATCGGGAAGACGACGCATCATCCCTACTCCTCCTATTACTGGAAGTATCTGAAGCTGACGCCGTTTGCGGATGAGTTCCGCTGGCGCGCCCTGCTGAAGAGATGGTTCAACGGCAGAGTGAAAAAGCCGAAACTGCGGACTCCCTGGTCGCGGAAGGATATCAACGGGACGATTCCGGTGGTTCCGCGTTGAGTTTCACGTTGAGTTTCACGGTTGAGTTCCGCGTCAGGAACGGATGGCGTTTGCGGTTCGGGTCATGAGTTCGAGTTTTTCTTTCCGGGAGGTTTTCTTCCAGTCGGCGTCTCCGCCGGAGAGGGCGAGGGCGGCGATGATCTCACCTTCGCGGTTCCGGATCGGTACGGCGATGGAGCGGATCCGTTCGACGGATTCTCCGTGCACCTCTGCGAATCCCTGTTTCTGAATGGTGCGGCAGATCTGTTCGAGTCGATCGGGATCGGTGATGGTCCGCCGGGTCTTTTTCCGGAGGGTCCGGGCCAGAAGTTTTTTCCGATCCTCCGCGGAGAGTCCGGCGAGGAGAAGACGGCCGCAGGCGGTGGAGTGCAGTTCGTCCGCCCATCGCTGGGAGGGCGGTCCGGGCTCGTTTCCGTTGTCCAGAGTGATGCAGAAGAGCTTGTCGCTTTCAATGACGCCGATGAAGACGAGGAGTCCTGTTTCCCGTCGCAGTTCCGGAATGACGCGGTCCGCCGCTTTTCTCAGATCCTTCCAGCGGTCGGCGTAGGAGCCCAGATAGAAGCATTGTCCGCCCAGACGGTAGAAGCGTTTCGCATCCTGGGAGAGATAGCCCCGTTCATAGAGCGTGCGCAGCAGATTGCCGACGGTCTGGATGCTCAGTCCCAGTTCCGCGGCGATGTCAGTCGCGCGCATGGGCGCGTTTCCGCGGGCGAGCATTTCCAGAATGTCGAACGCGCGCTCCAGCACTTGAATCAGCGGTTTTTTCGATGCGTTGTCGGGCATGATGAGATGAGATCCTGTTTGAAATGATGTTGCAGGAATAATACCGCTTTTTTCCGGGGATTCAAGGCGTGCTTCTCCGCTTTTTCCGGAAATCTCCGGCGGAGATTCCCATGCGCCGGTGAAAAAGCCTGCTCAGGTAGCTGGGATCGGAGAATCCGCACAGCGGCGCGATCTCGCAGAGCGGCAGCGAGGTGTGCTGAAGATGAAACATCACTTTTTTCAGCCGGAGACGGATCAGATATTCGTTCGGCGGCATTCCCGTGAGTGCGCGGAAGCGGCGGTGAAAGTAGCTTTCGGAACAGTGGAATCGCCGGGCGAGCCGGGGGACGGAGCACTCCTCGTGACAGTGCGATTCCAGATAATCCAGAACGGTTTCCTGCCATGGCGCATGGCGGTTTGCGCGGCCGCGAAGCAGAAGGCCGATGAGCGTCAGAAGAATTCCGTCGAGTTCGAATCCGCTTTCCGGAATGCTTCCTGCCGCGAGTCTCCAGCAGGCGAGAGCCGTCTCCGCCGCGCGGTGCGATTCCAGAAGAAGAGGTCCGCTTCCGGAGAGTTCCGGCAGCGGGGAACGGAACCCGATCCAGAGGGTGTCGAGCCGTTCTTCCGCTTCCTCCCGGTGCGGTGTGCCGGGAGGGAGGCATACAACGGTGTCCGGCTGGAGTTCCCTCACCGTCCCGCCGATCCGTAGTTTCCCCGACCCGTTCAGAACGACGGTCAGCTCATAAAAGGGATGGCGGTCGGCCGCGGGCGCGCAGCGGATTCCGCGAAACCGTTCCGCATACAGCGGCGTGGTCGCCGAACGCGTGCTCCAGAGCGTTTCCGGGAGAAAAAAGGCCTGTACGGAATTCCATTCCACCGCATGTCTGTTCATGATAATCCATTTTCTTTTCTGGAAAAATCCATTTTCCATTTCCGTTTTTCGTGTATAATAATACCGGGAAGAGCAAACCGCAAATTCATGGGAAGAAAAAGAGGATTTTTCATTATGACTGTCAGACGGATCAATCTTGTGGCGCACACACATTACGACGTCGGTTACACGGATCATCCCGCGGTGACGGAGACGATGCAGTGCCGTGCGCTCGACCGTGCGCTCGACCGGATGCTTCAGACGGAACAGTTTCCGGAGGGCGCGCGTTTCCATTGGACGCAGGAAGTGACCTGGGGACTGCGGGACTGGTGGGAACGTTCCACACCTGAACGCCGGGCTGCGCTGGTCCGGTGCGCGGAGAAAAAACAGTATGAGGTCTGCGCCTTTCCGTTCAGTGCGACGCCCTGCATGGACCGCGCCCAGTGGGAGTACGCGCTGGAGGAGTGGCTGCCGGAGGAGATCGCCCGCTGTTTTCCCTTGTCCGTGGGAATGCAGACCGATGTGAACGGGCTACCGCGTGCGGCGGTGCGTGCGGCGGTGCGGCGGAACATCCGGCGTTTCTGGATGGGACCGAACAGCTACCTGGGCTGTGCGCCGTTTCCGCTGCCCTGCCTGTTCCGCTGGGAGATCGGGGAGGGCGGGAGCGTCCTGGTCTGGGTGAACAACAGCTATGGAAATTTTCATGGAATGATCGGATATGGCAACTGGAGAATCGGTCCGATTCCGGAAGCCTCCGATCTTCTGTATCATGCCCCGGGGGAGCAGGAGATCTTTGCCGCGACCGAAGAGAATCTTCTGCGTTGTCACGCGGCGTTGACAACGCTGCTCAGGGAACAGGAAGAGACCCTGGGACGTTTTCCCGAACTGCCGGTCTCCTGCACCAATCAGTACCGCTATGACAACGATCCTCCGCCGGAGAATCTGAGTGAATTCATCCGCGAATGGAACCGTCTGGGTCTGGAACCGCGACTGGAACTGACCGTTCCATCCGTCGCCATGGACCGCGCGGAACAGGCCTGCGCGGAGATTCCCGTCTATTCCGGCGAATGGACCGACTGGTGGGCGCGCGGAAGCGCTTCCATGCCGAGGGAGATGGCCGCATCCCGGAAAGCCAAACGGATTCTGTCGCTTTTCCGGTCGGGAGATTGCGGAGCGCTGCCGGAAGATCTGCGCCGCCGTTCGCTCGAATCCCTCTGCTTCTTCAATGAACACAGCTGGGACAGCTGGGACAGTGCGGCGAGACCGTGGAGCTGGATGTCGCAGGCGACCGCCGCGCTGAAAAGCAATCGCGCCTTCGCTCCCGCCGCCGAGCTGGAGCTCGCGTTCGCCGATGCGGTCCGCAAGAAGATTTCCCCCGCCGCCGGAACGATGATTCTGCACAATCCTTCCGGAGAGACGCTTTCGGAGTTTGTGACGTTTCCGTCGCACGTGCTGCGCGGCACCCCCCGTTCCGTTCTGGATCGGAAGAGCGGAAGGCGCATCGCGCTGGAATATTTCCCCGGGTGGAACCATTTTCAGGTTCCGCGGGATCGTTCCGAATGCAGCATCTGGAACCGGTCGAGGATCCACGGCGACCGGGTTGCCGATCAGGGCTGCGGGTTCTGGAGCGGAACTCTTGCGCCGGGGGAGACGCGGGAGTTCGAGCTTCTTCCCGACTCCGCGGAGCCCTCCTTCCGGAAGAGTCTCTGGCAGCTTGAGTGCGATTCCGGAGGCTGGCCGGAATGCGCCCGATTCGAGGGGATCGGATTCCCGGTCTTTACGAAAGGAACCGGCGATTTGATTTCCAGACGCATCATCGGCGATTTTCCCCGCGACTGTTACCGCAGGATGTTCGGAGAAAAGGATCGGAAAACGCGTCTGGCCATGATCCGGGATTCCATACAGCAGCGGAAGGCCGTCTGCCGGAAGGCCGAGCGGAGGGAGCATGACGGCATCGTCGAGATCCTCCAGTATTTTTCGCATCCATCGCTGTATGCGGGGTGCCGGAAACTGGAGTTCTGGAACGGCGAGCCGCGCGTCCGGCTGAGTGTGACCATTGATCGGAAACCGGATTTTGATCCGGAGGTGTTTTCTCTTCATCTTGCGCTGGGGGGAATGAAGGACGTACTGCCGGAGATCTCCTCCGGAGGCGTGGTGTACCATCCCGGCGCGGAGCAGCTGCCCGGCTCCTGCATGGATTACTACGCCGTCGACGGATGCGTGCTCTATTCCCGCGGCGCGGATCGCCTGGCGCTCTGTCAGACGGACAACGCCCTGCTGAGTTTCTGCAAGCCGTATTTCTGTGAAAAGGTGCGGACCCTTCCGAAGAATACGCACGATCTCTGGCCGCTGTTGTTCGACAATACCTGGGACACCAACTTCCCGCCGGACAGTCATGGACTCATGGTGTTCCGCTTTGAACTGTTTGCCGGAAAAGAGTTTTCCTTTGCCGATGCGCTTCGCCGGGGAGAGGCGATGGCGGAGGGCGTGGCAAAGATCCGGTAACAGACAATCATCACGGCTTGAAGCGATAGCCTCTGCCGTAGACGGTTTCGAGATATCTCGGCGATTTCGGGTCTTCCCCGAGCTTCCGCCGGAGCGAGACCAGATGCTGGTCGAGGGTCCGGGAACATTGCAGTTCCGTGCCCCAGACCAGCTTCAGAATGGTCTGACGCTTCAGCACTTCCCCGGGATGGGCGGCAAAGAGACGGAGAAGATCAATTTCCCGCTGAGTCAGTTCAACTTCGCGCAATCCGGAAACGGCGCGCTGGGTTTTCGGATCGACCTGCCAGTCGGCAAAGGAGAAGCGTTCGGAGGTTTTCTGTTCGTTCCCGACGGCGGTCCGGATGCGCAGACGGGCTGCGATGCGGGCGCACAACTCTCTCAGACTGAACGGTTTGGTGACATAGTCATCGGCTCCGAGTTCGAGTCCGAGCACCTTGTCGATCTCTTCGGCCTTGGCGGTGAGCATGATGATCGGCAGAAGCGGATCGTTCCGGCGGATGCAGCGGCAGACATCATAGCCGTTGAGCTGCGGCATCATGACGTCGAGCAGCAGAAGATCCGGCTGGAATTCATTGTAGAGACGGATGGCTTCCCTTCCGTCGGCGGCGCCTTTGACGGTATAGCCTTCGAATTCGAGGGCGTCGAGAAGTCCGTTCCGGATGTTCCGGTCGTCTTCGGCGATCAGGATTTTGTGGTGCGGCATAAGGGATCGGCTCCATGGTCGGCCGGGTTCGGGGGAAGAAGAATCCGGAATCCGGCGCCTCTGTGGTTGTTCGGTTCAAGAACGAGGTCGCCGCCCTGGTCGCGCAGGAGACGGCGGGAGATGGCAAGTCCAAGTCCGCTGCCGGAGGTTTCCGCTGAAAGGGAATTGTCGATCCGGTAGAACGGACGGAAAATCTTGTTTCGCGCACTGGCGGGAATGCCGGGGCCGTGGTCCCGGACCAGAATGGAATCGGGGTACAGGGTGACGTCGATGTATTTCCCTGCGCCGGCGTATTTGCATGCGTTGTCAAAGAGATTGTGGAGAATCTGGGTCAGGGTGTCGCGATCCAGCGAGACCGGAATTGGTCCGTCCGGCAACGTCAGACGGATCTCCATGCCCGAACGTCGGAGAAGATCGTTCGCATTGGTGCAGACCTTCGGGAGAATCTCCGTCAGATCAAGCGGCTGCGGATGGTATTTCCGGCGGTTGGTTTCCAGACGGCCGAAGTCGAGAACGTTGTCCACCAGACGGGTCAGCCGTTCGCTCTCCTCCCGAATGACATTCAGATAGCGCTTCCGTTTCTCATCGCTCAGGGCGGAGACGTGATCCTTCAGAAGCTCCGAATACATGCGGATGCTGGTCAGCGGCGTCTTGAGCTCGTGGGAAACCTGCGAGACAAAATGGGTCTTCTGCCGCGCAAGTCCCGCCTGTTTCCGGATCAGAAAAAGGGCGATTCCCCCGGCAAGCAGGATAATCAGGCAGAGCGATGCTAGCTGCATCCAGAGAATCGAGTGGAAAGAGTTCCGCGGCAGATGATCCGTCAGCAGATACGCGCGGATCTGATAGTTCGGCAGAAGCTGTTCCGAGAACGGCATGATGAGTGCGGCTTCCGTATTTCCCTGCCGTTCGCCTCCGGAGGAGTGAATGAGCTTGTCTTTCGCATCAAGAAATTCGATCCGGAAATAGGATGGCAGGTGATCGGGAAACAGAGGGATCAGCTTGGCAAGCAGCATGGTTGTTTCGAGTTCGAATCCGCAGACGGCTCCTCCGGATGCCGTTCCGCTTCTTGCCCAGACGAGCGGAGTGAAGCGGTTCCCGTTGTACCACGGAATGTAGCCGGAGTTCCGGTTGCGGATGATGGCTTCAAAGCGCCGGATCATGGCGGGGGAGCGGTTCGCTTCCGAGGCAGACGGGGATTTCGCCGCCGCAATTTCGTTCAGGGTGGATTGCCGCTGTGCCTGCATCTGTTTCAGTGCGGCAGGGGCGGGGAGGCTTTTCCGGAAAGCGGCATTTGGACGAACGGCGGATCCTTCCGGACGTTCCGGTGTTTTCCCGGCAGATTTTCCAGGCGCGGTTTTCCGTTTGAGCGGAGATGCGGGGAGGATCGGCAGGATGCGGCTGGAATCGTCGCGTTTTGCGAGTGTCCGCGACGAGAGATACGCCGCGCGGTCCGCCGGCACGACAATGTTGGCGAACAGTTCAGATTCCGCATGGCGCGCGCTGATCATTCCGGTGAAAAGTTCCTCATAGCGGCGTGCGAATGCGGAGTCGGGGGCCGGATAACGGAGGAGCCCGTCGGCTGTGGTGAAGAAGCCTTCGGCAAAGAGCGGTTCGGTCCGGACGGCGCGGTCGATCGCCCGGATCTCCGGTCCGGTTCCGGCGGCTTTCCGGATCAGCTCCCTTTTGATGGATTCCAGCGTGTCACGGCAGCGCTCCGCAAAGACTTTGCATTCGCTGCGGAGCAGATTCGCCATCTGCTGTTTCTGAAACTCCTCCTCATGGCGCGCCAGACGGAACGCGAAAACGCCGAGGACGGCGGCTGCCGTCCCGGCGCAGAGGAAGAGAAGCAGAATTGTATGTTCCAGTTTCCATTTCATGAGGAGCTACTATACTCTTCTGTTCCGTTTTTTCAATCATTTCTGTTTGAACAACTGACTGTTTCTGATCTGGAAGCTGTTGCCGATGATTTCCTTGCGGACTCGGCTGTAACTGGAGGGTGCGGATTTGGCTTTTTCGAGTTTTCTGATTTCTTCAGCGGCGATGTCCGCTTCTTTCTGCACGGCGGGCGCGTTGGTGATTGCTGCGTTCTTCCGGAGAAGAGTGCCGGCGGACTCCATGATTTTCCGGCTGGAAGAGAAGTTGCCTTTATCCGCTTCCGCAAGCGCCTGTTCGCGCAGGAGAGCACTCTGCTGAAGTGCGACATCGGCGCTGACCGCCTTGTTCAGACTGCCTTTGACTTTGCTCTGATCGGAGGCAAACGCCAGGTGGACGCTTCTGTTTTCCGAGAATTCTTTCTTCAGAGCGTTGTCCAGATAGTCCATTTTGACGGAGGCGATGGTTTTTTCCGTGCCGTTTTCCGCCGCGGGGAGCCCGACCTGGAGGATCAGCACTTTGGAGTGTCCCGCGTAGATCTGGTTGAAATCAAGCTCAATCTCCTGACCGTGAATGCGGCATTCGTGTCCGAGAATCCCTTTCGGCGTGATTCCCGGAGGACAGACGATCCGGAGACGGACATCTTTCGCCGCGACCGCAAGAGCGCTTCCGAGTTCCTTTTCAAAGATCAGGGAGAGATCGCGGCTGTTTTCGACAAAATAGAAGTTGCCGTCGGAGTTCTGGGCGAGGGCGGTCATCAGGTTTTCGTTGTAGTCGCTGCCGACGCCGACCGTGCTGACGGAAACGCCTTCCTTGACCAGTCCCCGTCCGAGTCTTCCGAGTTCCTGCGCGGAGGAGGGCCCCACATTCGCCTGTCCGTCCGAAAGCAGGACGATCCGGTTGACGAATCCGGCTTCTCTGCATTTTGCGATTTCATTTGCTGCAAGCGAGACTCCGGCGAACAGTGCGGTCGAACCGCCCAGCGTTACCGCGTTGATCTTTTCGGTCAGCTCCCGGCGGTTCGCATCCGTGACGCGGGTCGAGGGGATCAGCACCCGCGCCCGGCTGTCATACGTCACCAGCGAGAACCGGTCGTTTTCTCCGAGCATGTTGAGCGCCGCCACTGCCGCCGCCCGCGCATTCTGAATTTTGTTCATTCCGTGCATGGAGCCTGAGCGGTCGAGTGCAATGCAGAGGTTTACCCGGCTTTTCTGTTCGTTTGCGGCAGCGGAGGTCTCAATCGAGATTTTGATCATGGCGTCCTGACCGATTCCCGAGAGCAGAATGTTTTTTTCCGGCTCGGCGCGGAGTGTTACGGTCGTGGCGTTTGCGTTCGCCTGTGCGCCTGTGCCAAGCAGAAGCGCGAGAGCGAATCCGGCGGAGAGGATTCCTGGTTTGTGTTTCATGGCATGTCCCTTTCTCTGGTTGGTTTGAGAATATTATACTTCAGAATCGGGGATTGTTGTCAAACCAATGTAAAACGATTGTAAAAACATTGTAAAACGGTCTTTTTCTCACAGCATGGACACGGGATCCACATCCAGATAGACCTGAAGGCCGCGGGGCTGGTTCCAGCAGGTTTCGGCGCGCAGAAACTGTTTGAGTTTCCCGAGTTTTCCGCCCCGGAACGCCGCCATGTAGCGGAAACGGCCCTTGATGCGTTCGATCGGCGCGGGAACGGGATCGGATACGATGGTTTCCGCGTCCAGATACGGCTGGAGCTTCGTCATGAGCTCCGCGGCGTAGCGCTGAATGCGTTCTTCGTTTTCGCCGGAAAAGTGAAGGGTCAGCATGTGACCGTAGGGAGGAAAATGAAGTTCTTCGCGCACGGGGAGCTCCTCGGCGTAGAAGGCGTCGCAGTCGTGATCGGCGGCGGCGATGATCGCCGGATTGAAGGGATTGCAGGTCTGGATCAGCACTTCGCCGCGGTGCTCGCCGCGTCCGGCGCGCCCGGCAACCTGGGTCAGAAGCTGGAACGTGCGTTCCGAGGCGCGGAAGTCCGGAAGAAAAAGACCCATGTCCGCATTGATGACGCCCACAAACGTCACATTCGGAAAATCAAGTCCCTTGGCGATCATCTGCGTGCCGATGAGAATGTCGATTTCGCCGCGCCGGAACTTTCCGAGAATCTCCTCATAGAGACTCGGGCGCGTCATGGAGTCGGAATCCATGCGGGCGATCCGCGCGCCTTTGAATGCGGCGGCGGCAATGCTTTCGATCCGTTCGGTGCCCGCGCCGGAATACCGGATCTTCTCCGTCCCGCAGGAGGGACATTTCTGATAGGCCGCTATCATCGCCCCGCAGAGATGACACGAGAGAATCTGCGATTTCCGGTGATAGGTGTATGCCACCGAACAGTCGGGACAGGTGGCGACAAATCCGCATTCGTCACAGACCATCTGTCTGGCGAATCCGCGACGGTTCAGAAAAAGAATGCTCTGTTCGCCCGCCGCGATCCGGTCCCGGACGCTCTGGACAAGCGCTTTGGAGAGAAACGGCAGTTTGCCTTCGTCGCTCTCCTCGCACCGCATGTCGATGATCCGCACGTCCGGCAGGACGATGGAGGGGTCGCAGCGTTTCAGCATCCGGGCGTACGCGTATTTCCCCGTCTGCGCGTTGTAATGGGACTCCAGTGAGGGGGTGGCGGAACCCAGAATGACCGCCGCATGCTCCAGTCGTCCCCGCATGACGGCAACATCGCGCGCATTGTAGCGCGGCGCTTCCGACTGCTTGTAGGACTGCTCATGTTCCTCGTCGACCACGATCAGCTTCAGATTCGTGAACGGAGCAAAGAGCGCCGATCGGGCGCCGACGGCAATTTTGACCCGTCCGGAATGCACCTTCATCCATTCGTCGCGCCGTTCCCCGTCGGAGAGTCCGCTGTGGAGCACGCTGACCATATCTCCGAAACGGGCGCGGAAGCGCTCCACGGTCTGCGGGGTCAGGGAGATTTCCGGAACCAGCACAATCGCTTCCCCTCCGGATTCAATGGCTTTGGCTATCGCCTGAAGATAGACCTCCGTTTTGCCCGAACAGGTCACGCCGTGCAGCAGAACCACATGCCGTTGTTCCCGGTGTTCCATGACATCGAAAATGAGTTTCAGCGCCTCGGCCTGTTCCGGCGTCGGAGGTCTTGCGCTGGTCCGCAGGACAACGGCGCCTTTGAAGGGATCGCGGTCGTCCTGCTGCTGTTCGCGGATCACAAGTCCCTCCTTCACCAGAGCGTCCAGCGCCGATTTTCCGGCCCCCGCCTTGACCAGAAGAATGTCCTGCGGCAGTTCGTGTTCGAGAATCAGCGTTTTGATGATGGCGGCACGGGCTTTTGAACGCGATCCGAGCGTCTCGATATATTCGGCCGCCTTGAGTTTGTCTTCGATGCGGCAGTGGGGACGCATCCTCGGTTTGACCCGGCCGTTGCGAATCGCTCCGGGCAGAAGATTCCGGATGGCAAGCTCGCGCGGACAGCAGTAGTAAAGCGCCATCCATTCCGCCAGTTTCAGCAGGGAATCGGGAATGGCGGGAGCTCCTTCGCAAAGAGAGTCGATCTCCTTCAAGTCCGTGCAGGAGGAGCGGTCGGTGATCTCCATCACATAGGCCGGCCGGAGTGCCGCTCCCTTGCCGAACGGCACATTGACCTTGATTCCCGGCCGGATCCTGTCGAGCAGGGCAGGGGGAATGGTGTAGTCAAACAGACGGTCCAGCGACAGATTGACCGTGACTCTGGCAATCGTTCCGGCCATGATTCAGTCCAGCGCCAGTTCTTCCAGCACGCGGTCGTGAATGACTCCGTTGGAGACGACAATGCCGCGTCGGTCCGGATATTCGTTCCCGCCCTGGAAATCGGTGACTCTTCCGCCGGCTTCCAGAACAATGATTTCCCCCGCGGCGATGTCGTAGGGCTGAAGAAGCATTTCCCAGAAGAAGTCGACTCGTCCGGCGGCGACAAAGGCCATGTCGAGCGCGGCTGATCCATCGCGGCGGATGTCGCGGACCTGCGGCGCGATCCGGCAGAAGTGCTTGAGATTGTTCTCCCGGTGTCCGGCCCGCAGACAGGCGAATCCGGTCTCCGCAAGACAGTTGACCAGCTTGTCCCGCGCGGAGACATGAATCGGCCGTCCGTTCAGCGTGGCTCCTTTGCCCAGCTCCGCACGGTAAAGCTCGTCGAGACGCGGCGCATAAACCACCCCCGCATACGGCCGTCCGTTCCGGCGGAGGGCGATGGAGACGGAATAAAACGGCATGTCGTGCACAAAGGAGGTCGTGCCGTCGATCGGATCAATCACCCAGAGGTATTCACTCCCGCGCTCCTGCGAGATGCCGGATTCTTCGGCCAGAATCGCATGGTCGGGAAACTGACGGGAAATGTTCGTTTTTATGAAATTTTCGACCTGGCGGTCCACATCCGTCACAAGATCCCTTTCGTTTTTGAAATGGAGACCGGCCGAGGAGAGGTGTTTTCTCTGTTCCAGCGCCATGGTTCCGGCCTCCCGGGCAAGATTTTCCATAAAATTCAGCATTGAAATCGCTCCTGTGAGTTTGTCTATTCGCGGATGTTGCGGTATAATACCTTATCTTTGTCGCAATTGCAAATTTTGGAGAAAGACAGAAATGACTTCCGAATGTAAAATTTTAGAGAATGTCTGTCTGAAAGGACTTTACCGCCGAATGGTATTCTCGGCGCCGGAAATCGCAGCGAAAGCGTCTCCCGGACAGTTTGTCCATATTCAGATTCCCGAGCTCCGGGACCGCATTCTGCGTCGTCCGTTCAGCATCTCCGGATACGATCCGGAACAGGGAACCTTGACCGTGACCTACAAGGTCGTCGGCGCGGGAACCGAGGTGCTGGCCAAACTCCCCCCGGGAGTGTCCTGCAACATCATGGGACCGCAGGGAAACGGATATCCCATGCCGTCGGCGGAGGAAACCCCGATTCTCGTCGCAGGCGGCTACGGCTCCGCCGCCACTCTGCCGCTGGCTCTGCGGGCTCCCGGAAAAGGATTCCTCCTGCTCGGAGCGCGTTCCACGGCGGATCTCATTCTCTATGAGGAGTATGAAAAGGCCGGTTTCCAGGTCCGCATCTCCACGCAGGACGGCTCCCTCGGACACAGAGGAATGGTGACCGAACTGCTGGATCCGGCTCTCGCGGAAGCAGAAAAAACTCCCGTCGTCTATGCCTGCGGCCCCACTCCGATGCTGATGGCGCTCGGAAAAATGTGCGTCGAACGCCGCGTCCGCTGTCTCCTGAGCCTCGATCAGCATATGTGCTGCGGCGTCGGAGCCTGTTTCGCATGCGTGGTGAAAATGAAGGACAGCTCCTCCCCTGATGGATGGAGATATTCCCGTACCTGCAAAGAAGGTCCCGTCTATTCCGCCGAGGAGGTGTACTATGCCTGATCTGAAAGTCAAACTGGGTCCCCTTGAACTGAAAAATCCCGTCATGACCGCCTCCGGAACATTCGGATACGGAAGCGAATATGAGGAATTCTTTGCTCCCTCCCTGCTCGGAGCCGTCGTCGTCAAAGGCGTCGCCGCAAAACCCGTGCACGGAAACCCGACCCCTCGCGTCGCAGAGGTCACTTCCGGCATGATTAATGCAATCGGACTCCAGGGACCCGGCGTCGATAAATTCCTCCACGACGAACATTATATGCCCTACCTGAAACGCTCCCACTCCACCGTCATCGTGAACATCTGGGGAAAAAGCGTCGATGAATACCGATATGTCGCAGAGCGCCTCGACGCCGATTCCGACGGCATCGCCGCTCTCGAAATCAATGTCTCCTGCCCCAACGTCAAAGAGGGGGGCATCTCGTTCAGCTCCGATACCACGGCAATGGGAAAGGTCGTCGCCGCTGTCCGCTCCGCAACAAAACTCCCCCTCATCACCAAACTCAGCCCCAACGTCAAAAGTATGCCCGATTTCGCCAAGGCCGCCGCTGACAACGGAAGCGATATCGTCTCCATGATTAATACCATCCCCGCAATGGCTATCGATATCGAAACAAGACACCCTAAAATCGCAAATGTCACAGGGGGACTCAGCGGCCCGGCCGTTAAACCGGTCGCTGTTAAAATGGTCTACGAAACCGCAAAAGCCGTCAATATCCCGATCATCGGAATGGGCGGAATCTTCTCCGGTGAGGACGCCGTCGAATTCCTCCTCGCAGGAGCTTCCGCCGTCGCCGTCGGAACAGCAATCTTCTCCGATCCCATGTCCCCGATAAAGGTACTCCACGGAATCGAAGAGTATCTCTCCCGGCATCATTACGCTTCTGTGAACGATATCATCGGAAAAGTGCTCGTCTGAGAACGTTCGCCTCGAAGGCTTTTCTGTTGGTAGCTGATTTTCTATATCCTGCTTCGGGGGGTTTCTAGTTGGTGGCTTCTCGCCCCCAACACCCCTCGGCAGGACCGAAGGCCCTGCACCCGTCGCAAAAATTCAATTTTTGCTCCTGAGAGTGTTTCGACACCTGTCGACCAGGGGGCCAACCAAAGGTTTTC
>CALXRL010000009.1 GCA_944390735.1 uncultured Victivallales bacterium | reverse complement strand
GAGCCACTTGCGAAAGCAGATGCCGTTCGCTTTGCATATCGCGGCGAACGAATACAGGATAGCGAGACGCTGTCCGCCTGCCTCACTTCCGGCAAAGAGACAGTTCTTTCGGATGATCGCAATTCCTCGATTGAGCCGTTCGGCCGGGTTGTGACAATTGCTCCTCCCAATAATCTCGTCCTTCACGTCCCATGCCGTCCTCCCATTATTCCGGTTTGTGGAAGAACATACCACGCTGTCTGCCTCAAATCCAGATGGCCCTCACTGGGCGCATACCGATGCCGTTCCCTTCCTTCCTCCGGAAAACTTTTTTTCTCTTTATTTTGAAAAAAAATTGGATTTTTCGGAAAAAGAATCCTATATTTCGCTTCATTGGCATTTTAACAGCAGGTGCACTTATGAAAATTGTGATAGCAGGATGTGGAGTCGCCGGTTTCACAGCGGCTAAAAAACTCAAGGAACTCGAACCCCAAACCGAGATTACGCTGATCGACCGCGAAGGGTATGGACTCTACTCCCGCATGCGCCTTCCGGAATCTCTGGCGGGAACGCTCCCTGAAACGAAACTGATTCTTTCCTCTCCCGAGGCGACCGCCTCCCTTGGAATTCAGCTGGTAAGCGGCGTGACCGCTCTCTCTTTTGATCCGGGAGCCAGGACTCTTCAGCTTTCCGACGGTCGTTCTCTTGCCTATGACAAACTGATTCTCGCTCTGGGGGCGGACGCTTCCCTGCCGCAGATCGAAGGGGCTGAACCTTCCATGACGTTCCGGACACTCGGGGATCTTCATCATTTCCTCTCGGAAGTGCGGACGGCTCAGACGGCAACGGTGATCGGAGGCGGTCTTCTGGGACTGGAAAACGCCCATGCCCTGCATGAACGCGGAATCCGCGTCTCCATTGTAGAATTCATGCCGCGCCTTCTGCCGAAGCAATTGACCGAAAAGGAATCCGAACTCCTTCAGGAGAAGTTCCTGGAGGCGGGATATCAGCTCTGTCTCGGCCGGAAAACCCTTGCCATTCATTCGGATCAGGGAGTCTCCTCGGTGGAGCTGGATGACGGAACCGTGCTTCGCAGCGACCTGGTGGTTATCTCCGCCGGCATCCGGCCCGTAACCCAGCTCGCAAAGGACGCCGGTGCAGCAGTTGACCGCGGAATCCTTGTCAACACCCGGTTTGAAACGTCTCTTCAGGACGTCTACGCCATCGGCGACTGCGCGCAGATCGGCGGAGTCACCTACGGACTCTGGATCGCGGCAAAAGATCAGGCGATCGCTCTTGCGGAGATTCTGGCGAACCGCAGAAGTTCCTTCGAATCGCCGGTTTATCAGCCTTCGCTGAAAATTCCCGGAATCAAACTCAACGAGATCAGGATGGCGGCACAGAACAAATGAATTCGGATTCCTATTCTGTTTCGGTGGAAAACGGTTTCCTGGTTTTCCGCAACGAGAGAATTCCTCTGGATGAAATTCAGGAAATTACCATTGATCACCGGGCATTTACATGCACGGCGGCACTGCTGGTTTTTATTCTCGGATGCCTTGCCTGTTTTTATTTTCTTCCGTCCCTGATTATTCTGGTTGCCGGATGCGTGTTTGTCTGGCTGAAAGTCGAGTATTCCCGCTATATTGAACTGAAAGTCAAGTTCCGCGACGGACGCTGCCAACGGATCCTCTGCGGCTCTTTTGCGGAACGCGATGCTCTCTATTCCCTCTATGACCGCTTGAAAAAGCAGGTTCCTTCCCAATCCTGAGAGTGATGGATTCCGCATGAAGACCGTCAAGCTCAAGCCTTCCGGGAAGGAGAAGGAAAAAAAGAGACCCGCACCGAAGAAAACGCATACCATCACGCAGTCCGGCGCCGTGCCCTATCTGGTCGAAAAGGGCGAGATCCGTGTCATGCTGGTCACGTCCACGGCAGGCGACGCGTGGATCTTTCCGAAAGGCAACATCGCCCGGGGAATGGATCCTCTGAAGTCCGCCGCCAAGGAGGTCTATGAAGAGGCCGGGGTCGTGGGCGTTTGCGAAAACCGGGTCCTCGGAGTCATTCAAATCGAAAAATCCCCTTCAAATCTGGCCGAAGTCTCACTTTATCCGCTGAAAATCGACATGATTCTGCCGCAGTGGCAGGAGTCCGCCGTCCGAAGCCGTCGTCTTTTCCGCATCGAAGAGGCCATCGGCGTTATCCGGGGGGAGCGCTCCTGCGAAGTCCTCCGGACCCTTCGGAAACTCCTGGAGGAACGCGCAGAAGGAGGCGCCCATGGGAACTGAAATCGAACGGAAATTCCTGCCGCGCGACAACTCCTGGCGCAACTTCGTGACCGAATCCATCGTGATGAAACAGCGCTATCTGCCCTTCGGCGAGAACGCCTCCGCATCGGGCCGCGTCCGAATCGCCGGTTCCCGCGCCTTCCTGACCTTGAAAAGCGCCGTGAAAGGGTTCTCCCGCAGCGAATTCGAATACGAAATCCCCGTATCCGATGCTTCCGAGATTCTCCGGACCATCTGCTCGGGCGCAGCCATTGAGAAGATCCGCCATCTGGTTCCCTTCCGCGGATTCCTCTGGGAGGTCGATGAATTTCAGGGCGACAATGCCGGACTCGTTGTTGCAGAGATCGAACTGGAATCGGAACAGACCACGTTCCCCCTGCCTCCCTGGATCGGTGTCGAGGTCACGGGCGATCCGCGCTACTTCAATTCCAGGCTCGCGGAACACCCCTTTTCCTCATGGAAAATCTCTCCGGATCAATGAACAGGGACTGGTCAGATGCAGATCGATTCCTATTTTGAGGAAGGAAAAAAACAGTGGAATGCCGCTCCGGAACTGGTGAAAAGCCGCGCATTCTATGAATTGTGGGAATCCGTCTGCCATCCGGAACCGTTTCCGCTGGAGCAGACGTTCGCTGTCGGCAGGGTCCGCTTTGAGCTGCCGGACGCTCCGGACCCTCTCTGTGGATTCTGCGGATGGAACGAACAGTTTCACTGCGCTTCCCTGACCGCCGAATGCTCCGAATGGAGCAAAGAGTATCTCCTGCGATTCGATGCGGATGGAAACCCGGAAGTGGAGGAACAGGAAACCATCCGTTTCGACGATCCGGCCGGACGGTCGGGCGAACTGCTGGATCTGGTTTCCGAAATGGTCGCCAGCTTCCGGAAACGCGATCCGGGCAGGGAGATTCTGAAACGGAAACGCAGAGAATATCTTGCTTGTCTTGCGGAACTGCCGGGGGGATCCTCGGAGGCGGCGTCGGTGCTGAAGCATCTGCGTCTGGCGGAGATCCGCGCCCTGATTGCCCGTGCCGTCGCCGATCAGCCCGCGGATGAACTGACCCTTCAGATGCGCCTTCCGCTGGACGGACACTACGCGCCGGCCGGGACTTCGGAAACAGAGCCTTCGGAGGAAGAGCGGAAACTCGTCTCCGGCGTCCCCGTCCCCGGCCGGACGCTCTGGGAAGTGCGCCGAACCGTCGAACTGCTGAAAACCGCGTCGAATCTTTCTCTGGATTATGAACGCAATTTCGTCCTTTCGTTTCCGGATGCGGAACTCTGCGGCGAACCCGACAGCCGGGAAGTGGTGCTCAAACTCAAACTTTCGCCCGAACTACCTGTGGAGGAGGGCGATCTCTTCCATCTTTTTGCGGAGAATGAGGCGCTTCCCTGCGGTGTCTTCTCCGCGGAGATCATTGACGGAGAGTGGCTTTATGGAAGAATCTCCACGCCTCTTCTTCAGGATTTTCTTCAGAGGAAAGAGACATATTGCGCGCGTCTTCAGCGCAGTCCCCGGTTTTATACCTCGGGAGCGATCGGCCGTCTGTCGGAAGCTCTTGCGCAGACTCCTCCGCCATCCCCGGAGGAGTTCGGCGCCATGGCGCATCTGCTCGGACTCCGGGAGACCAACACCGCCATCTCCGCAGTTCCTGACGGAACGCCGCCTTCCTCCCTGACCCCATCCCAGGTCCTTGCCTGGCGCACGGCCGTCTGTCCGGAGAATCCCCTGGTGCTGATCCAGGGGCCGCCGGGCACGGGAAAAACGTTTGTGCTGGAACAGGTGATCCGGACTTTGTGCGCCCGCGGACTGGAGATTCTGGTATCCGCACCGTCCAATACGGCGGTGGACAACATCTGCCGTCGTTTCCGGGATCTGCCTGTGCTTCGCTGCGGCCGGAACGAAATGAACATCGCTCCCGATGTCGCGGAACTGCAGTGGCGCGGCAAGCCGGCCAATCTGGTCCGCTTCCGTCTGCTTCGGGAAAAGCTGCACTGCGGCTCCATTCAGGCGGGCACCCATTTCGGACTGCTGCGCGACAGCCGCATGGAGGAACGGCTCCAGACCGGTGAGAAATGCGACGTGGTGGTCTTCGACGAAGCCGGAATGTCCTCCCTCGAAGAACTGCTTCTCTGCACCCGTCTCGGCAGACGGGCCGTTCTGTTCGGCGATCATCGGCAGCTGCCGCCGTTTCCCCTGCGGCCCCAGGTGATGGAGTCGCTCCGCGCCTCCCGCCCGGTCGTGACGCGCGAGGAAAACGCGATTCTCTCCGGAAGCGCCATGGAATGGCTGATCCGCTTCCGGAAATTTCCGGTCCTGATGCTCAAGGAGTCCTTCCGCTGTCAGAATCCGCGCCTTCTGCGATTCGCGTCGATCCTGTTCTACAATGCGGAGGTGCGGCCGGAACCCTCCGCGGAATATTACCGTCTCTCCTATCCGGAACGGATGAGACGCTATGCGCCGGAGACCCTCTGCTTCTACACCACTTCCGCGCTTCCCCCGGAACGGCGGTGCGAAACCCTCTCCTTCGACGGAAGAAAACCCGGACTTTCCAACCGCGCCGAAGCCGTCGTCTGCGTTCATCTTCTTTACCGGATGCTGAAGAAGCATCCGCTGGAGAGAATCACCATCATTGCCCCCTATCGGAAACAGGTGAAACTCATCCGCGGGATGCTGAACTACCAGCGCGCTTCCCGCGAACGGGAGATCTCCCGGGAGGCGTGGCAGCTCTTCCTCGGAAACTCCATCGCCACCGTGGACAGTTTTCAGGGGGCGGAGAGCGATGTGGTCATCATCTGCTACGTCCGGAGCAACGGGAGAAACATGGTCGGATTTACCGACAATCCGAACCGCATCAACGTCGCCCACACCCGCTGCCGCAAGGAGCTGCATGTGACAGGGGATCTCGCCTGTCTGAAGCAGGGGGCGCGCAGCTGTATTTTCGAACGCATGGAACGGGCCTTCCGGCGGGATGGCGTGATCGTCTCCCTCACCGGGGAAACGCTCGACGCCATGGAGGCGGACAACGAAACTTGAGTCGCGATTCCGGAGGGAATGACCCATCCGCATCCGTCGTTTCCTCCTCCCGCACCGCGACCATCCTTCGGGACGCTCCGCCGGGAGACTCCGCGATGCCGCGTTTGTCCGGTTTTATCCGGTTTCGTCCTGTTTTTACGGAACTTTTTGCGGGGTGCGGGGTCTATTATCAAAAAAACAGCCGAATACCGGCGCAGAAACGGAGAAGTGTATATGAGATTCCTACGCCCTGACGTTTTATGGCATCTGCTCTGGCTGGTGCCGCTTATGATCGTTGTGTTTGTCGTTTCCGGACAGAAGACCGCCGCGGTTTTGAAAGCCTTTCTCGGGAAACATGCGGAGGATCCGGAGTATGTTCCGATTTCCAGAGGGAAACGTCTGTTCCGCTTTTTTCTTCTTCTTCTGACGGTGGTGTTCCTGATCGGAGCGGCGGCCCGGCCGAGCTGGGGCGTCCAGATTCAGGAAATGCACGGACAGGGACGCGATCTGCTGTTCGTGTTCGACACTTCAAGATCCATGCTGGCAAAAGATGTTCAGCCGTCGCGTCTTGCGCATGCCAAATGGCTGGTCCGGGAGCTGGTGAAGCAGAATCCCGGGGACCGCTTCGGACTCATTGCCTTTGCCGGACGCGCTTTTCTGGAGTGTCCCCTGACCTCCGATAAAACCAGTTTTCTTCAGGCCGTGGACGAGCTTTCCACCACATCCATTCCAGTGGGCGGAACCAATATTCAGGCCGCGCTGGAAACGGCGCTTCAGGCATTCAAAGCGGCGGAAACCCAGCATCGCGCCGTCGTGCTCATTACCGATGGAGATGAACTGGAAGGCGACAGCGGAAAAGCCGTCGATGAAATCATCGCCCGTAAAATTCCGCTCTTCATCGCCGGAATCGGCGATCCCGCCCAGCCCTCCATCATTCAGATTCCGGATGGACGCGGCGGACTGAAAACCCTCAAAGATGCTCTGGGAAACATTGTGAACAGTCCGCTCAACGAGGCCTCGCTCGGCTCCCTGGCAAAACGGACCGGCGGCATCTATGTGCGTTCGACCGCGGGCGATCCGCGACTCAGCGCCCTGGAAAAGCGCATCCGCGCCCTTGCGCCTCAGGACTATGAAAGCGTCAAGACCACAAAGCCGATCGACCGGTTCGGCTATCCGCTGGCCATCGCCTTTGTGCTGATGCTGATCTGGTTCACTCTTTCCGATCGGGCGGTTCGTACCGGCGGCGCGGCAGCGGCGGTGTTTCTCTGCGCGTTCTCCATGCTTCCGGTTCAGGCGCAGACTCCGCAGGACAAAGAACAGGCGCTTCCGCAGAATTCTCCGGTCTCTTCTCCGGCGGATCCGCGTCCCCCGGAAGGCGGGACTGCGGTTGCGGAAAACGCTAGCGGCGAAAACGAACCTGTCGATCCGGTCAAGCTCTTCAATCGGGGCGTCGATGCCCAGCAGCAGGGAAAACTCCCGGAAGCGGTCAAACAGTATGAAAGCGCCCTCGCAAACGGTGTCGACAACATGGATCTGCGCGGCAGAGTTTCGCAGAATCTCGGCGTGATCACGCATACCAGAGCCCGGTCCGAATTCGGCGCGTCTCTTCAGGCTCTTCAGCAGCAGAACCTCGACGAGGCCCAGAAAAAGGTCGAATCCTCCCTCAAGGTGATGAACCAGGCCGAGGAGATGTATCGGGAATCCATGCGTGAATCCACCAATCATTCCGGAATTGCAAAAAATCAGTCCGTGCTCCTGGCCGATCGTCAAAAAGCCGAAACCCTTAAAAAGAAGATTGATGAACTGAAAAAAATGCAGCAGCAGGCTCAGAAGCAGACCCGGCAGGCAAAAAATCAGCAGCAGAAGGAAAATCAGCAGAAGCAGGATCAGCAGAATCAGCAGGGTCAGAACCGGCAGAAGCAGGATCAGCAGAATCAGCAGGGTCAGAACCAGCAGAAGGATCAGCAGAATCAGCAGGGTCAGCAGGGTCAGGACCGGCAGAAGCAGGATCAGCAGAATCAGCAGGGTCAGGACCGGCAGAAGCAGGATCAGCAGTCTGCTCAGCAGAAAACGGAGGAAGCCGGCAAGTCCGCCGAGGAATTGCAGAAAAAAGCCCGTGAGCTGGGACAGAAACAAATGGAACAGTCCGCCAGACAGGCGAAACAGGAACTGGACAAGGCCCGCGAAGAACAGCGGAAAGGCAACGGCAAGTCCGCGGAAGAGCATCTGAACAAGGCTCTGGAAAAGCTCGGCGGCGATCCGGACCGGAAACAGGATCAGCAGAAACAGGATCAGCAGAAGCAGGATTCAAAGGACGGAAAGGATTCCGAGAATCAGAAGGACAACGCCGATCAGAAACAGGACAATTCCGGAAAACAGAATCAGCCGGAACCGTCTCAGGCGCAGTCCCCGCGGCAGGAAGAGCCCGAGGAGGGGGAGATCGACAAGTCCCAGGCGGCCGCTCTTCTCCAGGATATGGCCAAGGACGAGAAAAATCTGCGCGATGCAATCAAAGCCCGCCAGAAACAGCATTACCGCAACGTGGTTCCAGCCAGAGACTGGTAACCGATCCCCCGATGGCGCATCCTTCGCGGAGAGAACGGAGGATGCGCAGCAGTGAATTCCGGAACAACAGAAAGAGGTTTGCAGATGAACAGCATCATGAAAAAAATGGTTGTGACAGCCGTGCTGATGGCGGCGGGAGCGGCCGCTTTCGCGGCAACGCTCGTGACGGAGGTGACCGAACCCGTCCGGGTCGGAATGCGCTCCGAACTCTCCCTGATCTATGACGGACAGGCAATTCCGCAGTTTGTGCAGCTGCCCAAAGTCGATGGTCTGCGCTGGATCGCCGCAGGCAGTCGGCAGTCGATCAGCGAAGTGAACGGTCACATCACCAGAACCACCATGTGCATCTATTCGTTCACGGTGGAAAAACCGGGGACCTATACCATTCCCGCAACGGAGGTCCGCGCGGGAAACAGGACCTTTACCAGCAAAGCCGTCACGTTTACGGCGGTTCAGCCGAAACTGGCGGGCGGCGCCATCCGCGGAGGATCCTCCGGAAATGCCGCTTCCGCCGGGGAGGAGGTCGAGATTGACAAACTCCTCTTTTCCCGGACGTTGATCCGGCCCGATTCCCGGAAGACCTTTTTCATCGGCGAGGAGATTCCCGTCGAGATTCAGGTCTATGTGGCGCGCAATCTGGAGTGTCAGGTCAGCTGGCCGGAAATCGTCGCCGGCGACAAGGCCAGCATCGTGTTCAAGGATTATCAGAAACAGAATCCGAACAACCCGAAGTTTGCCCCGTATCGCCGTGCCGAGACCGAAATCGACGGACGCGCCTACACGGTCTACCTTTTTCACACGGTTCTGCGCCCGATCTCCGTGGGACGGCTTGATCTGAGCTCCGTGACGAAGATGAATCTGATTGTGCGCAACCGGCAGAGACATCGTCCCTCCTCAATTTTCGATGACGACGATTTCTTCGGCGGCTTTTTCTTCAGCAATGCCCGCACGGTGGAGCATCAGGTGAAGAGTTCCGCGCCGCGGATCACCGTCAAGCCGCTGCCGCCGCGGACGGGCGATGCGCATTTTCTCGGCCTGGTCGGCAAGTGGAAGATGGATGTTTCGCTCTCCAAGACGGAGGCCAAGGTCGGAGAGGCTGTGACCCTGACCGTGCACATCTCCGGAGACGGCACCATGGAAACCCTTTCGGCCCCCTCGCTCGAATTCCCGAATTTCCGCGTTTACAGCCCGGAAATTGAGAAGTCGTCCGCCGCCGACACCGCCACCATCAAATATATCCTCATTCCGACCGCCGAAGGTTCGCACGATCTGCGTTTCAAGTTCAGCACCTTCGATCCTTCGCTTGTGAAGTATGAGGAGTTCTCCTTCGTGAAAAACATGAAGGTGGAAAAGGCCGCCGCCGTCTTCTCCGGCACCCCCGCGGGGCCCGGAGTGATTGATGCCGCGGAGGAGGATTCCCTTCTTCCCGCAGCTTCTCCGGAAAAACGCGGTCCGACCGGCGTGCTGTATCTGAAAAAGGCTCCCTATGAGGAGATTCGTCTCCCGCTCTGGCAGAACCATATTGTTGCCAGCGTGCTGATTTTCTTGCTCGGACTGGCATTCTGGATCGGAGTCGAACTTCGCTGGCTTCACCGCCGGTATCTGGAAAGCGATCCCGGATTCCAGCGCAGAAATTCCGCCAGAAAAAACAAAACGGGACTGCTGAACCGTCTCCGCGCCAGCCGGCCTGAATCCATTCCCGACCTGAATGGAGAGATCGCCGCCTACGTCAACGACGCCCTGGATCTTCCGCCGGGCTCCAGCCTCGGGGAAAGCGCATCCATTCTCAAAGACGAGAAAAACGAGCTGGGAGAAACCCTTCAGACTCTTTCCGACACATCCTGGTCGCATGCGTCGGATTCCACTCTGACAGAGGAGTTTAAAATGAAACTGATTCATCAACTTTCGAAACTGGTCTGCTTTGTTCTGATCTTCGGCGCCGTTTCGCTCTCCGCAGCGGAACATGCCGACGGCGGAACGGTCCGTCCGGAGCCCAAACCCGCGTCGCGGACGATCGACTCGCCCGAGGCCGCCATGACCGCCTACGATGAGGGAAACTTCGCCGGAGCGGAACAGTATTACCGCACCTTGAAGAAGGCCTCCGCGCCTTCCTCGAAACTGTTCTACAACATCGGCAACTGTCTGTACCAGCAGGGGAAATACGCACAGGCGCTCGCTTCCTATGAAAGCGCGCTGAGAATCTCGCCGCGCGATTCGGACATTCTGGAGAATCTGAATCTGACCAGGCGCAAGCTCTTCCTGCCGGAGAAAAACCTTCTGGAGGCGCCGTCCGATGTTCCGCCGTATCTGCGCGATCTGCTGCGGCCGGATGAGTGGCTGCTGGTGCTGAGCATCGGCGCGGCTCTGGTTTTCCTTTCGCTTGGACTGCGCCGTTCCATGAGCCGTCCGGTCTGGTGCGCCGTGCTCGCCTCCGGGGGAGTGGTGATGGCGGCGGCGTTTGCCGCGGTTCTTGCCCAGAGCGTCAGCTCCTACGATGACCGCGCCGCAATTGTCGTGGTCCGGAGCGCTCCCGTGTACGCTCTTCCGTCGACTCAGGCGCTCCGGCTGCCCGACATCAATCTGCAGCCCGGAGAGGAGGTCCGGATCGTGGAAACCCGTCTTGACTGGGTCCGCATCCGCGCCGGTGCCGCCGAAGGATGGGTCCGGAAAAACGATGTTCAGAAACTCTGGGATCTCTGACGGGAAATCCGATCTCTTCGTGCCGTCGGCGCACTCCCTCCGGAGGAGCGTCGGCGGCACGCAATTTATTTTTCCTTTCATTATTGCTAATTTTCATTTCGGGTGTAAATTACATTTCGTGACTGTAATTCGTTTTGAAATGAAGGAATTTCACCTGTGAAAAAGACGGAGGAACCGGCCGGCATGGTCTCCATCGTGAGTCTGGGCTGTCCGAAGAATTTTGTGGATACGGAGATTGCTGCCGGATCCCTGGTTTGCAGCGGACTCGGAATCACCGGAGACGAGGAGGAGGCCGATCTCCTGCTCATCAATACCTGCGCATTTATTGATTCCGCCCGAAAAGAGGCCGTCGAAGCCATTCGCCGCGCCCTGAAATGGAAACAGAAAAAAGCCGGACGGAAAGTCGTGGTCGCCGGTTGTCTCGTGGAATGGAAAAACGCAGATTCCATCCGGGAGCTCTTTCCCGGAGTCGATCTCTGGGCCCGCATTGATTCCGTGGAGAAAATGGGCGGAATTCTGAGCGGTCTTCTGCGGAACCGGCCTTACGATCCGCCCGCCGGGCCCCCTTGCTATTTGTACAATGAAAACACGGCGCGCCTTCTTCTCACGCCGTCGCATTACGCCTATCTGAAGATTGCCGACGGGTGCGACAACCGCTGCACCTATTGTTCCATTCCGAACATCCGGGGACCCCTCCGGAGCCGGACGCGGGAATCGGTGCTCCGGGAGGCGCAGTCGCTGATCGACGGAGGCGTGCGCGAGCTGATCGTCATCGCACAGGATACCACGGCCTTCCGTCACGATTGCGGTGAGAAGAATGCGGCGGCGGATCTGATCCGCTCTCTGGACCATCTGCGGGGAGAGTATTGTTTCCGACTGCTGTATCTGCATCCGGCCTCCGTGACGGATTCCGTTGTCGGAGCGCTTGCCGATGCGGAACATCTGGCCCGATGCGTCGAAATGCCGCTTCAGCACATCGCCGACCGCGTTCTGCGCTCGATGGGACGAAAGGTCGGGGAGAAGGAGACGCGGGAGGCCGTCCGGCGGATCCGCGAGGACGCCCGCTGCGCAATCCGCACCACCTTTCTGGTCGGCTTCCCCGGGGAGACAACGGAGGAGTTCAGGCGTCTGGCGGATTACGTGAAGGAACAGAAGTTTGAACGCATGGGCGCATTCTGCTTTTCTCCCGAGGAGGGAACTCCGGCAGCCGCATTCCCGAATCCGGTGCCGCGGAGTATGGCTCGGGAACGCTATCGCAAACTCATGGAAATTCAGAGCGGAATCTCGCTGGAGGCAAACATCGCCCTCAAAGGACGCGAGGTCGATGCCATTGTGGATTCCGTGGAGGGCCGCGGCAGAGCGCTCGGAAGAACCATGCTCGATGCACCGGGAATCGACAACGGAATCGTGTTGAAAAAATGTCCGAAGGATCTCCCGGCGGGAAGTTTCGTCCGCGCACTTGTAACCTCGGCGGATGCGTACGATATTACCGCAGAAATCACAGCAATCAAATCCAAGGGGAAAGAAATTGGCTAATTGGAAAAATCTTCCGAATCGGATCACCCTCAGCAGAATCCTGCTGATTTTCGTGTTTGTGGCTCTGGCGAACATCCGTTCGGACAGCATCGGTTTTTTCATACCGACCGTCAGCGAGCCGGTGGAGGAGGTCTGTCACATCATCGCCTATGTGGTGGCGATTCTCGCGGCGCTGACGGATCTGCTGGACGGTTTTCTGGCAAGAAAATATCATCTGGAAAGCGATTTCGGACGTCTGGTGGACCCGCTGGCGGATAAAATCTTTGTCGTCGGCACCTTTGTCATGATGGCGGAATACAAGCTCATGCCCGGCTGGATCATCATCGTGGTTCTGACCCGGGAATTCATGGTGACAGGCCTTCGGATGCTGGCAACACACAAGGGGGTTGTCATCTCGGCGGACAAATGGGGCAAAATCAAGACGATTCTTCAGATGGTCTCCCTGCTGATCGGCGGCGGCGCATGGATCGGACTCTTTGACATTCACCGGAAGGAGATCTGGATCGCCTGGTATGTGCTGCTTCTGATTATGACGCTTGTGACCATCCTTTCCGGAGTGGGGTATTTCCTGAAGAACAAGAATCTTTACACGGAAAATACATGAGCAGACAGAACCTGACAGGTGAAAAAATCGACGAGTTCTCCAGCGCCCGGGAGGAGATGGAACTCTCCGCTCCGGAGAAACGGGAGAAAAACGGCGCTTTCCTAGTCGGCGTGACGGAAGCCGGAGAAGATCCCTCCGAGGCCAGGGAACATCTGGAGGAGCTTCGCGAACTGGTTTCCACGCTCGGATTCCGGATCGTCGGCGAGCGGATGGCGGGAATCCGTCTGCCGAACCCCAGATTCTATGTGGGAAGCGGAAAGGCCGAGGAGATCGCCTCGGCTGCACGCGAGGCCGGAGCCGAACTCATCGTCTTCGATACGGAGCTCGGGCCTTCCCAGCAGAGGAATCTGGAACGTCTTGCCCGCGTGAATGTCGTGGACCGTCAGGAGATCATTCTCGATATTTTCGCCGACCGCGCCCAGACCAGGGAGGCGGTTCTGCAGGTGGAACTGGCCCGCAACAAATATTTTCTCCCCCGCCTGACCCGCGCCTGGAGCCACCTTTCCCGTCAGCGGGGCGGCGCCATGGGAACCCGCGGCGAAGGAGAAAAACAGATCGAATATGACCGCCGCATGGTCAAACATCGCATCGCCCAGCTGGAAACGGAACTCGCCGATGTGCGGAAACAGCGTATGATTCAGCGCAAGGGACGCATCCGGCATGCCATGCCTCTGGCGGCAATCGTCGGATACACGAATGCGGGGAAATCCTCGCTGCTGAATGCGCTCACCGGAGCCTCGTCGCTGGTCGAGGACAAACTCTTCGCCACGCTGGATCCGACCACCCGGAAACTGATTCTGCCGAACAAAAGCGAACTGCTGCTGACCGATACGGTCGGATTTGTGCGCAAACTGCCGCACAGTCTGGTCGAGGCGTTCAAATCGACGCTGGAGGAGGCCGTGCTGGCGGATTTCCTCGTGATGGTGCTGGATATCTCCAGTCCCGATGTGGAGTCCCACTGGCAGACGACCCTCTCCGTGCTCACCGAACTCGGCGCACAGGAAAAACCGATGCTGACCGTATTCAACAAGTGCGACCGTCAGAAGGACCCGCTGATCCTGACGCGGATGCGGTCGCTGGATCCGGAGGGAGTCTTCCTCTCCTGCGCAACCGGGGAGGGGATGGATCAGCTTCGGAAGGCCCTGATCACGTTTCTGAAAAAACGCTCGACCATTGACGATCTGCTGATTCCGCCGGACCGGCCCGACGCCGTTGCGGCTCTCTATACAAAAGCATCGCTGCTGGAAGGGCGGTACCTGAACGACGGCTCCTTCGCCTGCACCGTTCGCATTCCGGACGCCGTTTCGGAATTTTTCGCCCCGTTTTCCCGCTCGTACCGGAATACAGAAAATACCATGGAGGAATAAAATATGAAATTCAGACTGATGGCCGCTCTGGGACTGCTGCTGATGTTTCCGGTCGATCCGGTCCTTGCACAGTCAACCCGAACCGCGACTTCGCGATCCCAGGATCTCTGGAGCCTCTGGCGCGAAGGATTCACCCACTATGAAAAGGCGGAAAAGGCCCGGACCGCGAAGCGCTATGAGGAGGCTTTGAACGAATACCGCGCCTCGCTGGAGGCGTTCCGGCGCGTCCGCCGAAGAGATTCCGACTGGAACCGCAGTGTCATCAGCTACCGGATTGATCTCTGTCTGCGCCGGATCACCCTTGTCCAGGAGGCCCGGACCGCCGCGCAGACCGGAAAAGCTGCCGCTCCGAAGGCGGCGCCCGCACCGACCGCGGCACAGCGGAAAGCCGCCCCCATCGTGAAACAGGTGGCCCAGCGCGAAGATTTTGTGGAACAGGCCATGAAGGCGCGCGCGCGTCTCGCCGAGGCGGAAAAGGAGATCACAGAACTGAAACGCTCCCTTGCGCTGAACTCCCGCGCGGCCGAACAGGTCAAAAGTCTGATCCGGGAGAAAAATGAACTCATTCAGAAGAACGCCGCCATCAATCTTCTGCTGGAAAACGCCAAAGCGCGTCTCGCCCGCGCCGACCGGAGCGCGGAAAAAGACAAACGCATCGTCGAGGAAAAGGCCAAAGTCACCGCTCTCACCAGCCAGCTGAAAGATATGCGCGTGGAGATGGAAACGCTGAAACTCCAGAAGGCCGAGGCGCAGAGCCGCCGCAATGAGGCGGAACTCGCCCTGAAACAGAACGTGCAGCATATCACCACCCTGACCGCCGCAATCGAAGCGGCCAAACAGGTCCGCGCCGAAAACCGGAAACTTCTTGACCAGCTCGCCGAAATGAAAAACGACCGGGCGGAAATGGAAAAACGCCTTGCCGATGCCACTCGGAAAATCAATGATCTGAACGGTCAGCTCTCCAAAATCCGCGAGGGAATCGATCTTCCGGAAAACATTCGCCGCATTCAGGACAACGCCAACGTCGTTCTGAAAGACAACGAATATCTCCGGACCCTCAACACCAAAAACATGAAGGAGCTGGAACTGCTCCGCAAGAGCAATGCCGCCGCCACCGAAGAGCTCGCCAGACTGAAGGATCTTTATGCAAAAACCTCCGGAGAACTCTCCACCGCGGGCCGCGCCGCCGCGGATGCCGGCGCAAAACTCAATGCGGAACGCAAGCTCACCGCCGATTACCGCAATACCGTGGAGCTGCTTCAGAAGGAACGCGACGGACTCAAAAAGGATCTTTCCGCCTTTGCCGCGAAATATGAGTCGCTCCTGAAATCGGCCTCCAAGTCGGATTCGCTTTCCGCCGAACTGCTGAAACGCGACGCCGAACTCAAAAAGCTCGGGGAGCGCAGCGCCGGACTCGATCTTGCCCTGACAAAACTCCGTCAGGAAAACACCGCTCTTGCCGAGGAGACCAGAAAGGCGCGGGAGGAACTCCGGAGCGTCAGAACCCGGATGGAACAGCGTCTTGCCGCCCTTCAGGCCAATACCGATCAAATCTCCGGAGAGAACGCGGCCCTCAAAAAAGAGACCGCCTCTCTCAAACAGTCGCTGGAAAAATCCGCTGAAATCGAACGGAAAACCGCGGCCCTCTCCGCGGAAAACGCCCGGCTCCAGAAGGAGTCTTCCGATCTGAAAGCCTCCATTGAACGCTTCGGACGCGAATCGGTCGGCGGAAAGCTCCTCGGCGCGGAAAACGATGCGCTGAAAGCAAGAAATGCCGGCATGGAAAAAGAACTGAAACAGACCATCGCGGAAAAAACCGCTCTTGCCGCGGAATACGGAAAACTCAAAAAGCGCGCCGATGAACTCCGGCGGAATTTTGAAAAAGCATACGCGGAACGCAACCGCCTTCTCAAGGAGAACAATGCCTACCGGGCCACCTCCGCCACCGCAAAAGAGGCCGCCGCCAACTATGACCGGACCGTGAAGAACAGCAATCGTCTTTCCGAAGAATACACCAAACTGAAACAGGATTTTGAAGCGTTCAAACAGGCGGTGGCGAAAACCAATCAGGCCGCCTTCTCCGCCGCCGGCCTCTCTCTTGAAAACGATCGGCTGAAACAGGAGATCGAGACTCTGAAATCAAGACTCGACCAGGTGGGAAAAACAGGCACCTCTTCCGCCCTCGCCACGGAAAATGCACGGCTGAAACAGGAACTGGATACCTTGAAACGCTCCGTTTCCGGCACCGAAAGCGGAAAACTCGCCGAGGAACTCGCAAGACTCAAGGAGCTTTCCGGCCGGAGCGAACAGCTTCTCTCCGAAAACGACAAACTCAAAAAAGAGGTTCTGGAGCTGAAGGCCCTTACCGTGAAATATCGGAATCTGCCGGCGGATGCCAATTCAGCTCTGCGCGAAAATGAAAATCTGAAACTGGAAATCGCATCCCTCAAAGAAACCGTTTCCCGTCTGATGAAAATGGCGGAAAATCCCCAGACCTCCAATCGTCAGTTTGAACGGACAGTCAACGAGAACACCTCGCTTCGGACCGAATCCGCAAAGCTCAGAAAACACATCTCCCTCCTGAACGCGGAGCTCCGAGAGAATGAACTGCTGCGGAAAAACAACGAGGAGCAGATTCAGAAACTTCTGGCCTCGGGACGGAATTCCGAAGCCTATCTCCGGCAGCGCGATCAGAAGATCCGGAAACTCAATGAGGAAATCGCGCGCCTGAAGAAACGCGCCGGCGTTCCCG
Organism: uncultured Victivallales bacterium; assembly: GCA_944390735.1. Lineage (GTDB taxonomy): Bacteria > Verrucomicrobiota > Lentisphaeria > Victivallales > UBA1829 > UBA1829. The sequence goes on along the minus strand of CALXRL010000009.1, from coordinate 70,727 downwards.
CATCCAAGGAGATCGCTGAACTTTCCGCCACCGTCACGGAACTCCGGGAAGGCAAGGTTCAGTTTGAAAGCGCCCTGCGGAATCTGACCGCCGTCCGGACAAAACTCGAAGAGGACAATAAAAAACTGAAAACCAGTCTGGAACTGGCCCGTCGGGAAACCGAAGCCTTGAAGAAACAGCTGACCCTTCCTCAGCCGCAGGGCGTTCTGGAACGGCGGAATCTCGAACTGCTGGAGTCTGCGACCAAGTTTGAATCGCTTTATACCAAGACCTCGAAGGAGCGCGACGATCTGGCCGCGCGCATCAAAGCGCTCGACAAGGAGATTCTCGAATCGAAAAATCAGCTGAACACGGCAAACATCACCATGGAACGCATGCGCAAGGAACTGCTTCAATGGACCGATGATCCCACCGGCATGAGCGATCAGACCATTCACCGCAAGGATCAGGCCATTGATGTTCTTGTCGCCGAGGGCGAGGCGCTGAGAAAAGAGGTCGCCCGGCTGAAAACACAGCTTCTCGTGGCCAACGACACGGCCCGTCGCTATCGTCAGAAAAATGTGGAAATGGAACAGCGGTACCGTCAGGTTCTTTCCTCGATCAAGGATTTCAAGAATCTCAATCCGGAGCGGGTCCTCGCGGATGAGATGAAAAAACAGGCGGCGGAGAAGGCCGAGGAAGCCCGCAAACTGGCCAAACATCAGGAACTGGTGGATCGTCTTGCCAAACAGAAAGCCGAAAAAGCCAAAGCCGCCCGGGAGGCCGCCGCCAAGACCACACCTGCGGAACCCGCCTACGACAAAAAACGCTTTGACGAGGCGATGGGAATGGCCAGAAAGGCCGAAGCAGGCAAGGATTCCGCCGGAGCCCTCATGAACTACTGGCGCGCGGCGGATGCCAATCCTCGAAGCGCCGAGGCCTATCTCGGTTTGACAAGAGCTTATTTGTCCCGCGGCGAACACGCCAGCGCGGCCAAATCCTATGAAACCGCCCGGAAACTCGGAGCACCGCAGAATCTGGAACTGGAACAACAACTGAATTCGGAGAATCACTGATATGTTTGGATCGCTGGGTGAGATGGCCGGACTGATGAAAAAGTTCGGCGAAATGCAGAGCAACATGAAAAAAATGCAGGCGGAGCTTGCACAGATCGAAGTGAAGGGAACGTCCCATTCCAATCTGGTGGAGGTGGAGATGTCCGGAGACATGATTGTCCGAAAGGTGACAATCGCATCCGCGGCGCTCTCTCCGGACAACAAGGAGATTCTGGAAGCCTCGGTACAGGAGGCCATCGCATCCGCGCTTCAGCAGGTGAAGATGGAAGGGGCGAAACGTCTTGCCGATGTGACCGGCGGAATCAAGCTTCCGGGATTTCCCGGCTGAGGGAAGGGCAGGAGAAACCGATGGCGTCTCCCGCTTATCCCGAGGCTCTCGAAGAACTCATGGAGCTGCTGCGCGGTCTGCCCGGAGTGGGACGGCGAAGCGCGGAAAGAATGGCGCTTCAATTTTACAGCTGGGATGAGACCCGGCTGAAAATTCTGGGCGAGACTCTTCTTTCGCTGAAGGAGCGGATCGGCATTTGTCCGGAGTGCGGGGGGATGTCGTCCGGCAAAAATGAGATCTGTCCGATTTGTTCGTCTCCGCTTCGGGATCCTTCCGTGATCTGTGTGGTGGAGGAGTTTCCGCAGATGCGTTCCATTGAAGCGGGAGGGGTTTTCAAGGGGCGGTATCATGTTCTCGGGGGGCGTCTGGCTCCGCTGGAGGGCAAACTGGCGGATTCCCTTTCCATTGAGCCGCTTCTGCGCAAGGTGGACAACGGAACGGTAAAGGAAGTGATTTTCGCTTTGAGTTCCGATGTCGAGGGGCAGGCAACCGCGGTTTATCTGGCGGGACTGTTGAAAGACAGAAACATTAAAATCAGTCGTCTTGCGCAGGGGCTGCCGGCTGGATCCGATCTCAGTTATGCTGATCCTGCCACGGTGGCTGCCGCACTCAGCGGACGGACCTCCTTCTCCTGAAAAAAAATCACGCGTCAGCGTAAAGCAAATCGCGTCAGCGATCAAAAAGCAGTCACGCGTCAGCGTAAAGCAAATCGCGTCAGCGATCAGAAAGCAGTCACGCGTCAGCGTAAAGCAAATCGCGTCAGCGATCAGAAAGCAGTCACGCGTCAGCGTAAAGCAAATCGCGTCAGCGATCAGAAAGCAATCAAGAAAATCGGCCCGAAGGGCAAAGAGGAGCGAAGCGACGAAGGTGCAGGTCCGTGACCTGCTTCGGTCCAGCTGAACAAGCTGGTCGCCCGGAGGGCGAAACCCATAAAAAGATAGGAAGAGAGACGAGAGATGAAAACACTTTCCCGATCGACGCCGGAATCGGTAGGCATACCGTCCCGGACGATACTGGAGACGCTGAATCGGCTGACTCAGCTGGACTCCTTGAACAGTCTTATGATCCTCCGTCACGGTCATGTGTGCGCGGAGGGTTGGTGGGCGCCTTATTCACCGGATATTGGTCATATGCTGTTTTCCCTGAGCAAGAGTTTTACCTCGATGGCGATCGGCTTTCTTCAGGCGGAACGGGGACTGAATCTTCACACGCCGCTGTACACTTTTTTTCCGGAGGAGTCGTCGTTTCTTTCGGATCCCCGGATGCGGGAAGTGACGCTTCGCCACCTTCTGACCATGTCCTCCGGTCACGATCACTGCATGATGGCAGAAATGGAAAACGAGCCGGACGGCGACTATGTGAAAGCCTTTCTCTCCTCGCGCCTGACCTATGAACCCGGCACACACTTTGTTTACAATTCAGGGGCGAGCTACATGCTTTCCGCGGTGGTCCGGAAAGTGAGCGGAGAGAATCCCCGGGAGTACCTGCTTCCGCGTCTGTTTGAGCCGCTTGGGATCGTTCCCGGAATCTGGGAAAGCTGTCCGCGAGGGACAAATTTCGGCGGCTGGGGCTTCAACCTCAAAACGGAGGATCTCGCCAAATTCGCCCAGCTTCTTCTTGACGACGGAAAATGGGACGGCCGTCAGCTCATTCCGCTCTCCTACCTTCACGCCGCCACCACGAAACAGATCGACAACTCCATGAACGGCAGCCCCGACTGGAAACTCGGCTACGGCTACCAGTTCTGGATGAATCAGCACGGATACCGCGGCGACGGCGCCTGCGGCCAGTATGCCATCGTCATCCCCGAATACGATATGGCCATCGCCGTAACCTCCGGCCTCTCCAATATGCAGAGCATCCTGACCATTTTCTGGGAAACCCTTCTGCCGGGCATCCGCAAAGAGATGGATACCCTTCCGGAAGACCCTGCAGGATGGAAGCTCCTGAAGGACCGCCTCTCCTCCCTCTCCATTCCGCTGGCCTCGGGCGACACTGCACGCCGAGGCGAACCCGCCACCTGGATGTGCCCCGAAAACGATGCCGGCATCCGCTCCGTCTCCGTCTCCTTCGGCGCCAACGACTGCACCCTGGAGTTCGACACCGCAAACGGCATGGAAAAAATCCATGCGGGCTTCGGATTCAACTGCGACAATCTGACCCGGTTTCGCGATTCCCTTCCGCGCCGCTGCGCCGCCAGCGCCGCCTGGAAAACCGAAACTCTACTGGAAATCCACGTCTGCAACTACGAAACCCCGTTCCGGGATGTCTACCACGTCGATTTCTCCAGCCGGAAAGTCACCAGAACTTCCAATACGAATTTTCTGCACCCGGACCTGGGCCTGTCATAAAAACAAACATTCTCCGTCTGAAATATTCAGACGGAGAATGTCTGCTTCGAATTCCAATCCGGACATCGTTTTCCGGCATCCGCTTTTTTCCTTCCCCCCCTCCTTTCTCTCCGAATCCACGGAGAACTCAATAGGCGGAATCGGGAAAATAAAACTGCTTTGCGTTGGATTTGTCAACGATTTCCGAGGGAATAATCACCCGTTTCCGGGTTGTCAGCGGCTGTTTTTTCGCTCCCGCGACCGCATGATCAATCCCGATGGCAATCATTTTCGGCGGATAGGTCACGGTCAGAGGAATTACCGGATCTCCATCCAGAATCTTCTTGACCACCAGTTTGTTTCCGCCACCCCCGACAATGAGCTTGATGTCCTTTCTCCCTGACTCCTGATACGCCTTGAGCGCGCCGACGAGCACATCATCATCGCCCACCCAGACGGCATCAATCTTCGGATACTTCTGCAGGAAATTCTCCATCAGTTTCAACCCCTTCTCCGTGTCCCAATAGGCGGACTGCGATTCCAGGATCCGGATTCCCGGATGCTTTTTCATCTCCGCCCTGAACGCATTGACACGATCGGAGTTGACAGGACACGGAATTCCTTCCATGATCAGAATGTCCCCTTTTCCCTTGAGTTCTCGTCCGATGGCCACCGCAGCCGCCTTTCCGAACCCGCTGTTGTCCCCCGCGACCAGAAGATTCTGAACATCCTTTGTCAGCCCGCGATCCACCACCACCAGATATTTTCCCTTGCCTGCCGCCGAGGAGCAGACCCCCGTCAGCGGTCCCGGCTCCTGCGGCAGTACCACCAGCGCATCCACATCCTGGACCATCAGGTTTTCAATTTTATCCACCTGTTCCGCGGCATCCTTAGCCGTTGAAATGATGATTTTGACCTTGGGATCCTTCTTTTCCCACTCCTTTTTCGCCTGTTCCGCCCACCAGACGATTCCGCCGGTCCAGCCGTGATCCGCCGCAGGGATGGAAACCCCCACCGTGACCGAATCCTTCTCCTTTGCCGGACCCTTTTCCCCGCAGGATACGCAGAAAAGCGCCGCGGCGGCAAGCACCATCGCCGAAAGTACGAATTTCATAGTTTGTTCCCTCTTAGTTGTCGTTTATTTCAAAGTTTTTCTCTGCATCATGACCGCAATGATAATCACGAGACCTTTCACCGTCCCCTGAAGCGTCACCGAAATTCCCCACATGTCAAGGACGTTGGAAACGATACCCAAAATCAGAATTCCGGCCAGCGTCCCCCAGACCGACGCCTTTCCCCCGTTCATCGAACTGCCTCCGATGATGACCGCTGCAATCGCATCCAGCTCATACGAAAGACCCGCACTCGTGGAACTGACCGAATTCAGACGTCCTCCGAACAGCAGCGCACTGATTCCCGCCGTCGTTCCCGCAATCAGATAGGTGTAGAACTTCACCAGCCCGGTGCGGATCGCCGCATAGCGCGCCACCCGCTCGTTGGAGCCGACCGCACAGATGTGCCTCCCCAGCCGAGTCCGCTTCAGAACCAGCGAAAGCACCACCGTCAGAATCAGCAGGATCCAGACCGGAAGAGGAATCCCTCCGATCACCGCCCCCCCGATCTCCCGATAGACCTCGTTCTCCGAGGAGACCAGCCCGGAATTTCCGAAATAGAGCGCAAGAGACCGGAAAATCACCAGCGTGCCGAGCGTCGCAATGAAAGGCGGCACCTTTCCCAGCGCCACCAGCGCCCCGTTCGCCGCTCCACCGGCCGCTCCGAGCGCAACCGCTATGACCGCGGCCACCGCAACGGCCAGCGTCTCCGATCCCGGAACGGCATTCATCCCCAGAATCGAAATCACCCCCGAAAACGCAAGAAGCGATCCCACCGAAAGATCAATGCCGCCGCCCGCAATCACAAAGGTCATCCCCAGCGCAATCAGACCGCTGTAAGACACCTGCCGCGTGATATTCACCAGATTCTGAACACTGCGGAAATGCTCATTGGAAATGCAGCAGACCAGCAGCAGAACGACCAGCGCGGCCCACGGCCCGCCCGTACTTTTCAAAAGCGTCGTCAGACGCCGTATTCCATTAGTTGACTCCGGTTGCAAGATACATGATCTCCTCTTCTGTAACATGTTCCTTTTCAAGCGTTCCAGCCAGTTCCCCGGCTCGCATCACCAGAACCCTGTCGCACATTCCGATGATCTCCTCCAGATCCGAGGAGATCAGCAGACAGGCAACGCCGGATGCGGCAAGTTCCCGGATGAATTCATAAAGATCACTGCGCGCGCCGATGTCGACGCCGCGCGTGGGCTCGTCAAACAGAAAAACTCGCGGACAATTGTCCAGACATTTCGCCAGCGCCACCTTCTGCTGATTGCCTCCGCTCAGATATTTGAGTTCGGTCTCCAGCGAGGCCGTTTTAATGCGGAACTTCTTCACATACGACTCCGCACAGGCCCGTTCGGCCTCGCGATTGATGATCCCCGCGTGACAGTACCGGCGGAGACTGGAAAGCGTCACATTCCTGTCCAGCGGAAACTCCGTCAGAATGCCCGATCCCTGACGATCCTCGGAAAGATACACAATCCCGTGCGCCAGCGCATCCGCGGGCTTCCTCAGATGCAGCGTCTCTCCTGCCAGCTTCACCGATCCGGACGATCGTTTTCGAAGCGCACAGATCGTTTCCGCCAGTTCGGTTCGTCCCGCACCCGCCAGTCCGGCAAGCCCCGTGATCCCCGCCTGAAGCTCAAAGGAGACATGCTTCACCTCTTTGCCGGAACTGAGATTTTCCACGGTCAGAAGAGGGGGCCCGGAAGGCGGAACCGTCGGCGGAAACATCTGTTTCAGTTCGCGTCCGACCATTCTTCGGGCAATTTCCATGGCATCCAGCGATTCCGCCGGATCACAGCTGACCAGCACTCCGTCCCGCAGCACCGCGACCCGGTCGCAGATCGTGCGAATCTCCTCCAGACGGTGCGAAATGAAAAGAATGGAGGTCCCTCCCGCTTTCAGCTCCCGCATGATGCGGAACAGAATGGCGCTCTCCTTCTGATTCAGCACGGTGGTCGGCTCATCCATAATCAGCAGACGGCAGTCAACCGAGAGCGCCTTGGCAATCTCAACCATCTGTTTTTCCGCCACGCTCAGGGAATCAATTTTGCGTTCGGGATCAATCTCCACGTCCAGTTTCTGCAGAAGTCTCCGCGATTCGGAGCGCATCAGCGAACGGTTCAGAAAACCGAATCGACCCGGTTCGCGGCCGAGAAAAATGTTTTCCGCCACCGTCAGATCCTTCACCAGATTGAACTCCTGCGGAATGGCGGCTATGCCTGCCGGACCCGTGCGGAGCAGATCCCGCCCGAGAAACGTGATGGATCCCGAGTCGGGTCTGTGCAGTCCAAGCAGACATTTGACAAACGTGGATTTCCCCGCTCCGTTCTCCCCGACCAGTCCGAGAATTTCCCCCGCGCGAAGCTCCAGGGAAATCCCGGAAAGCACCGGCGTCCCTTCAAAACTCTTCCTGACACCCTCCGTGCGGAGAAGAAGTTCAGACTCCATGAGCGGGTCAGCCTTTCGCGACAATCAGGGAGACCGCCTTGTCCAGCTCCCCCGCGATTTCCGGCGAACTTTCCAGTCCCCCGGCAATGTCGCCTTCGTCGCACTTCCGGAGAAACTGCGGATCCAGCGGCAGCTGCGCCAGAAGATCGGTCCCCGCCAGCTCCGCCAGTTTCCTGCCGCCGCCGCTGGAGAAAATCTCATGACGGTGCTTGCAGTCCGGACAGACAAATCCGCTCATGTTTTCAATGATTCCCGCAATGGGCACTTCCAGCTGTTTGCAGAAATCCACGCATTTCCGGCAGTCGGCAAGCGAGACCTCCTGCGGCGTCGTGACGATCACCGCCTTTTTTTCTCCGGTAATCATCTGACAGGCGGAGAGCGCCTCGTCCCCCGTTCCCGGCGGAAAGTCCAGAATCAGATAGTCAAGCGGTCCCCACTGGACATCTTCAAGAAGCTGCTTGAGAACCCCGATCTTGGCGGGGCCGCGCCAGACAATCGCCCGGTCGGCGTCTTCCATGACCAGTCCGATGGAGAAGATCTTGATTCCATTTGCCTCCACCGGGAACATGCCGTTGTCATTGCCCTCCACGGTCGCGGTCTGAAGACTGAACAGCGTCGGCTGCGACGGCCCGTGGAAATCCACATCAAGCAGTCCCACCTTCGCCCCCTTTTTCGCCAATGTCAGCGCCAGGGAGGCCGCCACCGTGCTCTTCCCGACCCCGCCCTTGCCGGAAAGCACCAGCAGTTTGTTCCTGATGAGAGAGAGTCGGTTTTTCAGTTTTTCGTCGGAATTGCAGCCGGAGGAACAGCTGCCGCAGTTGCCGGAACAAGTTTCACTCATTTTCAGAAAATGCCTTTCTCTATAAGAAAAATTAGGTGTGTTTGCTTTTTTCAATCAGGGAGGTGGTCGAAAATCCCGGAACAAACGGAATGAAACGAATCTCCGCTCCGCAGGAAAAGAGCGCGCTCCGTTCCTTCGGATCCAGTTTTTCCACGGTGTAGTCGCCGCCTTTGACGTAGACATCCGGCGAGAGCGCGGCAATCTCGCGGTCGCACCGGCTGGAACGGAAAATCACCACCGCATCAATAAAATCAAAGCAGGAGAGCAGAAAGGCCCGGTCGTCCTCCCTGCAGATCGGGCGGGACGGCCCCTTCAGCTCCCGGATGGATTCATCGGAATTCAGAAGCACCAGCAGCGCATCGGCTGTCCGCCTCGCCGCTATGAGGTATTCGGCATGGCCACGGTGCAGAAGATCGAAACAGCCGTTGGTCAGCGCCAGGCGCAGACCGTTCCGTCTCAGGCCTTCGCGCCATTGGACCGCTTCCGCCAGCGTCATGGTTTTCCGGGGGGGCTGGTACTGCATCAATTCACCCTCACCGGCATGTAGACCGAGTCTTCCAGCGTGAACGTGGCGTTGTCCGTGAAACTGCGGATCAGTTTTTCCAGATCGGGCAGTCCGTGTCTGGAGAGCGGATCGCGAACGGTGTTGGTGGCTCCGTTGAGGTCCGCCGCGCTCAGAAAAGTCGAATAGGCGGCCCGCGCATCGGCATATCCGTGTTCCTCCAGCTGAAACAGCGTCAGGGCGTTGATGTGCAGACGTTCGTTCGGATCCGCCGGAGTCGAAGTCGAGACGGTGTCGTCCGTGATGGAATGATTCCGGGTGTCGAATTCGCCGGCATAGGTGGTCTGAACTCCTGAAAGAGCGGTATCGTCGGAGGTGAACGGAATTTTGTCTTTCCCCCAGTCCCATTCAAGAATGGATTCCGGCGCCTTGCCGCCGATCGAAGTCCCCTGCGACGACGCCACATCGACTTCCGACCGGGCATCCAGCACACAGCGGACATTCTCCATCGAGAGAATCGAAACCGCAAGAAGCCCGAGAAAAAGAAATACCATCCCGATCAGAGACGTGACAAACTCCGTAATCGCCTGACCGCTTTCCGCTCCGCCGCGTTTCATTTTCCGTTCCATCTTCCCGTTCCTCCATTCCCCCCCCGATACTGTAACGCATTTCCGGAAAATCTCAAATTTTTCCCCGCTTTTTCTTGTTGATTTTTTTTCTATTTGTGCCATATTGTCACTGTCTGGAAAAAAAAGAAAGGTGTGACATGACGTCTGCAACGGAAAAGATCATCGAACATATGGACCACATGGACCCGCGCGATCTCTATACCGGAATCAACAAACTTGCGGAGGAGAAGGGGTTTCTGGAAAACATCTTCAACACCATCAGCGAAGGGATCATGGTCATTGACAAGCGTCTGAAAATCAAGTATCGGAACAGCGCCGCGACCCGGATGCTGGGAATCCCCGATGACGTGTCGCGTCTTTCCGTCGCGTCGTTTCTGAAAGGGGTGGACTGGAAGGCTCTGCTCGAAGAGAAGGGGCGCTCCGAGCGTCATGAGCTGGAAGTGCTCTATCCCGAACGGCGCATTCTCCGATTCTACCTGGTTCCCCATGCGAAGGCCGACTGCGTCACCGTGATTCTCAACGACATCACCGAGGACTATGTGCGTGCCGCAACCAGGGCGGAATCCGAACGCAGCAAACTGATTTCCATGCTGGCGGCCGGAGTGGCGCATGAGATCGGAAATCCGCTGAACAGTCTCTATTTGAACCTGCAGCTTCTGGAACGGATGCTTCGGGGAGGAAAGGCGGATCTTGCGGAAATGGCGGAAACCGTTGATACGGCGAAAAAGGAGGTCGAACGGCTCGACGCCATCATCAATCAGTTCCTCAAGGCGCTGAGGCCGGTCAAACTCTATTTCAAGACCACCAATCTCAAGGATGTGCTGACGGAATCGCTGAACTTCATGCGCCATGAAATTGAAAACCGGTCCGTTGAGGTCAAATTCCTCTGGGGGAACAACATTCCGCCCGTGCAGGCGGACGAGGGACAGCTCAAGCAGGCGTTCTACAACATCATCAAAAATGCCATTCAGTCGATGCCGCACGGAGGGACGCTGAACATCTCCTGCGAACGGAACGGGGAGGGGGAGACCGTCATCGAATTTTCCGATACGGGAAAAGGAATCGCTCCGGAGGATATGTCCCGGATTTTCAACGCGTATTTCACGACGAAGGCAAGCGGAAACGGTCTCGGACTCATGATTGTGGAGCGGATCATCCGGCAGCACGGCGCACGTCTTTCCATTGAAAGTGTGAAGGGCAAGGGGACCCGTTTCACCGTCGTCTTTCCCGTGATGGAAAGCCGGGTCCGCGTGCTCGGGCCGGCAAACGACTGCGCGGGCATTCTTCCTCCCGCTTCCGAAGAAGGACTGTAAGAGATCATGAAAAACAGCAAATATTCCATTCTGATTATCGACGATGAACGCGCAACCCGGGAGGCCATGGGAAAATTCCTGCGCGGCGAATATGACGTGACACTCGCCGAAGACGGGGAGATCGGAATCAACCTCATCAACCGCAACGATTACGATCTGATTCTGAGCGACATCTGCATGGAGCCCGGCCCCAGCGGCATGGATGTGCTTGCGGCATCGCTGAAACGCGATCCGGCTCCGCCCTGCATTCTGTTCACGGCGTACGGATCCATTGAAACCGCGGTCGAGGCGGTCAAGAAGGGGGCGTTCGATTTCGTGACCAAGCCGGTGAGTTTCGATCGTCTGGAGCTGATTATCCGCCGCGCCCTGGAGTCCGGACGTCTCAAAAAGGAGAACACCGAACTCAAAAAACGCCTCAATGAAAAGTTCAGCATCAAGGGAATGATCGGCAACTCCGCGAAAATGCGGAATATTCTGGATACGGTCGAGCAGGTCGCGCCTACGCGGACCACGGTGCTGATTACCGGGGAAAGCGGAACCGGCAAGGAGCTGGTGGCTCAGGCGATCCATCAGTGCAGCGGACGAACCGGAAAATTTGTGGCGGTCCACTGCGCCGCTCTTCCGGAGACTCTTCTGGAAAGCGAGCTCTTCGGGCATGAACGGGGGGCCTTTACCGGCGCGCTCGAAATGCGCAAGGGCCGATTTGAACTGGCGGAGAACGGGACCATCTTTCTGGATGAGATCGGCGAGATTCCTCTGCACATTCAGGTGAAACTTCTCCGTGTCCTGGAATCCCGCAGTTTTGAGCGCATCGGCGGAACGGAAACGATCATTTCCGATGCGCGCGTGGTGGCGGCGACGAACCGCGATCTCAAAGCCATGGTGGAACGCGGCGAATTCCGCGAGGATCTTTTCTATCGGCTGAATGTGGTTTCGATCCAGCTTCCCCCGCTGCGGGAGCGCCGGGAGGATATTCCCCTGCTGGTCAAGCACTTCCTGGATTACTACAACCGGGAGAACGGAAAGGACATCGGGATCACCGAGGCCGCAATGAGTTCGCTTTGCGCCTATGCGTGGCCCGGAAACATCCGCGAGCTTCGGAACTGCGTGGAACGCATGGTGGTGCTCTGCCGGAGCAGGGAGATCGACATCGACAATGTGCCCGTCGACATCCGCGAAGGCGTGACGCCGGGCATTTCCAAGACTGTTCTCGCTCCGCCGAACTGCGACCTCGAATGCAATGAAAAACTGCTGATCGAACGCGCCCTGAATGAATGCGGAGGAAACCGCACGCGCGCCGCTGAAAAACTCGGGATCAGCCGCCGGACTCTTCATCGCAAACTCAACACCTATCATCTGGAGTGATGGAACCATGATTCGCGCGGATTTCCTGCCGGAAGAGCTTGCCGTGGCGCTGACGCGGGTTCTGCCGGAGCACTTTGCCTTCGGCCGGGGACGAATTGTGCGGGCGGAACAATCTCCCGACGACACCACGTTTCTCCGCGAGGAACCCGACGGCGGAGCGGTCATTTTCCATCCGGACCGCTCCTCGCTGATTCAGTCGCTGGGGGATCTGCTCTGCGGCGATCTACCGAAGGAACCCTGGCGCAGTGCGTTTTCCTTTCGCGGCCTCATGATCGACTGTTCGCGGGGCGGGGTGCCGAATCCCGGATTCCTGAAACGGGCCGCGGCGAAAATGGCGCTGCTGGGACTCTCGCATCTGGCGCTTTATACGGAGGATACGTTCGAGGTCGCGGGCGAACCTATGATCGGCTTTGCGCGCGGCGCCTGGCGCAAGGAGGAGATCCGGGAGCTGGATGAGTTCCTTTCCGCGCTCGGCGTGGAACTGTTCCCCTGCATCCAGACTCTGGGACATCTGGAACATCTGTTCAAAAATCCGCGATATCAGAAATTCTCGGATGGACCGCGCATTCTGAACGTGACATCTCCGGAGGCGGTCGAATTCCTCGAGAAACTGATTCTGGAGGCGTCCGAACCGTACCGCTCGAAGAGGATTCATCTGGGGGCCGACGAGCCATGGGGACTGGGACACGGAACATCGCTGAATTTCGATTCCCCGGTGAAACCGAAGGAGCTCTATCTGCGGCATCTCTCGAATTTGGCGGACATCTGTGAGCGGAACGGCCTGAAGGGGATTCTCTGGAGCGACTTTCTTCTCGGCCATTCGGGGGAGGAGGCGCTGAACGAGGAGGAGCTTGCGCGTGTACCGTCCTCTCTGGTTCTGGATTACTGGAACTACGTTGCGGAGGACGGCGCGGAGCATGTGGCGAATCTGGAACGGCTGGGCAGAACCGGCGCGGAACGGATGGTCTCTCCGGGATTGCGCAGCTGGAACCGCTTTTTCGCGAACAGCGCGAAAGCCGCTCTGACGGGAGATGTTCTGCTGGAGTCCGCGCTTTGCTGCGGAGTGCGCAGCGCCATGACCACGCTCTGGGGCGATGACGGAAGCGAGGCGCTGTTTCTGACCAGCTGGGCGGGAACAGCGCATCAGCTCTGCCGCATGAGGAATCCCGGTGCGGAGCCGGCGTTCTTCCGCCGGCGGCTCGAAGGAATCGCCGGTTTCGCTCCGGAGCGGTTTGAATGGATCGACCGGATGAATTCGGGCAGGGGACTTGCGCTTCGCATTGAGAATCCGAACAACTGTCCCGGAAAACTTCTGTTTTATGATGATCCGATGTACGCATTTTTCACTCATGCCTGCCGCTATCCGGAAGCGGAGGCTCATTTTGCGGAGGTGTTTTGCAAATTGGACGCTCTTTCTCCCGTGTCGCGGGAGGACCGCAGGTTGCGGACGCTCGGGATGCTCTTTGCGGACGCGGTTCGGAAAAAAATTCGTTCGTCGCACCTTGCCCGCGAGGGATATGCAAAAGAGGATCCGGCTCTTCTGACGGAGGCCGTCCGCGCCTGCACGGAGGCGATCCGGGCGGTGAATTGCTTCCGCCGGACATACCGGAACTGCTGGATGAAAGAACGGAAAGCGTTCGGATTTGAAGTGATCGATGTGCGTCTTGCCGGAGTTGCGGCGCGTCTGGAAACACTCCGGTCTCGCCTTCAGGAACATCGGAAAACAGGCTGTGCGCTGGAAGAGCTGGAACTCTCCTTCCCAGCGGATTTCACGGCCCGCGACGCGGGAACTTCCTATGCCACTGCCGCGTCCAAATCCCACAATACCATCTGGATGATGTGAGCGGAGCGAAAGCCGGAAATCCCGGAAAAACGATCCTGTTCCCGGAAGCGGAAAAATTGAACACAGGGAAGAATGGAGCCAGCTCTCGGATTTGAACCGAGGACCTACGCATTACAAGTGCGTAGCTCTACCCCTGAGCTAAGCTGGCCTGATGAAATGTCGTTCAGCGACGATAAAATAATGCGGAACGGGGAAAAAGCAAGCAGGAGGCGTCAAAAAAAAAGAAAAAATATTCGGAAAAAGTTGAGAAAAAAATAAAAAAAGACTTTTATTTTTCAAATATCAGGGTATTGTGTGTAACAGAGAAAAGGATGGCGGATTTGTTCCGCCGTCCGTTGATATAGTCGTGAAAGAACCCTGAATCCTCTTTTTGCGGGAACAGGGAAAATGGAGCGACGTGCGGTTGTCAGGTTGTCCACGAATGTTTGGAGTTCATATTTTTGACAGGCAGTGAAATGGAATGGATAAGAAACGTGGTTGCGGAAAACAACAGTTTTTGATTCCGGAGAATCCTTTTGCAGCCGGAAAGAAATGAGAACGGATTCTCGGATTCGCCGTGGAGAAAGGGCGGAATCGCGGTTCTGAATCGGGATCTTCCGAAGGAAGGTGCCGGGGAGGGGCGCGCTGTCGTTTTTTCTGCCGGGATTCGGGGGTTCCATCTGCGCTCTCCGCACGCCTCCCGGGTGTGATGCAATGGAGCAGATGAAGTTGTCGGACAAGGGGAGCTTTTCCGGAAAGAAGATTTTCCGGGGAGGCGGCGCACTTGCCTGTTTCCGTGTGTTCTGCACGGAGAGTGCGGAAGCCGGATGCGATGCGTCCGGGTCTTTTCCGTGTCCGGATCAAATTCCGATCTTCCAGAAAACACCCTCGTTTTTCCCCCGATCCCCGAAAAGATTCAACATCAAGGAACTCCTGGCGGAGGGTGGACATGGATAAGAAAACTCTTCGCAAGGAATATTTGAGACTCAGAGCCGGGATTCCCGGTTTCGTGCGCATTCGGGCGGACGGGGCCATTGCGGCCGCCGTGGAGAATCTTCCGGAATTCCGGAACGCGTCACTGATCTCCGGATACGTGACCGACGGAACGGAGCCGGATGTGATGCCATTGCTCAGAAAAGCACTGAAACGCGGGATCAGGACCTGCCTTCCGAAATGGAACGGAACGGAATATATCCTGTCTTTGACGGAGGAGGAAGATCTGTCCAGACTTGTCCCCGGGAAATGGGGCATTATGGAACCGGTTTCCACACGTCCGGCGGAGACGGAGCTCCGGGCGGGTGGCGTACTGTATCTGGTCCCCGGCGTCGCGTTTGACGAAGCTCTCAACCGGCTCGGCCGCGGCGGCGGGATTTATGACAGAATCTTGAACGGCAGAGGAGATGCGACAGCGCTCGGCATCTTCTACGAGTGCCAGCAGTGTCTTGCGCTGCCGACGGAGAGCCACGACGTCCCGCTGGATATCGTGGTGACGGAATCCGCGGTAAGAAGACTCTGTAAAAAACGGGATGCCTGAGAACACTTCCGGCATCGTAAAACTTTGGGAAGGAGAATCGAATGGGAGTTGCAGTATGGATTGCGGCCGCCCTGGTCGGCGGCTGTGTGATAGGCTACATCCTGAGCATTGTGATCGCGAAAGCGACCGGCTCGCGTGTCATCGCCGAAACGGAAAAAATGAAAACCGATGCGAAAAAAGAGGCGGATCAGATCCTCCGCGAGGCCCGCGTCACTGCCAAGGCCGACGTTGTGAAGCTCAAGGAGGAATTCGAAGCGGAAATCCGCGATCGCAGACGCGAACAGCTCTCCGCGGAGAAACGTCTGGCGCAGAAGGAGGAGAACCTCGAACGCAAAGAGGATTCCCTCGATTCCAAATTCCGCAACATCGAGAAGAAGGAACACGATATTGAAAACCTGAAGGAACGGCTCTCCAGCAAGGAGGAAGAGCTGAAAAAGGTCTTTGCCAATCAGGTGACCGAACTGGAGCGGATCTCCGGAATGGATCGCGAAACCGCCAAGAACCTGATTCTTGAAAAGCTCAAGGGCGAGGTGGAAAACGAATGCGGCATTCTGATCCGCAATACTCTGGACGAGGCGAAACAGCGCGCGGAACGCGAGTCGCAGAAACTCATGATTCATGCCATCCAGCGCTACGCCGGCGACTGCACATATGAGCGAACCACCGCCACCATTCCTCTGCCGAATGATGAGATGAAGGGACGCATCATCGGGCGGGAAGGACGCAACATCCGGGCACTCGAAGCCGCGACCGGGGTCAATATCCTCATTGACGACACGCCCGAGGCGGTGGTGATCTCCTGCTTCGATCCGATCCGGAAGGAGACGGCGCGCCGCCTGCTGGAAAAACTCATTTCCGACGGACGCATCCATCCGACCCGCATCGAGGAGCTTGTCAAGAAGATTCGCAAGGAGATTGACGAGGAACTCTTTGAATACGGGGAGAAGGCGGTTCTCGATGCGTCGGTTCAGGGGGTCCCGAAAGCGCTTCTTCCGCTGCTGGGCCGGCTCCATTTCCGCTTCAGTTTTTCGCAGAATGTGCTGAAGCACTCGATTGAGACGGCCGCGTTTATGGGAGCCATCGCTTCGGAGCTCGGACTGGATGAGCAGAAAGCCAGACGGATCGGCCTTTTCCATGATATCGGAAAGGCGGTCGATCATGAGATTGAAGGGACCCATGCCGCGATCGGCGCGGATATTCTCCGCAAATACAATGAAGCGAAGGATGTGGTCAACGCGGTTGCCGCGCATCATGGCGAGGTGGAGGGGCTGACCGTTTATGCGGCGCTGACCAATGCGTGCGACGCTCTCAGCGCCTCGCGTCCCGGAGCCAGAAGCGAGACGACCGAGCTGTATCTGAAACGTCTGGAACAGCTGGAAACGATTGCCAGCGGCTTCAGCGGAGTGGAATCCTGTTTCGCTCTTCAGGCGGGCCGCGAAATCCGCGTGGTGGTGCAGCCGGAGAAGATTTCGGAGGCGCAGGCCCAGGTGATGGCGCGCGACATCTGCAACCGGATTGAGAAGGAGATGAACTATCCCGGACAGATCAAGGTTACGATCATTCGCGAAACCCGTTCGGTGGAGTACGCGAAATGAATTATCCGGAACTGGCGAGCCGTTTTGCGGAATATGTGGGAGGTTATCGCTCTCCGGACGGCTCCCTTTCGGACGCCTTTCTCTGCAAATATCAGCATACCTTTGATGTGGTGCGGTTTGCGGGGGAGATCTCTGCGCGGGAGGCGTTTCCCGTCGGAGATCAGCTTCTCGGCCGCGTCTGTGCGCTGTTTCATGACATCGCCCGTTTTGAGCAGCTGAAGCGCTTTCATACCTTCAGCGACAAGCTCTCCGGGTTCGATCACGGGTACGAGGCGACCCGGATTCTGCTGGAACGGAATTTTCTGGCGGATCTTACACCGGCGGAACGGATCTGCGTGCTCGCGGCGGTGGAGTTCCACAACAAGCTTGCGATTCCCGAGGGAATCTGCGGGGAGTACGCGCTGAAGTTCGCAAAGCTCACGCGCGATGCGGATAAACTGGCGATCCTCGATCTGGTCTGCCGCTATTTGAAGGGGGAGATCAAGGTGGAGGATGATACGCTGATTGCGCTCAGCCGGAGCGAAGGGACGGAGGTGTCGCAGGAGATTCTGGAGGCGGTGCTTGCGGGCCGCGCGTGCTCGTACGGAATGATTCGCAACCAGAATGATTTTCTGACCTGTCTGTTTGCATGGCCGCAGGACTTGAACTATGCGGCGAGCGCTTCGCTTGCCCTTTCCGGAAATCTGTACGGGACGCTCCGGACCTTTCTACCGGAGGATCCCGTTTTCACCCGGATCTTGAATCTGACGAAAAAACGTTTGAAATGCCGCTGCTCGAAGTCAAAAATCTGAAGAAATATTATCCGGCGCCACCGGAGCGTCTGTTCGGCCCGCGACGATTCGTGAAAGCGGTGGACGGCGTTTCGTTTCATCTGGAGGCCGGAGAAACGCTGGGGCTGGTTGGGGAATCCGGCTGCGGCAAGAGCACGCTGGGACGTGCGCTGGTGCGTCTGGAGGATCCGACGGAGGGGGAGATTCTTCTGCGTGGACGCGATCTTTGTTCTCTGCGCGGGGAAAGCTCCGCCGGATGCGCGGATCGTTTCAGATGATTTTTCAGGATCCATACGGATCTTTGAATCCGAGAATGACCATTTTCGCGGCACTGGACGAGGCGTTGCGTCTGCATACCGATCTGAATTCGAATCAGCGTCTGGACCGCGTGGCGGAACTGCTGGAGATGGTGGGGCTGAAACCGGAATTCGCACGGCGGCATCCGCATCAGTTCAGCGGGGGGCAGCGGCAGAGAATCGGGATTGCGCGGGCCCTTGCGGTGAATCCCGAGTTTATTGTCGCGGACGAACCGGTTTCCGCGCTGGATGTGAGCGTGCAGGCGCAGATTGTGAATCTCCTGCAGGCCCTGCAGAAGAAAACGCATTTCGCCATGCTGTTCATTGCGCATGATCTGGCGGTGGTGGAGCATATCAGTTCCCGGATTCTGGTGATGTACCTTGGAAAGGCGGTGGAGTGTGCTCCGGCGGAAAAGCTCTGTTCGCATCCGGGGCATCCGTATACGCAGGCGCTGCTTTCGGCGGTGCCGACGATTGCTCCGAAACAGGAACGCCGGATTGTGCTTTCCGGGGACGTTCCGTCGCCGCTGAATCCGCCGCGGG
Source organism: uncultured Victivallales bacterium (assembly GCA_944390735.1). Taxonomy (GTDB): domain Bacteria; phylum Verrucomicrobiota; class Lentisphaeria; order Victivallales; family UBA1829; genus UBA1829. Next base: position 52,238 of record CALXRL010000009.1, on the reverse strand, counting down.
GATGCCGGTTTCATCCGCGCTGTCCGTTCCGCCGTCCGATCTGCGAGACCGAGGAGCCAGAGCTCAAGGTCCGCGGAAATGATTCCTCCATGCTTTGCGCCTGTCACTTTCCGCTGAACGGATGATGATCCGCTTTCGGGTCGACCGGAATTGATTTTTTTGTTTCGGACTGTTTGATCCGTTTCTGTTTTCGGTATTCGCGCGCGCTCAGTCCGGTGGATCTGCGGATGAAGCGGGAGAAGGTTTTGGGGTCGCGGAATCCGCATTTTTCTGAGATGGTTCCGATGTCCAGATCGCTCCCGGAAAGGAGTGACATTCCCTGTAAGAGTCTCTGATTCAGCAGATAGCGGCCGGGAGAGATCTGGAGCTCCTCACGGAAGATCCGGGTCAGCGTGGTGGGGGAAATTTTCAGGCGTTCACAGAGAAATTCAATTCCCAGATCGGTGTTCGACAGATTGTGCCGGATGAGGTAGACCGCATTTTTAATGACATTTCGGTTTTCGATTCCGTACTCCGTTCCGCCGGCTCTGGCGAGAATTTCCATGACGATTGCCGCCCGGGTTCGCACCTCGAGCGGAGTGTTCCCGGATAATGATTCCAGACGGTCAAACAGTTCCGCCGGATAGGGATGCTGCGAAAGCTGGATTTTCGGGTAGTGGTAGGAGTGAAGAATGGCATCTGCAAGCGGACCGTTGAAGCAGAGCCACCGGAATGTACATTCGTCGGAGACGGTTCTGTACCAGATGCTTTCTCCATAGGCGTTGTAATGGAAATAGTTGGGACCGGCCAGAATCCGATTGGGCCCCTCGTAAAATTCCAGAGTGCCGGAAAGGATCCAGGAAAATCCGGAAAACTGGTTTAAAATTCCACTTTTCAGGGTGATTTCTCCTCTTTTTTATGGCGATTCCTGTACTGATGACGTAGAATGGAGCTGCTTCTTCTGTGTTTTGAAATACTTTTATATGTAGATCCTGCATTCTGTTCCTCTTGGCTGAAAGTTCTTCTTTTTTGAAAGATTTCTCCCTTGTTTTTCCCGGGGAAATATACTATAATATGCTGAAAGGTCAAATCCGAAAACAGAACAGAAATTTTGTGCGAGCAAAAGGAGCTGCAAGGAAATGGTGAACATCAGGGGAAAACGGTACGGAAATTTTACTCTTATAGAGTTGCTGGTTGTAATTGCGATCATTGCGATTCTTGCAGCAATCCTGCTCCCCGCGTTGAATTCCGCAAGGGCGAAGGCGCTGAGCGTAAATTGTCTTTCCAATTTGAAGCAGACCGGATTGGAAATGGAGCTGTATGCGAATAATTTCAATGATTACATTCCCATCAAACCTCCGGTCAGTGCCGGAGTTGACAACAACAATACCTGGGCGATGACTTTGCAGAAGAGCAATCACGCCAATGAAGATGTATGGTCGAAAGGTGCGTATGCCAAATTTTCCTGTCCGGCGGCGGAGCGTTTTGAACCGCTGAGCTATACGACGTATTTTCAGCAGACCTTTGGAATCAGTCTCTGGCTGAGCGGACGCTGGGAGGAGAGCACGTATCTTCTGCGGGGAAAGATCGGGGTGAATAATTCCAATATCTGGCTTCCGCACAAGCAGCCGTCCAATACTCTGCTTCTGGGGGACAGCTGGCATATCGCCTACAAGGTTCAGTGGTCGATGCTCCACCGGAACGAGTGCAGTCTGATTTTGCGCCATCAGAACCGGACGAATGCTCTGATGCTGGATGGCCATGCGGCTTCTTTGAACCTCGGGGCGCTGAAACAGGACTGCAAAGGAAATTCCGTGCTTTCTTTGACAGGAACCCGGATAAATTTTTAATTGATGAGTGATGAAGGAGTTAAGATGAAGTTCTTTTTCTTGTTCGCCTGTTCCATGATGATGTTTGCGCTCTGCGGATTTGAGGCGGGGCCGGACGGCGCCTGGAAGAAAGATGGAATTTCCGCCGGCTGGCTGATCGCCGCTCCCGGATGGAATCGTCATTATACCGTAACCCCGGAAAATTTCAGGAAGATCGACTCTTCCTCCGGCGATATGAAGGTGGATGGAAAAACGATCCGCTTTCAGACGAAAACGAAGAATCACGCGGATGGCAGGATTGAATTCAGCACCTCGCTTTCCTCCCGTTCGTTTCCGGAGATCGGACATGCGTCCTATCAGCTGAGTCTCTCCTTTGACAAATTCCGCCGTCTGATTCTGGATGGGAACGTCCTGCCGATGACCCCTTCCTTTGTCAGTCAGCGGGTGGGGGCGTATCCGGGAAAGCCGCATCGACTGACGATTGAAATGGTCGATGCCACCTATCATCTGGATGGAAATTTTTCGCTGTTCATTCAGGATGACCGGAAGTGGGGCGAGACGATTTCCATTCGGATGAACGGAAGGAACCATTTGCGTTCCGGATCTCTTGGAATTGCCGTGATGGTGCGGAAGGAGCCTGTTGTCAGCGTTCCTGTTTCGCTTCATCAAGCGGCAAACCGGAGCTTCCGGGATGAGAAGGCCGGCGACGGGGTCGGCGGATGGACCGATCAGGGATCGAATAATGATTTGCGCAAACTCAAAGCGGGAACTCTGACTTCCGCCGGTGTTTCCTTCCGGATCCTGGATCCGGAGAAGAACAGCGGGAAAAGCTGTATTGTTCTCTCTGCTTCCCGGAAGAGTTTTCCGAAAGAGTGTCGGATTCGTGCCGAGGGGGCAAGCGCGGATCTCCCCTATCTGTATTTGCTGCATGCCGCGGCATGGGTCCCGCCGGAAAAGGAGCGCATCGGGACGATCCGGGTGGTCTACCGGGATGGAAAAAAAGGAGAGTTTCCCGTGATTGCCGGGCGGGATTGCGGAAACTGGTGGCTGGAGGATTCATTCCCCAATGCGGGAATTGCCTGGGAAACCATGAATTTCGAGTCGCGGATCGGCCTGTATGCCTCCGCGTTTCCAATGGCCGGAGTTCCGGAGACGATCACGTTTACTGCCGAGGGAAAATCCGTATGGATGATCTGCGCGGCGTCGTTTGCGAATCACGGGGCACGTTTTTCCTCCGGGGACCGGAAACTGATTTTCCGTGCGGGCAAGGAGTGGCTTCCCGTTCGTTTTTCCCGTCGGATTGAAGCGGGATCCCCGCTGGATTTTTCCGGGAGTCTGGACGCTCCCGCCGGAAAATACGGCAGAGTGGTTGTGAATAAGAAGGGGCACTTCGTTTTTGAGAGGAACCCGGAGAAGCGGATTCGGTTTCTCGGAGTTAATCTCTGCACGAGCGCGAATTACATGACGCATCAGCAGAGCGAGGTTCTGGCGGAACATCTGGCCTCTGTCGGATACAATTCGGTGCGGTTCCATCATTTCGAGAATGATCTTCTGGATAAGAAGGCGAACGATTCGGTGACCTTTGATCCTGTCATGCTGGACCGCTTCCAGTATTTGATGGCATGCCTGAAAAAGCGCGGCATCTATTATACCCTTGACCTGTATGCGAGCCGGAAGCTGCGAAAGGGTGACGGAATCCGAAACTGGTCGGAGGCGCAGAACCCGAAACTTCTTTTCGACGTGGAACCGAGCGCGATGGAGAACTGGAAGAAATTTGTCCGCCGTCTTCTGACGTCGAAGAATCCTTATACCGGACTTTCCCTTGCCGAGGATCCCGCGCTGTATGTGGTCAATCTGGTCAACGAACCGAACATCTCCTTCTGGCTTCCGCTGAACAAAGATTCCTTCCTTGCGGAGACCTTCCGCAAGCGCTGGGCGGAGTATCTTTCCGCCGCCGGCGTGAAGGGAACTCCTCCCGGGACGTCGAGCGGAATGTATCAGCAGTTTCGTGCCGGACTGGAACTTGCGCGGATTCAGGAACAGACTGCGTTCCTGCGCAGAGAACTCCAGTCGGACGTTCTTGTGACCGATCTGAACTATTTTGCCGATTACTCCCTGCTGGGAGCCGCCGGAACTCTGGATGTGGTGGACATGCACTCCTACTGGGATCATATGCGTCTGCTGAAACCGGGGCGCTGGTCGCCTCCGCTTGGATTCTCGCAGCTTTCCGCGCTTGGACAGGCTGCTGCGCATGTCCGCAAAATCATGCCGGCACGTATCTTCGGACTCCCGTTTCTGGTATCCGAGATCAACTACTGCTTTCCGAATCAGTTCCGGACCGAGTACGGACCGATGGCCGGCGCTTATGCCGCGCTTCAGAACTGGGATGGTCTTTACCGCTTCCAGTGGGCGTATGCGAAAGAGGCGATTCGTCCGAACGGATTGATCTCCGTCTTTGATATCGTGAATGATCCGGCCGCTCAGCTTGCCGACCGCCTGATCCATGCGCTCTTTATTCGCGGGGATGTCTCCGCCGCGCCCTCCGGGATCGCTGTGGATTTCCGGAATCGGGACCTGCGGGAGCTGGATGCCGTCAAGCTGGCGGGAATTCAGAGTCATTTTCAGGCTTTTTCGCTTCTCGGACTCTTTACGCGGGTGGGTGCCCTGCCGGAGGGACGAACCTTCGACGACATTCCGAAACTTGATCTGGCCGGATTATGGCAGGAGGCGCTGCCCGAACCCATGAAGGCACGTTTCAGAACCGCGTTGAATCAGCAGCGAATTGTCAGCGAAACCGGAGAGATTGTGATGACTCCCTCCCGGAAGAGCATTGAGGTCGTCACCCCCCGGACCGAAGCCTTCGCCGGCGCTTCCGGATCGTTCCGGGGAAGGGTGCTGCTGGTCGATGGCGTGACCTCTCCTCAGGCAGTCGCCCTGATCTCTCTCGACGCGAACCCCCTCGCTGAAAGCCGGAAGATCCTGATGATTCATCTCGTCGATATGGCAAATTCGGATATGGAGTTCCGGAACAGCCGCCGCACCATCCTTGAGACATATGGCAAGTCGCCGCTTCTATTGGCGCGCCGGAAAATCAAGGTCGCTCTGCGTCTCCCCTTCCGGCCGAAGATAGAGACTCTCGACTTCGAAGGCCGCCGGACCGGAGCGGTTCCAACCTCCTGTGCCGACGGCGTGGTGCGATTCACCGCCGATACCGCCCTCCGAAATCATGGCGTGATGGCCTATCTGATCGCCAGATAACCGAAAAAGCAACTTCCCGGAAAACAAGACTCTTTCCGGGAAAACCGCAGGGACGGTCAGCGCAGCGGAGCCAGACGCCGCGGGGAATCCGGAGTCGATGCCGGCCCCCGGCGGATCTCCTCCATCATGACCTCGAAATCGGCGGTATTGCAGAGATAGGAGGCGGAGGCCCGCAGCGAACCATGATAGCCGCGTCCGCGCAGGTATTCCAGAATCGTTTTCCGTCCGATCCGGAACGCAAGTTCCTCCCCGTAAAAGTCGATCATGTCCCTCATGTGCCGTTCCATCTCCCCGGCGAATTCCTCCACGGTCGGCGGCGTGAAATTTTCCTGCTCCACCTGAGAAAAAATCCAGGGATTGCCCAGCGCTCCGCGGGCGATCATCACGCGGGAACAGCCGGTCTCCCTGCGGATTTCCTCACAGGATTCGCGGTCCATGATTCCTCCATTGGCAATCACGGGAATCCGGAGCGCCTCCCGTGCCGCGCGGATCACCGGAAAAGCCACAGGTCCCGAATAGAACGCCTTCATCAGACGCCCGTGAAGCGTGATCGCCTGCGCTCCGGCATTCTCCAGACGCTTCAGAAACGCGACCGTCGGCTCCGGATCCTCAAAATCCTGAATCCGGGTTTTGACCGTGACCGGTAGGCGGGATCGGCGGACAATCCGCTCCAGCGCCCGAACCGCTTCCTCCGGCCGGCGCAGCGCAAAGGCGATGCCTTCGCACTTCCTTTCCACCTTCGGCGCGGGACAGCCCAGATTGAAATCCAGAACATCGTAGTGCATGTCATTGATGATTTCGACCGCCTTGTCCAGCGTCTCCAAATCGGATCCCACCAGCTGGATTCCGAGAAACTCCTCCTCGGGCGCCCGGAGGGCAAGCTTCCTTGTTTTCCGGTTGCCAAAGACAAGGGAGCCCGCGTCGATCATCTCCGTAAAGGCATAGCGGCAGCCGTGACGGCGCGAAGAAAGACGCATCGGCAGATCGGTATGGCCCGCAAGCGGGGCCTGGATCACGGCGTTTTCCGGATAAAGCATCATCGCCCGCTCCCCGGAAGCGTTCTGTCCGGCGGACCCGGACGGATCACTCCTTCCATTTCGAGAGAACAAGGCAGGCGTTGGAACCGCCGAAACCGAAACTGTTGCTCAGCGCATGGTCGAATTCCACATCCCGTGTTTCGCGCACGAGATCCGCCCATGCGAACTCGTCGCCGGGTTCGTCGAGATTGGCCGTCGGGCAGATGAAGGAGTGTTCCATCATCAGGGTGGAGAAGATAGCCTCCACCGCTCCGGCCGCCCCGATCATGTGTCCGGTCATGGACTTCGTGCTGTTGATCGCCACATTGCGCGAGGATTCAAACACCAGCCGGATCGACTCCAGTTCCACGGGATCCCCCACCGGAGTGGCGGTGCCGTGCGTATTGATGTAACCGATGTCGGACGGCTTCAGATTCGCCATGCGCATGGCCCGCATCATGAGTTCCGCGCTGGATTGCGCATTGGGGATGACCATGTCCGTGGCGTTGCTGTTCGAGGAGAATCCCGCAATGATCGCTTTCGGCTTGTGTCCGCGCGCAAGCGCCCGGGATTCCCGTTCAAGGATCATGATGCCGGCTCCTTCGCCGAGGACGAACCCGTCGCGTTTTTTGTCGAACGGACGGCTGGCATGCGCGGCGTCGTCATTGAAACTGTGGGAAAGGGCCCGCATGCTGTTGAATCCGAGCGCCTGGGGCCAGCTGGTCTCTTCCGAGCCGCCGACCATGACAATGTCGTATTCTCCGGAGGCGATCAGTCTTGCTCCCGCCATGATCGCCAGCGCGCTGCTGGTGCATGCGGAACTGATGTCGTAGGTCTCTCCCGTGATGCCGAAGACCAGCGAAAGATTCGCCACCGCCGAGGAGGGCATCAGTCTGGGCACGGCAAACGGCGAGCAGCGGCGCACCCGCCGGGATTCCAGAAAGGAGTTCGAATTTGTGACCACCTCAATATACGCGCTTCCTGCGCATCCGTTGATCATGGCTATTTCATGCGGAAGGGTTTCCGGGGTATACCCCGCTTCCAGAATCGCCTCGTAAGCGGCGGCAACCGCCATTCGGGAGTTCGCGGACATGAAGCGTTTGTTCTTCTGGGTCAGAACCGGACACTCCGGATCGGTGTTCGCTTTGCCGGCAACCTGGCTTTCCAGTCCGAGTTCGCGCCACTCCGGCATGAAGACCGTTCCGGTCCTGCCGAGTCTCAGCGCTTCGATGTTTTGTGCAAGTCCCTCTCCGAGAGGCGTAATCAGGCCGCGGCCGGAAATAACGATTCGATCCCTCATGAAATCTCCTTCCCCAGTTGAAGATCTAATTTCCTGCAGGCAATTTCAATTCGAAAAACCGAAATCACCGGATGAAAACGATTGCTCTGCTCCTTCTCTCCCTAGTAATATATCGTCGGAAACGCAAAGTGCAACGCCCGAAGATGGAAAGTCCCGCTTTTTTTGACTTCACCACCGCACATTCCGCCGCATGACCGGCAGATTTTTCATGAATTCAAATTCCATCTGGACAAGCTCGCCCTGACTTTTCTCTCCGTAAAATCCCGAGACCGTGACTCCCAGAAGACGGAACTTGATGCGTCCCGCCTCCGTTTTCTTCAGAAGTTCCAGTGCGGTTTCGGCAATGGTCCGGTCGTCGTCAAAATAGTCCGGAAGCGACTTGCTCCGCGTGATGGACCGGAAATCATGAAATTTGATCTTCAGCGTGACCGTTTTTGCAAACAGGTTCCGTTTCCGGATCTCCTCTCCGACTTCCGCCGACTGCCGCCGGAGAACCTCCGCGGCAAAGGCCAGATCGGCTATGTCTTCCTCGAATGTCTCTTCCGTTCCCAGTGACTTGCGTTCCCGGTCCGTGCAGACCTCCCGTTCGTCGATCCCCCGGACAATGTTGTAATAGAATTCGCCGACCGTGCCGAAGGCAAGCGCCAGTTCCAGCTTGCTTTTCCGTTTCAGATCCGCTCCGGTCCGGATGCCCATCCGGTGCATGTGATCCGCGGTCGCCCTGCCGATCCCGTGAAACTTTTCGATCGGCAGACTTTCCAGCAGACGTTCCGCATCCTCCGGCCGGACTACGGTCAGACCATTGGGCTTTTTCAGGTCGGAGGCGATTTTCGCAAGGAACTTGTTGTAGGAGACTCCCGCCGAGGCGGTCAGTCCTCCGGTCCGTTTCAGAATCTTCTGCTTGATCTCCCGCGCAATGGTGCTCGCATAGGGGATGCCTTTTTTGTTTTCGGTGACATCCAGATAGGCTTCGTCGAGCGAGAGCGGCTCAATGATGTCCGTGTACTCGTGAAACACCTCGTGCATCCGGGCGGACGCCTCCAAATAGGCCCCGCGCCGCGGCCGGAGAAAGATCCCCTGCGGACAGAGCCTGGCCGCAAGATCCGCCGACATCGCCGAATGCACTCCGAATTTCCGCGCCTCGTAGGAGGCTGTGCAGACGACCCCGCGCGTTCCCGGCATTCCGCCCACAATCACCGGTTTCCCGCGAAGTCGCGGATTGTCGCGGATCTCGACGGAGGCGTAGAACGCGTCCATGTCGATGTGTATGATCTTCCGCATTCCTTCTCCCGTTTCCGTCCCGACGGCTCCCGCAAAGCCGGTCTCTTTTTCCCCGAGGATTATTCGTGGAAAACGTCCGCCTCAAAGACCTCGAATTCCGCGCCGTTCCGCCAGGCGTCCGGGTCCAGTCCGGCTTTCATGGAAAGATGCACCAGCGTCTCCTCCAGTCCCCATCTCTGTTCCGGGGCGACCTGCGGAAGAAACACCGCTCCGGCGTCTCCTTTCCGCAGCAGAATGCCGTGACGGCCGATTTCAATGTCTCTCCATGAATTCACCGGGTGCGGCGGCGTGAGGGCGGAAATTTCAATCGTCACTCTGCCGAGTTCCTCCTCATGCAGCGGATAGAACCGGGGATCGTGAAACGCCGCGTCCAGGGCGCGCCCCGCAACCGCCTTCACCAGCGGACGAAGTGGAAGAATCTCTCCGATGCAGCCGCGAAGCCGACCGTCGATGTTCAACGTGACAAACGCCCCGCGTTTTTTCCGCGCCGCATTCGTCAGTTTCGAAAGGTCCGGAAGCGGACGCAACGGATCGAATTTCCGCGCAATCGTCGCCCGAGCCAGCTCCAGCAGAAGACGCTTGTCGTTTTCCGTGAGTTCCCCCGCGAATTCCTCCGCGTTCTCCGGCGCTCTCCAGGAGCCGGTGAACGACGCTCCGACATAGCTGACCGAATTGCTGAAATCCCCCGTGATATCTCCCGAAACATAATAGGATTGAAGTTCGCACTCCGCACTCTCCGGCAGAAGACGAAGCAGCAGTTCGATCGGCTGCGCTCCGCAGATCGTCGCACCGGTCTTCTCCAGATAGAGCCGGAACTCCTCCGGCGATTTCCGTTCGATGAAATGAAACGCTCCCATGTCAAGCGCCTTCAGACTCTCCCGGACATCGTGAACGAAAGGCACGTATCCGTAGTCCTTGCCGTAGTGCGTGAAATCGGAGCTGGCGACGACAAGCGTTTTTTCGTCGATCAGCGGTTTCAGCATGCGTGCCGCCTCCATGATCGTCGCCTTTTCGCAGACTCCGACGATCACGGGAACAATCCGGAAGCCCGGTTTGAGCATGTACTGAAGAAACGGCAGTTCCAGCTGGGTGCTGTGTTCGTTCCGGTGAACCGGATCGCTGCGGAGAAAATGCGGATCCCGGAGCAGCGTCTTCACGGCATCCGAATCGACCGGCACTTTCCCCAGCGGCGTGGAGAAATACGATGACTCCGGCAGACAGAACTGATCCTTCAGATACGCCCGGTGCGACGGCGCCAGCAGAATCACCCGTTCAAAGAAGAGTCCCCGGACCTTGCCCGCGGCAAGACCTGCCGCCGTCCCGGAATACTGATATCCCGCATGAGGCATAATCAGTGCAATGGTGTCCGGATCCGCTTCCGTTTCCGCGGAAAATTCGCGGAGAAATTCCCGGAGCTGTTCCGGATCTCCCGGATACCAGCTGCCCGCAAAGGGCGACGAGAGAACTCCCGTTTCCGGAGAGTCTCCGGCGGAATGTTTTCGAGCCATGTTCTGCATCAGCGCCTCCTTGTTCTGCCGAGTCCGGCGATTCAGTTCAGGTGGAAGATCCGGCACGAATGCGCCGGAACTGCGGCTTCAAAACGACCGGTGGCAATTCCCAGATCCTCGCCGGTGAAACGGTCGCGGATCCGGAACTCCGTGCCCCGGGAGATCGCGTCCAGCGGAATCGACAGCACGCGTTCCCCGTTTTCGAAGTTGAAGAGCCCGACGACCTTCTGACCGGTCTTTTTATGGACTCCGTACCAGACGGCCGGATATTCGCGGTCAAACAGATCCAGCGGACGGGTCTGGAACTGATCCTGTTCCTGAATCAGAAGTTTCGGATATCGGGTGCGTTCCGGCGCGAGGGTCTCGAACCGGTCGCTCAGCAGAAGAAGACCGCCGGTAAGCCAGATCGCGTAGGTCCAGAGGATCACTTCGTTTTCGGTGAGCTTGTTGTTGTCGATTCGCGCAATGTGCGTATCCGGATCGCTGAAGAAGAGACGATGATTCATGTAGCAGCGGTTGATGAGGTTGCGGCAGACATTCGGAACGGTCGGCGCTTCCTTGAAGACTTTCCGGTCGGGCGCCCAGTAGGGGGTGATGTCCGTCCCGACCCGTTCCGCGTTCACGATTCCCACCACCGGGCCGAAGGGAACCGTGCAGCCCAGAATGAACTGATCGTCGCCGAAGCCTTTGCGGATGGCTTCCAGTCCGCGCCGCAGCGCCTGGGCGCGCGTGGCTTTTTTGTCGTAATAGACCGCGCCGGGTACGCCGCATTCAAACACGAGAAAGTCGAGTTTGGTATAGACCCAGCCCATTTCACGCAGACGGCGGAAGAGATCGGTCAGAAAACGCTGCGCCTCGGGATGCGTTCCATCCAGAATGGCGGCTTCGCCTGTGCGCCATTTCATCGGGAATGCGATTTCACCGTTCCGGTCGCGGACCATCCAGTCGGGGTGCTCGGCGAAGAGACGGGAACGCTTCTCCACCAGAAACGGAGCAAGCCAGATGCCGGGTTTGAGTCCGGCCTTTTTGATTTCAGCAGCCAGAGTTTCGAGTCCGTGCGGGAATTTCCCGTTGCAGACGAGCCAGTCCCCCAGCGCCGACTGATATCCGTCGTCCAGCTGGAGGTATTCCAGCGGATATTCCTGCCTGTGGGCGTTCAGATAGGCGGCGTTCTCCAGAATGTCGTTTTCCGTGACGTCGCTGAAGTAGTAATACCAGCTGCACCAGCCGTTCGGAAGATGATCCCAGGTGCGGGCGTGCATTTTCCTGCCCCAGACATCGGCAAAATGTTCCAGAAGCGTGTACGCGTCCGTTCCGGAAAGAATCAGGAGCTCCTCGGAGCGGATGGTTTCGCCGGGATCGACGGCGATTCCGTCCGTATCGGCGTAAATGGCGTATTCCCTGACTCCCTCCTCCCCAAGCTCAACGACGATGCGCGTCATCTGATCCGCCGATGTGACAAAACCGGTCAGAACGGTGAATCCGCTTTCCCGGTCGTTCAGAAGAGCGACATGTTCGCCCGAGAAGCGGTTCGGCGTTTCGCTGGTGTATTCGGATGGCATCGAAACGGCAAACGGCTTGTAGTCCGGATCCACTTCAAAATCCTTTTCTCCGAATCGGACCGAGGCCGCTGCGCTCGCCATGGTCCAGCCTTCGCGGTAAAGACGCAGACGGGGGCCGGGCGTGGAAAGAAAATCCCCGTGCGTGCCGCGCTGAATGAAACGCAGATCATCCAGCCGGACCGTTTCTCCGGAGAGATTGGTAAATTCCAGACGCAGGAGAGTTCCGCCCTCCTCCTCCTTCCTGGTTGCGGAAAGACGGAAGCTGCTGCTTTCCGAAAGCCATTGCCCGTTGACGCATGCTTCCGGAATCAGCGCTCCGAACAGCGTTTTCTTATTCTGAATGATCGGTTCCATAAAAAGTCTTCTCCTGTATCTTGGGTTCCGGTAAGGTATAACCGTTTCCGTTCTTTTTCAATGCTTCCGCATGAATTTTCTCCTGCTCCTCCGTGGAAGTTCCGCTGGAGCGGAAGGGAGATTTTTTCCGGCTTGATTTTTTCTCCGACTGGAAATATAGTAATTATAGTGAAAGATAAATTTCATAATGTGAAAGATAGATGGTATGAACAACATACAGGCAGTGGAACGGGCGCTGCGGCTTCTGGAGCTTGTGGGCGAGCATCCGCGGGAGGCGCATCCTCTGAGTGAACTTGCGGCCGCATCCGGACTGAAGCTCCCGACGGCTTCGCGTATTGTCCGCACGCTGGCGAACCTCGGATATCTGGAACAGGCGGGGCGCCGGAAGGGGTATGCGCTGGGACGGAAGGCGTATGAGCTGACGGAGAATCCCGGGTATGCTCCCGCGCTGATCGAAGCCGCGCTTCCCGCGATGAAGGCCTTTTCGGAACGGACAGGGGAATACATCTGCCTTTCGGTGCTGGAAGGGGATTCGCGTGTGATTCTGTACAATATCATGTCGACGCATCCGGTGCAGGTGATGACCGGAACGTTTCCGAAGCGCGAGACTCCTTATCGGAGTGTTTCGGGCCGTGTGCTTCTGGCGCATCTGCCGGTGGAAAAACAGAAGGCGTTCCTTCTGCGGAACGGCCCGCCGGGGGAGGAGTGGAAGGAGATCCGTTCCGAAGCGCAGCTGAACAAAACGTTGAACAGAATTGCGCATCAGGAGCTCCTGGTGGAGGAGCGGGAAGACATCACCGCACTGGCGGTCCCGGTTTTTCTCTCGGGACGGGTCGTCGCGGCCGTCGGCAGTTTTATTCCGGGCTACCGGTTCCAAGAGAAACAGAAACAGGCGATCCTGGAGCTGCTTTCGGCACTTCCTGAGAAGATCGCGGAAAGGATGTAGGGGAACGTGAAACGGGAATTGTTCAAAGGTGTGACATTCGGTTTCTACGCAAGGAACGGTTACTTCTCTTCAGAAGTGGCGGCGAAAGAGGCGGAAAAGATCGCGGAACTCGGATGCAGCTGGGTCTGTCTGGTGGCCACCGTGATGCAGGAGCGGTTCAGCAGCACACGCCAGTTCCGCGATTTCACCATTACACCCGGCGACGACGAACTTTGCGACATCATGAATCTGTTCCACAAGCTGGGGGTCAAAGTGATGTTCCGTCCGATGCTGGAGAGCTGGGACGGAACCCAGCGGGGGCATCTCCAGCTGCCTCCCTCCGGCGAAATCATTCCCGGAAAGCCGATTCACTATCGCGAGGACTGGTTTGAAAACTATGCCGCGCTGACCCGGCATTATCTGCGCATCGCGAACCGCTGCTCCTGCGAAGGATATTGTCTCGACAGCGAACTGAATCCGTTTGCCGACTTCTCCGAACACTGGCTCCGGATCGTGGATGTCGTCCGGAAGAACTACAAGGGCCATCTGACCACGTCCCTGATCGCCGCGGAACAGTTTCTTCCTTTGATTCAGAGAAATCCGAATCACTGGTTCTTTGCACTGGATTCGCTGGGGAGCAGCATGTATTCTCCTGCTTCCGAGCACGGCGGAGGAACGGTCGACGAGATGGCGGCATATCTTGCCCCTGTCGTACAACGGACCCGGGAGTTCGCAGAAGTTTATGGAAAACCATTCTATTTTGGCGAATGCGGCTGCTGTGCTACGGTCGGAGCGTCCAAACTGCCCTACTTCTGGAATAACGGCGGCGGATACGACGGTCGGGAACAGGCAAATTATCTTGATGCCGTGATTCGCGCCTTCTCCCCGGAAGAGTGGTGGGGCGGACTTTTCTGGTGGAAATGGGATGAACAGAATTACCGTCCGCAGTTTGTGGATGATCCCGCGGGAAACAAGGGCTTCACGATGGATGGAAAGCCCGCGGCCGAGGTGATGAGACGCTGGTGCGCGGAAAACGGATCGTCAGCTGCGATCTCTTTGTCCGCGGAAGAAAAGAGAGGATAAAATGAAACTTGGAATTTTTCTTCCGGCGGTGCCGGATCTCAAATGGACGCTTTCGCGCCAGGCGGGAATCAATTACGCGATTACAAAGGCCGCTCCGGAACTCACCGGAATGCCGCCTGTCTATGAGTTTGAATCGCTGAAAACGATTCGGGACCGGTTTGCCGATGCCGGGTTCCGTCTTCAGGCGCTTGAAGGCGACGAGTTCGACATGACGCGCATCAAACTCGGACTTCCCGGACGGGACGAGGATCTTGAACACTACCGGCGGATGCTTCGGAATATGGGGAAACTGGAAATTCCCGTTTTGTGCTACAATTTCATGGCGGGAGTCGGCTGGTTCCGCAGCCGGACGGCGATCCCGGCGCGCGGAGGAGCGCTGACCAACGGTTATTTCCCGCAGGACATTCCGAACGAGGAACTGCATCTGACCCATGAAGAGCTCTGGAAGAACTATCTCTATTTTCTACGCGCGGTTCTGCCGGCGGCGGAGGAGGCCGGTGTGCGGATGGGACTGCATCCGGATGATCCGCCGGTTCCGGAACTGAAAGGGTATCCGCGTATTTTCACCTCGGCGGAGGCGTATCGGAAGGCGAAGCGTCTTGCCGCGAGTCCCGCCTGGGGCATCACGTTCTGTCAGGCGACGTTCCGCTGCATGGGGGAGAGAATCGAAGAGCTCATTCCGGAATTCCGGAACGACATTGTGTTCGCCCATATGCGCGATGTGGAACCCTTTGAAGGCGGATTCCGGGAGACGTTTCATGACAACGGGCCGACCGATATGCCGAAGATTCTCCGGCTGTATCGCGAGAACGGCATCGACTGTCTGATCCGTCCCGATCACGCGCCGACGATGGCGGGCGAGGACAACTCTTCGCCGGGGTATGCGATCTGGGGCCGTCTTCTGGGCGCATCGTATCTGAAGGGAATTCTGGATGCGCTCGGCATGACGCATTGATTCTTCGTTCAGACGGCGAACCGTTCCGGCTCGTTCCAGGAGGCGCCGGGCAGAACATGGATGCCGCGGCACTCCAACTGCTCCTCCAGAAGATCCAGCAGACCCGCGGGGGTGGAATGCACATGGATGAGTTCACGGTCCGATGTCCGGATCATTCCGCTGAGTCTGACGTTTTCCAGAAAGCCAAGGAGCGGATCGTAGAATCCGTTGATGTTGAGCAGTCCGCAGGGCTTGGAGTGATGGCCGATCTGGAGCAGGCAGAGTGCGTCGAAAAATTCGTCCAGCGTGCCGAATCCGCCGGGCAGAGCGAGCCATGCGTCGGAGAGTTCGAGCATCATGGCCTTCCGTTCCGCCATGGAGCGGACGATGCAGGTTCTTGTCAGATTGGTCTGAAGCTCTTCGAGAAAGAGTCCTTCCGGATAGACTCCGGTGACCTCTCCGCCGTTGCGGAGAACCGTATCCGCGATTTTCTTCATGAGTCCGACCGAGGAGCCTCCGTAGACGAGTTCGATTTCGCGCAGGGCCATGAGACGTCCCAGCTCCTCCGCCGCTTTCCCGAAGGCCGGATCCGCTCCGTTTCTGGAGGAGCAGTAGACCGCGAGTCGTTTGAGTTTTTTGTTGAGCATGGATTGCATTCCTTCTGTTGTTTCGGGTTTCCGGAATGTAGTGCCTCCGCGTGGAAAATGCAATGCTCCTGCCGGAGAACTGACGCAATTCAAACGCAATCCGAACAAAGCGGACGGAGAAGGGATTGTCAGGATTCCGGCGCCTGATTTTTCTGCCGGGCGCGATAGACCCGCGGAGCGCAGCCGAAACGACGGGAAAAACGGGTCGAAAAGTAGTTGCTGTCGGAAAATCCGTGGGCGAAGGCGACCGCGGAGACCGGACGATTCGTTTCCCGCAACTCCTTTGCCGCCTGTTCCAGACGGATCGTATTCAGGTAGTCCACCGGACTCGTTCCCAGCGCCGCGCGGAAGAGGGCGGTCAGCGACGAAACCGATCGGTGAATCGTTCTGGCCAGATCCTCGAGTTTCAGCGGATCGCTGTGATGCGTCTCCATGAAGCGGAGAAGCCTGCTCAGATCGCTGATTTCCGAGGTGCGCGTCTTCTCTCCCGAGGAAAAACTCCGGCAGATGATGACGCAGAGATTCAGAAACAGCAGTTCGGTCATGCAGTTGCGTCCGGGGAGTTCAGCGGACTGTTCCATGCGCATGCGGGAGAAGATCCGTTCGCACTCCTGCAGCTGTTCGCCGGAGAGGGTCAGACGGTTGTGAAACCGGAACTCCTCCTTGAAGCGCGTGCTGTTTTCAAAGAAGATGTTGTACCCGGGCGAATCGGCCAGATCACCGCATTTCTGTTTCCAGGCGTCCTTGCGGAAAATCAGATTCGCGATCCGCAGATCGCGCAGATTCTCATAGCTGTGGGAGCGGCCGAACGGAATCAGAAAGGTGTCTCCCTTGCCGATGGAGTAGGTGCCGTTTTCGGTGACATGAGTGCCCTCTCCGGAACGGACGATGACCAGTTCGTCGAAATCGTGATGATGCCAGCGGTCCTTGGTCTCCCCGTAATGGTGGAACGAGCAGTAGACTGTGCAGTTGAACGGGGTCAGATAGAAGTCCCGAAGAAAAAAACTGTGTTTCCGGATCGTCATGACAATTTCCATTCCTGTTCCGCAATGAATATAGGGCAGTTTGGCGGAAATTCAAGATTTTCCGTCCAAAAATTAAGGTTATTCTTTTTTTTTGAAGTATAATGTAAGAAAAACAAACTGCAGATGGAGAATCATGAAACAGAGAAAATTCACATTGCTGGAACTGCTGATTGCCATTGCGATCATCGCAATTCTGATGGCGGTGTTTCTGCCGGCGCTGAGCAAGGTTCGTCAGAAGGGGTACCTTATCTCCTGCCAGAACAATCTCCGGCAGATCGGTCTGGATTATGCGGGATACGCGGTGGACAACTCGGATTATTATGTCATTGGAGAGGCGGGCGTCCACAACAAGATGCACTGGGCAGGCGAACTTTACTACAAGCGCTTTTTCAATGACGCGGGAGTGCAGACAGCCAATCCCCGCTTCCGCCTGGTCTCCTGTCCGAAGGCCGTGCAGACGTTCCGGAACGAGGATTTTGTCCCGGCGAAAACCTACGGTGTAAAGAGTCATTTCTGGGGCGATGAATACGAACTGGAATGCGCGGGCGGGATTCCGACCATGCACGATCCGGCAAACAACTACTCCAAAACGCTCGATCTGCGGAAAATCAGAACGGCGTCGCGGTACTTTTTCCTGGCGGACAGCATTTCCCTTCAGACGGACCCGGGATATCCCCGGTTCCGGATTCACGGCAACGGCGGAACGGGGTTTCATCTGCTGCATCTGGGGCAGGCGAATCTCCTGTTCATTGATGGTCATACGGAGGCTCGGAACCGTGCTTCTCTTGCGTACCTCCTGCGGAATGCCGATCCGGCAAAAGCCGGAACTCTCGCCTCCCTGATCCGGGAGGAGGACTGGACCATTTCATTGATGGGAGAGTGAGAAAATGCGTCGGTTCGTTCTTTGTCTGCTCTTGTTTGCTTCCGCCATGATTTTGAAGGCGGAAAATCTTCTGACGAACACGGATTTCCGGCACGGATTTACCGGATACCATCTGGGAGACAATCTTCATGCCCGAACCTGTCTTCCGCGTTTTTCGGAAACGCCGTGGGGCCGGGCAGTCACCTTTACCGCTCCGGCGGAGTGCCGAATGGGATTCTTTCTGCCCGCGGTTCCCGTGAAACGTGGAAAGACCTATGAACTGCGCTTCCGGGCGAAGAGCAGTCGGAACGGGGAGACCCTGACCGTTTCGGAATATATCCGGACCGGTTCCAGAGCGCGCTTTCAGCTGACGCTTTCCGACCGGTGGAAAGAGTATTCCTTCCGGTTTGTTCCATCGCCGGAGAACGGATGGTGCGGATTCCGGATCCTGAAAACGTCCCCGCAGGAGGTGACTCTCTCGTTTACCGGACTGCGGCTCGGACCGCTCGGCAACCCGGAGAGCTCTCCGTCGTTCAGCACCGATCTGAAAACGGAGCAGGAGGATTTCCGTTTCGCGCCCGGGGAACGATTTTCCGCGAAGTTCGAGATTTTCAATCACACTGCGGAGGAAAAGAGGATCCGCATCCGTTTGGAACTGAGCTCGGTCTTTTCCGGAGGTTCCTGCGGGAAGGAGTGGAAAAACGCCACGGTTCCTCCGGGGGAGCGGACCGTACTTCCGATTGAAGTTTCGCTTCCCGGGAGGAACGATCTTTACTGTCTCTCCGTGGAAGTGGAAGGGGAGGAGACGTCGCGGATTCTCCAGTATCTGGCCGTTGCGCCCCGGGTACGGGCTGCGCCGGGAGAGCTGCCCGTGGATCTCGGGATCAACAGTCCGCTGACGTTCGCCTCCATACAGGATGTCTCGGAGAGCGAACTGCGGATCTTTGCCGAGGCCGGTTTCTCCTTTCTTCGGATGTGGGACAGCGGAAATCCGTTTGTCTGGGGGCTTCTGGAACCCGAGGAGGGACGGTTCGAATGGCGGCACTGCGACCGCGTGGTTCAGAGCGCGCAGGCGGCCGGACTGCGTCTGCTGATTAATCTGGGCGGGATGTTCTTCCAGTTTCCCGCCGGTCAGGCGTCCATTCAGCATGGTCTTCCGCAATGGCTCTATCGGAAGTCGAAATTTGTGGAGTGTCACCAGTCGTATTTCACCGGGAAGGGGCGGCGGACGGCTCTTCCGCCGCTGCGGAACTGGGAGAATCTGGTGCGTTCCGTTTCGGAGCGCTACCGGGGAAAAGTGGCATATTACGAGATTCTGAACGAACCCAATCTTTTCCTGCCCGAGGAGGAGTATCTCCGGTATTTGAATTCCGCCTGCGGAATTCTCCAGGAGACGGATCCTTCCGCCTCGATTCTCGGGATCTGCGCCACCGGCGACGCATCCGGCGATGTTCTGGCCTATACCCGGAACGTTCTTCAGCGCGGCGGGGGACGTTCTCTTACGGGCGTTTCCTTTCATCCGTACAGCACCCCCTACGAGGATTCGCCGAGCGCCGGAGATGCGGCTCTCCGGGAACTCCGGTCTCTTCTCTCCCGTTTCGGAATGGCGGATGCGGAACTCTGGAACACGGAGCTGTATTATCTGATCCCGCTCAGCGAGGGAGAACCGGCATCCGCGCATCCCGGCTATCTGATCCGCCGGTATCTTCTGGATGCGGCGGAAGGCGTCCGGGGATCTCTTCCGCTTCCGGGCGGATTCCTGCTGGGATTCGCTCCTGCGCTCAACAGCAATTTTTACCGGGAGTCCGCGCCCGGTCTCTTCGGAACGAAAGGGTATGTTCCCAATACCAAATACATTGCAACAGCGGTGTTTTCGAGTCTGCTGAAAGGGTGCCGCTTCCAGTCGAAGCAGATCCTTCCCGGCGAGGCGTGCGTCTACCGTTTTTCGGGGCCGGGCAGGGAGGTGGCCGCCGTATTTCTCCTGAACGAAAAAGAGAAGGATCCGCGACGACTCGTTTTCCGGAGAACGGAACCGTCCATCGCGCTGCTGGATGAGATGGGCAATCCTCTTCCGGAAACGGACGGGAAAACCGAACTTTCCGCAACCCCATTCCCCTGCTGGGTGAGCGGACACGATCCTGAATCCATGGAGCGCTTCCTTCGCGGAGTCGAGGTGCAGGGGATCGACTCCGCCCGTTTCCTCGGAGCCCGTGCCGCGTTGGAGGAAAACGGATGGGTCCTGTATCTTTCCTTCCACATTCAGAAGAAAGGTGTTCCCTTTACCGTCGAGTTCCCGGATGGAAAAAAACTGATCCGTCAGGGAAGCGAAGAGACGCTTTCCTTTTCCGTTCCGTTTTCCGGCTCCGCTCTTCCGGAACACATCCTGCTGGACGGCCGTTCCGTTCCGCTGCACCTCAACCGGACATTGCGTATTCCGGAGGGACCGGATGGCATCTCCGAAACAACGACGCTGGATTCCCCGGAATGGAAGCGCGTTCCCGAATGGAAATTCGGGAAAAACTGTCGGGCCGGGATCTGCATCGCAGACGGGAAGCTCTGGTTCTCCGTGTTCGCGGAGATGCCGGAATCCTCCCGCGGAAGCAACGAGGATTTCGGGAAGGCCGTATTTGAAATTCTGCTGGATGGTCAGCCGCTCCGGCGCCTTGACCGCACGGGGTATCGAAGCGGCTGGACGCATCGTTTTGTCTTTTCCCCGGGGAGTTCTCCGGAGCGGGCGGAACTGAGCGGGTCCAGTCTCTATTTCCGCCGGGAGTGCCGCTGGCGGTTCTGCCGGCGCGCGGACGGCTGGATCCTGACCGCGGGTTTCCCGCTGGAGCACTTCCGGTATGCGAAGGAACCGTTTCTCGGTTTTGATCTCCGCATCTGGACCGGGGCCGCGGACGGGGAGTCCTCCTTCTCCGGCACATCCGATTCCGATAAAAACCGCTTCCGGTTTGCCATCGGCACCCGGACCATGCGGAAACGGGAGAAATGATCAATGCAGCCCATTATAAAATTCATTCACAACAAACCATTCAGAAAGGACTGAATCATGAAGAAACTTCACCTGTTCCTGTTCGCCGCGGCCGCTCTCTTTGCTGTGGAAAGCTCCGCGGGAAACTTCCAGATCGACGGACGAGCCTCCGTTCCCGTTGAAATTGCATTCCCCTCCAAGGGCTGCAATCCGTTCCGGATGGGCAAGGATCCCCGTTCGTTCACGGTGACCGCCTATCGGAATCTCGGCAAGACCTACCAGAAGTTCGAGTTTACGATCATGCCGAAAGCCGACGGGGTCCTGAAACTGGAATTCAAGGGGCAGTATTCCCGGACGAAGGGAATGAAAAATCTGAATCAGGTCTGGATCACGTTTGACGACATCAAGGCGACGGGAACGCAGATCAAAAACGGCAGTTTTGAGACGCTGCGCACGACTCCTCCCGGACAGCCCGTGGAATCCTGGGTGTTCGCCGCGACCAAACCCGTTTACGAGGCCCGTCTTCTGAAAGCCGATGGAAACGCCGCCGATGGAAAAAATGCCGTCTGCGTCTGGCACAACGCCTTCTGTTTTCAGGAGAACATTCCGCTGAAACAGGGCGTGAAAGTCACGATTTCCTTCCAGGCAAAATACGCGGACACCGAGAAGGCCGAGGAATGAGACGCGGAACATGAGCATCTATCAGCATTCGATTCGTGATGAACGCATCCGCGAATACGTCCCCGTATCCCGGATTCTCCTGCAGGAAAAGATCTCCGGGGCCGGAGAGTGGATCGGCTCCGGAAGCATTCAACCGATGTTTTCCGATTCGATCACCGGAGCCAGGCTGGAGTCGGGCGGTTCCGTCCTTCTGGATTTCGGAATCGAACTGCACGGCGGAATCCGCATTGTCAATCTTGGGAAGGAGGGACGGGTCCGGATCCGCTTTGGGGAATCGGTCAGCGAAGCCTGCGGAACTCCGAATCAGTGTCATGCGATTCATGATACGGAAGTTGCGGTGCCTGAGTTCGGAATGCTCGAATATGGAAACACGGCGTTCCGATTCGTCCGGATCGACAATGCCGGAGGAGAGCTTTTTCTGCTCAATGTGATTGCCGTGGCGTTGTACCGGGATCTGGAGTACGCGGGGTCGTTTGAGTCCTCCGATGAGCGGCTCAACAGGATCTGGAAAACCGCCGCGTATACGCTCCAGCTCAACATGCAGGATTATATTTACGACGGCGCAAAGCGCGACCGGCTGGTCTGGATGGGGGATCTTCATCCGGAGATCCGGGGAATTCTTGCCGCTTTCCGGGATGTTTCCCTGATTCGCAAGTCGCTGGATTTTCTGACGTCGACCACTCCGCTTCCGCTGCCGATGAATACCATCCGGACCTATTCCTGCTGGTGGGTGATCGCGCTTGCGGATTACTATCAGGCGACCGGGGATCTTGAGTATATCCGTGCGCAGAAGGAGTATCTGCTGGGACTGCTTGAGCTTTACGGCACCTATCTTTCCGCGGACGGCTCGGAGTGCATTCCGGAACGCCGGTTTCTGGACTGGCCCAGCGATGAGGATCTTCCGGCGAAACATGCCGGACTTCAGGGACTGCTGTACTGGATGTTCCGCTCGGGGGAGACTCTTCTCCGAGCCCTTGACTGCGATGTCACCACCGTTCTTTCCGTGCAGAAGCGTCTGAAAGGGCGGATTCCCGACTGCGGAGAGAACAAGGCTGCGGCGGCGATTCAGACGGTCGGCGGACTGGCCGATCGAAGCGATGTCCTTTTGCGGAATCCCCTGCACGGGATCAGCACATTTTACGGATTCTACATGCTTCTTGCGCAGCCGACGCGTCCGGCGCTGGAACTGATCCGGCGCTACTGGGGCGCCATGATGGATCGCGGGGCAACGACTTTCTGGGAGGATTTCAATCTCGACTGGCTGGAGAATTCCGGACGGATCGATGAATTCACACCGAAAGGCAAGCGGGATCTTCACGCGGATTTAGGCGCTTACTGTTACAAAGGTCTGCGGCACAGCCTTTGTCATGGCTGGTCCTGCGGGCCGATGCCGTTTTTGAGCGAACGGGTGCTCGGGATCCGTTTTCTGGAGCCGGGCGGCAGAAAGATTCTCGTCAAACCCGATCCCGCGGGTCTGGAGTATGTCTCCGGAACGTATCCGACTCCGTTCGGTTCCGTTTCGGTAACGTGCGAGGGGCCCGGCCGGATCCGCATCGAAGCTCCTTCCGCAATCGAAGTTCTGCAGTGACCGGGAGGAAGGGATGCCGTTCGTCGCCGGAGCGGACGTGCGTCTCGTCGAAGGGGGGGGCCGACGATCCGGGTGGCGGCCCGGCAGACGATTCGAAAACCGGTCGGACTTCGGATCCGGGACTTGAAATTCCCGGCAGAGAATCTATATTCTGCAAACCAGTCATCAGCATGGATGATTCCTTATGATTTTGCAGAGATCCTTTCGTTATGCGATGGCGCGGCTGAAGATTCAGCCCGGACGGTTTCGCTCGGGAAAATGGTTCGCCGGAAAAGAGGAGCCGCCGCGCCGGAACTATGATTACGAACTGACCTATTTCAGCGCCGGAAGAGGGCGTCTGATTCTGGACGGCATCGCTTATCCCTGCCGGGCCGGAACGCTTCTGATTATTCCGCCCGGTGCGGAACAGCGCATGATTTGCGAGCGGGTCCTGGAACGGTGGAGTTTCCACTTTGACTGGTTCGGGGACTGCCGGGCTCACTGGGAGGGAAACACCGCTTTTGTCTATACGGATTCTGGGGAGACGTTTGATCCGGCTTTCTGTGCGGCGCCTCCGCCGGCGGAACTCGGACTGCAATTTCCGCTGTCCTGCAATCTGCCGGAGAAAACGGCGGAGGAGTTTCTGGAGGTTCTGCGGAAATATTTCATGCTGATTCCAGTTTCGCTGTCGGATGCGTTTGAACGGACCTCCTATCTTCTCCATCTTCTTTCGATTGCGCTGGCGACGATTCCGGAGCCGCCGCAGATGCAGAAGAAACGGTTCAATGTCCGCTTCGCCCGCGCGAAAAACCTGCTGGAGGCACAGTTTCAGGAGGTCCATCTGCAAATTGCGGAGGTCGCTCGGACGCTGCATATTACGCCGAACCATCTGTCGAAGCTGTTCCGTTCGGAGGTGGGGATGTCCGCGCTGGACTATCTTCAGGCGGTCCGGCTGGAACATGCGCTCCATCTTCTGCAGGATCATTCGCTCACGGTTCAGGAAGTCGCCCATGAATCCGGCTTCGAGACCGGAAACTACTTCGCGCGTCTTTTCCGCCGGAAAATCGGCATGACTCCCTCCGCATTCCGGAAACAGAATTTCATAAAATGATTGATTTGTGCTATAAATGACTATTCTGATCCCTGTTTTGTATTTTTTTTTGTGCTATAATGATAGAAATGAAATCTGGAATCCCCGAAAAGGAAGAATGGATATGAGAGGAGAATGTCTTTCGGACAATCGCAGACACGCGGAACGGGAAGGATGCGGCATGAATCGGCGGAGAAATTTCACATTGATAGAGCTTCTTGTCGTAATTTCCATTTTTGCCATCCTCGCCGCATTGCTTCTTCCCGCGCTGAACAGCGCCGCCGGGAAAGGGCGGCAGATCAGCTGCCTGAACACGATTTCGCAAATTACAAAAGGATTCTTTCTGTATGCGGATGACTTCGATCAGGTTGTTCTGACCAATGACGCGGCCAATAAGCCGTGGACCAGAATCATGCGGGATTCGAAGTATTTCGGCGAGTCTCTCTGGCTCTGTCCGGAGATGTCGACCCGGCATGCCAGTGAAGGGAAACGTCCGTACAATACGCTGGGGATCTACCGCTGCGATCTGACCAGCGGCAATCCTCCGCTGTACAACACGAAAAAAGAAGAGTGGGGGGAGTTCCGGCTTCCGAAGGTCGGAAGCGATCTGGCATACAGCATCAAACGCATGAATACTCCCGGAAAGATTTTCCTGGCCGGGGACACCCGCCGCGATTCCGCCGCCGCAAGCGGTCCCGGATGCGGAATGTATGTGTTCGAGCCGCGAACCTATCTGGAAAACGGCGCGTTCGGGCTGAATCATCTGGGAAGCGGAAATCTCAGCTTCTTTGACGGGCATGCCGCGGTCTATCGACGTTCCGCATTGCAGTATCAGGGATTCACGCGTGCCATCTGGAATGGCTCCAAGATCAATTTATAACGTGCGGGAGTGTGTTGCCATGCGCTGTTTTCCGATTCTGATTTTCCTGGGGGGCCTGTTCTCTGTTCTTTCTGCCGCGGATGAGAGGTTCATTCCGGAGCAGTGGAGCCTACCCGGGCAGTGGAAGAAAAACGCTTCCGTTCCGATGCGCGTGGAATGGAGCAGGGAGGAGAATGCACTCCATTTTTCCGCGGATTTCGGAAAGGTGAAAAACAGGTGGATCTATCCGGTGTTCACCTGGACGATCGGGGAGACGCTCGCCGGAATCCGGGAGATTGAATTTGAAATGAAAATCGATGCTTCACCGGAGTTCCGTGGAATCCGGGAGTCGCATGTGATGCTTCCCGCGACTCCCTCGGTGAAAGGGTACTATCCGTACCGGACTCCTCCGCCGGGCCGGTGGCAGACAATCCGGGTGAAACTGCCCGACCGTCCGCAGGTGAAGAAAGCCGGCATACGGGAAGTGAAGATCGGGATGAATCCGATTGGAGAAAAAATATCGTTCTATCTCCGTCGTCCGACGCTGATCGGTACGCCGGGCCGGACGGCGGGGACCGCCCGGATCCGGGCGCTTTCCCCCGGAACCGTCTTCTGTGAAACGGATTTTCCGGAGTTTGAAATCAGCATTCCGGAAGCCGGTCTTCGTTACCGTCTTTCCGACTGGAAGGGCACGCTTTTGAGGGAAGGACCGTGGAAGGGACGGAAAGTGAAATTCTCTCCGCTTCCTCCGGGATACTATTTCCTTTCAGGAGTGGGAAGGGACGGTCACGCCGCGGCGTCTGATCGCTCCTTTGCCGTGGTTGTGGATCCCTCGAAGCGGCGGCAGGAGCGCAACTCCTTCTTCGGCGTTGACACGGCGCAGTCCTGGCTCGCCGGACCGGGCGGATTGAAAACGGATGCCTGTTCCGGAGACGGATTTCTTCTCGTCTCCGAACTGGTGCGTCTGGCGGGAATTCCGAATGTACGGGACCGCCTGTCGTGGAATGATGTCAATGCGGCGCCCGGCCGCTATGAGTGGGGTCATTACAAAAAGAATGCGGAGCTGCTTTCGGAACGGAAGATTGCTGTTTCGAGTGTTTACGCCCGCTGTCCGAAGTTTGTGCAGACGGTGTCCCCGCGTCTTCCTGACGATCTTCTCCTGACATGGCGCTTCGCCAGGGATGCTTCGCGGGCCTTTCGCGGAAAAGTCACCAGCTGGGAGGTCTGGAACGAACCGGATATCCATTATGCTCCGGAACCCGTCTGGGAATTTGCCGCCACGCTGAAAGCGGCCTTTCTCGGACACAAGGCGGGCGCTCCGGAGATCTCCGTTCTGCCCGGAGCCGTCTGCAGCATGGTTCGAACCTCGTATGACGATGGAATGTATGCAAACGATGTCGCCAGATATGCCGAGGCCATGAATTTTCATACCTATTCCGCCCCGGCGCGCTATCCGCAGATTTTTGCGGAACTTCGCTCCTTTCTGAAAAAGAATGGACTTGAACACCGGGCAATCTATGTGACGGAGAACGGGACGAATCTGGAAGGACTTGCTCAGGAGAAAAGCATTCTGCCGGGACTGTTCGCACACTCGCCGGAACAGGAGCTGATTGTGGCGGAGTTTCTGCCGAAGTCCCAGATCCTTCTGATGATGGAAGGGGTGGCCAGAAGCTATTTCTTTGTCTTTCCGCCCTGCAATGAGCGGGAAGGAAAAAAAGACTGGGGAATCCTCCGCCGGGACGGAAGCGTCAAGCCGGTTTATACGGCGTTCTCCACGTTGACGTTTCAGCTTGCGGCGGCGGAACTGCTCGGCGAGATCAAAGGCGTTCCCGGGATCCGGCAGTTTCTTTTTGCGCTTCCGGACGGAACTCAGACCGTTGTCTTCTGGAGCATTTCCGAACTGGACCGCGCCTATGACGCGATCTGCAGGAACGGGAATCTTTATGAAAAACCATTTTTTCTGTCCGTTCCCTCCGGCCGTTATCCGTATACGGATATCATGGGGGGACGCCGAAATGTCGTCGCGGAGAATGGCCGACTTGCGCTCTCCTCCACTCGCTTTCCCGCGTATGTTTCCGGGCTTTCCGGTTTGAAGGCGGATACGCCACCGCATCCCGCGGGACGATTGGAACTCATCCGTCCGGGAAAGGTGGAAGATCGTTCCATCGTCATCAAACCGTATCTGAACAGGGAGGATTTCCGTGTGACGAATCTGAAAAGTCTTGCCAATCTGGAAAAAGACGAGGGACGGATCCATCTGGATCTCTGGAATCTGAGTCCGGAACGGAAGACGGGGAGGCTCCTTGTGAGCGGCGGAGTGCTGAAAAATCTGCCGGAGAATCTGGTGCTTCCTCCGTTCGGGAAGGTCGGTCTGGATCTGCTGCTGGAGCCTTCGATTCCGGAAAAGGGCGCCGTTCAGACGGTCCGGATCTCCGGTGTGTTTCAGGGGAAGAAAATCAGCCATGCGGTGATCCCCGTTCATTTGAACCGCATCATGTTCCGCGATGCCGTCCCGGTTCCGCTGGATACGGAACACCTTTCCCGATGGAGGCGGAACGATTCCGCGGCAAAATCGAGCATCACCTACGATGCCGCCGAAAAGGCGCTTCGTTTCGATGCGGAGTGGAAGGAGCGGAACGCCTGGATCTATCCGGAATATGTTCTGAAACTGCCGGAGGAATCGTTCCGGAATGCCAGAATGCTGACCTTTGAAATCAAGTCCGTGCAGGACAAGGTGGAAAACGATTTCCATTACACTTATGTGATGTTGTCGAATCAGGACCTTCACGAGCATGGCAAGGTCGAGTATCTTGAATACCCCAGACCCCTGACCGAATGGGAAATTCGTTGTCTGCCGCTCCATTCCGTCAGGATGCCGCTTGACTCCGTCCGGATGATCCGGATCGGGATGAATCCGAAAGGGAAAAAACTGACCTTCTGGATCCGGAATCTCCGGATTTACCGCAATCCGTGAGAAGAATCCGACACATCCGATGAGAAAACGGCCCTCCGTTTCCGGAGGGTTGTTCACATTGTGAAAATCTGTAAAATATTCCGTTTTTTTTCTTTCCGACCCTTACAAAAACGTTCTTTGGTGGTATAATATGTCAACGGAATGGACCATCACAACAAGAAGGAACAGCAATGAATCATATTTTTTATATTGTCGCCTGCGCGGCCGCTGTCGAAGGCGGAGGAATCTTCCGGTACCAGCTGAATGAAAAGGGCGTTCCCGAACTGCTCGGGAGCAATCCGATCGACAATGCGAACTGGGTTTCGTTCTCACCCGACCGCAAATATCTTTATTCCACCTGCACGGTCGGCGATTCCTCTGGGGTGGCGGCATACAAGGTGAATGCGGATCTGTCGCTGACGGAACTCAACCGCATGTCCGCCGAAGGGAAAGCCGGATGCTATGTGATCACCGATCCCAGCGGAAAATTCCTGTTCTGCGCCAATTATCTTTCCGGCAGCGTCTCGGTGTTTGCGCTCAATGCCGATGGCAGCATCCGGGAGCGTCTGCGCAACATTCAGCACACGGGGAAGGGACCGAATCAGCCCCGGCAGGATGGTCCCCATACCCACTTCACCAACATTACGCCGGACGGGAAATATCTGATCGTGATCGACCTCGGCATCGACGCGGTGAAGCTCTATCCCTTTGATCCGGTCAAGGGCATTGATGAGGATCGTGTCACGACATTCCATGTGGAGCCCGCCGGATCGGGTCCGCGCCATCTGATTTTCGACCGCTCCGGAAAAATCGCCTATCTGCTCGACGAGCTCGGCAACACGATCCACTCTCTCTCTTATCAGGATGGAACGTTCCGGACGCTTCAGATCGCATCCACTCTGCCGAAGGATTTTGTGGGAGTGACTAAGGCTTCCGCCGTCCGGCTCTCCGAGGATGAACGCTTCCTGTTCGCTTCCAACCGAGGCTACGATTCCATTGCGGTCTTCGAGCTCGACGGAAAGGGCGGAATGAAAATGCACGACCTTCTTCTCTGCGGAGGAAGCAGTCCGCGCGACATCAATTTCCTGCCCGGACTCAGAAAGTTCGCATCCGCCAATGAATTTTCCGATACGGTCTTTTTCTTCGATTACAACGCCGCCACAGGAAAACTTACGCCGGATGGTCACGTTCTTACGCACAAGCGTCCGCTCGCGATTTACTGGTAACCGATTGAACACCCTCCATCGGATGCGTCCTTTCGGAGAAAAAGGGGGGACGCATCCATTTCTTTTCTTTCAATGAAACGTTCCGAGTCCAGACAACGTTATGATGATACCGTGGATCTGCACGGCATGTATGCGGAAGAGGCGATGGCCCTTTTGAGCCGTGTGATCCGTCGCTGCGGGACGCAGAGCCGCAGTATTCTCGTGATTCACGGCAATGGGACCGGCACTTTGCGGCTGCGGGTTCGCAGCGCGCTCCGGAGCGGACGGCTGCCGTGTCGGGCGTACTTTTTCGGGGAGGATATCGGTGCGCCGGGACTGGATGGCGTCACCGTGATTCATACCTGAGGCCCGGATCTTTTGAACACGGATTCCGGAACGAAGTTTCGGGATCGGAAGCTCCCGTGCGTCCGCCACTTTGCCCGGCGCTGGGAATCGGGGGGCAGGAGCCGTTCCTCGGGACAGGGCCGGAAAGAGCGGTCTCTGTCCCGGAACGGACCGTTTGATTTCATTTGGCGCTTTTCGCCATGAAAGAGATTTCCACCATCTGTCCGGCTTTGACGCGGATCCGCTGCATGGCCCGCCTGTCGTGATTGGCGCGGACGCAGTATTTTCCGGAGGCGGCTCCCTCCGAAGAGAGAACTTCGGTATTGAGGATCCACCCTTCCGGAAGGCCTTTGGAATTCATCGTTTCAAAATCTCCGTTTTTGAGAATTGCGCCCTTGACCTGAACTTTGTCGTAACAGACATTTCGGTTCTTCTGATTGCTCATGATGTTCAGATCAATGGTTCCATCTCCTTTCGGTGTGATCTGGAAGGAGTATTGTTTCCAGTCGGGAGTGGAGCTGGCACGAATCAGGAGCCGCTGATCCTGTTTCTCCTTCATCCAGATCGCGGGGGAGGCCGTCAGCCCCCTGGAGACCGAGTTGCAGACGAGTCCGGTGTTTGCCGCAAGGTCAATCCGGATGTCCTCCGCGGCAAATCCGGCTGCGGAAATGGTGAGTGCCAGAGCAAAAAGCATTTTTTTCATCGAGAGATTCTCCTTTCTTCTGATCATGTTATTTCAGTTCAAGTCGGATGTCGTCAAACGTGACTTTTCCGGTTGTTTCGCTTCCCAGTCCGAGTTCCACCCTCAGGAACCCGGTATTGTTTTTCAGCTCGATGGGAATCTGATAGCGTTTCCAGACGCCGTTTTCCACGATGTCTTTTTTCAGGAATGCTTCCGCATAGTTCTGTCCGAAGCGGTTCATGACGGACCGGATGAAAAGACCGTGTTTCCCTTTTCCTTCCGAGCTTGTTTTGACCTTCTCCATTCTGGCGGAAAAGGTGAGAAGCGCATGACGGTATTTCCCCGCCGGAATTTCCACCCGCTGATAGATGACCGACGGAACCTTCTGCTTCTGCAAAAGCTCCACGCTCATGCCTCTTCCGGAACAGCCGCTGTTTTCCGCACAGAGGAACTGGGTTCCGAACCGAACCTCGTGGAACCAGAAATCGGGTGCGCCGGAGCGGACAAGCTCGAAATTTCCGTTTTTCAGAACTTCTCTTTTCTCCGTCCGGATCAGCGGATAGTGGAAGCGTTCCTTGAAGGACATGCCGCGGACGCCCCGGATTCGTTCCTTGCTTCCATCGCTCCGCGTGACGATCAGATCGACTCCGAGATATTCCTCCTGAACAGGAATCCGGAATACGACCTGATAACCGGATGCCGTTTTTTGCGTTTGAAAATCGAACGGTTTCTTCTGTGCTTTTCCTCGTTTCAGAACCCCTTTTCCGCCGGTCGGGGTCCCGTAAAACTGGAGAGGATAGGTGGCGTTCTGATCGAGGGAATGGAACGGCTGGTCGTCCAGAAAAAGCTCGACGCAGCTTCCTTCGTGAAAAACCTTTCCCGGCCGGGGGTTCTTTTCCCTGACCTCGACTTTCACGATCAGTTCTTTTTCCCCGCGGACAATTTCCGCCCGGCTTCCCTTTTCCAGTCCGATGTTCGCCGGAAGCTGGAATTCCGGAGTCTCCGGAATCAGCGGAATGTTTTCCGGCACCGTGCGGATCCCTTCCATGGCCATGGTGCTTCGAAGCGGATCCTGCCGGAACGAGAACTGCACGGGAAGAGAGCCGATTTTCGATTCGATTTCAATGGGAAGTCCCGTCATGTTCCGTCCCTCGAAAAAGGTGGTGTTCCCGAACCGGCGCGCACGGATCCTGACCGGATCCTGAAGCTGGAAACGGGAGGTGCGAATCAGTTTCTCCACCTCCTCCGGAGTGCCGGTGACATAACAGGGTTCAAATTTGAGATGGAACTGCGTTCCCTTGAGCAAATTGCCATAGATGTCCAGAATCCGGGCGGAAGCTCTGCCGGGGATCCAGAGGCTGCCGGAGGGACGCATGTCATAGAGAAAGCCGAGCGCTTTTTTTCCGTCTCTGCTCCGGAAGAGTCCGGCGCGGATCCATCGGGAGGGCGAAATCTCCCGGACGGAATCCATCTCCTTGAGCAGAAAGGAAAGAGCGTTGGTCGCGGCAAACACATCGTTCGGCGCGGCAAGACCGTTGACATTCACCTGGCGATAGAATGCGGTCGGCGTATTGGCCATCGTCGCCTTGACGCCGTTCAGGAAGCCGTCAAGGAACTGACGAGCCACTTCGTTGGCGCCGAAGCGCTCCTTGTTCAGATAATAGTTGATCTGTTTGGAATAGGCGGTCGGAAGATAGTAGTTTTCCGTATTCCAGAGCGGTTTTTTGACTTTCAGAGTTTGGGAGATGTCCCGTACAACATCGCGATAGCGGAAATACATCCCGTTCATGTAATCGAGTCCGCAGTTGTAGGGATGAAATGCGATACCGTCGAGCCAGTTGACGTAATCGGGATTTTCCCGATTGAGCTGCTGACACCATCCGACAATGTTCATTCCGAAATCCCCGGTCACTCCGTTTCCGAGCACGATGGAGTCCGGCTGAACCTTTTTGATCGTCTCGTACGTGTATTTGCAGAGTTGGATGAACCATTTTGCGTGCCCTTCCGGCGGGTGAATGAGCAGACCGGGTTCGTTGCTCATTTCCCAGATCTTCACATCCTTCTTCCAGGTGTTCAGGACGAAATTCAGATAGCGGTCGTAGACCCCCTGTACAGGAACCATCAGCACGCCGTCGCGGTTGTCCTTTGTGACCTTGTGCCATCGGGCGAGATAGGCCGGGAAGCCGTGACGCCCTTTTTTGAGAACCGACTGAATATCGGTCCGCGTGTTGAAGCTGCCGACCAGACAGAAAACCGGCTCTATGTGATATTTTTTCATCATCCGGATGGTGGTGTCGAGCGGTTCCTTTTGGAACTTCCCTTCTTCCGGTTCGGTTGCTCTCCAGTACCCCCAGACCCGTCCGATGGCCTGTCCGCTGAGCCGCATGTCGCGGAATGTTTTTTCCACGCCTCCCGCAAGGCAGATGAAGGTGGTGTCGAGCGGATCCCCCGTATAGAAATGGATGCCGTTTTCCGTATTGGATCCGAGCGCCCATCCCGGCGAGAAGCGCGGATGATCCACAGGATCGTGAATGATGGCGAAATCGCCCCCGATTCGTTCCGGCGAAAAGCCTTTCAGATTCAGATGCGCCGCAAACGCACCATGAACGTCCGGCTGCCAGAGAACCGAACCCTCGTAGACCCCATCCGTCTGCCGTGTCAGAGAGACCGGAAGGGACGCCGCCGGTTTCTGATCGTGAAAGAAACGGATTTCCGCTTTTCCCGTCAACTGCTTCTCCTGCGAATCGAGAAGTGCGCGGAAAGTCATTTTCACTCCTTCTCCCGTGCGGTAAAGAGAGGTGATCTTGTCGAAGGTCACCGCGTACTCATTCTGCGGTTTTGCGGGGGCGCCGATTCGAGTGAAACGGAAGTTGTCAAGATACAGGGTGTTGATCTCCTTGCGGCTTCCCGGCAGAACCCAGATGCTGTAAAAGTTCGTGTACCCCTTGATCTTGAATCTTCTGGAGAATCTTTGCCATTGATCGGTGGGATGGAACGCAAAACCGCTGAGCATCGGATAATAGGAATCGCGGTCGCGGTCGGTATTGGCGCGGAAGTCGATCTGGAAGCGCTGCTTCGGCGTGTAGATCCCGTTTTCGCTGGGGCCGGCCTTCGCATCGAAGGAGATTTCCACTTCGCAGGCTTCATGGAGGTAGAAGTCTTCCAGAGAGAGACGGTAGGAGCGGAGTCCCCGCACGCCGGGAACCATCACACATCGTCCGGGATTTCCTCCCGGAACCGTGACCGGATAGTAGATCCGGTCGGGATGCGCCTTCACTTCCCGGTTTGAAATCTGGATATTTTCAAATTTGAATCCCGGTGCAGGACCGTTGAGAAGTCCGAGCTCCGCGGTGGAGTTGTTGTTGATGGTTTCTGCCGCGGCGAGGAATGCCAGGCCTGACAGCAGCACGACTGGAACTTTTTTCATAATACCTTCTCCTTGAGGAATCAAAACAGATTGTTTTCTGATTTTATTGTACATGGATGTTCTCCGCAATGCGGGGAGGCGCTTACGGCTGGAACCCCGCTTTCAGGATCCGGTCCGCGACGCCGCTGGCGGAGCGCGTGGCGAGAGCCCGGGCTTCCGTCAGATGTTCGGCATGACCGTCGGCAAAGAGATATCCGGCTCTGCCGTGGTGACGGATGTAGTTGATGGTGTTTTTCGATCCGCTTCCGCTGTAGTCCGACCCGAAAACAAAAATACTTCCGGGCTGAACCCCTTCCGCCATGCTGACGGCTTGCCCGGGAGCGGCAATCTGCGTGTTTTTCCGTGTTCGTCCCGGCTGATCGTTCCGATTGTTGACCGCTCCTCCATGCAGGAACGGATTGATGTGGTAATTGGTGATGTTGCTCCCATACAGCAGATTCGGATCGCCGGGACAGGAAAAGGAGCCGATTCTTCGCGGATAATGATAGCCCCATGCAACGCCATAGGGTCCCGTTTTCGCCCAGAGAGCCCAGGCAGCCGCCGTGGTCGGAGAATTTTCGTTGAATCCGCAGAGCATTCCGATCCAGATCCGGTATCGGATGTCGATGGAATATTCGGTTCCGTCTCCGTTCCAGTTTGGAACGAGCCAGTCGTCGAAGTCGCCGGAGTACTGGGTGCTGGCGATCCCGAGCATTTTCATATTGTTGAGACAGCCGGCACTCTGCGCCTTCCCGCGGGCCCGGTTCAGCGCGGGCAGAAGAAGACTCGTCAGAATCGCCAGAATCATGACCGTGATAAGAAGTTCCACCAGGGTGAAGAGGCGGCCGCCTCCCTGTCTGCAAGGTGCGGATTCGTGGATTGAATGATCGCGGATCCCTCTTTTGTTCATGGAGTTGATTCCTTTCCGGAGTTCCGGCTGGCGGAACGGTTGGGGGTTATGGTTGATATCCGGCTTTCAGCATTCGGTCCGAAGTTCCGTCAAAGGCGCGGGTTGCGAGTGCGCGGGATTCCGGAAGCTGTTCGGTGTGACCGTCGGCAAAGAGAAATCCGGCTCTGCCGTGGTGACGGATGTAGTTGATGGTGTTTTTCGATCCGCTTCCGCTGTAGTCCGACCCGAAAACAAAAATACTTCCGGGCTGGACCCCTTCCGCCATGCTGACGGCTTGCCCGGGAGCGGCAATCTGCGTGTTTTTCCGTGTTCGTCCCGGCTGATCGTTCCGATTGTTGACCGCTCCCCCGTGCAGAAACGGATTGATGTGGTAGTTGGTGACATTCGACGCCCAGAACAGAAGATTCGGATCGGCCGGACAGGAGAACTGTCCGATTCTGCGTGTCGAGTGACATCCCCATGCCACTCCGTAAGGACCGCTTTTTTCCCAGGCCGCCGCGGTGGGCGGCGTGTCCGCCTGAAGGCCGCAGAGCATTCCGATCCAGATCCGGTGCTTGAGATCAATGGTGTATTCCGTACCCTCTCCGTTCCAGTTCGGGACCAGCCAGTCGTCAAAGTCGCCCGAGTACTGGATGCTGGCCATTCCAAGTGATTTCAGATTGTTGAGGCAGATCGTGCTCTGCGCCTTTCCGCGGGCCCGGCTCAGAGCGGGAAGGAGAAGAGACGCCAGGATCGCAAGAATGGAAATTACGACAAGAAGCTCTATCAGTGTAAAACGGGATTGCGTCGCTCTGAAACGGATGCGTTTCATGCCGGACGTGAAACGGGGGCCGCTGAAAATCTGCTGCATCTGTGACATTCCTTCTTTCCTTTCTTCCTCATCTTCGGATTATTATAGCACAGAGTTCGG
Organism: uncultured Victivallales bacterium; assembly: GCA_944390735.1. Taxonomy (GTDB): domain Bacteria; phylum Verrucomicrobiota; class Lentisphaeria; order Victivallales; family UBA1829; genus UBA1829. The sequence continues at coordinate 17,093 of CALXRL010000009.1, read as the reverse complement.
ATTCTGTAAATGTATTTTTTGTTGTTTTTTTTTGGACTTTTTGCCGATGAAAATTCGCTTCCCGGGAAAAGATGAATGAAAGAGAGCGCAAATTTGCCTTTTCCAAAAATTGACTTATTGTAAAGCAGGAGGCGGCGGACATGACGGAAAACCGGGGATTGAAATACAACAACGATTTTTTCTGGAATTCTTTTCTGGCGGAACTGGATGTCAAGACGATCAAAAGCGGTCTGGCATACGAGATTTCCACCTGGTCGACGCTTCTGAGTTATTCGGGGGATATTTTTTACCGCCTTTATTTTCCTCTCACCGGGAGTTTCCGGATTGTCTATCCGGACGGCGCCGCGCTGATCCGTCCGGGCGGAGTCTATCTGATCCCCTGCGTCACTCCGCTGAAGTACGAGGGCATTGAGCCGTGCACTCATTACTGGATTCACTTTGTCTCCAAGCAGCTTCAGACGATTCCCATGCTGAGCTATCCCCGGGAGACGGCTCCGGAGGACCCGGAACAAGTCCGCTCCCGGTTCCAGTCGGTCCTGGAACGGATGCGGCACTGTGAATCTTTTTCCGATGCCGTGATGATAAAAAACACCGTGACGGAGCTGCTGGTTCCCTTTCTGGAAAAAATGTCGGAGCATCTGCCGGATGCGGTCCCGGTTTCCGAATTCATGAAGGTGGTCGATTACATTGATTTACAGCTGAAACGGGACATCGAGGTCGCCGAGCTCAGTGCTCTGGTGGGCATGTCCCGGGCGGATTTTTCCGCAGCCTTCCGGAAGGTCTTCGGCGTGCCGCCCAAACAGTATATCTCCATCCGCCGTCTGTTCCATGCGAAGCATCTTCTGATGGAGACCGCGTTGCCGATCAAGGAGATCGCTCTGCGCTGCGGATACCGCGACGAATTTTTCTTTCATCGGATCTTCAAGAAATATGCCGGAATTCCTCCGGCCAAATACCGCAGATATTCCGTTTACTGAAACAGGGCAGGAAGAGGAAAATCGGACTCCGGCGCCGCCGTCTTCCGTTCTCTTTTCCCGCCCCTTTGGGCAGAGCCGGAATTTTGGTCCCCCTGATTTTCCGGCTGTCCCGATTCCTCCACGTCCGCGGGGAGAACCCGGAGAGGCGGGAGATTGTTCAGACCTCCGCAAAGGAGATGTAGATCAGCACCACCACCAGAATCAGCGCGGCGCCGACATATTTTGCATATTTCCAGGAGGTCATGTCGACCGCGTTGACGTCCTCCTGAACGAAGGGGGTTTTCAGTCCGGCGCATTTTGCCCAGGCCAGCATATAGGCGATCAGCAGCAGAAAGACCGCTCCGAGAAAGTGGTATTCGATTCCGTTGATCCAGTGGCTGAACGGCGGAATGAAATAGCCGATCGCAATGATGACGCAGCCGGCCACCAGCGCGGTTTTCGCCGCGATCGGAGGCGTGTACCGGGAGAGCATTCCGACCAGAACAATCGCAAAGATCGGGATGAAGTAGATTCCGTTCATCTTCTGGAGATAGTTGAAGATGCTGCCCGTGTTCGCCAGAAGCGGTGCGATAATCATGGAGGCGATGGCGATGACAAATCCGAAAATCTTGCCCGAGCGGACCATCTGCTCCTCCGTGGCGTTCCGGTTGATGACCTCCTTGTAGATGCCGAGGCTGAACAGCGTGCAGGTCGCGTTGAGTCCGGAGTTGAAGGAACTCAGGATGGCGCCGGTCATGACCGCGGCGAAGAATCCCGTCAGCGGGGCGGGGAGAACCAGCGAGACCAGCTTTCCGTAGGCGTCGTCGGATTTGATTCCGGTCTCTCCTCCGAGCGTTGTGAAAATGTAGAATGCGATGATGCCCGGCACCACCAGGTACAGCGGCCCGATCAGTTTCAGAAATCCGCAGAGCAGCACACCTTTCTGTCCCTCCGCCAGAGAGCTTGCCGCAAAGGTCCTCTGAATGATCTGCTGATTGGTGCACCAGTAGAACATGTTGATAATCAGAATGCCGGTGAAGAGTGTGCTGAACGGCACTTCCGTATCGGGGCCGCCGATGGAGTTGAATTTTTCGGGAATGGCCTCCTGAAGAATGGAGAAGCCTTCCATCCATCCCTGTCCCTGTGTGCCGCCGATGTAATGGAGTCCGAAATAGAGAATCATGAATCCGCCGACCAGAAGTCCGACTCCGTTCAACGTATCGGAAACCGCCACCGACCGCAGTCCTCCGAAGAGCGCATACACCATTCCCACAATGCCGACAAACCAGACCATCAGCCAGAGATTCGCCGATTCACTGGACAGTCCCGTCAGCGAGGGCACATCCATGATTCCGCTCAATCCGGTCGCTCCCGTATACAGAATGATCGGCAGCAGAATCAGCATATACGCAATCAGAAAGATGATGTTGGTGAGAATCGCCGTTGTCCGGTCGAAGCGGATATACAGATACTCCGGCAGCGTCGCAATGCCGCTTTTCAGAAAGCGCGGAAGAAAGAACATCGCCATCGCCACCAGCGCGAGAACGGCGATCACCTCCCACGCCATGACGCAGAGTCCGTATTTGAACGCGGAGCCGTTGAGCCCCACCATCTGTTCCGTGGAAAGATTGGTCAGAAGCAGCGACCCGGCTATGAACGGATAGGTCAGGGAGCGCCCCGCGAGAAAGTAGCCTTCCTTGGATTTGACATCTTCCTTCCTGGTCATCAGCCATGTGAGGAACGCCACCAGCGCTGTGAAGAACAGAAACGACGAGATTGTAATAATATGCTGCATCTTCTTGAACTCCCTTATTCCTTGAAAAAAAAAGCGTATTATTATTTTACTTGTCCGGAGTGAAAATGTCAACAGCCGAATGTTTTTATCCGGGATAAAATGTGAAAAAAAATTTTTTCCCCGGCGGAATCGGGAAGAAAGAGGAGAAGGGAAAAGGGGCCTTATTCCGTTCCGGAGTGCGCGGGGAGAGAATGGGAGCGGAGTATTTTCACAGCATGTTCGATCTGTTCCGGTGCGGGCGGAGGCGTGTGCGGCATGGTGTCCGTGATGCCGCAGGCCGCGTATTTGGTCCGTGCCAGAGCGTGGTACGGAAGGAGCTTTACGCATTCGATGCCGCGGAGAGTGCCGAGAAAGGCGCCGGTCCGTTCCATATTCTCGTCCGAGTCGTTGCAGCCGGGAACGAAAGGAATCCGGATCTCGATTTTGGCTCCATGTTCGGAGAGAAAGCGCAGATTGTCCAGAATGGGTTCATTGCCCTGGCCGGTGAGTTTCCGGTGCTCGGCGGAATCGGCGTGTTTGAAGTCGACAAGGAAGAGACCGGTTGACGGAAGTGCCGCTTCGAGCGCTTCCCTTGCGACAAAGGCGCAGGTGTCCAGCGCGGTGTGCAATCCGGCATTTCTGAGCTGGCGCAGCAGTTCCAGACAGAACTCCGCCTGAAAGAGGGGTTCCCCGCCGGAAAGCGTGACTCCTCCGCCGGACTGTTCGTAAAACGCCCGGTCCTCCAGTGCGAGTTCGACCGCTTTTTCCGGAGTGACCGTTCTTCCGTAGAGGCGGAGGGCCCGTCCCAGACAGGCACTTTCGCATCGTCCGCAGGCGCGACATGCGCTCCGCCGGAATTCGTGCGTTCCGTTCCGCACGGCATGCGCTCCCTCCGGACAGACGGAAACGCATTCGCCGCAGCCGATGCATTTATGGGCAAAATAAGCCAGCTGCGGCCGCGGGGAGAGGCTCTCCGGATTGTGACACCAGAGACAGCGGAGCGGACAGCCTTTCAGAAAGATGGTGGTTCGAATGCCGGGGCCGTCGTGAACGGCAAAACGCTTGGGTTCCAGAATCACACCGGTGAGACTCATGACCAGATCTCCTGTGTTATTCGGCGATGGAGGAGGCGCGTTCGATATAGGCGTCCTGCTCCTTTTTGCTGAGTTCGGTGAATCGGACGTTCCAGCCGCAGACGCGGATCTGGAGTCCGGCATATTGTTCGGGATGCTTCTGAGCGTCCTTCAGCACGGTGGCGTCGCAGATGTTGAAATGGATGGCGACTCCGTGGTTCCACAGATAGGTGTAAAGGAGTCCGCGCATGGCGTCGAGACCCTCTGCGCCCCGGACCGTGGCGGGATGCATCATCACATCGAGGGGGAAGTCGCCGGGGAAGGTGACTGCGTCGAGCCGGGTGACGGAGCGGATCAGGGCGGTGACGCCGCGAGTGTCCATTCCCATGGCGGGGGAGAGATTTTTGGACATTTCCTCTCCGGCGAACCGTCCGTCCGGCGTTGCCCCGGTGCGTTCGCCGAGCGTGATGAACGTGCGCGCGGAGTGGCCGGACGCTTCGTAGACGCCGCCCCTGGAATTCGGCTGAAGATTGATCTTGTTTCCGAGAAAGCGGGCGATCATCTCCGCATAAAAGTCGACCTTTTCCACACCATTGCCGTATTTGACGTCGGAGCGGCGGATGCGGAGACGGAGTTTTTCCTCTCCTTCCCAGTTGCGCCGGAGGATGTCGCGGAAGCGTTCCAGCGTGAGTTCCTTTCGTTCGAAGACGAATTCGCGAACCGCCATGAGCGCATCGACGGCGCTTCCGAATCCGGCGATCAGGATGTTGGAGTTGTTGTAGACGCATCCGTTGGCGAAGGCGTCGCGCGCCGTCTTCAGACTGCTGGGGATTGTGGCGGAAAACATCTGTGCCGGATTGATCCGCTGCAGGTATTTTTCAAAAGCGCGGGAGCAGAAGAGGATTCCGTCGATGATGTTGTCGAGCCAGATCATGTAGGCGCGGTAGAAGTCGTCGAAGGAGGCGATCTCTTCGAGTTTCGGAGCCCGGGATTCGAAGACGCGTCCGGTTTTCGGATCCTTTCCGTTGTTGAAAATCAGCTCGAACGGTTTCAGCATGTTGATGTGACCGGCCTCCGTGGTGTTGCCCAGAACGCGGGGAATGAATTCGTAGCAGCCGCGGATGTCGCAGGTTCGCGCGGTCTCTTCGGAATATCCGATTGCCATCATTGCGCGCCGGATGGACTCCTCCGAAACAAAGACCAGACTGTTGTGGCCGCGCCGGATCATGTCCAGGGCTTTGTCGAGAAACTTCCGCGGGGTGTTGCGGGCGACTTTGATCTGAATTTTCGGAGTCGGGATCGCGAGTTTGTCAAACACGTCGAGAATGAGGAAGGAGAGTTCGTTGATTTCCGTCGAGCCGTCCGCCTTTGTCCCGCCGAGATAGAAGGGTTGTCCCCAGTAGTTGTTGATCGACGCCCACTGCATGAGGAAGCAGGCGAAAAATTCCCGGATCTGTTCTTCCGTAAAACGTCCCTCCTCCCGATCCCGTTTATAATAAGGATAGATCATGCGGTCGAGGTTGCCCAGGGAGCGGACCTGCATCCGGTCGATGTGTTCGCAGAACATGAAGTGCAGGTAGATGATCTGGAGCACCTCGTAGGTGTTGCGCGGCGCTCCGGTGCGGAGCTGGCGGAGACATTCCGCTTCGGCAAGGAGCCGCCGGCTGCCGTCGGCGTGTTCCTGGAGAAAGCGCAGAAAGCGGTCGAGCATTTCCAGCACGGCGCGGAGCGTGATGGAGATTCCGTCGAAGTAGGCTTTGGCTTCCGGGGTCATGGCGCCGGCGCGTTCCCGTTCGGCGCGATACGCTTCCGCCCGTTGGAGGAGTCCCGGAAAGCCGAGGGTCAGAATGGAGTCCCAGTCGGGAACGGAATGGTCGAAATCCTTCCACATGCTGTGGAGTCCGGCTTCGTTCCGGGCGTTCATGATCTCATTGCTTTCACGGAGGAAGGTCTCGTTGACTTCCCGGTTCCACTGTTCGATGATCGGCGAGATGGGCCGCCGGTTCCGGTCGTAGCAGCCGAAGGCGGGAAACAGATCGTGCGCATTCACGTCGATCCGGATGTTCCGGCAGATATATTCGAAGAGCCGTCCCTTGATGACCGGGTGCGGCAGTCCCTTCATGGTTTCCGCCAGGGGAAGAATGTTGTTCCGGATCGTTTCATTGTCCAGTCCGGTCGAGGGATCGAAAACGGGATGACGGAATTTTTCGGTCAGATATTCCCGGTCCTCTTCAAAAGAAGCATATGGCATTTGGCATTTCCTCCTTGTTTTCTGCCGTTTATTATACCATGCGTTTATTATACCATGCGTTTATTATACCATGAAGGAGGGGAAAACGGAATACATGAAAATTGGAAAAAAATATCTTTTTGTGATTGACAAATCGGAAATCTCCGTTAAAGTCTTCCGAAAGGAGATATCTGGATGCCAGTTGTGAACAGGACCAGCGTGATGAATGCCGCCGACCGGATGATTCTCCGGATCCGTCATTTTGCCCGGGGGACCTATCCGGAGGCGGACGGGGAACCCGGAGCGCTTCCGGTGAACCGTTTTTTTCTGCCGATCCGCAACCCGAACGGTGCGGCGTGCTACATCGAAGACGCGTTTTCGCATGAAACGCTTTGTCCCGGCCGGGCCTATTTCATTCCGCTGTTTCACAGTGCCCGGGTTCGTCTGGATGCGGAGCTGGAGTTTCTCTCGATTCAGTTTACGCTGGAGTTCTGCGGTGGAATGGATCTTTTTTCCCGTCTGCCGTCGCTCCGGGTGCTGGAGGAGGAATCCTGGCTGCGGCGGGCGGAGGAGGCGTATGACGAGCGGGAGGAGTTTGTCGCGGCGGCCCTGGTCCGGGGACTTACGGAGGAGTTCGCCGCGGCGCTGATGAGATCCATGACCGGCGAGCAGCTGGCGCTTGCTTCCGTGGTCGCCGAGTTCCGGAAGGAGCTGGAATATCTTCAGTCGCATTGTCTGGCGACGACCACGGTGGAGGAGCTCGCCGCGCTGCGCGGGTGCCGGCGCGAGGTCTTCTCCCGGAATTTCACGGCGGCGATGGGAATTCCGCCGAAACAGTTCCTTGCCCGTTCTCTGACGAACCGGGCGTGCGATCTGCTGCTGCGCGGGGACCGGCTGGTCCGGGAGGTCGCGTTCGAGCTCGGATTCGGAAATGAATATTATTTCTCCCGGTTTTTCCGGAAACAGACCGGACTTTCGCCGCTTCAGTTTCAGATGCACTATCTTTCCCGCGGCAGGGGACGGGTGCGTCCCGGAATCGCCGCGGGAGCGGAGGAGCGGGGAGGGCGGAAATGAGGCCGCATGCTTTTTTCCGGCGGACCTGATTGTCTTTTCCCCTCCGGAGTGGTATATTGCCGGATTCCGTTTTCCGAGTACTGAACAAAACTCAGAGGTGCGTTTCCATGTTGTGGGAAATCCTGAAAAATCCGGTTTTGATTTCTGTTGTGATTCTGCTGGTCCTTTCGGCGCTGCGGCTGAATGTGGTGTTTTCCCTGATTCTGGCGGCGCTTTCGGGGGGGCTTCTTGCCGGGATGGGGGGCGTTGAGACGATGAACGCGTTCGGCGGCGGTCTCGCCAGCGGCGCGAAGATCGCGTTCAACTATGCGATGCTGGGAGCGTTCTCCATTGCAATTTCCCGTTCCGGAGTGACGGAACTTCTGGCGCGGGAACTCTTCCGCCGGATCGGGGGAGCGGTGACTCCGAAAAAACTGTTCGTCTTCAAGTACACGCTGCTGCTGATTCTGACGCTTGCGGCCGTTTCGTCGCAGAATCTGATTCCGGTTCATATTGCGTTTATCCCGGTGCTGATTCCGCCGCTGCTGCAGGTGTTCGAGAGGATCCGTCTGGACCGGCGCGCCGTGGCGTGCATTCTCACGTTCGGACTGATTACGCCGTACATGTTCCTGCCGTTCGGGTTCGGGCGGATCTATCTGAACGAGGTGCTGATCGGCAATCTCAACAGCAACGGTCTGGCGGTGAGCGCATCGCTTGCCCCGAAGGCGATGCTGATTCCCGCGCTGGGAATGGTGGCGGGACTGCTGATCGCGGTGTTTATATCTTATCGCCGTCCGCGCGATTACAATCGCGTCGAGACGGAGACGAAGGTCATGGAGCCTGTGGAGATCCGGCCCTGGAACGTGGGGGCGGGGGTCGTCGCGATTCTGATCGGCCTGGCCGGACAGATCTGGCTGGATTCTCTGGTGATCGCCGCTCTGGCCGGGATCCTGGTATTTGTGGTTGCGCGCGTGATCTCGCTGCGCGACACGTCGGATGTCTTCACGCAGGGCGTGTACCTGATGGGCGGAATCGGAATCGTCATGATCGCGGCAAGCGGATTCGCCGAGGTGATGAAGGCGACCGGAAGCGTAAAGGCGCTTGTCGACACGGTGTCGGCGGGCATCGGGGATCAGCGCGGACTGGCCGTCTTCCTGATGCTGCTGATCGGACTGATTATCACCATGGGGATCGGCTCCTCGTTTTCGACGGTGCCGCTGATTGCCGCGATCTATGTTCCGCTCTGCGCGCAGCTGGGAATCTCTCCTCTGGCGACGATTTCGATTGTGGGAGTCGCCGGTGCGCTGGGAGATGCCGGTTCCCCGGTTTCCGAATCGGTTCTCGGGCCGACCGCCGGACTCAACGCCGATGGGCAGCACGATCATATCTACGACTCCACCATCCCCACCTTTCTTCACTTCAACCTTCCGCTTCTGATTGCGGGCTGGATCGCCGGGATGATCCTGTAAGCCGGATCACTCCGCACGGGGCGGAGGGGCGGGAGCGGCATCCTCTCCGGCGTTCCGGTATTCGCGCGGCGTGACGCCCCGGTAGCGGTGGAACACGGTGGAGAAGTAGTTGCTGTCGCTGAATCCGCAGAGATTCGCCACCCGCGACACCGAGAGCTCCTTGTGCAGCTGCAGATACACTTCCGCCTCCCGGATCCGCCGTTCATTCAGAATCCGGCGGAAACTCCTGCCCGTGTGCTTTCGGATCTGCTCCCCCAGGTAATTCGGCGTGACGCGGAGCGTTTCGGCGGCGTCTTCCACGGAGATGTCCTTGGAAAAGTTGCAGTCGATGTAGAACAGCGTGTTCCGGACATAATATTCCGGGGTGCGCTGTTTCCCCTTCGCGCCTCCCGTCCGGCTCCAGATGGCAATTTCAATGCGGATGAACTGTTCCAGAAAGTCGGCATAGCGCCGCAGCGCCGCGCGTCTGGCTTCCGGGAGGGGAGGCGTCTGCGCCGCGCCGTCCGCGGGAAGCGCGGGGGAGGCGCTGCGGAATCCCCCGAGATACAGAACCGCGATCAGTTTTCCCTCGGAACAGATCGGGCGCACGTAATCCCAGACCCCGAACGGACAGGTCCCCGAAAAACTCCTCCCCTTCGAGGCCACTTGCAGACTGCGGGCCTTGTTCCGGATGCACGCTTTGATCTCCCCGTGCATTTTGTTGTAGCGGCAGAACTCCCCGTGATGCAGCGACTGATCCGGTTCCAGACGGAGCGCTTCGCAGTCCAGAAACGCAGGATGAAGAAGATGGACGCTCACGATTGCCCCAGTCTCTTTTTCAATGTACCGCAGAACGGCTGAAAGTTTCATGAATTCCTCCGACGATTTCCCCGAAAATCCCCCGCTTCAATATAGTTCTCCTTTCCTCCGTTTGCAATCGGCGGCTTCCGGCGAAGCCGCCGTTTTTTCCCACTTTTTCCCTCCCAGCCTATTGACAAAAACCGTGGAATGGAGTATAATGAAAAAAAAGAATGGAAATTAGTTTCCATAAAGAGAGGAGATTCCTTTCGTGTCGGACGTGATGAACATCAAGGAGTTTGCGCGGATCACCGGATTTTCGCCGGCGACGATTTCGCGGGCGTTTTCCAACCGGTCGCGAGTGAACGGGAAGACGGCGGAGGAGATTCTCCGTCTGGCGGAGCGCTACAACTACCGTCCGAACCGGGCGTCGGCGGCGAGCTTCGGCAACCGGACCCAGAGCGTCGGGGTGATGATCCACTCGCTGAACATCGACTACTTTGCCGCGATCTTCCGGGGAATCCAGAGCGAGATGATGAAGCACTCCTATCTGGCGATCTATCAGGAGGTGCTCTCCGATGCGTCGAACCTGAAAACGCTTCGGATGCTGATCGACCATCGCGTGGACGGCATGATTATGATTGATCTGCCGCGCGATCTGAACCGGAATGAGAAATTTGAAATTTCCCGCATGAATCTTCCGGTTGTCGTCGTGGACCGGCCGCTGGGTTTCCCCGAGGAAATCGACTCCGTGGAGACCGATGATGAGACCGGGGGACGCCTCCTGGCGGATCATCTGCTTTCCCTGGGGCACCGCCGTTTTTCCCTTTACTGGGTGCCGTCGAATCCCGGGCGGCGGATGAAGGCCTTCCGCGACGCGGTGGAGCGGTGTGGCGCCCTCTGCGAACTCTGGGACTGGAAGAGCGTTTCCGACGACGATCTCATCCGTCGTTTCCGGAGAGCCGACGCTCCCACCGCCGTCTTTCCCCACAACGATCTTCTGGCGGCTCATCTGTACCGGCTTATCCGGGCCGCGGGACGGCGGATTCCGCAGGAGATCAGCGTCGTCGGCTATGCCGATCTGGCGCTGGCGGAGCTGCTGGATCCTCCTTTGACAACGATCCGACAGAACGGATTCGAGGTCGGTCGGGCCGCCGCCGAGATCCTTCTGAAACGAATCTACGGAAGTGCGGAGCCGCCGGTACACCGGAGATTGCCGGTCGAGATCAAAATCCGAAGCTCCGCAGCGCCCGTCCTCGATGAAACGGAAAGGAGATGAGGGAATGAAACGAACCGTCTTTTTCACAATGATTGAACTGCTTGTCGTTGTTTCGATTCTTGTCATTCTTGTTTCTCTTCTTCTTCCCGCGTTGAGCGGCGCGCGGGAGAGCTCCCTGCGGATGGTCTGCCTCTCGGGAGAGAAGCAGATTGCCGTTGCGCTTGCCCAGTACATCGGGGATCACGACGACTGGATCGTGCCGGGGGTGGCAAGGTCTCCGATCTGGGAACCGGAGAAGAATCACGGATGGGATGTGCTTGTGTGGGGATATCTTTCGGAGATTCCGGTGGCGCGCTTCGCCGATCAGATGATGCGCCGGAAATCCATTTTCTGCTGTCCGTCCGATCTCCGGAACACCTACCGCCGCTCCTACACGCTGAATCAGAAGCTGACCATCGTGACAACTGCGGAAGGCGATTATTCCGGACAGCCGAAATACAAACTTCATCAGCTGAGGAATCCCTCCTCGCTGATTCTGGCATCGGAGTTTCAGCAGTACCGGAGCGGCTCCGCGATCTATCACAACCGTCTCTTTGAACCGCAGTATGCGGCAACCGGCGACTTCTCCTGGCCGTTTCCCGATCAGCGCTGTTTTCACGGGGGGGTCCGCAACAATTCGGTCTTTCTGGATCTGCACGCGGCAACCGTGAATCCGCTGGTCTATCGCGATCTCCGATACTGGCAGCCGTAAATCCCAAAAAACGAAGGAGGGAGGAATCCCATGAAAATCTGTTTCTTTCTGATGTTCTGTCTGAGTCCTGTTCTGCTGTCCGGATTCGAATCGTACCGGAGCGCCTTCCGCGCGGGGGAGGAGGCGCTCCGGCATTCCCGTCCATCCGAGGCGGAACGATGTTTCGCCGAAGCGGGTCGTCTGGCGAACACCCCGTCGGAGAAGGCCCGCGCGATTCTGAGCGAGGCCCGTTCGCTGGAACGTCAGAAAAAACTCCATGAATGCGAGGAGAAACTCCAAAGCCTTCTCTCCCTGGAAGACGCCACGCCGCAGATCCGGACGCTCGGATACAAATCGCTGGGATTCCTCCATCAGAAACAGGGCGCCTATGACCGGGCAATGGATTTCTACCGGCGCGGAATCGAACAGAACGCGAACGACTGGAGTGAGATTCAGACCAGACTCTCGTTGGCCAATCTGCTGCTTGACCGGCGTCCCGGCGAGGCCCTCGCCCTGTACCGCTCCGTCCTTTCCGATCCGAAGGGAAGCGGGGTTTCGGAAAAGGTGCAGGCTCTGTTCGGTCTTGCCCGCTGTCACCGGAAAACCGGTGCGCGGAAGGAGGCACTGGAGGCCTTTGAAGCGGTGTTGCGCGTTCCCGGTGCGCCCGCATGGTTCCGGCAGGAGGCGCAACGCGGGATCCGAATGCTCAGACAGGATTCCTTTTCCGGAAATCTGATCCGCAATCCTTCGTTCGAGGAGGTCGAAAAGGATGGAACAATTTCCGGATTTTCCTCCGGGCTTACGCGCTCGGAGGACTCGGTCCACGGCAATTACAGCGCAAGGTTCGACGGTTCCGGCGCGCACGGCACCTATGTTTTCCAGCGTGGAATTGAACTGCGTCCCCATACCTGCTACCGCTTCAGCGCTTCCCTGAAATGTGATACCGACCGGATCGTGCCCCGGGCAACCGCCTGCGGACCCTATTCCGAAGGCGTGATGGCCATCGTGTTTCCGGAAAGCAACGACTGGCGGGAGCGTTCCGCCACGCTTCTTCTGCGCGGCGGACGGCAGGGCTGGACGCGCAAAAGCTGTTTCTTTCAAACGGGAAGCGAACGGCGGAAGGTCTGGATCGGTCTGTATGTGCTCGGCACCAGCGGAAGCGCGTGGTTCGACCATCTTGAACTTGTGGAGTGTTCCCCGGAGGAGTACCGGAAGGGCAGACGCGACTTCTCCTACACTCCCGCTCCGGGAGAAAACCTCCTCTACAACGGCTCCTTTGAAATTACAACCAATCCCGATCTCCCGGATGGAATCTACAACGGCATCGGCGAACCCTGGTGGAAAAAAGATCCGCGACCGTGGGGAAGTCAGCTGAAGATTGAAACGGAAAACACTCCCTGCGGTTCGAAGCACCTGTATCTGAGCAATCATACCTATCTGACCTTTCCGGAAAGCTGCACGGGAAAGGGGAAATGGACACTCTCCTTTCTGGCGAAAAGCGACTCCCCCGGCGGAGCGATCCGCGTTTTCTGGGGCGGATTTCAACGGGTCTTCCCGCTCGGAACGGAGTGGAAGGAATATTCGGCAACCCTGGAGCCGAATCCGAAACGAAGTCCGATGGGATTTTCCGATTCCGCCGGAAAGGGCGTTCATCTGGATGCGGTGATGCTGACTCCCGGCGAACGGGTATTTCCGTATGCGAAGAGCGACCGGGAACTCTGCAACGAATTCTCCTGGCGTTATCGGGAAACCCCTTTTTTTGCTCCGGGAACCCGGATGATCGAGGCGGATGGAAGGGGGATCCGTCTTGCCGGAACCCGTCCGACGGAACTGTCGGTCCTCCGGAAGGACGAACGTCTTCTGCTTCGGATCCGCTGTGCGGACACCGGTCCCGTTTGCGCCGGGGATTCCGTCCTCGTGCGTTTTCTCGGTCTGCCGGAGAAAGAGAATACCTGCCATGCCGATTTCAAAGTCTTTGCCGGAGGAAAAAGCCAGTCTGACTTTCCGTTCACCGCCCGGGTGGAACGGGGGGACTCCTCCTGGACCGCCCTGCTGGAAATCCCCCTTGCGAGTGCGGCGGCGAACCGGAGGGGGGCTGACATCTGGGGATTCAATCTGATGCGTGTGTCGCGGGAAACCGCGGACCGGAAAAAGGAGATCGTCTATCTGAACGGAGAGGACATCAATGATTTTCTGCAACTGAAAATCGGAGCGAACCGGACAGGGAACCTTCTTCCTGCGGCGCTTCCGGAGCCGCCGTCCGGGAAAGCTCACACACGAACCGGAGAGTCCCGCGTCAGTTTGAACGGGGCAAAACATATGCTTGCCGTCGACGGAAAACCGCGGATTCCCTTTGTTCTCTCCTATACGCAGTATCCGCGGTTTCCGGCAACCGTCGACGAAGTCAAGGCCATCGGGTTCGACACAGTTGCCTTGTGGAACATCGGAAACCGTCCGGCAGAGCACCCCTATTCATTCGGGAAGCAGCGGAAGGATATGGAGGCCATCGGAAAAAAGGGACTTTTCATTCTTCCCCATCTGCTGTACGGAAAAAGCAGCCGGAACATCTGGAGTTCGCGGGAGTTTCCGCTGGAGGAGATTCTTCAGACCCATGCGGAGGCGCAGAAGGCTCTGAAGGATCTGCCCTGCATTCTTGCGTGGGCCACGCTGGATGAAATCTACGGAAGCTGGGCGAAGGGAAAGTTCCCGAAACAGGAGAAGGAGATTGCAAAGGTGACCGCCCTTCTCCGGAAGGGGGATGACCGGCCGGTTTTCGGAAACGTTTTCCATGGAGGCAACGCATACGGAGGAGTCGCGAATTTCGATATCGTGAGTGCCTCGCTGTACACGATTCGCGACACGGGAGGAGTTGAGGCGTTCTGCAACGGGGCGAAATCAATCATGGATCACATTCGCGGGAAGAAAAGCGGCGCGGTGGGGGGCGCCTGGATTCAGTATTACAACGGTTCCGGGGAGGGCGGGTCCCGGGAACCGAGCGTTCCGGAACTTTCGGCGATGATTTACGGCGGGTTGATTCACGGACTTCGGATGTTTCAGTTCTTTCAGGATCGTCCGAATTCGAATGCACTCTGGTTCGGTACGGCGGGAATTCTTTCGGAGATCCGTCATCTGACGCCCGTTTTCTATTCGGGGGAATCCGTTCCCTGCGCAAGCAATCACTCAAAGGTGATCTGCGCGGCCTATCGGACGGAGGATGCGGTTTTTCTGATTTCGCAGAATCTTGCCTACTCGCCGCTGCGCGGGATCACTTTGACGGCGGGAGGCACGGAGGGAATTTCCGCGGCGGAGGCGGTGTTTGAAAATCGAACCTGTCCGGTCCGGGACGGGAGTGTGACGGACTCCTTTGCTCCGCTGGAACGGCATGTCTACCGTTTTCCGGTTCATCGAGGGAGGAAAACAAGACTCTGAAAGGGAAGGATTTCCCTGAAATCGCGCTTGAAAGTCCGTGTTTCTGCTGTATTGTTAGAATCATGTGAAACGGAAAGGCGGGCTGCCGGGAAGTCAGATGGAATCTCTTTCAGAAACGTTCAAGCTTCACGATAAATATCAGCTGGAAATGAAGTTCACCTATCCGCTGGAGAAAGGGCGGGAGGTGAACTCGTATCATGTTGACACGTATCTGTTTTTCCCCTGCAGTCTGGGGTTGTCTCCAGCGACCTACTCGAGGGAGGCCTTTTATGCGGATATGCAGGAGTACATCCGGCTCAAGACACCGGTGGTTCTTCTGCGTGGGATGACCGGAGGGGAGGAGTCGCCCTTGAGCAAACTGGAACATGCGATGCGGCGTCTGGGGGACTCTCCGGATGCGCCGGACGCCCGGGATCTGTATACGGAACGGCTGAAAATGTTCTGTTCAATCATGCGGAGCGCACTGCGGGACGAGGAGCGGTTTCTGGAACGGTCGCAAACGAGTCTGAATTATCGAACGCTGATCGAAAACTATCTGACATTTTCGGAACAGATTCTGGAGCGTTTCCGCAGTCTCCGAATCATTCTGGAGACCCCCGGGACATCGGCTGTGACGATGGAATTTTTCAATCTGGTGGATGAATTTTTAAGTATCACCGCCAACAAGTACCGGTACAAACTGTGGTATTTTCTTGACCGTGGGAACGCACAGTCGTGGACGGAGGAGCTCAAAGGCCGTCTGGTTCAGCAGCTCCGCATGGAGATTGCCTACCGCAAGGAACGCGGCTATCCCTCGATTCCGGATCCGGAGGGAGACAACGAAGAACTCATTTACCGGGAGAGCGCGTTGAAAAAGGTCATGGCGAGCGTTCTGTTTCTGAAGACGACGACGCGGCGTGACGGGGTGCTTCTGGAGAATCTGGTTTTTGCCGCTGCCGCAGGCATAGCAATGACGTTTGCCACGATCATCACGTTTCTGACCCGCCAGCTTCTGTTCAGCGAGCTTTCGATTCTGTTTTTTCTGATCGTCGTGATTTCGTATGTGGGGAAGGATCGGATCAAGGATTGTCTGAAGGGATATCTTCAGGCGCGGGTGAGACGTTTCCTCTTTGACTTCAAAATGGATATTCGAAGCGGTTTCGGGAAGAAAGTGGGAGTGTGCAAGGAGAGTGTGTCGTTTGTGAATGAACTTCGGGTGGATCCGCGGATTCTGAAGGTGCGGCACCGGGATTATATGGCGGAGATGGTAAGCGGAGGATTCGGGGAATCAGTCATTCTGGCGAGGAAACACGTCTGGCTGTCATCGGAAAAGACGCGGGGATTGTTTGCGGATTTCCAGGTGGATGGAATTGTGGACATCATGCGTCTGAATGTGAGGAATTTTCTCTGGAAAATGGACAATCCACTCCGGGAGGTTTTTCTTCCGGATGAAGAGGGAAACGTTCGGATGGTGCACGGGAAACGGGTGTATCACATCAACATCATCATCAAATACGGAATGGCTGGACGGGAGGACAGTTATGCGCGGTATCGGATCGTGGTTTCGCGAAACGGGATTCAGCGCATTGACACTTTTCCGATCATTACGACAGTAAACGGGGATATATGAAAAGAAAAGGATCATTTTTGCTGACGGCCTGTGGTTGGGGATTGATTCTGGCTGTGGCGATTGCATTTTTCCTTCTGGGGGAGGATAACGGGGAGGACGAGGATCATCGAGTGGTGCTGCGGGAATGTACGGAGCGGCTTCGGGTACTGGGCAATGCTCTGCAGATTTATACCGGGAAGAATGGCGGATCATTTCCTGTGGAGCTGGAAGAGTTGTTTCAAAAAGGGTTTTTAAGTGATTCGCAGGCATTTTCGTGTCCTTCAAAGCATTTTCATTATGTGTACACGGGAATGAATTTGAATCGGAAAACGGTATCCTCTGGAATGCCGGTGGCATTTGACAGGGTGAACAATCATCCAGACTGCATCAATGTTCTTTTTGCGGATTTTCAGGTTCAGACAATTCCTCTTGAAGAATCGTGCTATTCCTCCTTGATTTCGAGATTTCAAAGTTTGAGTCCGGAAGAGAGGAAACAACTGTCGGAAAAATTCCGTTTGCTGGACAAAATCTTCTTCCTGAAATGAAAAATAAAGGGATCACCCGTTGAGAGCCAGCGGCGAAGCCGTAATAATGGTGCAGGTCCGTGACCTGCTTCGGTCCAGCTGAACAAGCTGGCCGCCGGAGGCAAAGCGCGCAGCGCAAAGGAATCCGCGTAAGCGGCAAAAACGCGCAGCGCAAAAACATTCCCTCACCAAAAATATCTCTTACAAGAAACATAAAAAAGCACCCCCGGAAATCTCTCCTGTACACAAAAAACGGGAAGAAAAATCAGCT
>CALXRL010000008.1 GCA_944390735.1 uncultured Victivallales bacterium | reverse complement strand
GGTTACATGTTTGTTCTGTGTGATGCGGTCAGATCGCCATCTTGATCCGTTCGATGGCGCGTTTGGCGAGGATAAAGTCCCGCTCCTTCTGCTTCTGTCTGAGCACAGCCTCCTTGACCTTGCGGGTCAGAACGCCGGTTTCATCGAGCAGCAGCTTGAGCCTGCCGCGCAGTTCGTCGATGCCGTGGTTCAGCTCCTCCATCGGATCGACCGTTTCGGGAACAGGTTCCGGGTTACGAACGACCGTCTGCACCGGGGCGGGCACGACTTTCATTTCCTTGTTTTCCATTTCGGGTTCCTCCGTTTGAGTTTGAATAGGTTTGGGTTCCTGAGCTTTCGGCTGATACAAAGGCAGCGTGATGACCATTTCAACAGACAGATATCCCCTTCGGACAGACCGGAACAGATCCCTATAATGAAAATCGGTCGGACAAAGTCATTGAGATTTTCACCGATCAGGCGTAATTCCTCCGGAGTAAACGCCTCGCGATTTTCCGGTGTTGTCTTCTGAATCGGCAGATCAAAGGGATTGTTCAGAAGTCCGGCATCCTCTTTCAACCATGCGAAGACACTCTTGCAGAGCTTGAGATATTGATTCTGTGTTGTCGGAGAAAGATGTTCTGTGGAACGATAGGAAATGATTTTCTGAGATGCAGACGAACGAAAAGTCTTTTCCTTGCTGAAACGTCCATTGCTGCGGATTTCAGAAAGATATTCCTCGGCATGATTCCGTGTGATTTCCGCAAGATTGAGAACTTCCGGATAACGGGATCTCATGAACGCGCAGAAATCCTCCCAGATTCGCCGGTTCTGTTTTGCGCGGCTGGTTCCCGGCAGCTTGGGACGGGGTTTACTTTCATAGAGCGCATATGCTTCATTCAAGGGGATTGTTGTACTGCCTGTCAATTCCTGACGGAAATTTTCAACAAGAGCGGTTGCGGTTTTCTGAGAAGCGAGTTTTTTAATAAATTCCTTCTTCTCTTTTTCATAGGCGAGTGCCGCCCGTTCCGTGGTGCAGCCTTCACAGACTCCACGATAACGTTTTCCATCCTGAGAGAAATCGTAATGATATTCCGCCGTAGTGCCAGAACTGGTTTTTCGCTTAGCAACGCTCATGCAGACAACAATTCCTTTTTCTTACCCTTTGTTTCAGATAATATCCCTTCAAAGGAGTTTTGTCAAGCAGAGTATGCCACATTTCTGCCACATTTCTGCGTTTTTTTGCATTTTTCAGTCTAAATACTACACACTGGCAGTGTGGGGGTCAGGAGTTCAAGTCTCCTATACTCCACCATTTCATAAAGTTTCCGCCGACCGGTTTCCCGATCGGCGTTTTCTTTTTTCTGAACGGAAGAAAATTCCGACGCTAAACATTCGATACAAAAACCGGATAAAAGGAAATCCGGAGGAAAGCCTCCCACTTTTTCCCCTCATCATACCCTCCGGCTCGGCCGGTGGGGTGCAACACACATTCAAGACAATATTGCCGGAAGCTCAACACAGCTCTGAAAAAATTCGCCAATTGCAACTTTTCCACTGGCCGACGCTAAAACGGATGGCATGAAATTTCTTCTTCCGCCTTTAAACTGAAGTCGTTCGGCTACCTATCGGCACGGCCGATAATTTTATTGTCCTGAAGAGGGCAAAAAAAAACGGGGCGCAAAATACGCCCCGTTCCAAAACAAACGATCAAATTCGTCAGGCAGGAAGTGCCGACTCCTTTTTCCCCTCGGAAAGAGTTCCCGGTTTGCCAACCGTTTCCTTCGTTCCCTTGTTCTTGTGCCAGTACCCGATCAGAATCGTCGCAATGAAGATCGTCGAGAACGTACCGACAATAACGCCGAAAAGCATAATCAGCACAAAGTCCCGAATGGAAGATCCACCGAAAAGCAGCTGCATCAGCAGCACCAGCAGCACCGTCAGAGAGGTCAGAACCGTTCTGGCAAGCGTCTGATTGATGGAAATGTTCACAATCTCACGATAACTCTTGTCCTTCATGAACACAAGATTTTCCCGGATACGGTCAAAGTTCACAATGGTGTCGTTCACCGAATAGCCGAGAAGAGTCAGACACGCGGCAAATCCATTCAAAGTCACTTCCCCTCCGCACATCAGATACAGACTCATCGAAACAAGAATGTCGTTCAATGTCGCAAGGTTGGCCGCGATGGAGTAGTTGAACTCAAAGCGGACCGTCATGTAAATCAGCATTCCAATGACGGCAAGCGCAATGGAGATAATCGCCGATTTGGTAAAGGTCCAGCCGATCAGCGATCCCAGCGTGGACTGACGGTCGCCGGTATATTTCGCCTCCGGGAATTTCTTGTTGAGAATGTTGCAGACCGTTGTCATCTCATCCGTTCCCGAAGCGGAGCCTTTCACCACGGGAGCGGTCGTCTTGCCGCCGCGCAGCAGAATCTCCAGCTTTTTCTTGTCGGACGCCATCGATCCCGGCGTCTTGTAGGTCACTTTCGCCTGATATCCGGCAGCGTGCAGAGCGGAGGCAATCTGTTCGGCAGGAATGCTCTTCTGATAATCCAGCTCCACCTGCGTACCGCCTGTGAAGTCCACGCCGAGCACATCCTTGCCGCGGACACAGACCGTCACAATCCCGGCGATGATAATCACAACGAAAATTCCCACAACCAGCTTGTAGTACCGGAAGAAGTCAATGTGAAGCGTCGGCTTGATGAACTGATACATCTTCAGACTCTTCACCGTCGTGAAACGGGTCATGATGTTGAAGAGCAGACGCGTCAGAAACACCGCCGTGAACAGCGTCGTGAAGATACCGATGGCCAGCGTCATCGCAAATCCCTTGATGGCACCGGTTCCCTGCCACAGCAGAATCAGGGCGACAAAGAGCGTCGTGATATTCGAGTCGAAAATCGCGGCAAACGCCTTGTCGAATCCTATGTCAATGGCACTCAGAATGGTCTTTCCGGCATTCACCTCCTCACGAATGCGCTCGTAGATCAGCACGTTGGCATCCACCGCCATACCGATCGTCAGAATGATACCGGCAATACCCGGAAGCGTCAGCGTGACATCGAACGCGGCAATCGCGCCGAGCATCAGCAGCGCATTCACGATTAGGGAAATATTGGCCACCAGACCCGCCCGCATGTAGTAGATTCCCATGAAGACCATCACAAGAATCGTTCCGGCAATTCCCGACCAGAGCCCGTCCCGGACGGTTTCCGCTCCGATGGTCGGATCAATGTCGTACTGCGCCTGCACGTTGACCTTGAACGGCACACTTCCGCTCACAAGAGCCTTGGAAATGGTTTCCGCATCCTCGCGCGAGAAATCCCCGGTGATCTGGGCGCTTCCCCCCGTGATCGCCTGATTGATCTTCGGAGCCGAATAGAGGTTGTTGTCAAGAATAATCGCCAGAAGACGACCCACGTTCTGGCTTGTCACATCGCCGAACTCCTGGGCGCCCTTCGCGTTGAAGGTCAGAATGATCTCCCGCTGTCCGAACTGACTCATGGTGGGGAACGCATCCACAATGTTGCGTCCATCCATCTTCTGTTCCCGCTCGACCAGATAGACGCGGCGGATCACCTTCCCCTGTTTTCCGGTCTCGGTGTTTTCCATGATGCGGTATCCCTCCGGCACCTGGAACTTCTCGGGATCGGCCAGATATTCCTGCACCAGACGGTCATTGTCGGGATGCACCAGACAGAAACTCAGACGCGCGGACATCTTGATGAGCTTCTCCAGACGCGACTTCTCCTCCTTGGAGACAATCGGCACACGCAGAGAAATCAGATTGCCTCCCGCGGGAGAAATCTCGCTCTCAAAAATGTTCTCGCTTTCCAGACGCGTTCTCAGGGTTTCAATGGCAACATCGCGGTAGCGTTCGAAATTGTCCTGAATATCCTTTGCACGTTTCTTCGCGTCTTTTCCGCCCTGCTCGTTCGGTTCGAGCTCCAGAAGGAACTCGGCTCCGCCGTTGAGGTCGATTCCAAGACGGATCGAACCGGCGGAGAGCTTCCGGGCATGCGCAATCACATCGCGGTTGTTCGTCAGATTCTGACTGCTGCGGATGCGCGGCTTGACAAATTCCGTCAGGAGCACGCCTTTTTCGCGGGCGGCCTCCTCAATCGCGGTGGAGGCATACATGCTCTTGTCCGCCGCCTGCTTCTGCTTCGCAAGTTCGATAATCTCCACGACCTTCGGATCGGAGGGATTGGTGAACATGCTCGTCATGCTCTTGTAGAAATCGGACTGGCCCAGCGGATACATCGAAAACAGAAAAACCGCCAGAACAACCAGTGCGAAAATACTTCTCAGAAGAATGGGTTTCTTATTCATTTTGCCGCGACTTCTCCGGTCGTCACCACGGAGCCGACCGCATTTTTGGTGACTTCAATTTTCACATTGTCGGAAATCTTGAGGAGGAACCCTTCATTTCTGACCTCCGCCACGGTTCCGTAGATGCCGCCGATTGTGACAACCCGGTCTCCGCTCTTGATCCCCGAAAGCATCGCCTCGCGTTTCTTGCGCTCCTTCGCCTGTCCGCGCCACATCAGGTAGAACATGGCGACAATGATGATAATCATCGGCAGCATGCCCATCAGACCGCCAAACGCACTCTGCGGCGGTGCGGCATTGCCGTTCGCGGGGGCTGTCGTTTTTCCCTGTGCGGCGGCGGGCGCCGCGGCGACCGGCTGAGCCGCAGGAGCGGCCGCACCTTGAGCCAGAACAAAAAATTCGGTCATATTTCGATTCCTTCTTTAAAATTAGTGTACAATGACATAAATTGTATTATACATCGTAAAATGCAATCGCGCAAGGAAATCCCGAATTTTTTATTGCATTTTGTTTGCCGTCCCGCGGAAACAAGGTCCGGAGAAAGCCGATCTTCCCCGTTCCCGGAAGGAAGAGGACGCGGGAAAACATCACCTCTTCCTTCCGTATGCGCCCCCTCCTGCGCCATCGGGATCGTTTACTTCTCCGCCGCCTGATCCCCGCGGGAAGAGGATTCCGCCCGGGATCGGAAATAGCGGATCGTGGCCTCCATGCCTTCCGCAAACGTGTGCTGCGGACGGAAACCGGTGCTCTTGAGCTTCTCGATTCCCGCCATGGAGTGCTTGACGTCTCCGGGCCGCTCCGCAAGATGAAGCACCCGGCTTCCGGAACCGGTGACGGTCATGATCTGACGGACAAGATCGTTGATGGTGATTCTGCCGCCGTAGGCGATGTTGTAAACGCCGGTGAACTCATGAGTCGCCATAAAGACATTGGCCGCCACAATGTCCTTGACATAGATGAAATCACGGGTCTGCTCGCCGTCGCCGAAGATGGTGATGTCCTCGTTTGCCAGGGCCTTCGCCGTAAAGATCGGAACGGCGGCGGCATAGGCGCTTTTCGGATCCTGACGCGGACCGAACACGTTGAAATAACGCAGACAGGCGGTCGGAAGACGCCCCTCCCGCGTGAAGAGACCGCAGTAATACTCGCCGTCGAGTTTCGTGATCGCATAGGGGCTTTTCGGTTCCGGAATCATGGTCTCCACTTTCGGAACCACCGGATTGTCCCCGTAAATCGCCGCGCTGGTGCTGAAACAGAGTTTCCGGACCCCCGCCTTTGCGGCCTCCTCCAGCACGACAAGCATGCCGTTGACGTTGATGTCCACACACTCCTGCATCTTGAACATGGATTCGGGGACGCTGATCATTGCGGCCAGATGAAACACATAATCGACATCCCGCATGGCCCGCGCGACCATTTCACGGTCGCGAATGTCGCCCCGGAGAAACTCCACATCAAGTCCCCGGAGATTCTCCTCGTACCCCGAACGGAGATTGTCCAGAATCCGGACCTCCGCCCTGCCGTTGAAATATTCCGCAATATGACTGCCGATAAATCCGGCGCCCCCGGTAATCAGAACTCTCATTTTTTCAATTCCTTTTTGATTTCGTCTGTCAGTTTCCTCATCCGCCCGTACTGCTGCTCGATGGACTCCACGAGCTTGAACTGCGTGCGGCAGCGATCCAGATTGTGATTGTCCCGGTGGATCTTGAAGTAGACGTCTCCTTCCAGATAATCGGTCAGAAAACGCATTCCGATCTCCAGGGTGATCAGTTTGCCGCTGAACGGGAGATACTCCAGTTCGACGTCGTTCAGGAACGATCCGGCCGTTGCGCAGTATCCCCGGAGAAGCGCTTCAAACATTCCGAACTGCATGGTCACTTTGGAGAGATCCCTCTCATCTTCCGCCGCGGGACTGGTCCCGGTGCGGACCATGTCGCCGAAATCGTAGTGGGCAAGTCCCGGCATGACGGTGTCAAGATCAATCACGCAGATGCCCGTTCCGTTTTCGGTGTCGATCAGCACATTGTTGAGCTTGGTGTCATTGTGCGTGATGCGTTCCGGAATCACACCCCGGGCATTCAGCTCCAGCAGACGGCCGGCCTCCTCCCGCCGGGAAAGGACAAAATCAATCTCTTTCCGCACGGAAGCGACGCGGCCGCAGCGGTCCTCGCGGATCGCCTTCTCCAGCGCGGCGACCCGGGCAGGAGTATTGTGAAAATCGGGAATCGTCTCAATGAGCCGCGGACCGGGAAGATCCACCAGATCCGCCTGAAACTGACCGAATACCTTGGCCGCTTCGTACGCCTGCTGTTCCGTTTCCAGCACATCATAGCTTCTGGCATTTTCAATGAAAAGATAGACGCGCCAGTAGTTGCCGGAAGCATCCACCACATAAGGCTTCCACTTCTCCGTGAGAATCAGAGTCAGCGTTCCGCGCGAATTGGTGCATTTCCGTTTCAAATGTTCCGTCACGCGCTGGATGTTGTCCATCAGACTGACCGGATTGCGGAACACGTTCGTATTGATTTTCTGAAGAATGTAGCGGACGTTCTTTCCGCTCTGACAGTAGGTCAGCTGATAGGTGTCGTTGATGTGCCCATTTCCGTAAGGCTGGACGGAGACGAAATCCCCATACAGCCGGAACTGCGAACAGATCGACTGAAAATCATAGTTCGAATTCATCATACCCTCTCACTTCCGGAAAAGATTCTCGGGATAAACGCCGGCTTCGACCAGCGCGCGGAGACCGTTCTGAACCACCGGCTTGTCCTCCTTGTAGGTCACGCCGAACCAGGTGTCGGCGGAGGTCAGGACTTTGACTCTGGCCCGGCCCTCCTGAATCAGCCGGTCCGCGACAAACGGAATGTAAAATTCGCTCTTGAGCTCGGAGGAGTGTTCCTCCAGAAACGCGCGGAAGAGTCTTTCCAGTTCTCCGAAGAGGGAGGGCTGGAACCCCCACATGTTCATGGAGACCACCTCGCTGCCGGTGAACTCGACCTGGGAACCGTCCTCCAGCGTACTGAGAATTTTGCCGTTCACTCTTTCAATTCGGGTGTGTTCCACCACATCCTTCAGAGTTCCGTCGGCGTTCAGAGAGCAGATGCCGCGGGAAACGGAACCGTTCTCGGACAGGGTATTCCGCAGAAAGAATCCGCACATGCAGAATTCGTCACGGGCGGCGGAATCGAGTCCTTCGGCGAGCTTGCGATAGCCGTCCGCCCCGTAGAAATCATCGGAATTGATGACGGCGAAGGGAGTCCTGACCAGATTTCTCGCCGCATAAACCGCCTGTCCGGTTCCCCAGGGTTTGGTTCTCCCGGCGGGCGCCGTGAAGCCGGCGGGAAGATCCTCCAGAGACTGAAACGCATAGGCGACATCGACCACATGGTCGTAGCGGCTGCCGACCACACGCTTGAACTCCTCCTCAATGTCGTGCCGGATGATGAAGACGATTCTGGTGAATCCGGCGCGGAGCGCGTCGAAAATGGAGTAGTCCATCAGAGTCTCCCCGTGGGGGCCGAGCTGATCGAGCTGTTTGAGTCCGCCGTAGCGGCTGCCCATGCCCGCGGCGAGCAGAACGAGTGTCTTTTCCATAATCCTTCTCCTCTTTTTGAATATCATTTGTCGGTGAATTGCCGATTTTTTTCTTTTTCTCAGGTGGACTGGCGCAGGACCAGGTCGCATTGAACGACCTCCGACTGAACATGCCTCTCCCCGGCGAACTGTTTCCGCAGCAGCTCCACCGCGGTTTTCCCGATTTTGACCAGATGCAGCGAGACCGAGGAGATCGCCGGATGAAAGTAACGCGAAACGGCAATGTCGTCAAACCCGATGACCGCAAGATCCCTCGGAATGCGGATGCCCCTGTTTTCCGCCTCCTTCATCAGTCCCATTGCAAGAATGTCGTTTGCGCAGAGGACGCAGTCCACCTCCGAATGGTTTTTCCGGATGAAGTTCAGCGCATTGGTTCCGAAGCGGAATCCGGCACCTCCGGGAATCACAAGAAGATCCGAATCCCCGAATCCACGTTTGAATCCGGCCTGTTTCGCACTGTCAAGGTGACCGGTGATGTAGGCGGGATGCTTCCGTCCCGTCTCCCGGAAATATTTGCCCGCCAGAAACGCACCGTACTCGTTGTCGTAGAGCACCGAATTCGACTCAAAGCCCGGGATGCTCCCGATAATCACATACGGAAGAGAACAGCTTTCCGCCATTTTCGCAAGTTTCCTTGCCCCGGGAGTCGCGGCGACAATGAATGCTCCCGCGATGGAACCGTCCAGCATCTGCAGCCTGGCGGAATCAATGACATGATCGTCATTCTCGTCAAACGGAGTGATTGTGAAAATATTTTCGCAGGCAATGCTTCGTTTGATGGACAGAGTGATTTCCGCAATAAAATAATCCGGCTCATCCGAATAGACCTCGGGATAGTAGAAAATGACTTTCGGCGGCGTATCGTCGCGGCGCGATCCGCGCCCGCGTCCTGCGGAATATCCCACCTCGCTGGCAAGAAGAAGAATTTTTTTTCTGGTCTCATCGCTGATTCGTCCATTGCCGGTGAACGCCCGCGAAACCGTCGCAATGGAAACCCCCGCTTTCCGGGCGAATTCGTTGATGGTCAATCTGCTTTTCACTTCCTGAACCTTTTCTTTCCAACCCTTATTTACGCAGTTAATGTAATCAGATCAAACAGAAAATGCAAATAAACAGGGGAAAATGTGTAAAATTCTTTGCGTAAAATTTCCGCAAGGAGGGGAGCGGGTGTCACCTTCCTGTTTCCGTCCGGACTTCCCTGCTGAAAATGAAGGCGGAAAGCCCCCTCGGGAATGCATCGGGGAAAACGATTTTTCTCTTGACTTTTTCTGTTTTCCAGGTATGTTGCAGAAAATACACGAAGGAGAAATTCCCATGACAACCCCCGTTTCCATCCACAACAGCCTTTCCGAACTGAAACAGACGCCGGATCTCGTCCGGAAACTCGGACTTCAGCAGAAGATGTTCCGGAAGGATGGCGAATCGCTCCCCTACTGTCAGTATGTGTGCGGAGCGTCGCAGAGCGGGAGGCCCGCGCTGCTGATCTTTCTGCATGGAATCGGTTCGGTCGGAGAGGACAATTTTCTTCAGGTCCGCATTCCGGCGCCTCCGCTGACGGATTACTGCCGGAGGCATCATCTCAAGGCGGTGCTGCTGTTTCCGCAGTGTCCGAAAGGCTCGCAGTGGGTCGATGTTCCCTGGAACACGATGGAGCACACGATGCCGGAAGAACCCTCGCGCCCCATGCGCCTTGCCATGGCGCTTCTGAACGAGAAGATCCGGGAATTCGACGCGGATCCGGCCCGGATCGCCGGAGCGGGAATCTCCATGGGGGGATACGGCATCTGGGATATGGCGTGCCGGATGCCCCATCTTTTCACCTCGCTTGCCGTTCTCTGCGGCGGAGCCGATGTGCATCAGGCGCCGAAGCTGGCCGCGATGAGAATTTTCATGATTCACGGCGACGAGGATCCCGCCGTTCCCGTTCACCGGGCGCGCAGCATGTACCGCGCGCTGAAGGAGGCCGGCTGCAAATATCTGATCTACCGGGAGCTTCCCGGAGTCGAACACAACGTCTGGGATCCGTTCTTCCAGAGCGACGAGGGCATGGACCATCTGTTTTTCAGCGGACGGTCCTGAAGAGTCCACTTTCTCCCCTCAGCTCCGGCGGAGTCTGGAGGGCGAATTGCCCGTGATCTCCCGGATGACCTTGCAGAAGTAGCTGGTATCCGCAAATCCGCACTCTCTGGCGATGCGCGCGATCGGCAGACGGGTGTTCCGGAGCAGCTTGAAGGCATTGTTCATGCGCATCTCGAACAGAAAGGCGCTCGGCGTGGTCTTGAGATGGCGGCGGAAAGCGCGGCGCAGCGTCCAGCGGTTCACATTCAGAATGGAGGAGAGGGTGTTGATGTCGAACGTCGGATCCTGATAGTGGATGGAACAGACATCCTTGGCGCGGCCTGTCAGACCGGCCTCCGGCGAAGTGGTGTCGCCGCTTCCGCCGAACCGGGCAAGAATGGAACAGATCACGGCGACCGATTCCCGGTAGTTGTAATCGGTCTTTTCGCGCATCAGCGTTTCCAGACGCATGTAGAGTTCGCGCGGACACGGCCCCGCATGAAAGCATTTGTGCGGATACTGATAGGATTTCAAAAGCGGTTCCGCCAACGGTCCGGCGAAGGTCAGCCAGCGGTATTCCCACGGCTCCTCCACGATCTCGTGGTAGTGGCGTTCGTTTTCCAGGCGGTAAAAGACATCGCCTGCGCGCATGATCTGCTCCTCTCCTCCCTCCAGGAAGAACCGTCCGGCGCCCGAAATGCACCAGTACACCTCGACAAACGGCTCCTTCCGCGGCGGCAGATCCTCCTGATACGGGAAATAGCGCGTCACATGACCGAGCGCGTGAACATACAGCGGAAGCGGCGTCGACACCCGATTCTCCACCGAGCCGAGAAGCGCATAGGAAAATCCCCGTTTCCTGCTCATTGACATCTCCTGATGTTATAATTCCATTTCTTACAAATACATTCATTTTTCCGAAATGCAAGGAACGATGTGCCCCAAAAGTCATATTTTTGTTATTATTCTTCTCTTGTTTTTCCAGCGCTTGTATTGTATAATGTATCCACACAAAAAAACAGATTGTCAACAGGAACGGAGAAACCATCCATGGCCCGGAAGATTTTTACATTGATAGAACTCCTGATCGTGATTGCAATTATTGCAATTTTATCGGCGATCCTGCTTCCCGCTCTGAATTCGGCGCGGGAGAAGGCGCGTTCGGCTTCCTGCATTTCGAATCTGAAACAGACGGGATTCGCCTGCCGGATGTATGCGGATCAGAACAACGACATTCTGGCAGTTCAGTTTGTCACGGACGACAAAGCGGACAACTATTACTGGGGGGTGGAGGTGTTCGGATCGCGGAAAGCCATCCCGAAGAGCGCATACTGCCCCTCGTTTCCGACCATGTACCGGGAATCGAATTTTTATGCGCGGACCTACGGGATGAGGATCTACGCCCTGCTGGGCGATACGGTGGACCGGGCGCACGGGAATCCGGTGATCTCGGGCGGTCTGGATCACAACAATCCCCAGTGGATTGATTTCCGGAAACTGAAGCACGCCTCCCGTTTTCCGGTTCTGTTCGACAGCATTGACACGGTCACCGGTCTGCCTTCCTGGAGTTTTCACGGTCCGAATTTCCAGGGGATTCATTTCCGCCATGGCAACCGGACCAACAACTGGTATGCCGACGGACACGCGGGCGGCAGTGACTTCTATTCCTGCTACCGGAACTTCACGCCCACCGGCTGGATCTATACCAACGGCGGCCGGTTCCGCAGGGCCGATTACCGACTGACGTATCCATAACCGAAAAACTCATGAACAGGGAGTATTTTTCATGAAAGTCTTATTTTGTCTTTTTGCGGGGCTGCTTCTGCCGCTGACACTCTCCGCGCTGAACACCGGCCGGGTGCATCTGCATGGCTCGGTGAATCTGAACGATGCGAAAATCGAATCGGGCGGCAAGGGCACCTACCTGAAATTTTCCGGACAGCCGGAACTCAACGGCAAAGTCGTGACCTTTGATCTGAGCGGAAAGGGGGAAGGCTGGGAGTCCCGGAAAATCACCTTTGTTCCGGAAAAGGACGGCATCGTTTCGGTTCAGTTTTTCAGTCTGGCCTCGAAAGGGAAGCAGACCATTTACGGCACGTTTTTCGACAACATCGCCCTGAACGGGAATCTGCTTCCGAACGGGGATCTGGAGCAGGGAAATTCAGTCTGGAAGGTCCGCAGCTATCCGGGGGGAGAGAAGTTTCCGGCGAGGATCATCTCCGACCGCGGAATCGTGAAGTTCGGAAAGCACTGTCTTCTGACCTCCGCCGATTCTCGTGCCGTATTCACGATCAAAGTCCGGGGAAAAGTTCCGGCGGAGCTGACGTTTCAGCATCGTTTCGCCGGGCCTCTGCATCCCGGGCGGGATGTCACGCCGGTGGATCTCCGGCCCTGGGCAAACCGCGATTTCGCGGATGAGAAGGCCGGTGACGGCAGAGGCGGATGGTCCGATCAGGGGCCCGAAGAGGATCTGCACGGACTGGATCCGTCCCTGGTCTCCTTCGGCGGCATGGAATTCACGCTGGTGGATCCGGCTTCAAACGGAGGGAAAGCGGTTCTGACGTTCGATTCCCGGTTCTGCCGGACGGGTCTGAACACGGTAAAAATACCGTTCCGGAAACCGTATCCGCGTCAGAAATTCTTCTATCTGCTTCACACCTCCTGCTGGACGCCGAAAAAAGGGACGGCGATCGGCAGCATCCGCTTCCATTTTGCCGACGGACTCAATGCGGAATACGAGATTCTCTCCGGACGCGACGTTCTGGACTGGATTTCCATTACCGGGGCGGCAAATGCGAAAAAAGTCTGTGCTCTGCCGGTCAAGCAGAACCGGAAAGGCGGATTCTATCTTTCGCGTTTCACGCTTCCGGGCAAGGAAGTCACCGCCATCACGCTTTCCACGAAAGGGAACTCGGTGTGGATTGTCGGGGCGGGGAGTTTCGCTTCGAGGGAGGTTGCCATCGGGATGAACGAGTTCAAACCGGATGCGTCCTGGAAGGTCTGCGACTTTCCGGCGCTGGCGGTGGTCCGGGGATCCGCGATCGACCTGGATCCTTTTCTGGAGCCGGGACCTTCCGGAAAATACGGCAGGGTCCGTTTCTCCCCGGGAGGCGGACTGGAATTTGAGAAACGTCCGGGCGTCGAGCAGCGGTTCTTCGGATTCGCGGAATGGGGATGCGACCGGCTCTTCCGCATCGGGGAACGGAAGAAAATCAAGCGCGACCGCAGCAAAGACGTTCCGCTGTTCTGCTCCCTGATGCGCAGACAGGGATACAACGCGCTCCGGATCGGAGCCATTCCCGACAACCGCAACGTCGCTGCTCCCGACTATCAGGAAAAATGGCTGGACTTCATGGATTATCTTCTTGCGGAAGGGAAAAAACAGGGCATTTACTTTTATGTCAATCTGGATTACGGCTCGCTCGGGAAACGGTACTGGAACAGTCAGGACCGTCTGGAGGGTCGCTTCCGCTTCATCATCGGCGATCCGGTCGTCCGCGGGGCGTGGAAGCGACTGGCGGAGCGGCTCCTGAACCATGTGAATCCCTATACGGGAATCGCGTGGAAGGATGAGCCGGCCGTGCTCTGTCTGGAGTTCAGCAACGAGCTGGAGCTCGGAATCCATTACTACGCAAGGCTGCCGAAGGAGCTGAAGACGCGTCTTCTGGAGCGCTGGCATGCGTTCCTCAAGAAAAAATACGGATCGTTCGACGGCGTGAAAAAAGCGTGGAAAGGAGAGCTTTCCGCCTCCGGAATCGCGGAGCTTGCGGAACCGCAGCGGTACTGGGTGAACAATCAGGAGAACCGGGACTGGAATGAATTTCTGTTCCAGTGTCTTTCGAATCTTCAGAAGTGGTGCGCATCGGAGATCCGGAAGCTGGGATATCCGGGACTTGTCACGCAGTACAACTGCGGAAAGCAGATCCGCCACAGCGGACTGCGTGCGGAGTGCAGCGACGCCGTTTCGATCAACACCTACTTCAACCATCCCCGCGGCGGCTGGGGCGAGGCGGGCACGCAGTATGTGCAGAACAGTTCCATTGAACTGGCGGTGCCGCACTTTCTGACGGCTTCGGCCTCCCGGATCGCGGACCGCCCGATCCTGATTACGGAACAGAACCACTGCTACGCCAATCAGTATCAGTATGAGAACGCGCTGACATTTCCGGCCTATGCGGCGCTTCAGAATTTCGGCGGAGTGTTTGTCCATCAGGGAGCGGTCTGGCTGGACCGGAATCCGGATCTGATCTACAATCCGCCGAAAGGGCCGGATTCCTTCCGTGTGTACGATTCGCCGCTTCACAGAGCGAATGAATTTCTGGGCGCGTGCCTGTACGGGCGCGGCGATGTGCGCCGGTCGCGGAACCGGATCGAAGTGGCGTATGACCGGGCCTATCTGCGGGACTGTCCGCCGGAGAGCGCGGTGAATTCCGAGCAGTCGAAACTTTCGCTTCTGACCGGGTTCGGTCTCCGGGTGAAGGATCAGCCGTTTCAGAGCGGTTCGGCCTTTCGTCTCCGGGAAACAAAGTCCTGTCTGACGCTGGCTCCGGCAGGCGGATCGCAGGCGAAAATGGAACTCTTCTTCAGCGAAGTCGGCGCCGCGGACAAACGGACCTTCTCGCTTCGGAAAACGGTGGACTATCTGAAAACGCATGGCATCCTTCCCGCGGGAAACCGGAGCAATCCCGACACCCAGGTGTTTGAGAGCGACACCGGGGAACTTCTGCTCGAACAGGGTTCCTGCTCCATGAAAGTCTGCACGCCGAAGACGGAGGCTGCGGCACAGCTGGCGGGAAACACCGCGCGCTTCCGGGTGCTGGAGATCCTCGGGCGCGGACTCAATTCAACCATTGCCCTCACCTCAGTGGACGGCAAAGCGCTGACGGAATCCGGGCGCATGGTTCTTGCCATCCTCACGGAACAGGCGGCAACGGGTCTCCGGATGACCTCCGACCGGGTCACGGTGCTCAATGCCGGCACCTTTCCCGTTCTGCTCCGGACGGGACGCTTCCGTGTGGCCCTGTCCCTTGCGGAAGGGGAGTATCAGCTCCATCCGCTTTCCGTGAACGGCATCCGCCGTGCTCCGCTGGAGTTGAAACGCGACGGAAAACGCTGGATCGCGGAAATCGACACAGGCGCGCTTCCGAACGGGCCGACCCCCTTCTTTGAACTCATCCGCAAATAACTTCTCCACGTTTCTCCGCATTCCTCCGCAAAAAGACGAAGGGCGGAGGAAGCACCGGCATCCGGTGCCCGGCATCCGACCGGGATCACGGATGCCGGAGAATGGTTCCCATTCTGGCACTGGACATAAAGAAGGGAATGCCCCCCATCAGATTGATCTCTCTGTGCCGGTCCGCTGTCACATCTCCGGGACTGTCCGCATCCATCAGTGCGATGCCGAGCCCGAAGCACGAGCTCTTTTCCCCGATGGTTTTCCAGGGAAGGAAGAATTCATAAATGGTTTTCTTTTCCGACTCCACTCTCCGGACGGCGGCATTCAGCTGCTCTCTGCCGATCCGGTAGAGCTGCTGATTCGGGGGAAGACCGATCATGGAGTGAACGATGGCGTTTCCGTCCTCTCCGCGCCCGATGGAGAAAAAGCGGATGCGCTCCCAGGAACCGCGTCGATCCGAATCCAGACCGACGGCAAAGAGCAGACCGTCCGCCCGCCAGGGCGTCTCCGGCCGGGTCTGGAAACAGTCGACATCGTCCCAGACCTCCAGCGCAACGGCAACGCCCTTTTCACTGGCGGCAGTCTGATAACGGACGCTGAAATCCCCGTTTCCGCGCCATCCTTCCGCGCGAACGAGGAGTTCCTTTCCCTGACGAGCGGAGAATGCCGTTTCCGGCCACTCCTCCAGTCTGCCGTCAATGACCGCATCCAGTTCCGTCGCGGACGTGACGCCCCAGTTGGGACGCAGGAACTCGGTTTCCAGTCCGTACCGGGAGAAGGCGGCGGCGGAAAGCTCCGTCAGCGCACGCCCCTGATACAGACGCGTGACATCGAAGGGCAGCACCTTGTTTTCTCCCGGTTTCAGCGTGCACGTTTTCACCGGTCCCGGCTTTTTCCCGTAGCTGAGCTGGACGGAAACGGTTCGTTCCTCCGCCGACGAGTTGGAAAGATGAACTCCGGCGGAGAGTCGTCCCTCCTTCCCGGCGATGTCCTCCAGTTCCGTAATGCGGATCGGAGAGAGAACGTTCACCATCATGCTCTCCAGATAACTTCCGTTTTCATCATAGGCCTCCAGCAGACGTGGTCCGGAGACAATCTCTTTCGGAAGGCATCCCTTTTCCGCCGGGAAGGAGTCCCGTCCCTCCCGGTGGAGCAGAAAGGAGAGCTTCCGCGCGCGCCCCTTTTCCGACAGAACCTCCTGAAGAGAGGCTCCGGCGGCAAGCTCCGCCACAGGAACCCGGAAAACGGAATCTCCGGACCGCGGCGCGGTCGCCAGCGCATGATCTGAAATTCCAAGCAGGTACATGGGATACTCATCGGCACGGAGGGTAAGCATTCCGTCCGGAGAAACAAGCTCCTCGAAATTTCCCATAATGTCGAACTTGCGGATTGTCTCCCTTCCGGTCCGCAGCCGGACCTCCCGCTCTCCATAGGGGCTCCAGACGACCAGCAGATTCTCCGATCCGCGCCGGAACGAATAGACAAACACATCCGAATCCAGATAGTCGAGCCGGCCGAGCGCCTGCGTTCCTTCCAGAAGACGCGTCATCGCCGCGGCCGCCATATACGTCGGTTTCGGCTGACAGTTGAGACCGCCGAAATTGGTCCAGGACAGATTGAACGTCATACCGTAGCCGTGTTCCCCTCCGTCCGGATAGCCGATGAAGTTGTAGTCCGTGGAATAGAAGAAATAGGTGGTGGTGAATCCCTCTCCGAGCGCGATCAGATGCCCCCGGATGAAACGGTACATGTGATTCATCAGGAGCGGATGATCCACCAGAAGCGTTTTGACCGCGCAGGTTCCCCATTCCGTGTTCATGAGGGGAGCGTTCCTGCCGAGCCAGCGGTCGGTGAGACGACGCATCTCCCGACAGTTGCCATGCAGATTTTTCTCTTCCGGCAGCGCGCGGACGGGAAGAAAATAGAGATGAACCGCAACCCCCTGAATGAAATCGGCAAGCCCCTTTTCAAAGAGTTCACTCATCCGGGGGACCGCCCGTTCCAGAACGCCGTGATTGGTTCCGAGCAGCATGCCGGAAGGATCGTTTTCGCGGATTGCGCGGGAGGCGTCCCGGTACATCTGGAGGAATTCATCGGTGCTTCCGCGCCAGCTCCAGTCCGGTTCCCAGTGGATCAGATAACGGCTGCGGGTCATGTAGGTCAGTTTTGTCTCGCGGAAGTTGCGGACCGTGCGGACCATTCGTCCGATGAGATCGCGGTAATACGCCGGATCGTTGTAGATGTATGCGGATTCCAGCGCCTTGATCTTTTTTCCCCGGAGTTCATCCGGAACTTTCACAAGATGATGCGGCAGACCATGGAGAAAATTCAGCGTGGCAATCTGGTGTCTTGCCGCGGAACGCAGATTCTGAATCTGCGATTTCGGATACGGCACGCGCCAGAGGCGTTCCACCTCCTCCTTTGAGACCTCTTTCCATTTCCCGCGCGACTTCTCCTTGCGGAACGGAAAAAAGACGTAATCCGCCCAATGAATCCCAAGCATCGTGCCGAGCGGAGCGTATTTATCCTCTTCTATATTGGTGATGCCGCACATGCCGAAACGGGAATCCTCCGGTTTTTTCAGGGGGAGCGCCTGCAGTTCGGGAAGAATCCCGAAGGTGACATACCCCTTCGGCCTCGATCCCTCCCACGGGATTGTGATCCTGCTTTTTTCCAGGTTGAGTTCAACGAAATAGCAGCCGGCTTTTTCCGGTTTGAATTCAAGATCGAGCGCCTCTTTCATCTGCTTCGGCGTGACGTTGATTCTGCCTGAGTCAACAAGGGTTTTCCGCCAGTCGAAAAGTTTCCAGACCAGCACATCGTCCGCGGCAAGGACTCCGTTTTTCACATAGCAGTTGAGAATCACACGCTCTCCTCTGCGGTAGACCGGAAAATAGGTGGAGCGGCGGAAAACCGCGCCGATCTGAGGGCCCTTCTGATCCTTGTGCGGAGGGGCCAGACGTCTGTTCGGAAGCGGCTCCCCCGTCAGGGTCAGCGAAAAAACAAGCAGAAACAGAAACAGGAATCGTTGTTTCATTGAGCAATCCTCCCAATTGACTCATCAGTAAATATTGCGCGTGGAACAGAGCGGAGAGCCGCTTTTCCAGAATTCATAGGGGGAGGGACCGCGGATTCCGGCGGCATGTCCGTCCAGCAGAAGAATATTCGCATAGCCCAGATGACGGAGAATCATATTGTTGCGGGAATAGGAGCCTTTGGGCTCGCCGGTTTCGGTGAATTCGTAGGAGTAAGGCTGACTGTACCAGCCGTCAATCAGGTCCGAACGGTAGCCGGAGCCGACGTCGGTTCTGGCATCCATGAACTGAATGAGACGGGTCGGGGAGGAGATGTGTTTCGTGTTCTGCCAGTTGTGCGCTTCCGCTCGCGAACCGATGCTGTCATTGTAGGCGTAGCTGGTGTAGTAGCCGGAGGTGTACGGCTCGGTCCGGCCGGGATCATCCAGAATGGATTTCTCCTTTTTCCAGTTGTTGCTTGCCGTCGCGCGGAGATAACGCTGAAGAAACACGCCGGAGCCGTGTTTGAGATGCTCGGTTCCGCCTTCGCACCAGGCGGCAATGTAGGTGGTGTCGGTCGTTTTGAAGGTGGAAGGGATGTAATCCTGATAGTCTTCAAAGTAACTGGCGTGGGCAATGCCGATCTGACGCAGATTTCCCATACAGCCGGCCGAACAGCCTCTGCTCCGGGCGTTTTGAAGCGCCGGAAGAAGCAGACCGGCAAGGACCGCCAGAATGGCAATCACAATGAGAAGTTCAAGAAGTGTGAATTTCTGTGTCCGGAGAGGGAGAACGGGGAATTTCGGCATCATAGCACATCCCTTTCTGTTCTGCTTTGGGAGGGTTGTTCTGCCAGCTGAAGATCGTCCAGATAGACGATTCTGTCCGAATGGCCGGTATGAATCAGAAAATAGACGTTTCGGAAATCCCGGGGCGCCTCCGCCGTCACGGAAATCTTCTGCCAGGCGGTGTCGCGAAGGGTTCGGGCGGCAGAGTTCTGCTGAAGAACTTTTCCATCGTTTCCAAACCAGATGAAATTCAGAGAGAAGGGCAGATAGAGCGCACAGGGTCTGACCCAGACGGAAAGCGTATATCGTTTTCCCGGCGTGAGAAATCCATGGGCGTCCATGCAGAGATTGACCTTTCCTTTCAGAGCGAATGCTCCTTTTCCCGTATGGGCGTTCCTTCCGGAACGGTCCTGAATGGTCCCGGCGTCCGGAGCGAACCAGACCTTTCCCCGGGCATTCCGCCAGACGAAGCCCGGTTTCAGTTCCTGTTCAAATCCGAGTTGCGCCACCGTTTCGTCCGCACAGACTCCCGTTGACAGCAGCAGAAGAAGAAAGAGGAATCGGTTCCGTTTCATGGATCTGCCTTCCATATTAAATCATTTAATATTATTTTTCTATTTTCATTATACTCTATTGAAAAAGAAAAAGCAATAGGAAAGAAAAGAAAAATAAATTCTTTATTGACATATTCAATAAAAGGAGTATCGTATCTCCATGCGGAAAGGAGGAAACGATGCCGGTCAGAAAGCAGGATGAAATTGCCGGGATACTCAGGAAGCGGATTCAGGAGGGAATTTATGTCCCGGGAGTCCGTCTGCCTTCGGAAGTGATTCTTGCCGAGGAGCTGGGGGTCAACAAAGTGACCTTGAACAAGGCGGTCTCCAAACTGATCTCCGAAGGACTGCTGATCCGGGGCAGCAGCACACGGGACGGAACCTTTGTCCGGGAGGAGGGCTGTCTGATTCCCGGAGGAACGATTACAGCGGTTTTTTATCATCTGGATTCCTTCGGGACTCAGATTCTGAAAGGAATTGTGAATGCGGCGGCAAGAAACAACTATCTTCCGGTGCTTCTCTGTCCGGATCCGAAAAACATGAATCATGCGGTTTCAAAGGCGCGTGCGGCTGGAACCAGGGGAATCATCTACGTGGCAAGTGACGGCCCCAACGACGGCACCTTTCCCACCGTGTATGTGGATTGTGATCTTCTGCCGCGGAAAGAAAAGTATTTCTGCGTGAACTGCGATTCCACCCATGGCGGCGTGATGATGGCGGATGCGCTCCTAGCCGCGGGACATCGCGAGATCGTTTATGTGGCGAATTCGCAGATATCCATCCGGGAGAATCCCAGGTGTTTCCATTTTTTCAAACGGCTGGAAACCGCGGGCATTGCTGTCGCGGGGCGTTTCTATTCGATTGCCGAACCGGAGAATATCTATCCGCTCCTGCTGCGGCGGATTGCGGCCGAGCATCCCGGAGTGACCGCCATTGCCGCCGAAAACGACTACATCGCAGCAACCCTCCGGGAAACCGCGGCCGAACTTGGAAATGCGTTCCCCGCCAATGTGACCTATACCGGATTCGGAGACATTCAGGAATTTCAGAGGATCCATCCCTTTCCGACGATCACGCAGAATCCTTATGAACTCGGCAGTACCGCTGTGGAAATTCTCTCCTCCGTCATCGAAGGCCGGATCCCTCTTTCCGCTCCTTTTCTCCAGGAGATCCCGGTGGAATTGAAAGGAGCGGAACGGATCCGGCAGCTCCATGGAACCGGATGACCGTCAGCCGTTTTTTTCTCCGCCCCGGGCTCCGGCTTCCGCCTCCGCGGGGAAACGGACCGCAAGCCGTGCGCTGCGAAGCCCTTCCGCTCCGGCAAGCAGAACGGTCTCAATCTGCGACTCTCCGTTCGCGGGTTGATCGGGTTTGACCGCGATGCTGATGCGGCCGGCGAACATCCGCCGCTCCGGCGAAGACACCGGGACAGGATCGGTATTCGAAGATCCGGTTCCCAGAATGCGTCCTCCGCCGACACAGTCGAAATGCACCAGCGGGGAGGCATCCGGCACCTCGCGCCCCTGCTCATCCAGGGCCAGACAGGTGAAGAGAGCCACATCCTCGCCGTTGGCAGACACCGGAGCGTTTTCCAGTCGGAGCAGAAGCGCGGTCGGACTCCCGGTCGTTTCGTGGAAATCCGAAACGCAGCGGCGCCCTTTCCGGAAACCAACCGCTTCCAGACGTCCGGGTTCATAGGGCACGTTCCATTCGGCATGTCCCCAGGGTTCGATCGACACTCGACCCAGACTTTTTCCGTTCAGGAAGAGCTCCGCCTCCTCACAGTTGGTATAGACCCAGACGGAGATCAACATTCCTTCCAGTCCCGGATGCGTCCAGTGGGGCAGAAGATGAATCATCGGCCATTCGAGCCAGTGCGACTGATTCTGATAGAAGGCGTCCTTTTTCTGGAGGAAGAGATCCATCGCTCCGGAAACGGAACAGAGACGGGGCCAGACCGCCTCTCCGCGATGCTCCACGGCATCCCACTGGAATCCCCCGGCCAGCCAGGGATGGGTCATGATGTACTGCCAGGTTTTCTCCCGGCTGAACACCTGAAAACTGTCGGGTTCCGGATCGCGGTCGCGCGCATCCAGGAGTCCCCGTGCGGGACTGTCACCGTAATACCAGCCCCGGGTGGAGCCGATGGCACAGTTCTCGCTGGAAAGGAAGGGTTTTTCCGGAAAACGCCGGTGCACCTCCTCCAGATG
Organism: uncultured Victivallales bacterium; assembly: GCA_944390735.1. Lineage (GTDB taxonomy): Bacteria > Verrucomicrobiota > Lentisphaeria > Victivallales > UBA1829 > UBA1829. The sequence continues at coordinate 15,922 of CALXRL010000008.1, read as the reverse complement.
CCGGAAGCTGTAATTGGCCCCGATCACGTCGCAGACGGCATAGACGGTGGCGTCCTGAAGATTCGTCACCGCGGTCGTCACCGGACGGGTCGGATCCAGTTTGTGAACGGCATGGCTCATTGCCCGCTGAATCCGGTCTCCCTGCGGCATGCAGTGGTAGGCCATCTCCTCGTTTCCCGTGGACCAGAGGAAAACGGACGGGCGGTTCCGGTCGCGCCGGACCAGCATTTCCATCTGGGCGATGCCCTCCTCCGAGGATTCGAACCGGCGGGTTTCATCCATGACAAGGAGTCCGAGTTCGTCGCAGGCGTCCATGGTCGCCTCCTGATGCGGATAGTGACTGGTGCGGAACGCATTGGCCCCCATCTCCTTGCAGAGACGGATCTTGTAGCGGCACAGATTGTCGGGAACCGCCTTCCCGGTCAGCCCGAAGTCAAGATGCGCACAGACTCCCTTGAGTTTGATGTTCCGTCCATTGAGAAACAATCCCTGCCCGGGCGTCAGGACGATCTCGCGGAACCCGAACCGCTGTTCGAAGACGTCGCAGGGCACGAACTCCTCCTCCACCCGTTTGCTGACCGTGACTCTCATGGTGTACTGATTCGGAGAATCCAGATCCCAGAGCCGGGGCGACTCCAGCGCGCCCTCCCCGCGCAACACGGTGGAACTCCGCGCTACGGCCACTCCGGAAAGCGGAATTTCACCGACCATTTCCCCTTCCGGGGAAAGCAGTTCGCAGAGCACCCGGACAGGACGGTCCTCATATTCCGTGTTGCGGACCGTCACTTCGACCGGCAGCTCCCAGCGCGTCCCGCCGACCTTCCGGACCGGAATGAACACTCCCCACAGATCCACCGCCACAGGATCGGTCTTCACCAGCCAGACGTTGCGGTAAATTCCGCCCCCCGCATACCACCACCCCTCCTGAACCCGGGGATCAACATGCACGGCAAGGACATTTTCCCGATCGAAACGGACCAGATCCGTGAGATCCACTTCAAAGGAGACGTAGGATCCCTCGTTATGCTTCAGAAAACATCCGTTCAAATACAAATCGGAGTTTCCCGTGATGCCCTCAAAATAGAGAGCGATCCGCCTGCCGCGATCCTTCGGATCGAGTGTGAAATGCCGTCGGTACCATGCGGGCTCATAATGGAAGAATCCGAGGGCTCCGGCTTCGCGGGGATCCGGAGTGCCGGAGATCACATAATCGTGCGGCAGGTCGACCCGTTCCCATCGTTCCGCCGGCAGTTCCCCGTCGAGATCCCAGAAGTCCGGAACATCATTGTGCGTGTATGCGCCGGGCCCCCATTTGAGTCGTTCCGTCTTTGCGGAAAGATACATGGCCGCCTTGGTTACCGGAATCGCGCTTTCCGCCGGAGACGCCAGAAAGCGCCAGTCGTGATTGAGCAGAATCTTTTCCCGCATATTGAAAATCCTTCCTCCATGAAATTGTTCCTGAACGTTGTTCGATACTTTACAGGCGAAACAGCAGGATGCAAGAGAAAAAGGAAGGGAAACGCATCATTCCCGCATTCCCTCCTCCGATGAGGAAATGCCGGAAGGAGTTCGGGAAAGGGGATCGGGAACGATCAGCGGGACTGGAATCGGTCGCAGTCGTCCATCGGATTCACGGCGCGCCCGTCGAGAGCGCAGCGCAGGACAAACGGATGCCGGATCAGATTGACGCAGTCTTTGCAGAACCGCCGATCCGCCTCGTCGAGGGAAAGATGAATGCTCTCCGTCTCCTCCGCGCCGAGGAAGCGTTTGAGGCGTTCGGCGGCTCGGGAGGCTTTTTCGGTCTCCGGCTCCGGCGCTGCCGCATCGGCGATCACGGCGGAACAGGAGGCGCATTTCAGGACTTCGCCGACCTTGGTCCAGCCCTCCATGACCGACTCCTTTTTCAGAAAGGAGTCCGCTCCGCAGTGCGGACAGCGGATGGAATCTCCCGCCTTCATTTTCCGGAGGACTCCTGTCCACCGGAGTTTTTCCCGTTCTGGCCCGAACCGGAGTTCCCGGACTTCTTGGAATATTTATGTTTTTCGGGATAGACGACTGTCACATCCGCGCGGTCGCAGACGATGGTCCGACCGGATTCCTCCAGGCAGACGGCCACCTTCTGAGTGAGCAGATTGCGATCGACCACCCGTCCCCGTCCTTCCGCGCATTCACAGCAGTCGCCGCGTCTGGGCATGGTTTTTTCCATTTCGAGGTAGCCCTCGTGCTCGTATTTCAGACAGCATTTGAGTCTTCCGCAGACTCCGGAGATGGTCGAGGGCGTCAGCGAAAGATCCTGTTCCTTCGCCATTTTGACATTGATGGAGGCAAAATCCTTCAGGAAGGAGCAGCAGCAGAGCACGCGTCCGCAGGGAGCAATTCCTCCGATGGCGGCGGTTTCATCGCGCACCCCGATCTGCCGCAGTTCGATTCTCGTATTGAGAGCGGAGGAGAGCTGTTTGACCAGCTCCCGGAAATCGACCCGTCCTTCCGCGCTGAACTGAATGGTCACAAGTTTTCCGTCGAACGAATAGTGCGCATTGATGAGTTTCATGGGCAGCTGCAGCAGTTCGACATGCTGCGCGGCGGTCCGCATGGCCGATTTCGCCCGGGCGAGATTCTCATGCGCCTTGCTCTGATCCACCACGGTGGCCTTGCGCTGAATGATCGGGGTTTCCGTTTTCTTGTCGGGTCCCTGGGGCTCCTGCGTATGATCCTCCGGCGTAGCCTCCCGGCAGATCTTGATGACGCGGGCATAATCGGTATAGAAATCCTTGCGGACGACGCAGTATTCCTCCGGTTTGAGCATCAGGGATTCGTCACCGATGGCACGGTAGCGCGCCCCGTTGTCGACCTGTATTTCATAAAGCAGTTCCATAATCGAAATTCTCCATCTGATTCCTTTAATAGAATACAGCAGAAACGGGATGAATTCAACCTCCGGAAGAAAATTAACGGCGCTTTTCTCCCCCATTTCGAGGGTCGGAAACGAGGTTTTCCGTAAAAAAAAACCGCTTTCATTCCAGATTTCATCCGGAACAACTGGACAAAGCGATTTCTTCATGCTATTATACTCCGTAACAACAGATGACTCTTCTCTTTACCGATGCCGGACGCGGGCTCGCACCCCGCCGCGCGCCGGTGGGATTGGATGGATGGAAGGTTTCAAAACAGGACGGGAACCCGATGCAGGTGCCCGAACGCAGCGAAAGGAGATGAAACTATGCCTTGGTATCAGTACGCGGCCATGGACGCCACGGGCAAAGAGAGAAAAGGGCAGAAGGAAGCCGCCAGCGAAGAGGCGGTTACCGCGTTTCTGAAGGAACAGGGGTTGTTCCCCACCTCGATCAAACAGATCCGGAAAGTCGATTCCAAGAAAAAAGAAACGGCGAAAAAGGACGAAAAGAAAAAAGTCAGCGCGATGAATCTCAACATCTCGCTGGGGCCCGCCGTCATCAAGCAGAAGGATCTTACGATTTTCACCCGTCAGATGGCCATTCTTCTCAATGCGGGTCTTCCGCTGATCCGCTCTCTGAAGACGCTGGAGAAACAGGCGAAGAACCCGGTCATCAAGAAGATCATCGGGGAAGTCGCCACGGGTGTGGAGGCCGGTTCCACCTTTTCCGAGGCGCTGGCGCAGCATCCGCGATCCTTCAACAAACTGTATCTGAACATGGTGCGCGCCGGTGAGGCTGCCGGTAAGCTGGAAGTGATTCTGGACCGTCTGGCATCCTTCATGGAAAAAGCCTCCAGAATCGCCGGCAAAGTGAAGTCCGCGATGGTGTATCCGTGTATCGTTCTCTGCATCGCCGGTGCGATTACCGCGGGATTGATGATCTTCATCGTGCCGAAATTCGAGAAAATCTTCAAGGAGCTGCTGGAAGGAGCTCCGCTGCCGGCGCTGACGGAATTCGTCATGAGCGTCAGCCGCTTCATGCAGGAGCAGATTCTGCTGCTGATCGGCTGCATCATCGGCATTGTCATTGCGTACAAGGTGTTTGCCAAGACGCCGTTCGGCAAGCATGCGCTGGATGTATTCTACTATAATCTGCCGCTGTTCGGACCGATTATCTCGAAGTCGTCGATCTCGAAATTCTCCCGAACGCTGGGCACGCTGATGGGTTCCGGCGTGCCGGTGCTGAATGCGCTGAGCATCGTGAAGGAGACCTCGGGAAGCGACGTGGTCGCCGCCGCCGTGCAGAAGGTGCATGACGCGGTGAAGGAAGGTGAAACCATCGCCGGACCGCTGGCCACAACCAAGATCTTCCCCGACATGGTGATCAGTATGATCGAAGTCGGTGAGGAGACCGGTAAGCTGCCGGAAATGCTCGATAAAATCGCCGACACCTACGACGAGGAAGTCGACAACGCGGTCGGCGCCCTGACCTCCATGATCGAACCTCTGATGATTGTGTTTCTGGCCGTGGTCGTCGGCGGAATCGTTCTGGCGCTCTTCATGCCGCTGATCAGCATCATCGAAAAACTCGGAGGCTGATTCCGCTTCGAATGGACTGCCGACTCTTCAACGCGGGGAATACCCACGTGCAGATTGCGGACCTTTGCGACGGGACCATCCATCCTGTCGCAACGGTGCCGACACCCGATTTTCATCCGGAGGAGTTTGTTGTTCCGGAGATGGCGGCGGCATGCGTCGTCCCATCCCTGGAAGAGAAGATGCGCCGCGCGGGAGCGCTGATCGTATCGGCGGATTCCGCCCGCGGACCGGTAGATCTCTCGTGCATGAAAAAGCCCGAAACACTTGGAGCGGATCGTCTTGCCAATGCCGCGGCGCTGATTCTCACCGGTCCGCTGCCTGCTCTCTGCGTGGATTTCGGTACCGCAATCAATCTGGAGTTCGTGGATTCGCAACAGCGGATGCGCGGAGGCGCCATTCTGCCGGGACGACTTCTGCTGCGCCGCTCGCTTCATGACTACACGGCAAAACTCCCGCTGACCGAACTGCCCCCTGCGATTCCGGATTTTCCGGGAAACAACACGGTGGACGCCATCGACCTCGGCGTGGACGCGGGAGCTCTGGGCGCGGTGCGCGAGCTCCTGGCCCGAATGGAACGAACCTTTCCCGACAAGCCGATCCGCCGTGTCGCCTGCGGAGGGGACGCCGCCTTCTTTCTGCGCGAAATTTCCGGATTCGAAGCCGTCGACGACACCTTTACCCTCCGGGGCATCGCATTCATCTGGGAGTGCGAGAAAAACCGCTTCCGCTGATCCTTCTGTTTGAAACGAAAGGGGAAGAGCCGGAACCGCATCTTTGCGTTTCCCTCCCCCGCTGTACAGGCGCGCGCCGGAATCGGGACAAAAAGAATCCCCCGCCGGATTCCTTATTTCCATTCCGACGGGGGAAAATGGACGAAATCCGTCCTTTCCCGCTTTGCGGTTCCAAACCAGGCGGCCTCGGGAACTCAGATCAAGCCGAGATTCTCCTCCATGCCGAAGCGGATGTTCATACACTGAACCGCCTGTCCCGCCGCTCCTTTTGTGAGATTGTCGATGACACTGAAAACCAGCAGCTTGTTTGTATGGGGATCATAGGCATAGCCGATTTCACAGCGGTTGGTCATGGTGACATGCTTGGTGTCGGGAAGTTTTCCCATCGGGAGAACTTTGACGAACTGTTCCTGCGCATAGGCGCTGCGATAGGCCTCCGCGACCGCTTCCCGGGAGAATTTGTCCGTCGGATCAAGAATGATCGTGGAATTGATACCCCGGTTCATCGGAGCCAGATGGGGGATGAAGTTGATCGCCATTTCAGAAACTCCCGCCGCAACGGCGAGTTCCTGCTCGATCTCCGGCAGATGGCGGTGCCCGACGGGAGCATAGGCCCGGATACTTTCATTGCATTCAGGGAAGATGTAGGGCAGATCGACCTTTCGTCCAGCGCCTGTCACTCCGCTCATGCTGGCGACGATCACGTTCGAGGTCGAAACCAGACCGGCTTTCAGCAGCGGAGCCACCGCAAGAATGATGCTGGTCGGATAGCAGCCCGGACAGGCAATGAACGCGGCATTCCGGATCTGCTCGCGATACCGTTCCGGCGATCCGTACACCGCCTTCTTCAGCAGTTCGGGAGCCGGATGATCCTTTCCATAGTATTCCTTGTACTTCGCGGTGGAACGCAGACGGAAATCCGCACTGATGTCGAACACCCGCACGCCGGATTCCATCAGCGGAATCGCATATTCGGAAGCCAGTCCGTGAGGCAGCGCCAGGAAAGCCGCGTCGCACTCCGCCGCGATCCGGGCGACATCGGGCGCGGAGAATTTCAGGTTCATTCCGAAAAAGCGCGGAAAGATTTCCGAAATCTCTTTTCCGGCATTCTGTCTGGATGTAATGATGCGCAAATCCACGTTCGGATGAGCGGTCAGAAGCCGGATCAGCTCCTCTCCCGCGTAACCGGACGCGCCGACAACAGCAACACGTACCTTTGCCATGATATTCTCCGTAAATTGCGGTTCTGATTAAAACGGTTCTATAATATAAGTTGCTTTTCCGAAAAGAAAAGCGTCCGACGGGGTTTTCCGGGGAAAACCTTCCGCACAATAAAAAAGAGGAACCCCTTCGAGTTCCTCTGGAAAACAAACCAGCTTTGAAAACGCACGTTTCAGCGTTTGGAGAACTGGAAGCGTCTTCTGGCACCGGGCTGACCGGGTTTCTTACGTTCCTTCTCTCTGGAATCACGGGTCAGCATTCCGCTGTCTTTCAGGACGGACTTGCAGGCTTCCTCGTCGAATTTGACCAGGGCGCGGGAGAGTCCGTGGCGGACAGCGCCCGCCTGACCGGCTTTTCCTCCGCCGGTGACCGTGGCGGTAACATCAATCTTGCCCGTGAGGCTGGTCACCGCCAGCGGCTGAAGAATGTAGCCGCGGAGAGCTTCCGTATTGAAATATTCTTCAAATTTCTTGCCGTTGATGATGATTTTGCCGTTGCCTTCGGCGATAACGACTCTGGCGCTGGCGCATTTTCTGCGTCCGGTTGTACGGAGTTCTGTGCTCATTCAAGTATCTCCTTAGAATTTAACCGTTTCGGGTTTCTGAGCGGTGTGCGGATGCTCCGCGCCGGCATAGACTTTGAGCTTGCGGTACTGCGCACGACCGAGACGACCCTTCGGAATCATTCCCCAGACAGCATCGCGGATCAGGCGCTCCGGATTGTGCTCCCGGACATATTTGGCCGTTTTCTCTCTGAGGCCGCTGCGGTAGCCCGTGTAATCCGTGTAAATTTTCTTCTCTTCCTTGTTCCCGGTCAGTTTCGCCTTGGCGGCATTGATGACAATCACAAAACATCCGGTATCAACATGCGGGGTATAGGTGGGACGGTCTTTGCCGCGAAGAGCATTCGTGATTTTGACGGCAAGACGGCCTACGGGAACGTCCGCGGCATCGATCACAATCGTTTTGCGTTCGATTTCGCCGACTTTTGCAAGAAACGTCTTCATGATTTTATTTTCTCCGATTTCGTTTTCCTGTGCAGACACAGGTTTCATTCCAACATAACTGTCTTTTTTTGAATCGTCTTCCGCCAGGACGCGATTCAGCTTCCAGATCCGGGATCGGGTAATACGGATGCAGGAAGTACTAATTTATCACATCAAACGAAAATGTCAAATGGCCGACAGAATTTTTTTCCGATATCGGAAGCGCACCCGGCGGGCTCATCCGCGGAACAGGTGTCCGGAACTCCCGGGAAATCCGCGCCGGCGAACGCGGAATCCGAAGAAGATCCAACGGACAAATCCCTCCCCTCAAACAAAAAAATCCGCTCTTCCGAACGCAGACTTGAAAAAGGTCAGCGGCCCCCCTCCCCTCAAACAAAAAAAACCCCGCTCTTGCGAACGGGGATCGGTCTGATTCTGAAAAGAGGATTACTTTCCGACCGGGCATTTCAGCTTGGCATAGTCTGCTTTGCTGACAAATTTCGTCAGGTTTGTCCCGTCGTCGTCTTTCGCTTTGACAGCATAGCGTTCCTGCACACCTTTGGCGGTCTCTCTCTTGTAAACAACTTTCTTGCAGTTCTTTTCAGCGATCTCGACTTTGGTTCTCTTCTTTACGTTGTAAAACTCCATGACTCATCTCCCTGTTAGTGGGTTAACTACCGGGTACACTTTTGTACCTCACGGTAAACTGTAACATGAGATAAAATCATTTGCAAATCAATATTTGAAAAAATACGCGGAAAATACGCGGAAAAAGCAATTTTTTCCATTTTTTTTGCGATTTCATGGATTTTCCGCAGGATTTTCGAACGGATTCCGGGGAAAATCCGGATGAATTCCGAAGCGCGTCAGAACAAAATCGTACCGGACCGGATCCTCCGGACAGCAGCGCGAAAACGCCTTCGTCACCTCTTCGGCAGTCCGCTGGTCCGCCGCATTCCGCGCGGTCAGTCCCAGCATGCGCGCCAGCCGGTGCATGTGCGTATCCAGCGGAATCAGCAGACAACGCCGGGGGACCGAATCCCAACCGCCCGGGTCGACTTTATCCTTCCGCACCAGCCACCGAAGCATCAGATGAAGACGCTTGCATGCGCTTCCCCGTTTCGGCGACGGCAGCAGAGTCGATTCCCCGTCCGGGAAAAAACGGCACAGTTCCTCCACAAACCGCTCCACCGCGGGCAGAACCGTCCGATCCCGTTCGGAAAATCCCGCCAGAAAGCAGTGCTGCAGCGTCCCGTACCGGTCAAGCGCCGCCCGGACCCCGCAGAGCAGCAGAACCAGATCCCTCCCCGTATGAAACCGATGCTTGAACTCCGAAAAATCCCGGTCGAATCTCTCCGCCGAACCATTCCGCAGATAGGCCGAGGGGGAAGCGCCCATCACCTCCAGCACCCGTCGGACACTCTTCAGAATCTGATTCACCCGCCCGTAGGCAAGCGAAGAGGCCAGCAGCGCCGCGATCTCCCGATCCTCCGCCCGCCGGAACGGACGCACCATCTCCAGCGGATCCGGATGGATATAGCGAGGATCATTCCAGACAGAATAAAGCCGCTCGAGTCGAAGACCGAGCGGCTCTTGTTTTCCGAAAACCGGTTGTCCGGAATTACTGTTTCGCGAACTCATCCTTGCCGGCTCCGCACTCCGGGCAGACCCAGTCTTCCGGGAGTTTTTCAAACGGGGTGCCGGGCTCGATTCCATTGTCGGGATCGCCCTTCGCGGGATCGTAGACATAACCGCAGACGTTGCAAACATACTTGTCCATGACGGATTCTCCTTTTTCTGAAATTGCTGTTTTATTGTTTTGCTTTTTCAAGCAGAAGCTTGCCGAGCTGCTCACCGGCTTCGAAACAGGCCTGGAAATCGGCATCCGAAGAGGCGAACTTGAGTTTAAGCGGCTCCCGGACGATCTCCGCGCCCATCTCTTTCAGCCACTCGTTGGCCTGCACCGGAGCCTCCCCGCTCCAGCCGAAGGAACCGAAGGCAAAGCCCATCAGATTCTTCGGACGCAGTCCCTTGAGATAGCAGAGCACATCCGAAACCGAGGGGAAGAGCATGTTGTTGATCGTCGGCGAACCGGCGACCAGAGCTCCGGCCCCCATGACGGCGGTCGCCACATCGCTCCGCGATCTGGAGTGCATGGAGAAGACCGTGACACCGGCGCCCGTCGAACGGATGCCGTCGGCAATCGAACGCGCCATTTTGTCCGTGGCCCCCCACATGGTGTCGTAGACCACCACCGCGCGCGGCTGGGGTTTCTGTTCCGCGAACTTCCGGTACAGTTCCAGAGGCTTGGCAACATCCGCACCGCGCCAGATCGGCCCGTGATCGGTCGCAATGTACTGCACATCCAGATTCAGCGTCGGGAAGACCTCCAGAAGCTTGAGAACCTGCGGAGAGTAAAGAAGCAGGATGTTCGCATAATACTTTTCCATCTCGAATTCCACGATGTCCCAATCGTTTTCATCGACGAAAAGTTTATCCGTTGCCAGATGCATTCCGAAGCCGTCCTGCGTGAAGAGAATCTTCTCCTCCTTCAGATAGGAGAACATGCTGTCGGGCCAGTGAAGCATTTTCGTCTCAAGGAAGGAGAGAGTCAGTCCGCCCAGATCAATGCTGTCACCGGTTTTCACCGCGGTGAGCTTCCCGCCGATGTGGAACTGCGCATCCAGAATCCGGACCCCGTTCACCGAAGCGTACACCACCTCCGGCTTGAGATCCTCGATGACTTCGGGAAGCGCTCCGGAATGATCCGGTTCCGCATGGTTGGAGACAATGATCCGGATCTCCTTCGGATCAATCACAGACGCGATTCTGGAATACATTTCCTGTTTGAAAGGCGCCTTGACCGTGTCGATCAGAGTCGGTTTCTCTCCGAGGACGAGATAGGCGTTGTAGGTCGAACCGCGATGCGTATGGTACCCGTGGAATTCCGCAAGGTTCCAGTCGATCGCGCCGACCCACCACACCTTCTCCGTGATTTTGACTGCTTTGAATGGCATCTTTACTTTCCTGATTCCATAATAAAATTAAAGTTTGTTGACCCAGAGACCGTGGAGATTGCAGTATTCGCGAACCACCATTCCCGGTTTCACGGTCACATGGAACTGCGCTTCCGGCGCATCTCCGGGTTTGAGACGGCAGCGGTTGACATAAGGTCCGTTGATGATCTCAATGCACTCAATGTAATGTTCGGGAGTCATCGGATGGGGGGTCGACCCGACAACGACTTTCGTTCCGCCCGAGGGAAGCGCGGTAGCCACAGGAACGTGTTTCTCCGTTGCCATATCCGCGGTTTTTTCTTTCAATTCGGTCATCGGCTTTCCGCAGCACTGGAAGGTGCAGTCCCCGGCACAGGTGCATTCATCGATGACTTCCACGATTGCACCGCATTCGGCGCATTTCAGAATTGTGTGCTCTTTTTCGCTCATTTTTTCTTCCTTTGCTTGTTATGGTTCCATCTTTTTCTGGAAACATTCCCGTTTCCGGCGTTCTGCTGAACGGGGGATTTTCAGCTTGAATTCAGTTTGCCTTTTTAAAAGCCGCGTAACAGTTCCGGCAGTAGCCGTCGAATTCGAGACGGGCATTGCAGATCCGGCCGGAAACAAGATGATCCAACTGTTCCCGCGCAGCTTCAATTCCATCGGGCATGATGTCCTCCACCGCGCCGCACTCCCGGCAGCGCAGATGATAATGCGGAGAAGTGTCGCCGTCAAACCGTTTCTGCTTTCCCGCGATTTCGAGGCGCAGAACCTCCCCGGCCTCGGAAAGAACATCCAGATTCCGGTAAACGGTTGCCAGACTGATCAGCGGAATCCGTTCCCTCACCTTGCAGTACAGCTCTTCGGCGGTGGGGTGCGACTTGAGTTTTCTCAGCTCCTCCATAATCACTCTGCGCTGGTTGGTGTTGCTCAGTTTCATTTCTCTGCATTTCTCCGACTTTTACTGTTTTTAGGAACTGTTACTGAAAGTATATCTTGTCTTTTTGAAAATGCAAGCGTTTTTCCGAAAAAAGGGGATCGGGCGGAACGGGAAAGCACGGAAATGGCTCTTTTTTTATATTTTCTCCCTCATTTTCCTCTCCGCGCGCCCTGCGGAAAAAAAACGAAGTCCGACGGGAAAATCCGCCTCAAAATCTGAATTTTTCTTAAAAATTCATTTTTCTTAATTTTCAGGGGTTGACATTTTGACATTCTGTGCTATAATCAATAGTGGAGACAGAAGGAAGCAAAGAGTCTTTTGAGAATAAAAACCAGTCAAAAAAGGAGTGGAAACCGCCTTTGACAGTTCTGTCTCACAGGAAGACTGATGCGGGAGTAGGTGATCCGCTCAGCCGGAAACTCAAACTCAACGGCGGGAATCGCCGGATTCCGCGGATTCGCGGATCGGAAGATGATACGAGGAACATCCGGTTGGAAAACTGAAGCTCAGTCGGGAAAATGCGGTGCAGGAGTCATTGGAAGCCATACGTACCCAATCGACAACAGGTCTTGCATCGCGGGAAACGCCGCACCGAAGGAGAAACGGGCGTATGCCGGGTTTCGGATGGCGGCAGTTTTTAAGAAGCGGTGTGATACCCCATTGCAAAGGATGCGGTATCACACCGCGTTTTATTGTACCGGAACTTTTCAGAAAATTCTGTTTCTCCCGCCGGTTCCCCAGTTGCAAATCCCGTCCGGAACGTGTACATTTACCATTCAAGAGATCGGATGAGACGGAGTATGAAACTGAAACTGCTGATTCTGATTCTTCTGGCCGCCTTCTGCGCGGACGGAAGACAGAGGTCTTATGAATTCAAGTTCCTGGACGCGGACGCCGCCATTCCGGGAGACTCCTACTACTCCCAGACCCTTGCGCTGCGCTTCCGGAGCATTGCCCGCCTCGTGCTGCCGCGGGTGACCGGAGGTCTGCCGGGCGAACAGCTATGCACCTTCCAGATTCCGCCGCCCGACGGAAAAGGCAGTTTCCGCGCGGAACCGGACCGGGGCAATAAGATCCAGATTTTCCTTCCGGAGCGTTTTTCATCCTGGGCCGAAGATCCCGTCCGTCTTGAACAGATGGCCCGCTGGACGCTTCTTGCCCGGCTGGGACTGCCGCTGAACCGTCAGGAACGGATGCCGCGCTCCTGGCTTTTCGCAGGAGTCGCGCGCAGAACAGCGTCGGATTCCTGGAGACTTCAGAATTTGAAATTCGGACGCTTCCCGGCCGCCTATGCGCTTGCCTCCCACGGAGTCTTTCCCGAACTGCGGGATATTCTGGAAACGGTTCCGGATGCGGCCGACGGCTTCTCACGCGCCGTCTACGAGGAGTGGGCCCAGATTCTGTTTGAACAGTGTCTCCGTTCCGGCGCGGGAAAGCAGGGGTTGTTTGAACGCTATCTGGCCGCCATTTATGCCAATCCGGACATCAATCATCAGTACACGCTTTTCCGGGAGCTCTTCCTGACGCACCTGACCGCCTATGGGAAAAAGAAATTCGGGCGCTTTGTCCTGACGGATGGAGCGTTCGATCTGGACAAATGGTTCCGGCGGGAAGCGGAACGAATGCTGCTCAGCCGTTTTCTGCCGATGTCGGTGGCGTATCTGGAGACCTCCTATCGCCAGGCGGTCGGAATCAGCGTCAAGGATGGAAAGGGGGGAACAGGAACGGTTCCGATCACGGAACTGGCAAAATCGCTTCGCGGCATTCCGGAAATGGATCTTCAGCTTCAGCTCGCGGAGACGCTGGTGCGCCTGACGGAACTGCTTTACAATTCGCCGCCGCTGGTGACGGAGGCGTTCTCAAGCCTCATTCAGGAAATAACGCGCCTGCGCTCCGAGGGAGCCGGAGCACGAAGTGCGGAAAACATCGCCGCCGCGGAAAAAAGATTTCTCCGAGCGCTTGAAATCCAGAGTTTGACGGAGAATATTCTTAAAGAGGCGGAAACCCGTGTGATTCCGGTGGGAGCGCGCTACTCCCTGAGTTTTTCGGAGAGAGCCGGATCCGAGAAGATTACCGACCGGGCTCAGGAAATTCTCGACCTCTATCTCCAACGAACAGGAATGAAATGATGCAGGATGATCCGCTGAAGGAAAAAAGAAAAAAGTTTGCCAAGAATCTGCATGGGGCCTATGTGATCGGCGTTGTCGTGATCTCCGCGGTTGTGGTTCTTGCGGGCTATCGTTCGTTCCGGCGAATTTTTGCCGGTTTTTCCCGGGATTTCATGAGTCCGTTTTTCAGTTGTGCGGTCAAGGCGGAGGACCGTGTGGAGGCGGCGGGTCTGATGTTTCATTCCAAGCGGGAGCTGGCCCGTCAGCTTGCGGCGGCGACACGCGAGAGGGCGCGTCTGGCGACGGAAAATGCTCTGCTGAACGAAGTGGCGGAGGAGAATGGAAGACTCCGCGCGCTGCTCTCCCTGCCCGGCAGGACCGGTTATGAGCCGGTGTTTGCGGAGGTTCTGACTCGATCGGTGGCGACATGGCGGGAACGTTTTGTCATCAACCGGGGAGAGGAGGACGGGATTGCGCCGGGGGATCTTGTTGTGGCGCCGGACCGGACGGGGCGTCCGGTTGTCGCGGGACGGATCAAGGAGGTGTCGAAACACACGGCCACGGTCATCACGCTCTATTCGGACGAGTGTCATCTGAGTGTGATGCTGACGACTTCGCGTCTCTGCGGAGGGCTGGAATTCGGCGTTTATTCCCGTCGTCCGATCATCCAGTATCTTCCGGCGGACGGGACCTATGCGGAGGGGGAAACGGTGGCGACCTCGGGGATTTCGTCACACACGCCGCATGGAATTCTGATCGGGAGCGTCGTCCGCAACGCCGCCGGTCACGTGGCGACGATTCGCGACCAGATGTTTGCCGAGGTGGAAGTCAAACCGTTTCTTGAGATGGATTCCGTCCAATTTCTTGCGGTCTACATAAGGAAAGTTCCGCAATGACACGCTTCTGCTATCTGTTTCTGTTCACATTTGCGGCGGTTTTCGGAGAAGTTCTTGCGGAGTCCTTCGGAGTCAGGATCATGCTTCTGGCGCCGGTGGTGTTTTATGCGGCATATGTGTTCGGGAGCGCCAGCGGAACAGCGGTGGCCTTTTTCGGCGGATGCGTGCTGGATTTCTGTCTGGGAGCGACGAATCCCTGGACGGCGTTTTTTCTCCTTCTGATTGTTGCGTTTGCGATCATATGGCTGCACCAGACGGAAGCGGATTCCCTGTCGCTTCTGATTGTTCCCGGTGCGATCCTTCCCTTTCTTGCGCAGTTTCCGCCGGCGGTCATCCAGGGAGGATTCCGTTGGGAATCGATTCTGGATGCGGGGGCGGACGCGGTGATTGCGGCGATTCTTTCCGCACTTCTGTTTCCGGTGGCGATCATGGTTCTGGATTGGATCGGAGCGGGGCTTTCTCTGGAGCTGTTTGCGGATACCCGGGAACGCCTGAGAAGCAGACAGAGACGGAACTGAATCAGGGGGACCTCTTGTCCATGAGAGATCATCAGGGGGAAGGAAGGGATTAATTTTTTTATTTCCGCTTGATAAGTGAATGGGAAATGATAATTTAAATAGCAGGTTTTCACAGGGAGGAATACCAGAATGAAACTGACTGATGATATTGTCAAAGCGCTTCACAGATGTATAACGGAAGGCTATGAATCGGTTTCCGAGTTTGCCCGGCTTGCCAATGTGAGTGCGGACACGGTTACGAAATATCTCCGCAAGGAAACGCAATCCATTAAAGACGAGACATGGAACAAGATGTACCCGCTGATCAAGCCTTATCTGGGGAAAAAGCCGCAGAAGCCGGTGACACTGGGTTCGAAATATCTGGAATTGAGTACGGATCAGCGGATTCTGCTGGATACTTTCGGGGATCTTCCGGAAGAGGTACAAAAAGAGAAACTGCTTGAAATTGTGGCTCTTGCGCGAAAATACAATCAGGAGAAGCAGGAGAAACAGGGGTGATGTGGATCGATGGGGACTGGATGGAATAAGTTTTTTTTATAAAACTTGAGATTTTGATTTGCTTTTTTTCCCCCTTATGATATATTAGCTGAGTCGACAGACGAGAGAGTCTGATTGACGGGCACCCGTAGCTCAATTGGATAGAGCGTCTGGCTACGGACCAGAAGGTTGCAGGTTCGATTCCTACCGGGTGCACCATTTTAAGTGGCGGGGTAGCTCAGTTGGTAGAGCAACGGACTGAAAATCCGTGTGTCACCGGTTCGAAACCGGTCCTTGCCACCATTTTTTTACTTCTTTGCCGGACGGACACACCGTTCGGCTTTTTTATTTCCCAGATTTGTGCGTTGATTTTCAACGACTTGCAAAATCAGAGAAAAACGGAGATTCTCCGTTCACCACCATTTCCGATGCAGATTCCCTGATTCTCCGGCAAATTCTCCGTTTGCCTCGTGTCCGGGACACATGGATTGGAAAAGTCATAACCACTTGGAGAAAGAGAACTTGTGAAAACACACTCCGAAACTCGTCTTGATTTCT
>CALXRL010000007.1 GCA_944390735.1 uncultured Victivallales bacterium | reverse complement strand
AAAAAAAGAACTCTTTCCGAACAGGCGTATGACGAGCTGGTCGGGAAAATCATCTCCAGGGAATATCCGGCGGGAACCACGCTCCAGGAGGAGAAGCTGGCCATGGAGTTCGGGATCAGCCGGACGCCCGTGCGGGAAGCGCTGAAACATCTTGCCGCGGAAGGAGTGATCGAACAGCTGCCGCGCAAGGGGTTCCGCGTCGCCCTGCCGGATGACGACGCGCTCCGGGAGCTCTTCGAATGCCGCTGCGATCTGGAAGAGCTGGCCTTGAGAAAGGCCCTTTCTGCGATTCCTTCGGACAAGGTGGAGGCCCTGAAGGAGAAGCTGCGTTCCGCGGCCCGCCGGAAAGACTCCCGGCGGATCGCTCTTGAGGCGGACGGGGAGATGCACGCGCTCTTCTCGGATCATTGCGGGAACCGGTATCTCGCCGCCCTGATACAGCAGTTCCGCATGAAAAGCGCGCCCTATCGCAACTACCGGAACCGGGCCCGCACGCCGCTGGAGGAGCTGATTTCGGAACGCTTGGAGATTCTGGACGCGGTGCTGAAACAGGATGCGGAAAAGGCGTCGGAACTGCTGCGGGCGCACATCCGGAAGGGGATGACGCGCTGACGCGCGTTCTCAGGGCTCCTCCGCGATCTCCCAGATGTACTGCCACAGTGTCAGGAGGAGCTGATAGAGCTCCCGGCTCTCAATGATGATGGCGTAATTCTCCTTGAGAGCGGAACTGATAGCGATGCGGTCATCGTAAAGATAGAGACCGGAGAGGTTGCCGTCGATGCTTTTCGGAAGATAGCGGACGCAGCGGAGATGTTCCGCGCCGGGTTTCATGTAATCCAGATCGACCTCCTGGGAACGGTCGCGGATCGAATAGGACCAGATGCCGCGCCGGAGACGCTCCCGGACATACGCCTCCTCCTGCTCCTGCGACGAAAGTTTGAACATCTCCCGGACCGAACCGAAATAGTAATATTTTCTGGATTTCACGTTCAAAAGTTCATTCCGCACCACGGCGGCCCCCTCGAAGCCGTCATAGTAGTGGACGCGCGTCCGGTGGGTGCCGCCCAGATAGAGGTCCCTCAGACTGGGAAGAAGGGAATCCAGCGTCCGCTGACGTTCCTCCTGAATGCGGGAAAACATCTCGGGATCCTCGGCGGAAAAAATTTTCCGTTTTCCGGAGAGCGTTTCGGTTATCAGGCGTTTCTCCTTCAGAAGATCCAGAACATCGTATACGGTGGGATGCTTGTACTTGGTGTATTTCGCAATTTCAATCGCCGTGGCAGATCCGAGCTGAAGCAGCGCCAGATACACCCGGGCCTGTCGGCCGTTCAGCCCGAGCTGATTCAACTGTTCGATGATGGTCATGTTTCCTCCTGCAATGTCGTAAAAAAGCGACATCATTTATTTTCCTTTCAAGGCTTGAAAACGAGTCTCCATGCGATAATTTAACATCAGCGCATGAAAAAAAAAGCGACATTTTTCGCAAAACAAGGAAAAGGATGTCTTTTATGAAAGAGTTCCGGAATTATTTGGAAGTGACCCCTCTGGTTGTCCCGGCGGATCAGGAGTCGACGATTCGCATCACCCCGCTGTATTCCCATGCCGCGCTGCCGCCGGAAGATCGGATTCAGGTTCGTCTGTTCCCCGTGGGAGGATACTTTCCGGACGGAACGTCGACTCAGGAGAACAACGGGGAGCGCGTGAAAATCACCGTCCGCCGGGAGGGGGAGTCGCTGCTTGTCCGGGCGTACTTCGCGGGCGAGCAGGAGCACTGCATTCTTCTGGATCTCTTTGATCTTCCGGCTTTCCGCGAATCGTGGGTGGAGAAGGATAAGAAAGGGGTCCGCATCCAGATTTATTCGGTCCGGCCGGATCTTTACCATCTACGTCCGTTCAAAGGGGATTTTCATGTGCATTCCGTCTGCTCGGACGGAGCCGAAAGCCCGGAATACGTTGCCGCGCGCTACCGTCAGATGGGGTTTGATTTTCTGGCGATCACGGATCATCACCGCTACCGGCCCTCTCTGCGGGCAATTGACTGCTGGAAGAGGTGGAACAGCGGTTTTCGTCTGTTTCCCGGCGAAGAGGTGCACTCTCCGGGCAATCCGGTACATATCATTCATTTCGGGGGCGGATACAGCATCAATGAGAAGGCCGCCTCCGACGAGGAGCGCTACCGCCGGGAAACGGAGGAGATTCTGCGCTCCATTCCTCCGGAGGAGCTTCCGCAGGGACTGGACCCCTTCCCCGTAGCCGCCAGTGAATGGGTGTTCCGGGAGATCCGGAAGGCGGGAGGACTGTCGGTCTTCTGCCACCCCTACTGGCAGACGAGAAAATATGAGATCTGCGAAGCGCTGACCGACGCCATCTTCCGCCGCGGCGGATTCGACGCCTTTGAACTTCTGGGCGGCTTCTACGAATCGCAGTGGCGGTCGAACACCTGCCAGATTGCCCGCTATGGAGACGAACGGGCCAAGGGACGGACCATGCCGGTTGTGGGGTTGAGCGATTCGCATGGAACCGACCGCGAGAAACTGGCGGACTGGTACTTCACTCTTGTGCTTTCCGAGTCGGATGCCCTGGAGGATCTGCTGGCCGCCATCCGCGGCGGACGGTGTGCGGCCGTGGAGCGGATCAACGGACAAGTTCCGCATGTCTACGGGGAGTTCCGGCTGGTGAAATATCTTTCGTTTCTTCTGCAGGAGTATTTTCCGAAGCACGGGGAGCTCTGCGCCGTGGAAGGATCGCTGATGCTGGAAACGCTCGCCGGAAGGGAGGAGGCGGCACGGGCGCTGACGGATCTGGGGTGCCGGGTTGCGGCGTTTCGGGAAAAGGCGTTTGCACGGTCATGACTCTGACGGCGTTTCTACTGGTCTTTCTTTCGGCCTTTCTGCATGCGATCTGGAACTTTCTGAGCAAGAAGACGAATCCGTCGGGAGCGTTTTATCTTCTCTCCTCCACGACGGCGGCGCTGCTCTGGCTCGGATTTTTCCTTTCGACGGAACTTTCCTTTTCCTCTCTGCCGGTCCGTTTCTGGGTTCTTCTTGCGTGCAGCATTGCCTGCGAAGCCGTATACTGCCTCGGACTTGCGTATGCGTACCGGGTTGCCGACATCTCGCTGGCCTATCCGCTGGGCCGTGCGCTTCCGGTGCTGATGATCGCGGCCGTGACGATTCTTCTGGGGCTGGGAAACCGGCCGTCGGGGATCGCGATTGCGGGGATGGGGATCATGTCATGCGGGTGTCTTCTCCTTCCTCTGCGAACCATGCGCGACTTCCACTGGAGGACGTACACGGGAAAAGCGTTTTTCTTTCTCCTGATGATTGCAGCCGGCACGACCGGCTACACGATTCTGGACAGTCAGGCAAGCGCAATTCTTCAGACGCTGCCCGGGGAGAGCGCGCTCCGGAAATCGCTGATCTACCTGTTTTTCATTGAATCCGGCATTGCCCTTGTGCTGGGAGGCTATGTGCTGGCGGTTCCGATGGAACACAGGGAATTCAAACGGCTGTTTCTGCGGTCGCCGTATCCGGTTCTCACGGGGCTCTGCAGTTCCACGGCGTATGCGCTGATTCTTCTTGCAATGCGGCACGTTTCCAATGTGAGCTACATTCAGGCATTCCGGCAGATGAGTCTTCCGCTCGGGGTGTTTGCCGGAATTGTTCTGCTGAAGGAATCCCCGGCGAAACCGAAACTTGCCGGAGTTGCTCTGATTGTCGCGGGCCTTGTCATGACGGCGTTGTGACAGGAGCTCCGGAAGCGCGGGAGTCTCCGCGGAAGGTTCCGGTCCGCAGAAAGCGCTCCACGGCCCGCGCGGCATCCCGGCGCAGAAGAATCAGTGTGTGGGAGGAGGGAAGAACCAGACGGTCCTTTTCGGTCGGCAGGAACGTGTAGGGATAACGGACGGCGCCGTCATGTTCGGCCGCCAGCACCCCGATTTCGAGATCCGGCGCCGGAAGCGCATGAATCCGGGAGTCCGCTTCCGAACGCAGATCCTCCAGCGGAACGATCAGTCTGCGCGGCCAGATTCTGTCGTACCAGAAGGAGGCGACATCGGACCCCTTGTTCGGCGGTGCAATCATCACGACCCGTCCGATCCGTTCCGCCAGACGCGGAGAATGAGCAACGGCGGAGCGCAGAAGCAACGCCCCCATGCTGTGAGTCACCACATGAAAGCGTTCCCGTTCAAAGGTTTGAAGGTTCTCCGCCAGCACTCTTCCATGCTCCGCCACCGAATGGATGCGCGTGGGATAATCGTAGCCGAAGCAGTCGAATCCGTTTCTCCGGAGATGGCGGGCGATCGGAAGCAAGACATGCGAAGTCATGAACAATCCGTGAATCAGAAAAACGGAACCGGAATCCCCCCTGCCCCGCAGGACAAAGTTGATTCCGGCTTTTCGATATCCCATTGGAATGGAAAATTCTGTTACCAGCGGATCAGCTGGGCGCCCCAGGTGAGGCCGCCGCCGAACGCGGTCAGGAGAATGTAGTCGCCGCGCTTGAGTTTTCCGGCGCGGTTCATCTCGTCGAGACAGATGCCGATCGAGGCCGAGGAGGTGTTTCCATAGCGGTCGATGTTCGCATAGACTCTCTCATCCGGGATGGTGAGACGGGCTGCGACGGCGGAAATGATTCTGCGGTTTGCCTGATGCGGAATCACCCAGGCGATCTGCTCCGGAGCAATTCCGGAATCCGCCAGGACCTCTTTGCAGGCGCCGGTCATGGCCGTAACCGCCAGTTTGAAGGTCTCCTGTCCGCCCATTTTAATGAAGTGGAACTTTCCATCCACGGATTCGTGGCTGGCGGGCATGGCGCTTCCGCCGGCGGGGAGATGGAGAATATCGCCGTAGTTGCCGTCCGCGGCGAGTTTTCCGGCGACATAGAAATCGCCCTCGATCTCATCGCCGCTCTCGAGGACCAGCGCGGCGGCGCCGTCACCGAAGAGAACGCAGGTGCTGCGGTCGGTCCAGTCGACGATGGAGGAGAGTTTTTCCGCGCCGATCACAAGCGCTTTTTTATACTTTTTGTTTGCCGCCATCAGGGAATGCGCCACTTCGATGGAATAGATCAAACCGGAGCAGGCGGCTTCGAGATCAAAACACGGGCAGGTGCATGCGCCGAGTTTGCGCTGAACCAGCGCGGCGGTATTGGGGAAAAGTTTGTCGGGAGTCACAGTGGCGACGGTGATGAGATCCAGCTCGGAGGGCTCCACTCCGGCCATTTCCAGAGCCTTCCGGGCGGCAACGGCGGCGAGATCGGACGTGGCGGTCTGCTTGTCGGCGATATGGCGCACTTTGATTCCGGTCCGGGTCGTGATCCATTCATCGGAAGTCTCGACCATCTTTTCAAGATCGGCGTTCGTCAATGTTTTTTCCGGGACGAACATTCCCGTGCCTTTTATCCTAATTCCCATAAAGCAGATGACTCCTCTTAAAAATTCGCAAGTTCACATCGGATCCGAATCAGCAAACCGGATGGTTCACTGCCGCTCCGCATTCTTTGATCCGTTTCACAATCCGGTCGGTCAGACCGAGTTTCAGATAGCTGTCCGAGAGCCGGATGGCATTCTTCACCGCCTTCGGGGAGGATGCTCCATGACCGATGATGCACACCCCCCGGATTCCCAGAAGGGGAGCTCCGCCGAATTCTTCCGAATCGGAAATGGCCTTCAGCTCCTTGAACGCATCCTTGGCCAGCAGAGCGCCCGCATGACGGAGAGGATTTCTTGTAAACGCCTCCTTCATCCAGTGGAAGGTGGCGCGTGCAAGTCCTTCGGAAGCCTTCAGGAGCGAATTGCCGGTAAACCCGTCGCAGACGATCACATCGCAGACCGCCTTGTTGAAAATATCATGACCCTCCACGTTTCCGACAAAATTGATCGGCATGGTGGAAAGGCGTTTGAAAACTTCCTTCGTCAGTTCATTGCCCTTCACATCCTCGCCGCCGACGGACAGGAGTCCGATTCTCGGATGCTCCATGTGGAACGTGATTTCCGCGTAGACCTCCGCCATGATCGCGAACTGAACCAGATTGATCGGTTCGCAGTCGGTGTTGGCTCCGACGTCGATCAGAATGGTTTTTCCGCCCACCGCCGGCATCAGAGTTGCCAGAGCGGGCCGGTCGACACCTTCGAGCGTCCGGAGCCGGACCTTGGTCGCCGCCACCGCGGCTCCCGTATGACCGGCGGAAACAATCGCATCGGCCTTCCCGGCTTTCACCAGGTCGGCACAGACGGTGATGGAAGATTTCTTCTTGGAGCGGAGGGCGGCGGTCGAGGGATCGCTCATCTCCACAACCTGTTCCGCATGAACCAGTTCAATCTGCGGAGAGTCCTTCAGACCCGCTTTTTCCAGATAGTATGCGAGCTTCTCCTGATGCCCGACAAGCACCAGTTTGACGCCCGGCAGCTCCTGAAGCGCCTGCTGGACTCCTTCGATTACAACACCGGGGGCATAATCCCCCCCCATTGCATCCACCGCGATTTTCATGACAGTCCGCCTCCCCAGTCCGGCTGAAAATTACTGTTCCACAGTAAGGATCTGTCTGCCCTTGTAGGTTCCGCAGTGTTTACAGACCGTGTGGGAAGCCGCGGGCTGACCGCAGTTCGCACAGAAATTCGCCTGGACTCCCTCGTAGGCATTGGCCGCCTGACGATGACGTCTTTTCATTTTCGACATTTTTCTTTTTGGAACGCCCATTTTTTATCTCCTGTATAAAGATTGAGTTCTTTTCCCTGTTCCGCGCATTCTTGCGGCATTGCATAGAAAAGGGAATATAGCACAATTTCGTTGTTTTTCAACCTTGATTCAGAGTTTTTTCTGACTTTCGGCAACATCCAGAATGATCTGTTCCAGAGGGATTTCGGCTTTCCATCCGGTCAGGTCGCCGATCGCGGTGCAGTCCGGGGCGCGATGGAGCATGTCTTCAAATCCGCTCTCGTAGGCCTTGTCGTACGGAACGCGCTCCATGGTCGACTTCGAATGCAGAAGCCGGATCGTCAGCTCCGCAAGATTCTCCATGGTGATGCTCCGGGTTCCGCCGATATTGAAAATGCGTCCGGAAATATCCTCGCGTTCCATCAGCAGACGCAGGGCGCGGACCGTATCGAACACATGACAGAAACAGCGGGTCTGCTTTCCCGTTCCGTAGACCTTCAGCGGTTCGTTCCGCAGCGCCGCGGCCGCAAACCGGGGCAGCACCATGCCGAACTGTCCGGTCTGACGCGGCCCGACCGTGTTGAAAAAACGCACCACCGTCCCCCGGAGACCCCGGTTCCGGTGATACGCCATCAGCAGAAACTCATCCAGCAGCTTGCTGCACGCGTAGGACCAGCGCGAGTGGGTCGATGGCCCGATAATCAGATCATCCTTTTCCGAAAAGGGCAGTTTTGTCGATTTCCCGTACACCTCGCTGGTCGAGGCCAGAATGATTTTCTTCTTCCAGGCGGAGGCCAGCGCAAGAATCCGCTCCGAACCGTTCACATTCGTCATGATCGTCCCGATGGGATCGCGCACCACCAGTTCCACCCCCACCACCGCGGCAAGATGGAAAATCACATCCGACTCCTTCACCATGGATTCCAGAACGGGGGAATCCATCATGTTGCCTTCCTCGAAATGGAAGCGCGGATCGTCCTTCACCGCTTCGATGTTTGAACGGGAGCCGGTGGAAAAATCATCAATGGAATACACCTCGTGCCCATCCTTCAGGAGATTCTCCGTCAGATGTCCGCCGATGAACCCGGCCCCTCCGGTAATCAGAATCTTCATCACGCCTCCTTTGCTCCCGCGCCGGAAAGGAATCCCAGCTTCCGAAACAGCGCCGCCAGAATGCCGATCAGAATGTAGGCGTTGACCACGGCAAACGCCGTCAGCTCCAGCTGGAAGCACGCACAGATCAGCACCGCCACAACAATCAGCATCCGTTTCCGGTTGCGTTTCAGCGACAGCAGCCATTTTGCAAAATGCGTGTACGGAATCCGGCTGACCATCAGAAGTCCGAGAATCGCGCAGTAGACGGGAAGGGTCACCGCAAGATGCTTGATCTCCATTCCCAGGGAATTGTAATAGATGACCGTCGTGCAGATCGCCGCCGCGGCGCCGGGGGAAGGCAGACCGGAAAATTTGTCGCTGCCTTTCTTTTCGATCATCGCATGCACGTTATAGGTTGCAAGCCGCAGCGCCGCGCACCCGAGATAGATCGCCGCAAGCGCCCAGACAATCAGAAAATTGCTTTCATTGAAATTCGGCAGACTGTGCGTTATCACCACGATCAAGGTGGCAGGCGCCACCCCGAATGTCACCATATCCGCCAGGGAGTCCATCTGAATGCCGTGCATGCTGGCGGCGTTCAGAATCCGCGCGGCGAACCCGTCGAACGCATCGAAAACCATTGCAAAGAGGATCATCATGGCGCTCACGGCAAGAATTTCCGCGGAGTCGATGGAACCGTCCGACGTGTGCATCACCTCATACACGCGCAGCGTGTTGATGATCGCGGCAAATCCGCAGAGCGAATTGCAGATCGTCAACGAATTGGGAACCGCCTTGAGCCATCGGTTCCGCTCAAGAAAGGCCCTGACATTCTTTTTCATTTGCCGAACCGCCTTCCGGTAAAAAAATTACGCTTTGTTGTCTCTGTTCAGGCGGGCCATGACGGTCAGACCGCCCTGCACCTTGTCCCCGAGGCGGACCATGATCTCCAGATCACTTTTTGCGGGAATGTAAAGTTCCGTTCTGGAACCGAATTTAATCATTCCGTACCGCTCGCCGCGCTTGAGCGTCATTCCCGGCTGCGCCTCGCAGACAATGCGGCGGGCAATCGCACCGGAAATCTGTTTGACGGCAATCGGATATTCCCGGCCGCCCACCGTTGCTGTCCCGGCGATAATCAGAGACTCGTTCTCCTTGACCGCCCTGCTGTCGCGGGCATCGTAATAGCACCCCTCCTTATACTCCCGGAACTTCACGACCAGATCGGCCGGAGCCCGGTTCAGATGCACATTGAAAACCGAAAGAAAAATGCCGACCCGCAGCATGTCGCGCCCCTCGAAAACCTCGGCCAGCTGCGGATAATCGGACGCCCGGATCAGCTCAATATCCTTGACGACGCCGTCGGCGGGAGAGAGCAGCAGATCATCCTGAAGAGTAATCGCCCGGCTGGGATCCCGGAAAAAACCGACAAACGCAACCCAGAGGGCAATCACCAGAATCGAAAGATAAAGACCCGCACTGTGCGACAGGAAAATTCCACAGGCAATCGTTCCGGCCAGCAGCACCACGGCCACCGCCGTTGCAATCCCCCACTCCCGTTTTCCATATTTTGTCAGCTTCATATCAACGCAACTCTCCTCCTGTTTCACCGCGTTCCGCTGGGACTAGACCCGAACACCTGTCAGAGACAGCAGTTCCTTTCTGGTCGAAACATTGGCATGACACAGAGCCAGGGCAAGGGCATCGGTCGCATCGTCCGGGACTCCGGAGATGTCGATGCCGCAGATCGCCGCCATCATTGCGGCAACCTGTTCCTTGGATGCGTCCCCGCGTCCCACCGCGGCCCGCTTCGCCGTCTTCGGCGAATACTCGTAAACCGGAACGGCATGTTCGGCAAGCGAAGCAATCACGGCTCCTCTCGCCAGACTCAGGATCATGGCCGTCCTGATATTTTTATGTACAAATGCTACTTCAATGGATGCGGAATCCGGATGAAAGGTCTGTACGATTTCCCGGATTCCCCCGGAGAGGCGGCGCAGACACTCGCTGTGCGGCAGATCCTTTCCATTGCGGATCAGTCCGCAGTCCACGACCCGATATCTCCCCGGAGCGGTCACCTGGAGAACGGCATATCCGGTTTTCCGGATCGCCGTATCAACTCCCAGTACGGTAAACGGAAATTCCCCAGGCACTTTCGGTCACTCAGTCTTCCTGTTCGGAGATCTGATCGAGCACCTCGCTTGCGATGTCGGCATTTGAGTGAACCGACTGAACGTCATCGAGATCCTCCAGCTTGTCGATCAGGCGCAGCACCTGCTGGGCGACGGAAAGATCGTTGATTCCCACCAGATTGTCCGGCTTTCTGGTCACTCCGGCCTCCGTGGTGGCAATTCCGGCGGCTTCCAGCGCCTTGGAGATCGGCTCGAACGCTTCCGGCGCTCCCCAGATTTCCGCGGTATCCTCATCGACTTCAATATCTTCCGCGCCCGCGTCAAGGACGACATCCATCAGTTTTTCCTCGTCGGCGTTCTCCCCTTCCACGACGAAATGAGCCTTGCGCTGGAACATCCAGGAGACGGCTCCGGAGTTCGCCATATTTCCGCCGGAACGATCCAGGACCAGCCGCACATCGCTGAGCGTGCGGTTGCGGTTGTCGGTCAGGCATTCGATAATCAAAGCGGTTCCCGCGGGGCCGTAGCCTTCGTACGTCACCTCTTCAAAGGTCACATCGCCAAGTTCCCCGGCGCCTTTTTTGATTGCCCGGTCGATATTTTCGCGGGGCATGTTGGCGGCCCGTGCTCCGGCCAGGGCAAGACGGAGACGCGGATTGGCATCCGGATCCTTTCCGCTGGTCTTGACAGCCACCATGATTTCCTTCGCGAATTTCGAGAAAATACGGCCCTTCTTTGCGTCGGCCGCGCCTTTTTTGTGCTTGATATTAGCCCACTTGCTATGTCCGGACATAATTGTTACCTTTTGTTTCTGTTTCTTTTCCGAGAAATGTTGGCGTATAATTTAGCACGAGAGAGACGATTTGTCAATCACACTCCCTCCGGAAGTTGTTCCGGAATGCCCTCTTTCTTATTTTGCGCTGTTTTTCTGCTGCTGAAGTTTCGCGGCTTTCTCCTGAATCGCCTTCTGAAGCGACGGCATGTTTTTCAGCACAATCTGCTGGCTGAACGCGGCCACCTTGGTCGAAAGCTGAGAGGATTTCTCCGCAAACGCCGCTCCGGACGGCGTCCGGTAGAAGCGGATGAAATCGCGGATCTGGTCCGGCGTGAACAGCTCCAGGTAAATCTTCGCAATTCCCTCCTTCAGATTGTTGAACTGAAGACAATCCTTGTAAAACGCCTCCAGCTCCGCCTTGAACGGCATCAGCATCGGATTGCCCTGCAGCTGAAGCGCCAGCATCTGGGTGGAGGTTTCGGAAAGCTGTTTTTCCATCCGCATCGCATCGAACAGTTCATAGCAGAGTTTCAGGTTCGCGGGCGTGGCGTCCGCGGCGGAAGCGGAGAATCCGCCAAAGACAAGAACAGCGGAAAGCAGCAGAATTTTTTTCATGATTCATCTCCTCATTTTCTGTCTGATTGTAAAATCCGGTCCGGCAATACAGTAATTCCGTATGGCGGATTTTCAAGTCCCCCTCCGTCAATTTCCAGAAGAGAGGGCTCTTCAATTTCCCGGAATATTTTTTATATCAAACTTGACAAAATCTCTTTTTCCGTCTATAAGTATCACCGAAGACAGTTGTCTTCCTCGAACGATTCATTCCTTGCGACTGAATCCCAACTTCATTAATATAAAGGATTTCCCGTCATGACAACGGTCCGATTTCTCTTTCCCGGCGGAAGAACCGGGGAACGTCTCCTTGACATCCCCTCCTCCGGAGAACTCCGCATTCCCGCTTCGGAAATACCGCAGGGCGCCCAGTTCGTCGAAATACACTCCGAGCCTTTCACCGCCTCCGCCGGGGAGGATGGATATTTCGTAATTCCCAGCATCGAAAACAACGGTCACGCCGCCCTGACAACCTTCCGGGAACGTCCGGATACGGAATCCGTATTCGATCGGAACACCATGCCGGTCTACGCGGTCAGGCATGGAGAAAAGGGGTGTCTGGCCGTCGTCGCCGGCATGTCGCTGGAATACGCTCTGGTGGTCGGTGTCCGGGAGAATGCGTATTATCTCTATCCGCGCTTCCTTCTCGAGGACGGAAAGGCGTATGAAGACATCGTGATCCGCTTTTTCGAACTGACGGGAAAGGATGCGAACTACTCCGGAGCCGCCAGACGCTATCGGGCCTATCAGCTGGAACGCGGAGCCTGCATTCCGCTGAAGGAACGTTCCAAACGCTATCCGGTTCTCGCGGAGGCCGCGCGCGGGCCGGAGGTGCGCATCCGCCTTGCCTGGAAACCGGTCCCGCCCCCCGTTCTGGAACAGACCGAGGAAAACGAGCCGCCGATCCATGTGGCCATCACATTCGAACGCGCAGAACAGATTCTTGATGAATTTCACAGACAGGGAATCCGCGACGCCGAATTCTGTCTGGTCGGCTGGAACAAATCCGGACACGACGGACGCTTTCCCGATCTCTTCCCCGTCGAACCCCTGCTCGGCGGAGAGGAGGCGCTGCTCCGCCTCATCCGGAAAGCGAAGGATTACGGGTATCTCATCTGCGGCCACACCAACGTTCTCGACTCCTACACCATTGCCAAACGCTGGAACAGGGAGTATGTGATCCGCGACAAAAACGGGGAACTCCACAAGGAGGGACAGTGGGGGGGAGGACAGTCCTACCGTCTCTGCCCCAGGGAGGCCCATGAGAAAATCGCCGTTCAGGATTTCAAGGACATGAAACGCCTCGGCTTCCGCGGCACCCATTATCTGGACGTCATGAGCATCGTCATTCCCGATCCCTGCTACCATCCGGACCACCCGCTGACCCGCAAAGCCGCCGGCGAATGGCGCGGAAAAACCCTGGAACTCGCCCGGGAATCGGTCGGCGCCAGCGGATCGGAGGGCGCCTGGGATTTCTGCATCGGCTCCTACGACTACGCCCTCTACACCGTATTCAACCGGGCGCCCGGACGGCCGGAAATCTGCGATCGTTTCATTCCGTTCTGGCATCTGGTCTATCACGGGATTCTTCTCTACAACTCCTTCTGCGACAGCGTCAATGAAGCGATCAAATCCGATCCGCGCATCCGTCTTATGAATCTGGAATACGGCGGCCGCCCCCTCGCCTATTTCTACGCTAAATTCATGCACGCGGGACGGAACTGGATGGGCAACGAGGATCTCGGATGCGAAACCGACGAGGAACTCCGGAACGGCGTCGCCAAACTGAAGGAGGAGTATGACTTCTACCGGACAATCCGCGATCTCCAGTTCGAATTCATGGAGGAACACGAGGAAATCGCAGAAGGCGTCAGCTGCAGCAGCTATTCCGACGGTTCCCGTCTTCTTGTGAATTACCGGGACACCGCCTTTTCTCTGGACGGGCGCGTTCTTCCCCCGCTCTCCTGCACGCGGCTCTGAACGGAAACCGCAGGTTTCCGGAGCGGCGGTCGGGCGACCGCCGCTTCCGTTTCCCCTCGGAACAAATCTCTCTTTTTTCTCAAACGATGTGTTGCGAAACGGATTTCCCGGATGTATAGTAACAATATTGCAGTCAAACAAAAACAATGCTTTTCCGGAAAAGCCCGTTTCCGATACAGACCGATGATGAGTGAAGGAGTCTTGCCATGCTTTCCGTTATCAAAGAGAGACCGCTGGTGTTTTTCGACCTCGAAACAACCGGAACCAATATTCTGACGGACCGGATCGTGGAGATCTCGGTTGTGAAACTCTTTCCCGACGGGACAAAAGAGGTCAAGACACGCAGAATCAATCCGGAGATGCACATCCCGCTGGAGGCGTCGGAGGTTCACGGAATCTATGACGAGGACGTCAAGGATGCGCCGACCTTCCGCCGGATCGCCCAGAGTCTCTATCTCTATCTGGAGGACTGCGACCTCGGAGGATACAACATTGTCAAATTCGACGTTCCGGTTCTGGTGCGGGAGTTCCAGCGCGCGGGACTGCAGTTCGAGATCAAGCAGAGACGCATTGTCGACGCCTATTACCTCTACTGCAAAATGGAACCGCGCACCCTGAAGGCGGCCTACAAGACCTTCTGCGGGAAAAATCTGGATGACGCGCATTCCGCGGAGGCGGACACTCTCGCAACGGTCGAGGTCTTTGAGGCGGAGCTGAAGAAATATGCGGCCTGGACCTCGGAGGAGCTGCCGGAAGACGTCGAATTCTCGGAGGATCTGGATGTGATCCACAACCTCTGCAACCCGAAGATCCAGGACGCCGTCGATCCCGACGGCCGCTTCCGCTGGAAAGAGGGCGAAGTCGTCGTGGCATTCGGCCGCAACGCCGGTCAGAAGCTCAAAACCATCGCCGTCGAAAATCCCGATTTCCTCCGCTGGATCCTCAAGGCGGATTTCTCGCAGGAGGTCAAGAAAATCGCCTCCGACGCCCTCAAAGGATACTTCCCGGAAAAGCAGTGAGCCGATGAACAGCGACTTCAAACATCTTCTCAAACTTCTGGATGATGACAACGAACAGGCGGCAAGTCTCGCCATGGCGGAGCTCATCCAGAACGACGATCCGCGTCTGGAGCGTGTTCTGCGGAGTCTTCAGGAGACCCCGGATGCAAAACTGCGCCGCCGCATCCATCAGATGCAGTCCGCTCTGATTAAACGGAGAAACCGGAAAACCATGGCGGACTCCCTCCGGAAAGGCGAATATTCCCTGCTGGAGGGCATCGTGCGGCTGCATCTGCTCTGGTTTGACAACGACACGCGCGCGGAAGTGCTTCAGCAGTGGCAGGATTTTCTGCAGGATTCCTCGGTGCTGCAGGGGTGCCGGATTGAAAAACTGTTTGCCTTCCTCGGGGAGAAAATCCGCTGCGTCGGATTCTCCAAGGATGATCTGAATGCGGATACCATCTGTCTGGGAACCATTCTGGAAGACGGAGCCGCCATCGACTTCATGTGCTGCATCCTCGCCAAACTTCTCGCGGAAGCGTGGCATACGCGCATGGAGGTCGTGCAGACCGGCGGGGAGTTCGCCGTTCTCTGCGGAGGAACGCTCTATTATCCGGCCAAACAGTGGGACAGCATTCCGAACATCCATCCCGGAATTCACGCATGGACCACGGAAGAACTGCTCACGCTGGTGGCTTCGACGCTTTTCACCTGCGCGGTGGCAACCGACAGCTTCCGATACATCTACACCATCGGCAACTGTCTTCTTGACGGAACGGAAAACATTCTCTTTCTTCCCTATCCCTACGGAAACGGAAAGTAAGCCCCTTTTCCGGACGCGTCAGCCCCCTTTTCGCCATTGGAAATTCGCGTTCCCGGGAGGAACAGCCCCCCCTCTCCCGCGGCAATTCGGTTCCGGGAACGGAATCATCATCGGAAGGATCGTTTGCGGCGCCCCCGCGTGGCATTGATCCTCCGGCCCCCCGTCCTTTTCGCGGAGCCCCCCGGACAAGCGCCCATCCCCGTCCCCCTCTCTTCCGGAACGAACCTTTCCGGAAGAAAAAATTCAATGATCTCCCCTCCCAGGACTCCCGGTCCATCCGCAGAAAAAAGAAGAAGACTCAAAATAATATGTGATTTCATTCACAACAAAAAAATTTTTTATTTTTTTATTGTATTTTTCGGAACATTAATTATATTATGTTGTCAGACACAATAACGGACGATGTTCCGACAAACATTGTCTGTTATGCTCTCTCCTTTGTTGCAGCCCCGTACCGACCCCACTTGGTACGGGGCACCTTTTTTTCCGGAGAAGGGAGAAAAAAAACTGATTTTTTTTTGGAGGAGCGGGAACCTTTCTGAAAAAGGGGTGTCAAAAAAACTGTGACAAGCGACTCTCCAATGCAACAAATCGTTTGTCACACTCTCTCCTTTGTTGCAGCCCCGTACCGACCCCCTCTTCGGTACGGGGCGCCTTTTTCCCCTCGAAAGATGCCGATCCGAATTCACGGACTTCTATTACCGGCCTAACAGAGATTTAACAAACCGATGGCATAGTACCTGGTAAACGGAAAAAATCCGCAGAAGCGGAACAACCAAACACAGGAGAACATATATGAAAAGCCTTTTCGGAAAACTGGCGGTCACGGCAGCAATCTTATGTGCGGGGGGAGCGGGAACAGCGGCCACCATCAACGGAGCGGGAGCCAGTTTCCCCGCGCCGGTCTATGCGGCATGGACCTACACGTACAACAAAACGAATCCGGGAAAGGATCAGTTCAACTATCAGTCGATCGGTTCCGGCGCGGGAGTCTCGCAGCTGAAATCGGGAACGATCCAGTTTGCCGGGTCCGACGATCCGGTCCGGGAAGAGGATCTGAAGAAATATCAGCTTCTTCAGTTTCCGATGCTGATCGGAGGCGTGGTTCCCGTGGTCAATCTTCCCGGCGTCCCGAAAGGACAGCTGAAACTGGACGGAGCCACTCTTGCCTCGATTTTCCTGGGGGAGATCCGGAAATGGAACGATCCGGCAATTGCCAGAAGCAATCCCGGAGTCCGGCTTCCGAATCTGCGGATCACAGTGGTCCGCCGCTCCGACGGTTCCGGCACCACCTGGATCTTCACGAACTATCTGAGCAAAATCTCTGAAAAATGGGCGAAAGGCCCCGGCAACGCCAAGGATGTCAAATGGTTCCGCGGCTCCATCGGCGCAAAAGGCAATCCCGGCATTGCCAACAACGTGGCGAAAACCCGCGGATCCATCGGCTATGTCGAATACGCCTATGCGAAAGAGGCGAACCTGTCCACGGTGCAGCTGAAAAACGCGGACGGGAAATTCGTAGCTCCCGAGGTGGCAAGTTTTGCCGCCTCCGCCTCCGGCGCCGACTGGAAAAACGCTCCGAACTTCCGGGTGGAACTCACCAATCAGAAGGGGGCGCGCGCCTGGCCGATCACCGGTGTGACCTACATCGTCCTGAAAAAGGAGCAGAAGAACAAAGATCTTGCCGGCAGAATGCTCCAGTATTTCGACTGGTGCTTCCGGGAAGGCGGAAAGACCGCCTCCGCCATGCACTACGTTCCGATGCCTGCGGAAGTTGTCGCCCTTGTCAAGGCCTCCTGGAAAGAAGTCAAGTGAGGCGATTGCGATGAACAAACCGGCCGTCTTTCCCCAAAGCGGTCCCGCGAAGGGAGGTCCCGGCGGGACCCCCCTTTCCGACAAGATCTTCCGGTGGCTGGCCATTGGCGCGGCCGCCCTCGCGGGTCTTCTGACGATCGCCTTTTTTCTTCAGCTGGCGTGGCATTCCTATCCGGCGTTCCGGGAATTCGGCCCGGGATTCCTCTGCTCGACGCAGTGGGACACGGCGGAGCAGAAATTCGGTGCGGCATTCGCCATTTACGGAACGCTGGTCACGACGGCGATTGCTCTGCTGATCGCCGTTCCCGCCGCCTTTCTGACCGCGCTTTTTCTAGTGGAAATCGCTCCTCCGCTTCTCTCCCGGGTCTTCGGATGCGCGCTGGATCTTCTGGCCGCGATTCCGAGCGTCATCTACGGAATGTGGGGACTCTTCGTCTTCGTGCCGTTCATGCAGACGCATGTGCAGCCGTTTCTTTCGGATACGCTCGGACTCTCCGTGATCCCTCTCTTTGACGGGCCGATGACGGGGTTCGGATTCCTCACGGCGGGACTTGTCCTTGCGCTGATGTCGCTTCCGTTCATGTCGGCGATCATGCGCGACGTGTTCCGCATGGTGCCCGCGGTGGTCAAGGAATCGGCCTACGGAACGGGCGCCACCACCTGGGAGGTCGCCCGCGACGTCACCATGCGCTACGGCATGCAGGGACTGCTCGGAGCCGTCTTCCTCGGACTCGGACGGGCCGTGGGGGAAACCATGGCCGTTCTCTTCATCATCGGCAACAGCGAAGTCATTTCGCTCTCCCTGTACGACTCGGGCGCAACGATCGCCTCCGTGCTCGCCAACAAGTTCGCGGAGGCGGAAGGCCTTGCGAAAAGCTCGCTCTTTGCCCTCGGGCTGATTCTGCTCTGCATCACATTTGCCATCCAGATCTTCGGACAGCTCTGGCTGCGGAAGATCCGGAAAAACTCCGGAGGCGGACTATGACAAGCTCTTCCCCATCCCCCCTCAAATGCAGACGACGCGGACTCTTCCGCCGCAAACTGACAAACTGGTTTGTCATTGCAATCTCGGCGGCCGGGACGCTGATTGCCGCGGTGTTTCTCCTCTGGATTCTCTGGACGATTCTCCGCAACGGAATGCATTCGCTCTCCCTCTCCTTTCTGACGCAGCCGACAAAGCCCTACGGCATCCCGGACGGCGGAATGCTCAACGCCATCCTCGGAACCGCCGTCATCACGCTGGCGGCCACGATCATGGCGGTTCCGGCGGGACTGCTCGGCGGGATCTGTCTTTCGGAATTCTCGCGGGATTCCAGATTCGGCAATGCGATCCGCTTTTCCGCGAACGTCATGATGGGCATGCCGTCGATCATCGTGGGACTCTTTGTCTACACGCTGCTGGTCATGACCACCGGAAACTTTTCGGGATTCGCCGGTTCGGTGGCGCTGGCGATCATCATGTTCCCCGTCATTCTCCGGACGACGGAGGATATGCTCTGCATGGTTCCGAACGCCCTGCGGGAATCGGCACTGGCGATCGGAGCCCCCCGCTGGAGAATCACGCTGGCGGTGGTCTTCCGCTCCGCGCGCAGCGGACTCATCACGGGTGTTCTGCTTGCCGTGGCGCGCGTCGCCGGGGAAACGGCGCCCCTGCTCTTCACGGCGCTCACCAGCGACGCCTGGCCCACCGGATTCTTCACCCAGCCGACGGCGAACCTCACCGTCACCATGACGGAATACGCAACCAATTCGCCGTTTGAAACCATGCATGTGCGCGCATGGGGCGCGGCACTCATCATCACATTTGCCGTTCTCGCGCTCAACATCATCTGCAGAACGGCATTCAGGGAGAAAAAAGCATGACAACGGACTCGCCCATCGACGAACAAGTGAAAATTTCCGTCCGGCACCTGAATTTCTACTACGGGAACCATCAGGCGCTCTTCGACAACAACATTGAAATCTACCGGAACCGCGTCACCGCGGTGATCGGGCCCTCCGGCTGCGGCAAGTCGACTCACCTGCGGATCTACAACCGCATCTACCAGCTCTACCGGGACCAGCGCGCGGAAGGGGAGATCCGGATCGACGGACAGAACATTCTGGATCCGTCCATGGATCTGCTCGAACTCCGGCGCAAGGTCGGCATGATTTTCCAGAAACCGACGCCGTTTCCGATGTCCGTCTTTGACAACATCGCCTACGGACTCAAGCTCCACTACAAGCTCCGGCGCAGCGAAATCGCCGACCGTGTCGAGGAAAGTCTCCGCGGCGCCGCCCTCTGGGACGAGGTCAAGGACAAGCTCCGGAAACCGGGCACCGCCCTCTCCGGCGGACAGCAGCAGCGACTCTGCATCGCACGCGCCATCGCCATCCGCCCCGAGGTCCTGCTCATGGACGAACCGACCTCCGCCATCGACCCCATCGGAACCTCCAAGGTCGAGGATCTGATCGGAGAACTCAAAAAGGAGTTCACCATCGTGATCGTCACGCACAACATGCAGCAGGCGGCCCGCGTCTCCGATTACACCGGATTCTTCTACAAAGGCGTAATCGTGGAATACGGAAAAACCTCCGAACTCTTCACAAAACCGAAACAGAAAAAAACCGAAGACTACATCACCGGACGCTTCGGCTGATCCGCCCGGAATCTTTCAGAAAAGGAACCCGACAATGTCTGTCATTCTCGACAATGAAATCTCCAAGCTCAAAAAGAGCATCCTGATCCTCTGCGGCATGGTGGAGGAGGCCGTCGTCGACGCCGTCGACTCCGTCATGTCCAACGACCGGAAAAAAGCCGAACGCGTCATTGAAAACGATATCGAAATCGACCATTTCGAACTCGACGTCGAAGAGGAGTGTCTGAAAATCCTTGCCTTGCACCAGCCGGTCGCCGGCGATCTGCGCTACGTCATCGCCTGCCTGAAAATGAACAACGATCTGGAACGGATCGGCGACCTCGCCGTCAACATCGCCAAACGGGCCCTCTCCTACTATTCCATGTCCACCGAGGAGATCCCCGTCGATCTGCGCCCCCTCACCGAATGCACCAAAAACGCCCTGAGCAAAAGTCTCGAAGCGCTCATCAAACTCGACGCCGATCTCGCCTCCGAAGGCATCGCCTATGATGACGTCATTGATGAAATGAACCGCGAAAACCATGCAAAACTGCTCGAACTCATGCACCGGCATCCGGAAAATGTGGAGCGGTATCTCAATATTCTCAACGTTTCCAAACATCTCGAACGAATCGGCGACTGCGCCACCAACATCGACGAAGATGTCATCTACATGGTCAAAGGCGCCATCGTCCGTCACCGCACCGGAATCGACGGCGAATTCAAACGGAAGAAAAGCTCCTGATTTCCTTCCCTTCCCTCCGTTTTTCTCCGTTTGCGTCCGCCGGATCGGGAATCCGGGGAAAAAAGATCGGAGCAGAAGATCTCCTTCTGCTCCGATCCGTTTTTTTCTGATTTCCGGAACGCGTCCCCCGCATCCGAACTTCCCCTCCGCGCCCCGCCGGAGGCTCTTACTGGAAAAGCCAGGTGGAAAGATACCGTTCCCCGCTGTCCGGCAGAAGAACAACGATGCGTTTCCCCTTCCACTGCGGCTCCCGGCTCAGCGTGAGTGCCGCAAACAGCGCCGCTCCCGAGGAGATTCCGATCAGCAGACCTTCCCGTTTTGCCGCTTCCCGGGCGGTTCGTCCGGCATCTTCGGCGGAGACCGGAATGATCCGGTCGATCAGTTCGGTTTTCAGCACGCCGGGGACAAACCCCGCACCGATTCCCTGAATTTTATGCGGACCGGCTTTGCCGCCGCTCAGAACGGCGGAGGTGTCCGGCTCGACCGCCACCAGTTTCAGATCCGGATTCCGCTGTTTCAGCACTTCTCCGATTCCCGTGAGGGTTCCGCCCGTTCCGACTCCGGCGACAAAGGCGTCGACCTTGCCATCCGTATCGCTCCAGATCTCCTCCGCGGTCGTCGCACGATGACATGCAGGATTCGAGGGATTTTCAAACTGCTGCGGGATGAACGATCCCGGATTTTCCGCATGAATCTCCTCGGCTCGGGCGATGGCGCCCTTCATTCCGGCGGCGCCGTCGGTGAGGACCAGTTCCGCTCCGTAGGCCTGGAGAAGTTTCCGCCGTTCCATGCTCATGGTCTCCGGCATGGTCAGAATCAGCCGGTACCCCTTGACCGCGGCAACCAGCGCAAGACCGATACCCGTATTGCCGGACGTTGGTTCGATAATCAGCCCTCCGGGCCGGAGCAATCCCCGCTGTTCGGCGTCCTCAATCATCGCCAGCGCGATGCGGTCCTTGACGCTGCCCCCGGGATTGAAATATTCCACTTTGGCGAGGATCTCCGCCCCGCCGTCGTTGAGACGGTGGATCCTGACCAGCGGAGTCCCGCCGATCCGATCCGTAATGCAGTCAGCAATTTTCGTCATTTCGCAGCTTCCCTTTCCTACTCGACCGTTCCGGTCGTTGTTTGTAATATAACAGACGCGGGAAGCCTTGTCAAACCATGGCTGGAAAATAAATCTCTACCGGACCGGTAGAAGAAAAACCGGCTCCGTTCCCCCGAATCACTTCTGTTTCCGCTGGAAGTAGTGACGGGAATCGCCGTATTCGTCCCAGAGGATCTGCTCGCCGACGGAAAGGATTTTGGCCGTAAGGGCGGAAGAGCTCTGCTCGGAGTTCTCATCCAGCGCGGGCTTGTCGGCATAGAGCTGATAGCCGCGGCGGTAGGAGGTGTCGGTCACGTTCGGCATGATGACGTTGGCTCCGGCGAGAAGCCCCTGTTCGCGGCCGGTCTCGCTGAGCGCCTGAAGCGCCGTCGTGGAGGCGATGTTCACATCCTCCAGCAGAAGACGCGTGCAGGCGATCATTTTCAGTCCGATTTCCAGCTGTCTGCGCCGGTATTCCGGCGTCAGGACGATTCCCCGTCCCAGCGGGGTGTCGGGATGCGGAATGTAGGGACCCATTCCAATCATGTCCAGATCGAACTCCTGAAAGAAACGCAGATCATGGACAAGCTGTTCCGTCGTCTGACCGGGCAGTCCGCTCATCACGCCGGAACCGACCTGGTAATCCAGTCTGCGCAGTTCCCGGAGACACTGCCTGCGCGCTTCAAAATTGTGATCCGCCGGATGCAGCTTCGCATAGAATTCCGGATCGGAGGTCTCCAGACGGAGCAGATAGCGATGAGCTCCCGCTTTGCGCCAGCGCTCATAGACCTCCGGGGTCTGTTCACCGCAGCAGAGCGTGATTCCGAGCCGGCCGTCGCTCCGGCTGCGGATCTCGCGAACCACCCTCTCGACAAAGGAGGAGAACTCCTCGGAAACCACCTCTCCGGACTGAAGCACCACGGAGCCGTAGTGATGGTCCAGCGCCCACAGCGCCGAATGAATGATATCCTCCGCCTCAATCCGATACCGTCGGACGGTGGCGTTGCCGCTGCGGATGCCGCAGTAGTAGCAGTTCTTCCGGCAGATGTTGCTGATCTCAATGAGTCCCCGCAGACTGACCTTCGCGCCGATCCTGCGGAGCTTCACCTCATACGCTTTGCGGTACAGCGCCTGCTGTTCCGCCGGATCCGTCAGTTCCAGATAAGCGGCAAGTTCACGATCCGTAAGCATCATTTCAGTCGACCTCCCCGATCAGGCCGCCGCCGAGCAGCAGGTCGCCATCGTAGAACACGGCGGACTGCCCGGGAGTCGGCGATTTCTGTTCTTCATAAAACTCCACCGCGACGCTGCCATCCGACAGCGGGCGGATGGATCCCGCAGTGCCCATTCCCATGGATCGCACCTTGATGCGGACATCGCGCGGGCCGTCCGGAACGGGAATGCCGCTCCAGTTCAGATCGGTCACGCGCATTTTCGTTTTTTTCAGCATCTCCACGGGTCCCACATGAACCACGTTGTTCTCCGGGTCCAGTCCGGTCACGTAGAGCGGATGCTTCGCCGCCACGCCGAGACCGCGCCGCTGACCGATGGTATAGCCCCAGAACCCGTTGTGATGTCCCACCACTTTTCCGGTTTCATCCACGATTTTCCCGGGCTCTTCCGCCCGCTGAAGAATATCCCGGTAGTCGCCGGAATAGAAGTCCTGACTGTCCGGACGGTCCGAGACGGGAAGCCCGAATTCGGCCGCCATCGCGCGGATCTCCGACTTCCGGTATCCGCCCAGCGGAAACAGCACACAAGACAGCTGCTCCTGCGTCAGCCGATAGAGAAAATAGGACTGGTCCTTGGCCGGATCGGATGCGCGAAGAAGCTGAAAACGTCCGTTTTCCTTCCGCAGACGCACATAATGACCCGTGGCAAAACAATCGAATTCCAGTCCCAGTTTCCGCGCCGCCGCCGGAAACGCGCCGAATTTGATGTAGCTGTTGCAGCGGATGCAGGGATTCGGCGTGCGCGCAGACTGATACTCCCTGCGGAAATTCTCAATGACCACTTCCTCATATTCCCGGGAGACATCCACGATCCGGAACGGAATTCCGATCCGCTCCGCAACCTGCGACGCGCAATCCATATCCTCCTGCTTGTCCGCACTGTAACACCCTTTGCCGGTACCGCCCCGGAACGAGTGGTTCCCGCTCCAGATGCGCATAATGGCTCCGGAAACCTCATGTCCGGCCCGCTTCAGGAGCATGGCCGCTACTGCGGAATCCACTCCGCCGCTCAATCCGACCAGTATTTTCATGTTCTTTTCCTCCTGTTCAAACCGGTTTTCCCTCTCCGCGCGACTGCAATGTCACGCAGCTCCCGGAATTGGGAAATATACACGTTCTCCCCTAAATTTCAACTTTTCCCCCCCTCTTCCCCGGATCGCCGGTGCGGCTGCTCATTCCCCTCCTCCCCATCCGGGGAAAACGACTTTTTTTCAGAAAAGGCTTGAAATTATTTCGCTACCATAATATATTTTTCCATAATTTCCGGATCCGAACAACAAAAACCGGAAAGCAGGAGGCCTTCGACTCATGAACCGCAGGATCGGAATGCTGATTACCTTGTGCAAACAGCACATCGGCCGTCTGCTGGAAAGAATGCTGGCGGAGTATGGAATTGACGAGTTCAGCGGGCCGCAGGGACGGATTCTGCATGTGCTCTGGAACCGCGACGCCGTCTCCATCCAGACTCTTG
Source organism: uncultured Victivallales bacterium (assembly GCA_944390735.1). GTDB lineage: Bacteria > Verrucomicrobiota > Lentisphaeria > Victivallales > UBA1829 > UBA1829. Next base: position 170,473 of record CALXRL010000007.1, on the reverse strand, counting down.
CCTGCGGAACCGGACTGACCAACGCCACCCTGACCGGAATGCTGGACCGCATGGAACACAAAGAACTGATTCAGCGGCGGCCGGCGCCCGGCGACCGCCGGAAAACACTGATCGTCCTGACCGGAAAAGCCCGCGCACTTGAACGGGAATATCAGGAGGTCTCCAGACGGATGAACGACCTGACCTATCAGGGATTCACCGGAGAAGAAGCGGAACGCCTTGAGCACGATCTGGAACGCGTGCTCGAGAATCTGCGCCGCGCGGAAGCACAATGGAACAACTCCAGTCCCGACAACTGGAACCATCATAACAAAAGGAGATGGAACATGGACAGAACAGAACTCGCTCAGACCGTCAGAAACATGATCGCCGCCCCTTCCTGCTGCAAGGAACTCAAAGCCGCCGGAGAAAAATATCTCAGGGCAATGGGCTCCGGAGAGGAAAAGGCCGCCGGTGCCGAACTGCTTCAGGAGATCCGGGAAGACATCGCCACCATTGATCACGTCATCGAATTCTTCGAATCCTCCAGAGCCGCTGACATCTTCGGCGCGGAAAAGGCCGCTGCCATGGCGGCTCATGCCCACGAGGTCAAAGCCGCCGGCGGAAAATGGTGCGACTGCCCCGCCTGCGCAGCCGGACTGAAAATCCTCGAAAACGCCTCCCTTCTCGCCTGAACGGAAGGCGCATGCCTGATACGGGAGCCCCCGCGCTCCCGTATCGTTTTTCCGAAAGTTCCCCTTTTTTCCATCCGTCCCCCTCAGAATCCCGAATCGGGGAAGAACTCGAATTTTTCATTTTTTCCCCATCGACTCCCCTTGACAAAAAAAGAAAAATGTTGTATAATGAATACTAACACGATCTAGATGGAGATTTTTCAGAATGCGGGTCACAATGAAGGACATTGCGGAGCGATGCGGGATCGGGCGATCCACGGTTTCGTTTATTTTAAACGGAACGGCATCCAGCGTCGGTCTTTCGGAGGAGCTCTGCCGCAGGGTTCTGCAAACCGCAAAGGAAATGGGATACCGGCGCAATGAACTGGCATCCTCGGTGCGGAGCGGCAAGTCCAGAGTGATCGCGTATGTCAGCGGAAGACTCTCGACCTCCTACACCATGCGCATCATCGCAGGCATCAACGACTCGCTGAACCGGAACGGATACAGTCTGCGAATGTATATTCACAACGATGGAGATGCGCTGGAACCTCTTGCGGATAAAATCATCTCGAACATGATTCCCGGAGTCATCATCAGTCTGAACAGGGATCTTTCCCGGGAGCTTCTTCGGCTGCTGAAATTGTGGAACGTCAAAGCGGCAATGACCACTTTCGCGGAAGTTTCCGAATCAATCATCGAGGTCAGTTCCGACGACGCCGCCGGAGCCGCGGCCGCGGCGGACAAGCTCTATGAACTCGGTCATCGAAGACTCGGACTGGTGTATGTCGAGCATTCGTCCGGACTCAAAACCAAACAGCGGAACTTCCTCCGGCGCCTGAAGGAACTCGGACTGGAAGATGGAGAGAGCATCCGGCTGGGACTTTCCGGAAACGGGTCGTGGAACCCGGAGGACGCCGCAAAGGTTGCGGAATTCTGCCGCCGTCCCGATCGTCCGACCGCCTTCTTCTGCGAAGCCGACCCGCTCGCTCTCCGTTTCATTCAGTACGCCACCCAGGCGGGATTCCGGATTCCCGACGATTTCTCCGTCATCGGCTATGCGAATCTGGACTATACCGATTTTTCCAATCCGCCGCTCTCCACGTTCACCACGCCTTTTGAGGAGATCGGCGAAAAAACCGCGGATCTGCTGATCGAAGCCATCGAACACAACCGCCCGTGCAGTGCAAAAGTCAAACTTCCGGCCGTCTATGTGGAACGAATGTCCACAAAACCATACAATTGCATCAAACAACAGGAGAGGGAAGAGTGAAAAAATTCACATTGATAGAACTTCTCGTCGTGATTGCAATCATTGCGATTCTTGCCGGAATGCTTCTCCCCGCGCTGAACTCCGCCCGGAACAAGGCAAGACAGGCGACCTGCATCGGAAACTTCAAGCAGATGGGGGTGGCGGCGGGAAACTACATGGCGGATTTCGACAGCTACTACATACCCTTCACCACCGTTCAGAGCGACGCCTCCAAATATTACCGGGCCGGCTACTCCTTCAAACACTGGATCACCTATTATCTGAACCAGTCGCTTCCGCCGGAGGACATGCTGGTGGAAAATACGGATGCCTATCTGAGCAAATACATGGAACGGATGAGACTGAAAGTTCATCGCTGTCCCTCCTGCAGCTATGCCCCCTACAACCGCTACTGGGGCGGCTGCTACGCCATGATGGGAAACAGCGAAGATCCTGCCGGGAAAAACAGTTTCATCGTCAACATCAACGGAGACAAAACACTCTGGCACGGGCGCAAGGCCTCGGAAGTCAAATACAATGCCTATTATCTGCTCGAAGGAGTGAATCATGACGGGGTTTTCGGACCGGTCAGCGCTTCCGATCTCTCCATCAAATCGAATCTGGAAACAATGCGGGAACTGCTCTATCCGCATTCCCACAACCGGAAATGGAGCGTGCTGTTCGCGGATTTTCATGTGGAACCCCTTTCCTGGGAAACGATGTATCGGAACAAGGACACCAAATTTGTCATTAAATAAAAAGGATCTGTTTATGAAACGACTTTCCTGTGCATTGCTGATTGCCGCAGCGCTTCCGGTTTTCGCCGCGGGGCCCGATTTCGTTCCCGTCTTTGCGGGGAGCAAACTCCGGAAGCAGATGCCGGAACTGGTTGTGAACACCTTTCTTCAAAAAGGAAAGAGTTATGACCAGCCGAGCTTTGCCGTCGGAAACAAACGGGTCAGTGTCCGCGAGGTCAACAGGACCTTCCGCGCCGACCGCGATCACGACCTGCGGATCTATGTCGACGATGAGGAGATCATGAACCTCCAGTTCTGGGGCTCCTACGACGGAAAAGGAACGTACGGTTATCCCTTCCCGGACCTCCCCGACGGAAAAAAGGAACTCCGGATCGACAAAACGAAAAAGACCATCACATGGTTCAAGGAATATCAGCTCCCCGATGGAAAACGCGCCACGTTCTTCTATCGTCTGAAGCCGATCGGGGAAAGCCGGGTTGAACTCTCATGGGATCTCGGCATTCCGCCGGAAAAGGAACACGAGTTCCGCAGCAGGCATTTCGGAGTCTCCTTCTGGTTCGGATCGGGCGTGTACAAGGATGCCGGAATGACGATCGACGACGTCCCTTATCGCGGAAAAACGAAAAAGGAACTTCTCCAGCCCGACTGCAAGCCGGAAACCATCCGGGAGAAGGGAAGCCGTCTGGAACTCTATCCGGACAATCCGGCAAAAACGGTCGCTCTGGAGATGCCCGTCTATACGCTGCTGATCCGGGAAAGCGGAAAACAAAATCACGTCACCGGCAGAGAATCGTTCAGCCTCTTTGTCCGCACGAGCCCGACTCAGCAGAAGGATCGGAACCGGATTGTCATCGACTTCGGCAAAGGCAAGGTCCACGACAAATCCGCGCCGCCCCCGAACGGCGGGATCGACTTCTGGAAACGCGACGCCATGCATGTCCCCCTCTCTCCGGTCCGCAACCTGATGCCGAATCCGAGCTTCGAACAGGGACTCCGCTACTGGACCTGGCAGAACGGCGGTGCCGACAACAAAGGCGCCACAGCCACTCCGCGATACAGCGTCGATTCCGCAGAAAGCCGGTTCGGAAAATCCTCTCTTCGAATTGCTCCGGTGCAGGGCGGAGCCGCCGCCATGCAGAGTTTTCCGCTCCCCATGGAGAAAAAGAAAACCTATACGCTCAGTTTCTATGCGAAATCGGCAAAGCCGGGCGCCACTCTCACGCTCGGATTCTTCAGCGTCACCGACGGAGGAAAATTCCCCCGCGACTTCGCCTGGAAAAAACGCTTTTCCCTGACACCCGAATGGCAGCGCTTCTCCTATTCCGTCACAGCCGACGGAGCCGGAACCGCGCTGGTTCTGAACGCCGGAGGAGGCTCCGACGTCCGGGTCGACGGCATCCAGCTGGAACAGTCGGAAAAAGCCACGGAGTTCGTCGCGCCGCCCGTGGAAGGCCGACTCTTCACCTCCGATCCCGACAACACCATCGAATCCGGCACCCCGGTCAAAGCCTCCTTCGAACTCTACGGGAAACCGGGCACCCGGGCGGAAGTTCTCTTCACCTTGACCAACTTCTACCGCGAAGTCCTCTACAAAGGCACCTTCCGGAGCGAAACGGGAAAACGGTTCGCTCTCCCCTTCGACAAATGGAGCTCCACGAACGGCATCTATATTCTCAAAGCGGAATACCGGGTTCCGGGCTGCAAACCGTATTCCGACTACTTCCGCTTCACGGTCATCCGTTCCCTGACGGGAAAGCATGCGACCCGAACGCTCTTCAGCACGCTGATTGCGGATTTCTTCCGCATCTCCCGGCAGGACGATGTCGGACGACTCTATCAGCGTTCCGGTTTCGGCGGCACCAGCTATCCGATCTCCTCCAGGGTCTTTCCGGAAGAGTACCGGATCCAGAAAAAATACGGAATCGAAGATTTCCTGATGCTCCCGCCCGCCGCCCTCCCCTACTCGAACAAGGAGGAGAAGGAGAAACGCGAATACCTCGGTTCTCAGCTGAAAAAGCTCACAGCGATCACGCCGGAAGCGGAAAGGAAAATCGAGGAGATCACCTATGAGGCCGTCTCGAACCAGCCGCAGAGAAAATACTGGGCGGTTCTGACCGAGTCCGAAGGCTCGCCGATCCTCCGCGCCGGAAAATTCGACGAATGGTTCAAGGCGCAGGCGGCATTCGCCCGCGGCGCAAAACGGGCCAATCCGAATGTCAAACTCATGCCGTGCGGCGGAACGTCCGGATGGTCGCAGCTGCGGGGACTGCGCGAAATGACCGGCTACCTGAAAGCGTCGCAGGGAAAAATCAAATGGGACGCCATCGCGGTGCATCCCTACTGGGATCTCGACGGGACAAAAGGGTTTTACGATCTTGACACCGAACTTGCCCGGCTCATCGCCCTGATGAAACAGTTCGGCTACGGAAAGGAAACGCCGATACTCCTCACCGAAGGATTCAACATACCCAATGTGCATGTGCCGGAGTGGAACGCCGGTCTGTGGAACGATCCCTACTGCGGAAACCGGCCGACCTACGATACGGGTCTGCGGGAATTCGTGCAGGCGTCACTGGCGGCGCGGTCCTTCCTGATCTGCATGAAGTACTGGCCGCAGGTCCGGCATTTCAACATCTGGGAAAGCCGTCTCTATTTTGATATGTATCTGACGCCCAAGGCGTTGTGCCTTGCGGTCAACACGCTCGGTCATCTGCTTGACGATCCGGCATATCTTGCCGACATCCGTCCCGCGAACGGGGTACGCGGCTACACCTACCGGAACCGGACGGACTCCTCGGTCGTCACCGCCCTCTGGTGCGCGATCGACAAGGTCGAAGACGGCTTTGAACGCGGGCCCGTCCTGAAGGTGAAATTCGATTCCGCCCCCCCGGAACTGATCGACCTCATGGGCAACCGCCGCGAACTCAAAGCCGAACCGGACGGCACCTGTCTGATCCAGCTTACTCCCGCCCCGCTCTTCCTGAAAGGGAAAGGCGGCGATCCGGCGAAACTCGCCCGCGCGCTGAATCAGTGCGAGGTCATCGGCAGCGACTCGAACACCGCTGTGACGTTCGCGCCCGCTCCCGACGGCCGCATGAAAGCCCTCATCCGCAATCTCACCGGCCGCGAACAGAAGGGAGTCCTCGAAATCGACGGAACAAAACGATCCTTCTCCGTCGCCCCCGCCTCGCAGAAAACGGAACTGCTGCCGATGAATGCTCCCGTCCAGTTCGGAAAAATGTTCCGCTGGAACAAAGCGTTCACAGTCCGGCTTGCCAACGGCTCCGTCGCGGAAAAGCAGTGGAACATGGATTACTTCTACGTTCCCTATGTCAAGGGAAACCCCGACTGGTCAAAGATTCCCGCGATCCCGATCCGCAACGTTTTCTACAACCGGAACGCGAAACCGGAAAAGAAGGCTCAGGTTCTCTCCGCCGAGTTCCAGACAGCCTGGAACGAATCCGGATTCTATCTCCGCGTCAAGGCAAAGGATGCCGATTTTGTCGCGGACCGGGAAAAATTCACGGCCCCGAACATCCGGAACCAGCTCTATGTTCTGGACGGAGCACTGGAAGTCTACTTTGACTGCGGAGCCAACGGACGCTCCAATGTCAGGCGCGGCTACGATCAGGATGACTACCGGTATGACTTCTCCTATGGACGCATCGACGGACAGAGCGGCCGCGGCTTTGTCAACCGCCTCCACGCCGTCAACTGGCAGTTTGCCGGCGGACTCGACATGCCGACGAAGGAACAGGCCAATTCCGGAATCAGGTGCATCTTCAATCGTAGCGCCGATGGATACTGTTACGAGATCACCTTCGAACCGAAATACATCGAACCGATCCGTCTGGAGGCGGGATTCACCGCCGGGTTCGCCCTGTTCCTCCACAATCAGGATCGCGGAGGCAGATATTCGGCGCTCTCCATGGCGACCGAATCCGGCGCGGCCTGCGACTACAATCCCCATCTCTGGCCGCTGATGATTCTGAGCAGCGGGGACACCCCCCATACAAAATAAGGATTCTGAAATGAAAACAGTCTTTGAAAAAACAGAATGGTTCCGGAAAGCGGAATACGGATTTTTTTTCCACTTTCTCAATTCGGGCAGTGCGCTCCATCCGCCGGAGAATCGCAGCCAGCGCATTCCCGCGCCTCCCGACGAGTGGAACCGGATGGTGGACAGCTTCGATGCGGACGCCATCGCAAAACAGCTTCATGAACTGCATGCGGGCTATGCGTTTCTGACCGTCGGTCAGAACTCCGGCTACTACTGCGCTCCCAACGCGACCTATGACCGGATCATGGGACTGAGCGGTCCTCATTCCAAATGTTCCCGGCGCGACCTGATCCGCGATTTCGCAGACGCGCTGGCGAACTACGACATTCCGCTGCTGGCCTACACCACCACTCTTGCCCCCGGCTACGACTTCGACGCGGTCCGGAAGCTGAAATCCATCCCGCCCTGGAACTGCAACTCCAACTGCGGGAATTATCAGGAGGTGAAACAGTTTGCCGGAACCGATCCCCGTCTGCGGGAGTTCCAGACCATGTGGAACGCCATCCACGCGGAATGGATGAGCCGGTGGGGAAAGAAAGTCAGAGGCTGGTGGGTCGACGGCTGCTATTTCGCCGACAAAATGTACCATTTCCCCGACGAACCCAACGGAAAATCCTTCGCCGATGCCCTGCGGACCGGCAATCCGGATGCGATCATCGCCTTCAATCCGGGAGTGGTCTACCCCCCGCGCGCGGTCGACCCGAATCAGGACTACCTCGCAGGAGAGATCAATGAGCCCGAATACGGACTGCTCAACGGCCCCCTGATCGACGGAATGCAGTATCATGTTCTGACATTCGTCGGCCAGTACTGGGGAAAGGGACCACTCCGCGGCGATGGAAAAACGCTCGCCGCCATGACCAGAAACATTACCGACAACGGCGGCGTCGTCAGCTGGGACCTCCCCTTTTCGCCGAAGGGAATCGACGAGGAACTCTTCTCCGTTCTGAAAGAGTTCGCCCGGGAGTATGCCCGCAGCAGAAAAGTCTTTCCGAAAACGGACGTCAAAATCCTCTCTCCCCGCTGGAACGCGGAAGGAAAGGCGGTCCCCGGCAGAGTGGAGCTCCGATCCGCCTCCCCTGCGGAAATCAAACTGGAGTGGAACAATTCCATTCTCACAAACAGCGGAAAGCAGGAAGCGGCGATCGAACTGCCTCCGGCGAACGCGAAGGAGTGCCGCCTGAAACTGACCTGCGGCGGATTCTCCCGGGAGATCCCGGTGCACATCGGAAGGGAATTCCTTTTTTCGAAGACGCCCTCCGCACCGATGGAGCTGAAAACCGCAGACGGAAGCCGTCTTCTCGGCAGATACCGCTGCGCGGTGGACAACGGAAAATTCCTGGTCGATGCGGAGATTTTTGAGGAGAAGCCGGAGATCCGGGCCTTGCCGTGGGAATGTTCCTGTCTGGAGGTGTTCCTGTCGGACGGCGGAACGGAAAAACAGCAGCTCTGCATCCGGCACGACGGCGTTGTCTTCCAAGTGAAGAACGGCGTTGCGGAAGAGTGTTCCTCCGTGAAGATCGTTCCCGGCGGACGGAATGCGGAATCGTTCCGCTTCCGGGCGGAAATTCCGCTTTCCCTGATCGAAGGCTGTCGCGAGGAGCCCCATGCGTTTTCCTTTGATTTCCAGCAGAGCGTCATGGAATGCGGCAGAGTGCTCCGGGGAGTTTTCTGCGGAAGCGGCGGAGGAAACATCTCCGAATTTGCAACGGCCCTTGTTCCGTAAAACAGAACCATTCTGAAAAAGCGAGATTCAGAATTTTCCGAAGGAGTCCGGAGAGAGGGCGGAACACCGTTTTCTCTCCCGCTCCCGGTGAAACGACGGAGAAATTCCATATCTCCGCTTGAAAAATTTGGAAAAATAATACGGCGAGGAGAATCCGAGTTCCTCCGAAATCTCCCGGATTTTTTTCTTCGGATCGTGCATGAGGTGCAACGCTCTGGCAAGGAGTTCATTCTGAAGGAACTCCTTTGCGGAACAGTGCATCACGGAGGAAAATTCGCGGGAGAAGGCCGGCACGCACAAATGGGCCATCTGCGCCAGATCGGCGACGCTCATCTGCGCGGAAACGGACCGGCGCACCATCTTCGGAATCTCTGCAAAACGCCATTTTTCAGCATGATTCCGGTTGGCCGGAATCAGCGGCAGACAGAGCTCAAGAACAATTGCCTGCAATCCATAACAGGCGATTACCGGGTCCGGCTCGGCAAAATACCGTTCGATCCGTTTCCCCGTTTCCGGAACCTCCAGACGATGAATGGTTTCCGATCCGGCGAACAGATCCATTCCCGGAAACGCCTCCCAGGTAAAATGAAGACTCAGAATCCGAAAATCCGGTTTGCGGTGAATGAAAATGGGAAGTCCCCGGGGGATGAAGATGATCTCCCCGTCCCGATGCGGATAGATCTCTCCCGTGATATTGCTGCGGATATAGGACTCCGCTCCCGGATCGCTGTCGACAACACAGGAGAGAATATTGAACGGAAGCTGAAACGTCCGATCATATTCCGTCACCTCCTCAAAAAGATTGACGAAACGGAATTCCGCGCCGACTCCGCATGCGGGATGTCTCCGGAAGAATGATATCATAAAATTACATCCTTTCCTTCAAAATTTCCATTTCCTTTGATTCCTCTCTGATTAAATTATCACATCAGAACAAAAAATACAACCGGGGAGACCGAAATGATGAATGACACCGAACTCAGAGAGGAACTGCGCGCCTTCTATCAGGAGGGCGGCAGGCAGAACGGTCCATGCAGGGACGCCGAACAGACCGCAAGTTACACTCGGATGCTGGAGGAGTTTCAATCCGTCACCGCGGCGCATCCGGAGTACTCCGCCCTGCGGATGCGGAAGGAGACGTACCGGATCATCACCGATCACTTCCGTCCCGTGATCTTCCGGAACACCCCGTTCTACTTTGAAGCCGGAATCAACGGCGGCTGGGGAAACTATCCGGGGAAGAACTGGCTCCAGAACCATTTCCGGGAGAAGATCTTCCGCCAGGAGATTCCCGCGAAGGATCTCGAACGCTTTCACGCCCGTCAGAATCAGAAATACATTCTCTGCTGCGGACCCTATGTCGATGCCATCCATCATCTTCCGCCGGTCACACGGATTCTGGAAGACGGCTTCCGGAGCGTTTACGAGGAGGCGCTTGCCGCCCTCCCCCGATGCGAAAATGCGGAAGAACGCGAATTTGTCGAAACCGCTCTGGCCGGTCTGGAAGCGGTCCGGACCATCCAGCGGAAATTCGCGCGACGCGCGGAGGAGCTCCTGACCTCCGGGAAACGGAGCCGGCGGGAAACAAGATTCCTGCGCATGATCGCCGACTCCGCAAAACGATGCCCCTGGGAACCGCCCGAAACGTTCTATGAAGGACTCAACACCTTCTGGTTCCTGCGGGAAATACCGGCGCTGCTCGACGGACTGTCGGCATTTTCGATCGGACATCCGGATGCCATGCTGATTGATCTCTACCGGAAGGACCTGGCGGAAGGGCGTCTGACCGGAGAGGAGGCTTCGGAACTGATCCGCCAGTTTCTCCTGATCGCCGACTGTCATTACGACAGTTTCTCCCTGGTCCACGAGTACTGCGATCACGAACTGGAAATTCCCCTGACCCTCGGCGGATGCGACGGGGACGGAAAGGAAATCTGCAACGAACTGACCTTTGAATTTCTGAAAGCGCACCGGGAATGCAATCTGGTTTTTCCCAAACTTCACTGCCGCTATTCGGAGCGTTCGTCATCCGGGTATCTGCGCTTCATTGCGGAGGATCTCCACAACGGCAGAGGGGTCTACTCGCTGTTCAACGACGACGCGGTCATTCGCAGTCTGACCCGGCAGGGCAAGACTCTGCGGGAAGCAAGGCGTTATCTCTGCACAGGCTGCTGGGACGGCTTTGTCGACAGCGTGGAAAATGTCGACACCGCCAACTATTTCAGTCTGGCGCGGATTCTCGAAGCGACCCTTTATCCCGATCCCGAACAGGAAAAAGAGGCGCAGATTTCATTCGAACGCATCGACCGCTGCACAACGTTTGAGGAGGTCCGCGACACCATCTACCGCAACATCCTCCATCTTCTCCGCACCGTCCTGAATGACTACACGAAGTACGGAGCGCTCTATTCGCGGATCTCGCCCCATCCGACCTACTCCGCCTGTCTGGAGGGGTGTCTTGCAAGCCGGAAGGACGAATCCGAGGGAGGCAGCAAGTACAAGCAGCGGGTCATTGTCCTGGCGTTTCTGGCGAATCTGATTGATTCGCTCTCGGCGATCAAAACCCTCTGTTTCGAGCGGAAGACCTGCACGCTTCAGGAGCTTCTGACCGCCGTCCGGAACAACTGGAAGGATGCGGAAGCGCTCCGGAGCGCGGTTCTGTCCGCGCCGTACTGGGGCGACGATTCCGAAACGACGACCTCTCTTGCCCGCTTCTTTCTCGATGGAATTCTCCGCGATACCGGCGATTTGAAAAATGAACGCGGCGGTCCCTACACCTTCTCCATCTGGATCTACCGCGAATACCGCTACTGGGGCGAACGGATGCGCGCCCTCCCGGACGGGCGATTCGACGGGGACACCCTCTCGCAGGCGCTCAATCCGTCGCATTTCCGCAACAGGGAGGAGATCACAACAACGCTGAACGCCCTCGGGCGACTCGATTCCGGCAAATTCCTTTCCACCAACACGAATCTGACCTTCGACCGGGAACACACCACGCCGGAACTGCTGGAGGCGGTATTCCGGACCTTTGCCGCAAAAGGCCTTCCGCTTCTCCAGCCGAACTGCTGCTCCCGGGAAGAACTGCTGGATGCGCAGAAACATCCGGAGAAGCATCCGAATCTGATTGTGAAAGTCTGCGGATTCTCCGCCCGCTTCGTCGCACTCGAACCCGAATGGCAGGAGGAGATTCTGAAGCGGAAACGCTATTGATTTTCAATATTTTCCATGATATATTACCGCTCCTTCGCAACGGAAACGAAACGGGAGAACGGGGTATGAAAGGCGGAATTCAGTCCGATCCGGAACGGCTGACAGCAGCCTGTGTTTTGAGTGTCATCGGGGGATTTCTCGACATCTACACCTATCTTTACCGGGGCAAGGTGTTCGCCAACGCGGTCACGGGAAACATGGTGCTTTTCGGCTTTCATCTGGCGGAACGGAACTGGACGGGAAGCGCCCGCTATCTTCTGGCGATTCTCTCCTATGCACTCGGCGTCTTTCTGGCGGAGGTCATTCACGGGAGGCTGTCAAACGGACGGAAGATCTCCTGGAATCAGACGGTGATTCTTCTGGAAATGCTCTGTCTTCTTCCGGTCTGCTTCATCCCCTACGGGGAACTGGACTTCATTGTGAACTGTCTGATCTCCTTTGTCTGCGCGCTTCAGGTGCAGACCTTCCGGAAGGTTCACGGACTTCCGTTCGCCTCCACCATGTGCACCGGCAATCTGCGAAGCGGGACCGAAGCGCTGTTCCACAGCTGGAAACATCGCGGGACGGGCGATCTGGCCAAGGCGATGCACTATTACGGAATCATTCTCTGCTTTATTTTCGGCGCGGCGGCGGGAGCGGTTCTGCTCCACTGGGCGGGACATCTCATTTTCCTGCTGATTCCGCTGGGACTTCTTACGGTCTTTCTTCTCATAACGCCGAGACGTCAGCTTGTCGGCTGGAGACGCCGTCTCCGGGCGCTCCGCGGGAAATGACGCATGCGCTCTCCGCCGGGGAGCGGGAAAACGGTCCGCCGTTCTCATCCGCGTTCGGGCGGCATTCCGGTGATGCGGGTGTTCCATGAGCGGATCCGCTGCTTCATCTCCGCGATTCCCAGCACGCCGCAGGCAAAACCTTTCCGGACCAGTTCCGGAGGAAGGAACTCATCATATTTTTCAAACAGCGGGATCTCGCCCGGATACAGAAGCTCCATCGGATCAAGCGGCTCCTCCGCGGCTTCGGCCAGGATCCGGAAGAACTCCGCTTCGGAAGCCTTCATTTTGAACTGAAGGAAATAGGGTCTGGAAGAATCCAGCGCACTCAACCCCAGACGGGCCGCGCAGCGGAGTTTCAAAAAGCGTTCCAGCGCCAGAAACGCATAGGTTCCGAGCCACGGGAAAAGACACCACATGCTTCCGCCCAGCCCGATCAGCGGCTTTTCCAGCATTCCGGACATTGCCGCCGCATGTCTTGCCTCGCCGAGCCGCACGACGGCATTTTTCATCAGATACGGATAGATCCGGTCGCTGCGCAGGACCTCGCGCATCGTTTCGAGAATTTTAGTGTGCATGTCGCCCGGGCAGAGACCGAAAAACGCGGGCACCTTTCCTGCGACCTGTTCGCAGTAGATCTGATGGCGTTTGTAGTCGATCTCCTCGACGATCCAGACGTGTCCGGCCAGCGCGATCTTCTCTCCGACCGGCGGGGGCCTCACGATCGTACCGAGCTCCTGCGAACGGGTCCGGACCGTGAACTCCTCGTTCTCCTTGAAGACCGCGTAAAACCGGAAGGAGCCGAGCTGCCGCTCCCCGGCAAGCCCGACGATCAACCCGCCGCGTTCCGTCTTCTGAATCTGTTCCCGCGCAAGGAGATGACGCAGCAGCATCCGGAAGTCGTCCTGGCTGATCCGATGAAAATACGAGAGCGTCAGCACGCGCTCCGCCAGAGCGGCAGGCGACATCTCCCCGCACGAAGCCAGCGTGCACATCGTCTGATGATACAGCAGACTATACGGCAGACGCTCCAGATTCGGCGGCTCGACCCACCGCTCCTCCAGATAGGTCTGCACCAGAGCTGTTCCCTGAAGGAGCTTCCAGGGAATGGTCGCCGGAAGCATCGCCCGCTCCTCCGGAGGCTCCTCCCGAATGACGAACCACATCTCCGGCGGCAGCTCTCTCCTTCCGGTCCGTCCCATCCGCTGCAGGAAGGAGGAGACCGTAAAGGGCGCGTCGATCTGAAACGCGCGTTCCAGACGGCCGATGTCGATCCCCAGTTCCAGCGTCGCGGTTGTGACCGTGGTCAGGAAGGTGGAATCGTCCTTCATCGCCTCCTCCGCCGTCTCCCGGTAGGAGGCGGAGAGATTGCCGTGATGAATCAGGAACCGGTCCGGCTCGTGTTTCGCCTCGCAATACTGCCGCAGCGTGGTGGTGACCGCCTCGCACTCCTCGCGGGAATTCACGAACACCAGACACTTTTTCCCCCTTGTATGCTCGAAAAGATATCCCAGTCCCGGATCGGCATGCTCCGGCGCGGTGTCGGTTTTTCCGTCCAGAACGGGCTGGGCTTCGGGGATTTCGGCCTCTCCGCAGTCGTCCGCGGCCTGGCGCTCCCGCAGATAGAAATGCTCCATGGAGAGCCGCCAGCGGGTCCCGGCGCTCCGGATGACCGGAATCGCGGTTCGGCGGCCGGTCCCCATCGAAAGAAAGCGGCCCGTGCGTTCCGGATCGCCGATCGTCGCGGACAACCCGATCCGGCGCGGATTCACGCCCGCCAGACGGGAAAGGCGTTCCATCAGACAGAGCGTCTGTCCACCCCGGTCCCCGCGCAGCAGGGAATGCACCTCGTCGATCACCACGAACCGCAGATCGCCGAACAGATGCGGAATCTCCGAATGCCTGCGCAGCAGAAGCGCCTCCAGCGATTCCGGCGTGATCTGGAGAATGCCGGAGGGATTCTTCAGAAGACGGCTCTTCTGCGAACGCGCCACATCCCCGTGCCAGTGCCAGACCGGAATCCCCGCCTCCCGGCAGAGCTCGTTCAAGCGCAGAAACTGATCGTTGATCAGCGCCTTCAGCGGCCCGATGTAGAGAGCTCCGACGGATCTGGGCATCTCCTCCTGAAAGAGCGTCAGAATCGGGAAAAACGCGGCCTCCGTCTTCCCCGACGCCGTGGAGGCGGAGAGCAGAAGATTGTCATCCGAATCAAAAATCACCTCCCCGGCCGCCACCTGGATCGCCCGCAGCGACTCCCAGTGGTTCCGGTAGATGAAATCCTGAATGAACGGCGCATAGCGCTTGAACAGACTCATCACACCCTCACAGTTCAAATTCCTCGAATTCCTTCTGGACGGGAGGCTCCTCCAGCGGACTTTCCGCAAACTGGAACTGATCCGATCCCAGCAGGGAATCGACCGAAAGTTCCGGATTCTGCCAGACCAGATTCAACAGTTCGATGAAATCCCGGATCACTTCACGCGGCGTGATGTGGGAGTCCGACCCGATCCGATGGAATTCCAGCTGAAGAAAACGAACCAGCGCCTCCTGCGTCAGGATCTGCTGATATCCGAAGAGCTCCGCATGAATCCCGGCAAGTTTCTCGACCAGCACCAGCATCTCCTCCGCGGTCAGCGGAGAGAGACGGATCACAGGAGCCAGCATGTCCCGGAGCTTCTCCCCGCTGAACCGTCCCTCCTCCAGACGCGACCGCAGGGCCTCATAGCTGAACACTCCCCGCCTCGGATCCTCGATACACTGCGGAGTCCCTCCCATGAGAATGCCCAGATAGCGCGCCCGGCCCTGCAGCGTGTCGTTGTACATGGTGAGGATCTTTTCATAATTGCTCTGGCGCGTGACGCTGTTCGGAATCTTGTAGAGATTGACCAGTTCGTCGATCAGGATCAGAAGACCGCTGTACCCGGCCCGCTTCAGAAAGATCGCAAACAGTTTGAGGTATTCATACCAGTCGTCATCGGTGATGATGATGCCGACTCCGAGCACCTTTCTCGCCTCCGTCCGCGTTCCGTACTCTCCGCGGAACCATTTGACGACACGGGCCTTGATCTCCTCATTCCCCTCCAGATGGGAACGGTAGTAGAGCGACAGAAGACGGGCGAAATCAAATCCGTGGACCATCTCGTTCAGCGAAGCGATCACCGATGCGATTTTCCGCTCCACCAGACGGGGAAACGCGGGATCGTCGGAAGACAATCCGCTTTCCGTCACAACCTCCATCTGCACGCTGCTGATCCAGCGGTCCAGGATCAGGGTCAGAGCTCCTCCTTCGGGACGCGTCCGGGTCGCCATGTTCCGGATCAGCTCCTTGTAGGTGGCAAGTCCCTGTCCGCGAGTCCCCTGAAGCCGCCGCTCCGGAGAGAGGTCGGCATCCGCGACGACAAAATTCCGGTCCATCGCATAGTTCCGGATCGTCTGAAGCAGAAAACTTTTCCCGCTGCCGTATCTCCCGACCAGAAAGCGGAACGAGGCGCCTCCCTCCGCAATCACCTCCACATCCCGCAGCAGGGCCTCGATCTCGAGTTTCCGCCCCACCGTGATGTACGGCAGTCCGATTCTCGGCACCACTCCGCCCTTCAAAGACTGAATGATCGCCGAGGCGATTCTTTTTGGAATTTTTGTCATCCGATCACTCCTTTCAGCTCCTCCTCATACTCCTTCAGCACATGGGGACGGTCATCGGAGGAGTCGATCACCACATCACCGAACCGCCCGAACAGCTTCTCGTTGACCGCATCGGCGAGAATCGACGCCATCAGCCCGTGCGAACGGAGAAAGGGCTCATACGGTTCGTTCCGCAGCAGACGGCGGAGAAATTCCACTTCCGTCCCGGTCAGTCCCAGCTCCGTCTCCGCTGCGGGGGACGGAGTTTCCGGAACCGCCTTCCCCAGCGTCTCTTCCGCCGCCGGAAGAGACGCGCCCGGGCCGGAAGACTCCCGTTCAAAAGACTCCTCCGGCACCATTGCCTCCTCCGATCCCGGCACGATCAGCTGCCTCTGCGTCGCACGCGCATCCTCGCGAATTCCCGGCAGTCGGGAGAGGTCGATCCGGAGTCCGGGAAGGGTCCGTTTCCGTTCCTCCTCCTTCCAGCGGTCAATCTCCCGCGTGATGAGCGTCAGCGCCGTCTTCGTCGATTTTTCCGGCCGCAGCGTCGATTTGAACTGCTCTCTCCGCCGCATCAGAAAATCAATGTTCCGGAGCAGTCCGCCGATCCGGTGCAGTTTGTCCCTGCGGCAGAAGAAACGTTCGCACGACCATGCTCCGTCGCGGCAGGAATAACGGCAGAGCTCCGTCAGATCGAACACCGCGTCCGGATGCCGTTTTTCCTCATAGAAGACCGCGGAGGAAAACATCGGATAATCAAAGGTGCGCATCTCGCCGAAAAACGTCCTGATTCCTCCATTCCGGGATCGTCTGGCGAACCAGTCGGACAATCCGGCGAACACGCGGCACGTCACAAGCCGCACCGCCTCCGGATGAAGATGATAAAACCGGGACGCCTTCAAATCATAACTTGACAGTTCACACAAGGCGTCAAACACCTCTTCCTCCGTATGAGAACGGAAATGCAGCAGAATCCGAACCGCCTTTTCATATCCGGTCTCCAGGAATCCATCCAGCAGGGATTTCTCCAGATTGTGATAGACCACATAATCCCGGAGCCACTGCTTCAGATAGCGGTCGATTCCCGGTTCGAACTGCCGATATGCCATCCAGAATGTCTTCAGCATCCGGAATCCCTCCTCCGGAGTCCGGACGCCGATCCCGTTCAGCAGCTCATACAGATAAACAAAGGCAAAGGAGAGCGACGTTGCTTCGATTCTCCCCTTTCGCACCTGTGTCCGCCAGGAAAAATATCCGCGCAGCTGCCGATCATCCATCGCCTGATAGGTCGGAAAATAGCGGAAGAATCCGCCCCGGTATTCGAAGGAATCCTCGAACGTCTCCATCCGCTTTCCCTGGCGGAAGAAGATCTCCGCATCCGAACGGACAAGCCGGCTGTGCGCATATGCCAGACGCCGCATCTCGCGACAGGCTTCGGGAAGAAAAAACGCCTCGTCCCCTCTCCGTTCCGGCAGAGGCTCATCCTGATACACTTTCGATTCGATCATCGTCCGACAGCCCCGCGTTTTCCTTCTTCTGCGTTCCGCACCGTCCTGCGGCCTCCCATGGAAAAGCCATCGAAGGATCAACCTCGGAACGGGCGCTCCCCTCCCGCAGCTAATATACCGGAAAACATCGAAATATCAAGACCGCGCGAAACGAAATCCGCCGGAGGATCCCGTAAAAATTTCCGGCCCGGTTTCCCCAAAAAAAGGTCCCGCGCCGGGCCGGACAAGGGCTTCGCGCGGGACCGGGAGTTCTGCCGGACCGGTCGGAACCGGATCAGTCTTCCTCCTCCTTATGCGAGGCCTTGAACTTGTTGATGATCTCGGCGGCCACATTGGGAGCGACAACCTCATAGCGGGCGAATTCCATCTCGAACGTGCCGCGTCCCTGCGTCATGGAACGCAGTTCGGTTGCATATTTGGAGAGTTCGGCCAGCGGGACTTCCGCCTCCAGCACCTGCATTCCGTCCTCGGCGCTCATTCCGATGATGCGTCCGCGCTTGTGGTTCAGGTGTCCCGTGATGTCGCCCATGAACTCCGCCGGCGTGTAGATTTTCACCGACATCACAGGCTCCTTCAAGACCGGATTCGCCTTTTCCATTGCCTCGCGGAAGGCTTTGCGCGCGGCGATTTTGAAGGCCATTTCCGAGGAATCCACATCATGGAACTTTCCATCATAGACCGTGACTTTCACATTTTCGACGACGCATCCGGCCAGCGGGCCGCACTCCATCGCCTCCACGACCCCCTTTTCCACCGCGGGAATGAAATTTTTCGGGATGGCGCCGCCGACCACGGCATTGGCAAACTCAAAGCGCTCCCCGGAAGGCTCGATCCGGAGGAAGACCTCCGCGAACTGACCGTGTCCGCCGGACTGTTTCTTGTGACGGTAATGGCCTTCGCCTCTGCCGTTGATCGCCTCGCGGTACGGAATCTTCGGCGCGGAGACCTGGACCTCCACCCGGGCAATCTCCTTCAGACGGCGCAGCGCAATCTGAAGATGCAGTTCCCCCATGCCGCTGAAAATGGTTTCATGCGTCTCCTTGTTCAATTCGATGTGAAGGGTCGGATCGCATTCGCAGAGTTTCTGAAGACCGTTCATGATCTTGTCCTCGTCGCCGCTCTTGACGGCGCTGACGGCGTAGGAAAACACGGGACTGGGGAACGTCATCGGAGACATCACATGACATTTTGGGGATTCCCCGAGCGTGTCGCCCGTCTTGGTCGCGCGCAGCTTCGCCACGCCGCAGATGCAGCCGGGACAGGCCTCTTCGATCGGAATCTGCGTTTTCCCGTTGAGGAATATCAGCTGTCCGATATGCTCTTTGGTTCCGTTGTTCAAATTCAGAATATCGCTGTTGGAGCGGATCTTCCCGGTCAGGACGCGGAAGAACGCGAACTGCCCCACATGCGGATCCAGAACGGATTTGAAGACGAATGCCGCCGCATCGCCATCCTCCCGCGGCCGAATCACGGTTCCGTCGGACGCCACCCGGGTGCGCTCCAGCGGACTCTGGCTGATATTGACTATTCCGTTCATGACCTCCGACACCCCGATGTCCTTTGTCACGCTTCCCGCGAACACCGGGATCAGGGCGCCGCTTTTGAGCGCATCGTGAAGTCCGTGCATGACTTCCGCTTCCGTCAGCTGTTCACCGCCGAGATAGCGTTCCATCAGAGCCTCGTCGGCCTCGGCAACCGTATCGAAGAGAACTTCCCTGCAATGAGCGGCATACTCCTTGAGTTCATCCGGAATGGTGGCGGGATCCTCCAGCACGCTGACCACCCGCTCGAACTTCGCCCCCTTCCCGACCGGGAGCGTCATGGGAACGCACACATTTTTTCCATAGGCATCCTGCAGCTGTTCCACCACTTTGAAATAATCGGCGTCATCGCGGTCCAGCCGGTTCACAAACGCAAGTTTCGGGATATCAAAGCTCTTGCCGAGCTTGAATGCGCGAACCGCCCCCATTTCCAGTCCGTTCACACCGTCGAGCACCACCAGTGCGGCGCCGCTGGCGCGGTAGGCGGGAATCACTTCCCCGATAAACGGACCGTATCCGGGCGTATCGGAAAAAAAGAAACGGAAATGATTCCATTCGCAGCTCAGATAGGCGGTATAGATGCTGGAGCGTTTTTCCTGCTCATCAGGAGTGAAATCCGACACGCTGGTCTTGTTGTCCACTGATCCGAGCCTGTCCACCGCCTTCGCCTTGTAGAGCATAAGGTCGCAAAGCGAGGTTTTACCACTGCCGCTGTGGCCCGCCACAACGAAATTCCTGATCTTTTCTGATTCGAATTTCATACCTGGATCTCCGTTCTTTTTCTTGTTATTGTCAATGGAAAAAATTCCATACCGCACGGAAACGCTGGGAGCTGGCTCCGTCTTGACTATATCATGCGTTTCAAATGATGTCAACAGGGAAAACGGATCGAAATCCGATTTTTTTCTTCCCGTTTTTTCCCTTCGGCGGACCTTCTGTTTTCCCCGGATTTTCCGCATTCTCCTTTCTTTTTTCTGAAAATCATTTGCAAAAACGGCAAAGGATGGCTAGGTTATCCGGGTTGTCATTCAATTGCACAGGAATCTGACAGGAAAGGATGCTCTTCATGCCGACACTGAATTTGACCTGGCCGGAACTCTGGAAGAACGCGCCGGCCGAAGCGGAAATCTATGATCAAACCAATGCAAAGCAGAAATTTTTTCTGGCCGGATCCTCCGAATATACATCGGGAACGACCGTTGCCGCGGCGGTTCTCGACGGAGCCGCGGGAACCCTGCTGGGCGGAAAGAGGAAAACAGAGGTTGCGGCGGACATCTATCTGCATGTCTCCGGGGCGGACAATCTGACGATCTACGGCGGCGGGGAAAACGCTTCGGTGGAGGGCGATATCTTCCTTTTTCTTGCGGGGGGAACGCTCAAAAACGTTTACGGAGGAGCCAGAGGAAGAGGAAAGGTCGGAGCGGTCAGCATTCAGATTGCGCCTGGGGCGGCAATCACGGGAAATGTCTATCTTGTCGGAACAGGAACCGGAGCAAAGGCGGAATCGGCGAATCTGACCATCTCCGGCGAAAACGCCCTCGCAGGATTCACCGGACTTCTCAACGGACTCTATTATGATGCGGAAACCGGGAAAAAAAACGCCGGAACGCTGACCTTTTCCGATGCGTCCGTCGAATTCAACGGCAAGCTGAGCCATTTTTCCGAACTTTCGCTGGAGAACTCCAGCGTCACGCTGCATCAATTCAACCGGACAGGGAATTACAAAAACATCGGCAAATACACCATTGGCTCCGGCGGCACCCTGACGTTGGATGCAACGGGCAAATATACGGTTTCCGCTTCATTTTCGGGCAGCGGAACCCTGGTGTTCACCGGAAACGCCATTCATTCGGTCAAAGCCGGATCGTCCGGATTCGAAGGAAATCTCCGCATCACTTCGGGAACGACGCTCGACATGCAGGGGTCTTTCCTTTCCACGACGACCGACAAGGCGGGCGTCACCGTCGAATCGGGCGGAACGTTCCAGTTCAGCAAAAAGACGGCGGAACTGAAATCGAAACTCTCCGGAGAGGCCGGATCCATCGTCTCGGCCAGGGACGTCGCGCTGACCATCTCCGGCGACATCACAGGGTTCCACGGCACCTTCTCCGCCTCCGGCAAGGGCTCGCTGACCTTGAAATCCGATCTGGATGCCGAATCCATCCCCGCGCTGAATCTGCACTTTGACGGAAAAAAGACCGGTTCCATCATTCTGGCTTCCGATCCGGAAGAAGCCGTCGATCTTCACATCAGCGGAACCGCCGGGAAGCTCTATCTGCAGGGGCATCTCTACAACATCAAAACCAATTCAGCGGAACGGCTCACCGTCTACGGCGGAGGCACGAATCTGGTTCTTGATTTCGATCCGGCGTCCAATGTCATGATTGAAAACGTCATCGGCGGAACCGACAGCCGCTCCCTCGACATGAGCTCCTACAAAACCGTAGTGAAAAACGGCATCATCAACAACATTTACGGCGGCGGGGAATCCCTGCAGGTGGCGTGGAGCGGAGCCGTCAGTTCCACGCTGGAACTCGAAGGCGGAATCATCAACTACGTCTACGGCGGGAACAAAGGGTTTGTCGGGTCCGCGGCGGCGGGAGATGTGACGCTGAATCTTTCGGGAGCAACGGTCAACAAGGATGTCTACGGCGGAGGCTATGTCTGCACCAACGGAATGTCCGCATCCGCGGCCTCGGTCACGATTCTCTTCACCGCCGGAACGGTCTGCGGCAACATCTACGGCGGCGGCAGAGTTCATCCCTCCTACACCGTTTATTACAAGGATTATGATACGGGGACGATTCGGGAGAGCTCCTCGGTTGCGACCTCGTCCGTTTCCGGCAATGTGCAGATCACACTCGAAGGCGGAGCAAACGCATTCGGCAACATCTACCTCAACGGGTCCGCCGGACAGGGGAAAACGTATATCGACGGAAATGACAACTTCATCAAACTTTCCAAGGTCTACTACGAACACGGGGAGCCCGTCGATCCGGAAAAACCGGAAGAGGGAAATCAGACCGTTCCGACCAGCGCGCTCGCGGGCTTCACCGGTCTTCTGAAGGGAAATTACAGATCCTCCGATGGGAAAAGTCATAAGGGGAACCTTGTTTTTTCCGATTACCAGGTGGAGTTTCTCGGCCGCATCGACGGATTCGAACAGCTCACGGTCACCGATCGCTCCAATTTGACGCTGAACTGGGATCAGGCCTCCCGACGCTGCAAAAACATCGGAATTTACCGGATCGACGAGGAAAGCTCGCTTTCCTTTACCGCGACCCGGAAGGCGAAGATGAATCTGAATCTTTCCGGTGCGGGAACTGTACTTCTCTCCTCCGCGCAGCTGTATGAGTTCACCGGCGATCTTTCCCGATTTTACGGCACCGTTCAGGTCGGCAGCGGAGCGGTCATGCTGGTGAAGCACAGGAACGCCGTTCTGACCGACAACGATCCCAAGCGCATTGCGACGGTCGATCTGCGGGACGGAGCAAAACTTCAGTTTTCGCTTTCGGCAACATTCGGAGCGGCTGTTGTCGGAACGGAAGAATCGGTCATCACGGTGGAGAAGCGCAGCAATCTGAATCTGGTCTTTCATGGAGATCTGACAGGATTCGACGGAACCGTTCAGCTTCTGAACTCCAAAAAGGCCGTCATCGAAATCGCCACCACCCGGTGGGACAACCTGAATTTTGAAGTGCAGGGAAATAAATCCTGGTATGAAACGGTCAAAATCACCGCGGGATCCGGCACCATTTCCACGACAGGATATAAAGGAATGTATTTCCTCTACGGCAATGAAGTCAACGTGGAAAACAACAACTCGACGGAATCGGTGATCTACGGCGGCGGACAGGAGGAAAAGGTCGGCAAAACGGACTTCACCGTTTCTTCCGGCGGAACGACCTCATTTGCCAGAGTCTTTGCCGGAGGAAGCAAATCCGAAGTCGAAGGCAGCGCCTCGCTCACCGTGGAATCCGGAAACATCGACGAGCTCTTCGGCGGAGGCGACGGCAGAAATGCGGCGGTCAACGGCACCTCCGAACTTCTGGTTCAGGGAGGAACGATCGGCAATCTTTATGGCGGAGGCTTCCTCAGCGGAAAAGGGACCAATACGGTCGGACACGCCGTCATCCGCATTGAAAACGCAACGGTCGGCGGCAGTATTTATGCCGGGGGATATGCACTCAAAGGGGCAACGGTCACGGTCGGCAGTGCGGAGATCATCTTCGGGCCGGGCGCTCAATTCAGCGGCGATGTTTACGGGAGCGGTTTCTCCGATTCAAAATCCGCCGCCACGGTTGAAGGCGACCGCAGAATCACCTTTGAGGATTACACCGGGATGTTCCACGGCAGGATGCACGATTTCCTCTCCTTCTGCGTCAAGGGCGACACGGAACTCTCCTTTTCGCAGGCGCAGACCGGAGCCGGGAGCATCACGCAGTTTATTTTCGACCTTTCCGGGCGCGACGAGGGTCTTGGCGCCATGCTCACCGTTTCCGGCGAAGATCCATTTCACTTCACCGGCGCGGACCTGATCCAGCTGACCATTGACCGGGGAACCCTCCATCATCGGGATCCGGGTGCGCAGCAGAGTTACACGCTTTCCGACGGAGTCGTCTACGATCCGGCCAAAACCTTCCGGATCGCCGGGCTCAACGGAAGCCGTACATACGAACTGGCCATCGGAGGAGAACTTCTTCTGAATGACGAACGCTATCAGCTGCTTCTCAACGACGGAGTTCTCCAGCTTCACTACGTCATCGGCAGCGCGGATCAGGTATCCCTGACCTGGTCCGGCGAGTTTCTGGATCGCGCCGCCCCCCTCTCCGCCAAGCGGTACACGGCGGGAAGCAAGCTCAGCTTTACCGATTACGGATACATCGACGCCGACGGCGACCGCTCCCTGAAAGTCGAACTGGACGGCCCGTTTGCCGATTTCACGGCGAATGCTTCCGGAATCGACGGCGATCTCTGGCTCAATGTCACAGGCAGCGGCGGAACGCTTTCCGTGGCTCCGGAAAACGGCACGGTCCATGATGTCAATCTCCGAATCGCCGGCGCATGGGATGCCGTGCGGATCGGAGAGAGCGGCAATGCGATCAGCGGTTACGCCTGGCTCTCACTGGAAGCGGAGGGAAATGTGGGAACCCTCCACGTGGGCAAAAATGTCGCGGGGGAAACGCGGATTTATTTTGACGGAGCCTTCGCCTCCCGGCTTGACGGAACGGATTCCACGATCGTTCTCTTCCAGCGGAATTATGAGGCGCTGGCCTCCGCGTTCAACGGCGTGGGAGAGATTCGGATCGGCAGCAGTTCCGTCACCATGACCTCCGGCGGATTTACCGACTGCGGCACGCTCTCCATCGCGGGCGGCGTCTTCCGCATTGCAGCGGAGGAAGGAACCGTCCTCCGGATCGACGCACAGACGGTCACGGGAACGGGCACGATCGCCGTCTCCTCCGGCACGGGCACCCTCTCCGGAGAAACCTCCGGCTTCTCCGGCACACTGGAGCTCTCCGGCGGAACCCTGAACCTGACCGGAAACGGATCAAACTTTGCCAATGCACTTCTCTCTTTTCACGACGGGACGCTGGTTTATGCGCTGAACGGCAGAGATTCCTGCTCGATCACCAATTCCCTCTCCGGGAACGGCGTTCTCCGGTTTGAAAACGCCTCGGGCGGAGCATCCTTCACTGCGACCATCAACACCAATTTGAAGGACTTCAGCGGCACGTTTGAACTCGGAGAAAACACGCATGCCGAACTTTCCGGCAAGTACGGTCCTGTTACGACCGTTTCCGGAACGCTGGCAAACCGGTTCGACATCACCGGAAGCTCCTACGACGCGGAAGAGATCACGGAACTGGTCAACAAAGGGGCCTCCGTCTTTCTGAACCGGAAGGAACTGGCCATCCGGGAGAACAGCGGAAGAGTCTTCTACGGCGGAACCGGCGACTACACGGCGGAAAAACATACACTTGCAATCGACGGAGATTTCATTCCGGCGGAGGAATCCGCCGAGTTCTTTGCGGGCGGCGGAGCCGGAAGCGTCATCGGAGAAGGCCAGTCTTCCGGGAGTTCCGGGACCGCGATTTCCGTTTCGGTCTCGGACTTCGACGGCAGAATCGGAACCCTGTACGGCGGCTCCAGCGGCGGAACGGTCAACGGAGAGATTCAGCTGACCATCACCTCCGGCGAAATCGGAACCCTCTTCGCTGCCGGGGAAAACTGCACCCTTTCCGGAACCGTGAAAGAGGAGGAATCCGGGGAAGAATCCACAGTGTATTACAACACGGGAATCAAAGTGAGCGGAGAAGAGACGAAGATCGGAACAATCTACGGAGGCGCGGCGAATTCCGGAGCGGTGAAAAATGTGAGCATCCAGATTTCCGGAGGAGAAGTGGGGAGCATCCATGCGGGAGGCACCGGGGAATTTTCCGTCAAAGGAGACGTCACGATCGCCATTTCAGGCGACGACACCGCGGTCACAGGCGACATCGTCCTGGACCAGACCTCCGGCAAGGGAACCGTCACCCTCTCCGGATCCCGCGACGACGAGGCCGGGGAGGACGAGGAAACCGGACTTGCCAAGCTCACGGGAACCATTGACGGCGGCTACCGCCCCAAAGCGGCCCCCTCCGAAGGCGTCGAAGAAGCGGCCGGAACCGGGGAACGGATTCTCACCTTCAGCTCCTATGACAACCATTTCAACGGAACATTCATCGGCTTCTCCACCGTCGAACTGAAAAGCTCCACCGTGACGCTGAAAGGGGAAAACAAAGCCTTCCGGGCCGACACCGTCACCATCGACAAAAACAGTTCCCTGATCTTTTCCGGGAGCGGCTCCTCCATTCACGCTCTGGACGGCACCGCCGCCTCGTTCTCCGGAGAAGGTTCGCTTCAGTTCCTCACCGATATGACATTCGACAGCAGCATCGAAAAACTCACGGGGACCATCCATGCGGGCATAAAGACCGTCTCCGGAACGGAAACCGGGGAAAAAGCAACCCTGATTCTGAAATCGAAACTCTCGGATTCGGTTGCTCTTGGCGGCAGCGGCAACATTGTTCTCGATGGCGACACCGCGGAAAAGGGAACCGCTGTGAAAGGCTCCTTCTCCGAGGACGCAGTCCTCTACACCAACAACCGGAACATCCGCATTACCGAGGGGACCTTCGCGGGCATCAACCTGGGCTCCAACGTCGAAACAACGGAAGATCTCGTGCTTCGTTTCGAACTCACAAGTTCCAAGACGACGACCATCAAAAAGGATCTTTTCCTCGGCGAAACAAGCGGCGAAAGCAAAGTGGTCTTCTCCGGCGACGGAAGCCGATTCTCGCTGGAAGGACAGCTTTACGGCGACGAAAACGCCGCCTCCAACACGCTCGCTTTTGAAGATTATACCGGAAAATTCACCGGCAATCTGAAAACGATCACCTGTCTGGAGCTTCGCGGCGACAGCAAGGTCTCCTTTTACGCGGCCTCCTCGCAGAGCGGCGCAACGGAATTCCTGTTTGACGTGTCCGGCCGGAGCTCCTCGCTGGCCTCCTCCGCGATGATGACCCTTCAGGACAATCTTCTGTTCGACCTGGCGGCGGCCTCCGGACGCACCATCATCGTCGACGAGACGAAGATCGGGAACAGCGGATCGTTTGTCCTGCTCACCAATCAGGAGGCGATGACCGCGCTTCGCGACAAGACCTTCACCGTCCGCGAATCCGGATCGGACGAAGCGGCGTTCGAACTGACCGTCGACGGCGGAAGTTTCCGCTGGAACGAATTCGACTGGAAGCTGGAACTGAACTCCTCGGGCACATCGCTGACCCTCTCCTGGAAACGCAGTCCGCTTCCGGAAGAATCCGTGTCCGCGATGGCTTCGACCCCGCTGACCGCGCAGGAACTTCTGCGCGGCGGAAGCGGCCCCTTCCAGGGGGCTCTCGCCTCCGTTTCCCTGATCTGAAAAAGAAATTTCCGTGATCGGAACACCACCGCGGCCACGGAGCCGGACTCGGAGGGCTCCCTGGCGGACGGAGGGGGGGAAGGAACTTCCGCAGCCGGAAGCTCTTCGCACCAACGGAGCCGGACTCGACGGAAGTGCTTTCCGGACGGAGGGGAAATCCCGGAAAAGAGCGTCTTTCAGGCGAAGACGCAGACGATTGTGATATTGTCCCGCCCTCCCCGCTGAAGCGCAAGATCCATGAGAATCCGAACCGTCTGGGAGGGTTCATAACTGGAGGCCAGCGCGTTCTGAATTTCCGAATCGGAGACATGACAGGTCAGTCCATCGGAGCAGAGAAGGAAGCGGTCGCCGGGCTGATGGTCGCAGATCTGCACATCCGGCTCCAGCGTCTCCGTCGCTCCGATCGAGCGGGACAGCACATGCGAATACGGATGCGATTCTGCCTCCTCCCCGTTCAGGAGCCCGGCGGAGACCAGATCATTGACAAAGGTGTGATCGCGGGTCAGACGTTCCATCCGGTCCTCCCGCAGCCGATAAATTCTGCTGTCGCCCGCGTGGAGGAGCACCGCGCTTTTCCCGGCGAACATGACCAGCGCCAGCGTGGTGCACATATGTTCCGGGAGCTTCTGATCAATGGCGCGCTGAAAAACGGCGCGGTTGATCCGTTCCGCGGCTTCCTCAAGAAACGTCCGCACCGTTTCCGGATCGGGGGAGGACTCCTTATGCAGGAACGCGCCCCATTCCCGGAGCAGAAGAGAGAGACAGAACCGGGAGGCTTCCGCGCCTTTCATCTGTCCGCCGACACCGTCCGCGACCGCGGCAAGCGAACCATGTCCGTCGGCACGGGTGCAGTACAGGAAACTGTCCTCGTTTTCCGCGCGGACGAACCCCGGATGGGAATCGCAGGCGATGTCATCGGCATTCACCGCATAGAGATCCACTTTCGCTGTGGCGGTGGACTGCGGGGGAGTCGCCGATCTGGAATTTTCCACAAACCGGTCCAGATAGCTGAAATTCAGCTTGCATGTCTTGCTTCCGTCGTTCATTCCGGCACCTCACAGACGGCTCAGACGGGCGGCTAGCGAGGAGAAACGGTTGGATTCCTCCTCCGATTCGACACTGTTCTTCAGATTCAGCAGCACCTCCCGCACTCTGGACCGGTCCAGACGGGTGAGCACCCGCATTCCGCTCAGGCGCACCCGCCGGACATAATCCCGGGAGAGAATCTGCGGACCGCGCCCCGGCGTCGGACCGCTCAGTTCAGGATCGTAAATTGCCAGTGCCAGCGCCGCGACAATCGCCATACCGGTATTCTTCGACTTCACCAGCGCATCTTCAAACGGACGCACCCGTTTCCGGTCCTCGCTGTCCAGTTTCACACTCAGCGCCGAGGCCTTGTCGCTCAGGGACAGGATGCGTGGAGAGCCCGCAATGTCACCGCTCCGGGTCAGCAGAATTTTGATCTGTTCCACACAGTCCAGCTCCGGAGAATTGACTTTGTTGCCTGTGACAAACTGGTCAATGGTCGTCATCACAATCACGTACTCCGCAAAGGAGATCGGCCGAAGCGAAGCGCGCTGAAGAGACGGAAGCATCTCCTTCTCCCAGCGGAACTGAATGGCCGCTTCGATCGCGGAGGCAATATAGTAATGGCGCTCCACCATCTGAAAATAGAGCTCCCGCGCATCCTTCAGATACGGCGGGGAACTCAGCGCATCCAGAATGGCGACCTGCACATCGGCATTTCCCGCGCGGAACGCCGCCTTCAGCTCCTGCGCGGCGCGGGCGGTGCCGATGTTCTTCAGTGCGACAAAATGATGACGATACTCCTCATGCTCCGCAAGCGCCACCCCCAGGGCGCGCTTCACAAACGGAATGGCCGCGTCGCCGTAGTGCCCGATGATGGAGACGGCGCTTTTCCGGGAGAAGTTGTTCTCATCCTCGACGTTCAGCGCCTCCGCGATCACCTCTCCGAGATTGTCTCCCTTTGCCAGCCGCAGATGAGTTTTCAGCCAGTCGAGCGTCACAATGTCCGCCTTGGCAAAGTAGTGGAAGCCGCCGCGCTCCCCGAGATATGCAATCGTCGTAAAAAGTTCATTGTGAACGACTTTCCACAAAATCTGCCGACGCACGCTCTGAAGATCCATTCCGGGAGAGTTCTTCAACAGAACAATTTCCGCATTGTTCTTCATGGCGCGTTTGTTCAGGGGATCCGGCAGTCCCTCCACGGGAGCGGTCTCAAAGGGGCGTTCCAGAACGATCCGCCATCCGCCCTCCGCGACGGGCGAGCGCAGAGTTTTCGTCAGAGGATCCACATTGGCAACGGTCCACACCTTCATGCTGTTTTCAATCGCCCGGAGCGTATTGCGCACCTGCGGCGGCAGCGGCGAGGAAAACGGCGGCGCTGCGGAAATCCCGCTCATCCAGACCGACAGAACCAAAATCAGCAGAACAGACATTTTCATGGCAAATCGACTCCTTCCTTGCTGCCATCGGCGAAAGGCCTTGTTCCGGAATCCGGACACTCCGAATCCCCGGCGGAATCTTCCGCCATCCGGCAGCACCCCTCCCCGAACAGTGCCGCCAGAGCAGCGGTCAGCTCCTGCGAAGGCGCAACCCGGTATTCCCGCGCCGCCTCAATCCGCACAACCGGCCCCTTCTCCGTTTTTACACAGAATAAGACAGGCACTTCTCCGGAATGGTTCCGGAAAAGCACCTTTAAATCCTCAAAAACCGAACCTTTGCATTGTGGTTCCGAGAGATGAAGTTCCATCCGCCCTACCCGGCTCTCCGGAATCGCAGCCGGCGCGGGAGCATCTTTCCCCGATGCCCCCGAAAGGGCGTCAGTCTCCGATCCTCTCTCATCCGAAGAGCGCTCCGCCCGGGGGACCGAAACCGGAGCGGGAGCTTCTTTCCCCGATGCCCCCGAAAGGGTGTCGGTCTCCGATCCTCTCTCATCCGGAGAGCCTCCTACCCGGGGGGCCGAAACCGGAACGCTCCGGCACTCAAACCCGAGAATCTCTCTTTCATTTTTCCGCAGTTCCCGTTCCTCCCATTCCGGGATCTGCGGCAGACATGCGTCGGATTCATCCCTGCCGTCTCCGGCAAAATCAAACAGTCCGCCCTGACCGCTCATCCGTCGATTCCGCCGGTCGGCGGCACAGGCGATGGCTTCCGTCATCCCGGCGAACAACCGGGAACGTTCCACTCCCAGAGAATCGAACGCCCCGGCGCGAATCAGCGATTCCAGCGTCTTCGGGGAGGAGGTTCCCTGCGTCCGTTCCAGAAAATCGACCAGTGAGACAAACGGTCCGCCCGTGCGACGCGCCTCGAAGATCGCCTCGCAAACATTCTTTCTCAAACCGCGAATCGCATGAAGACCGCATCGGATCGCCGTTCCTTCCGCGGCAAAAGAATCCTGTCCGGCATTCACATCCGGAGGAAGAATCGCGATTCCCCGATCATGACACTCCTTCAGAATCAGAGGAATCCGGTCGGAATTTTTCTCTTCTCCGGCGAGAAGTGCAGCGAAAAACTCCTCCGGATAATTGGCCTTGAGGTACGCCGTCCGATACACAAGCAGCGCGTATATCGTGCTGTGCGCCTTCAGGAATGCGGAAATGACAAAGCGGCAGATTTTCTCCCAGAGTTCCTCCGCGCGTTCCCGCGGAATTCCGCTTGTCGCGGCACAGCCTTGAATGAATTCTTCCCGATATCGCTCCTGATCCGTCATTTTCCGTTTTCCAACCGCACGTCGGAAAAGCTCCGCCCGTCCGACAGGAACGCCGGCCAGCTGATGGAACACGTCCAGAATCTGTTCCTGATAAAGCATGAGCCCATAGGTTTCCCGGAGAATCGGCTCCAGCTTCGGATGATCGTATTCGATTTTCTCTTCCCCCCGTTTCCGGGCTATGAAACTCGGAATGTACTCCATCGGACCGGGGCGGTAAAGAGTGATCAGGGCAATGATGTGTTCCAGGGATTCCACTCCGAGCTGACGGCAGAGAGACTGCATCCCTCCGCCTTCCATCTGAAAAACGCCAAGCGTATCGCCGCGACTGAGCAAATCAAACGTCTTCGAATCGTCCGGAGGTATCGCTTTCATGTCGAGTTCAATTCCGCGGTTGCGCCGGATCTGCTTCTGAACATCGGGAATGAAGGTCAGCACACGCTGTTCAACAAACGTCAGATTCAGAAGACCGAGCCGTTTACAGGAAGCGTCATCATACAGGGCAACCCTCTTCCCGTCCGATTCTCTGATCACGGGAAGGATGGACCCCAGTTCCCGGTCCCCCGCGACGATCCTGCTGTCGGAGACGCCGCTGGAAGATTTCAGGCCGGAAATCAGAAAAGCCGCTTGAATCAGCGTTTCCATCCGGCCGTCCTTTTCAAGAAGCTCCTGAAATTTCGGATTCTCCCGGTACAAGCCGGGAGCGGAAAATCTGGATCCGCACAAAACCAGCTTCTCGATCCGGGAACAGATCGAAGGCGAAACGCCGAACACACGCGCGGTCTCTCGAAGCGCGGCTTTTGACGATCGAACCTCGCGAGTTGCGGTCCATGCCACGGAACCGGCACCGAATGTACGGCTGACCGTCTCGAAAACCGCCTCTCGAAAACGATCCCCGACCTCGATCTCAATAATATTAGAAGGACGCGGCCGCTCCGGATTCAGAAACCGTTCAAATGAAAAATGATAACGAAGCGGATCCACTCCGGTGATTCCAGTCAGATATGCCACCAGAGATCCCGCCTCGGCTCCACGTCCGTCCCCCACGGGAATCCCCTGTTTTCGCATCTCGCGCAGCAATGTGTGGAGACGCAGATAAAAACCGGCATTCCTGATGCGGTCGATCGTCGTCAGTTCCCTGTCCAGACGACGTCGGATCTCCCCGGCCGTCTCGCGGCGGTCCGGCGGCGGATTGTCCAGCGCAAATCCGAACCGCTCCGGAACGTTCCGGAGACAGATCTCCCGAAGAAATTCCGACTCCGTCATGCCGTCCGGCACCGGAAGAGCCGGATAATGCTTCTGCTGAAAATCGAACCGGAAATTACAGCGGTCCGCGATCCTCACCGTATTCGAAAGCGCTTCCGGAATCTCCGTTCCGAACAGAGACGCCATCTCCTCATAACTCTTGAAATAATATTCGGGAGGCGGAGCAATCCGGTTCGGATCCGCCAAAACGGTCCGGTTCCGGAGACAGGCAAGAACCTCCGCGGCGACAGCCTGATCCTTCCGCAGATAACGGACCTCATTCGTCGCCACCATCGGAATCCCGAATTTGCGGGAAAGAGCGACGAGGCCGCGATTTACCGTTTTCTCCTCCTCCAGCCCGTGATCCATAACCTCCAGGAAGAAATTCTCCTTCCCGAAAAGCTCCAGAAATTCCCCGAGAGCCTTTTCCGCCGCCTTGCCGTCCCCTTTCAAAATGGAGACGGCGAGTTCCCCCCGCAGCCCCCCGCTCAACGCGATCACCCCCCGGCAGTGCTCCGCCAGACACTCCCTGCGGATTCCTTCCACCCCGGTTTCTCCGAGCCGCTGCACCCGGGAAACAATCCGGCAGAGATTTTCATATCCGGCCGAATCCTGTGCCAGCAGAACCAGAGAAGTTCCGGAAACGGAAGCTCCTTCCCGCGGAACAGTTCCGCACTCCTGCGGAAGCAGTGTCATTTCACAGCCGATGATCGGTTTGACATCTCCGGTCTCCAGCTCATCAAACAGCTCCACCGCCCCGCTGATGGAATGATCGTCCGTTACGGCAAGCGCAGGGGAATGCTGTTCCAGAGCCATTGCAAGCAGCTCCCCGCTTCGGCGCGGCGCCTCCGGAGCTCTGTTGTCGGAAACCAGAGGACAGATCCCGTCCGGGGAATAGTCCGAATGAAGATGAAGATGAACAAATTCTCCTTTCATGGCGCAGCTCCTTTTCCGTCCATCCGGACCCGGTTATTTCGCGGCCTTCCAGGCGGAAACCGCTTTCCGGACGCCCTGCTTCATCACGCGGTTGGAGGGGGAAAACAGACTGCGGTAGGAAAAAAGAACGGACCCGCTGATCTCTCCCCGTCTGGAATTGTAGCGGAACTGATTGAAAATCTCATTGGGATCGCTCCATTCGCTCGTTGTGCCAAGACGGGCCGGCGAATGGCCGATGTAAAGACGCGTCCGAGTGTTTTTGACCGTAAACGCCCACCAGTCGGCCAGTGCGGCATAAGCCGCGGTATTGTGTCCGAAGGTCCAGTAAAGCTGCGGAACGATGTAGTCGATCCAGCCGTTGCGAACCCATTTTCTTGTATCGGCATGCTGAAGGGTGTAGGATTCGGAACCGCCGGTCAGCGATCCGGCCGGATGGGTCTTGCGGTTCGCCCAGATTCCGAAGGGACTGATGCCGAACTCCACACGTTTCCGATATCTGGCATTGTGCGAACGGATGAGATTGGATAGCGTACCGATCAGGGTGTCGACATTTTCTCTTCTCCAGTCTTCCAGCCCCAGTCCGCGCTTGTTATACGTCCGATAGGTCCGGCTGTCCAGCGACCCCACCCCTTCATAGGGATAAAAATAATCATCCATGTGAATGCCGTCGACATCATAGCGGGAAAGGATTTCGCGCACGGTATCGCAGAGGAAGCGGATTGTGTTCGGATGACCGGGGTCCAGAATCATCAGATTTTTCCCGTCCCGGCGCGGCACGGAGAGGACCAGAGAGGGGTTCTTCCGGGCGAAGTTGTTGGGACTCAATGTTTTGAGATAAGCACTTTTTCCGAGTCCCGTTCCCCCCGTGAGCCGATAGGGATTCAGCCAGGCATGGAAGCGGAGCCCCTGTTTTCTGGCCTCCTGAATCATGAAGGGAAGCGGATCGAAACCGCCGGGCAGTCCGGTTCCCTCGGTCCCGGTCAGACATCGCGACCAGGGATTCAGGTTCGAACGGTAGAACGCATCGTTCATCGGACGCACCTGAAAGAGAATCGCATTGGCCCCGATGGAGCGCAGATTGCCGATGACCTGAAGATACTTGCGTTTGAACTCCTCCACGCTTCGAGTGACGGGAAAATCAATGTTTTCCACCGTGGCCACCCAGACTCCACGGAAATCATGTTTTCTGACCAGGAGCTGTTTCGGCACGAGGACTGCGGTTTTTGAAGCGAAATCCCCGGCATAGCGAACAGCTCCGCCCCTGCGGGGATCCTTGAGGACATCGTACTGCGCTTCCAGCCGACAGACGGAGACAACCAAAACAAGAGTCAAGAAAAGACGTATCATAATCATTCCCGAAATACCATTTTTCAAATAATAGCACACCTCCGGGAATTTGTCATCCGGGAAACGGAAAAAACTGAAAAAAAAGATTCGATGCAGCCTCCTCTTTCCGCACTTCTCAGGAGCGGGGCGGACTCTTTATCCCCGGATCGGCTTCTCTCTCGGAAGCGAACCGGACTTCCACTCGCAGTCTGTATTCCTTCTCCGGAACGACTTTTTGTCCGGAAAAGTTTTCGGGAGCAATTCTTATGAAATTCTTCTTCCGGTCGAAATGCCATTCCCGTGTCATCCGGAGAGAATCGGGATCGAAGAAAAACTGGTAATCCGTCTTTTCTCCCCGGAGTTCCACATACCCGAGCTCCGTTTTTCCGAAACGGACCGGACTCCCGGATGGAAGGAAGAAACTGCCGTTCAATCCGACGAATCCCGCCGACGCGGCAATCCCGGAAAACGCTTTCTGGAAACGGAAAGAATACTCCGCCAGAATTCGATCCGGATGAATGTGGATCGTTCTCGACCAATCCAGCAGCTTGCCAGATTGCGGTTTCAACTTCAGAATCGTACCGTTACCATCACGAATACAGCGCAGAGAGGGAATATTTCCATACTCCTGCACATTGTAAAAGCGGTCCGTCCGATACTGCAGCAGCCAGGACCCGAACTCTCCAAACAGCTGCGTCCCATCCTTCCGGAAAATTCCCCGGATAATGGCAGCGCCATCCAGATAGCACAGCAGATCTCCGGACCGCAAAAGGAAAAGACGCCGGTCGGACCGCAGAGGAGCCGGAACATCCGAATCCCGGATCTCTTCCAGCGGAATTACCTTCTCTTTCCGGAAAACCGCCCCTGTTGCGGCTACCAGAAAGAATTGAGCCTTGTCGGACAAAGACTCCAGCTGAACCGACGCGATTTTCCGTTCCGGAAATGGATTTTCCCATTCCATAACTGCAATTCCCCGGTTCGCATTCCCTTTCTCACCCCGCCATCCGATCCGGGCATCCGGCATGGCGATCTCCCCTTTTGCGATCCGGTCATAGAACCACCAGTCCTGTACCTGCAGATGATTCCGGACAGGAACTTTGACAAAAGGATCCGGTTTCCCCGGAATCCAGTCGGCGCGATCCTCGTAATAAATGACATACTGCGCCATCGGCTCTCCTTTTTTCAGGGAAGCATACCCGCAGGTATGAAAGAAATAAATCTTGTCCAGGGTTCGATGAACAGGAATCTCCGCGGACTTCTCCGGAAGCTGTTTCCAGATTTTTCCCTTCACGCTCACGGCTTCGGGCGGAATAGAAACGGGAATGCCGCAAAAACGGTTCCCGCCACGCGGCAGCATACGGAGATCATTGGAACTTCCGCCATCCACCCAGCCACCTTTCCTGTCGCCGGGGAAATCATCCGAAAAGGGAAGATTCGCACAAGAGGACAGATTCAACGGATAAAACTCGAAAACGCCATCGGGCACATGAAAGGCTTTTTCCGGTTTCGGTTTCCAGGAAAGGTCCAGTCCGAGATTCCGGAAGAAGGCTGCCGTCACGGCATGAGCCTCGCGGGAATTCATTTCATTCAGACGGGTACTGTCGAGAATGACCCGTCCCTTTCCATAAGCAAACGACGCCAGATACACCGGTTCCAACAGAGGAATCACCCCTTTCTGTTCTGAAACAAACACGCGGGTCCCCAGCAGATGTTTCGGATCGGGAGGACGTCCCCCGTTCTGAACATTTTTTCCCCAGATGAAATCCTGCTGGGTCAGTCCTTCGAAGAGCGGATCACGAACAGTCATTGCGGCAAACTCCGAGCGATGATCGGAAAAACCGATCCGGAAACCGAAGAACCGTTCCACATCCTTCAGACGGGAAGCATCCGAAACACGTAGATAGAGTGTACCGCCATTCCTCACCATCCTTACCATTTCCGGAGTAACGGGCTCGGAGGGACTCCAGAGAATCATGTTCTCCGTTCTTCCGCTCCGGAAGGAATGATCCGGGACGTTCACTCCGAAACGGTTGCGAAGACGGTTCCAGTCCACGGGATCTGCGGCAATCGCTCCCCTCTTCGGTGTTTCCGGCGGAGACGAAAGATACTGCAGAAGATTCCGGAAAAACAACCTCGCCGCCGGATCAAACGGCAGCGAATCCGTAAAGGCAAGGGAAGAAACCACATACATCCCTTTGCCATGAGTCCCCTCAAATAACGGAGAATAATTCATATCTCCTGTGAATGCCGTTTTGGAACCGGTCAGGAGCGGTTTCACCAGCGGACTGGAAGGCGTCAAAGGAGCATTTTCAAATACCACAGGAACACGATCCTTATTCTGCCAGTACCGCAGATCCTCCTCCAGAATTCCGCGGAAAATGGGATGACCCGGCGCAGCAATGACGGCACCGCACCCATTCGCGATGGAATTGCCATCGGCGACTTCAAACGGGAATCCCCATGTAAAATCATTCTGCTGCAGAACAAGCACGCGCAACCCTCCGGCAACCAGCGCATTCAATGTTTCCGACTCCGCCTTTGCCAGCGCGTTTCGTCCGATCACCAGAACGTTCCCCTTTCCGGCGTCCTTCAGAGAACCAATGACGGGGAGCCGGATCCCGGACGCGGCAAGGGCTGAAGCCGACTCTCCTGCGGGATCAAAAAGCTGTACTTTCGGGAAACTCATTTTCGTCTCCGGATAAACCGTGAAGGAAATCCTTTTCCGATACTCCGAAGAGGAACGTTTCCCGGAGGCGGAGAGAAGAACACTCACGAATTCGGCTCTCGAAACCGGAATTCCCGGCAGTTCCACCTTCCAGTCGGCACGGCCTCCGGGCGGCAGCGGAAAGGTCCGGGAAAGATTCTGCACCACACTCTTATTTTCCCGGATCATACGGAAATTCACGGTGATCTCATCCTCCACGGAGGAATCGTTGATCACCTTGACGGTCCGGGTGGATTTTTTTCCGGAAAAGAGATGATACTCCTCCTCGAACAGAAAGGCGGCGACATCACTGAGCGCATCTTCGCCGATGCGTCCACCGACATGAGCCAGAACGGAAAGATCATTTTTCCGGTAGCATTCGTAAAGATACGCCCGCATGGCCTCCATACTGAGACGGTACCCGGTTGACTCCCAACGATCGACGGAATAGCGGACAAGAATGGATTCCCCGAACTTCCAGGCGAATGTCCGACCATCCGTCACAGAAGCGCCCTCCGAATCAAAAACAGGTTTGGAATTGTCGCGTCTCAAATGGATCGTTTCATAGGAATCCTTATGAAGGTGCTGTCTCTTCAGGCGCTCTTCCGCCGCCTTGGAATCGAAAAGATTCAAATCGGTCGGGAAAATATGAATATGATAGAGATAGTGCGGGACATACAGGGGAGAAAGTCCGCCCAGATCATTTCCCCTGCTGAAAAAGGCAAAGCGCATCGGATCCAGCGTCCGAACAAACTGTTCCAGATCGGTCATCCGGCGGCACCACTCCGGATTCACGGTCGGGGGCTCGTTGCCGAGGACATTCGCAAAAACCGACGGGTGATTTCCATACATCGGGATCACATGCGTCCATTTTTCCGAAAGATTCCGATACAGCAGAGGATTTCCCATACGGAACGCATTCGCCCTGCCGTAAGGACTGACATCCATCTCCAATGTAGTCGCCATTCCGATCTCATCACAGAGACTGAGTTCATGACCGGTCCAGGGCCGATCCAGCTTTCCCCCTCTTGCAATCCGGCAGTTTGTCTGACGCACCGGCCAGATGAAAGCATATGGACTCCATGAATTCAAGGTCGATGCACTGTCGCCGAACAGGGAAACCTTGCGTCCATTCAGATAAAAATCCCGCCCTTCTGTTTTCCATTCCCGGAATCCGAACCGGACTCTTTTTTGAACAGGAGGACATGTTCCGCCAGACGCGGTCAGACGGAATTCATACAGATTCGGAGACCGGAAATCCCACAGTTTCACATTTGGAAACTCCGTTTCAAAACTCTGAACGGCATTCCCCGAAGCGTCGCAGAGAAGGGTTCCACGAAACACTTCCAGAACCTTTTTCCCCCGTTCGAAAACCTCACAGGAAACCGGAACTCGTTCCGGTTTTCCGGAACCGTTCTTCAAGTGGAAAGAGCCTTTCAGAATCTTCCGTCCGCCGGAAAGCTGCGTATGAAGGACGACCGAATCGAAACGGAACGGCCCGATTTTTCTCAAACGGGGAACATCCGTCAATCCGAGAATGACAAAACGTTTCTGAAAAGGCCCGGCATCCACATTCCCGGTATCGGGATAAACGCCGTCAGGAATCGGCCCCTCCGCGGACTCCTTCAGGACGATATAATCCGTCACGGCGATCAGGAGCTCATTTGTTCCGGGTTTGAGAGCCGGAGTAATATCCAGTTCGCCGGGAAGCTCTCGATTGAACTTTTCGCCGACGAACTGTCCGTTTACAAAAAATCTCCCATGCGATCCGATGCTGTTCAGAGCAAGCACAACCCGGCTGCCGCGCCAATCCTCCGGAAGAACAAAGCGTTTTCTCAGCCAGACCCGATGTGTTTTCAGACTGTTTGATCGAAAATAGGGCAGTCCGGGAGGGACATGCCGGGGATTTTTCGGAAAATCGGAGAACCAGTCCTTCTCTCCCGCCGGCAGAGAAAACCCTTTGTTTCCCGGGACCCATTTCGCACTCCATCCCCAGTCCAGAAGCATGGAATCGCGACCTGCTGTCCGAAAATAGCTCCAGAACGGCAGACTCCGTTCCCCTGAGGAGGAATGAAATTCCGTTACCAGTTTATACTCTTCCGGAGAAGCGGGTTTCATTTTCACCGTCAGGGAACCGGAAGCGAGATTCACTTTTTCTTTCTGTTCCCGGAGAAGAACGCCGAAATAATCGTAGATCCGCAGGAGCAGAATTCCGGATACTCGTTTTCCTGTCCGTGGAGCGATTGTCACATCCACACGGTACTCGTCCGGAAGATCTGTGATTTTCTGCGACAGCGAAAACGTATCCGGGAATCGGACCGGACGGATCTTCACCTCCCCGGTATGATTCCGGAACCGGACAGGAAAATCATACACATCATATTCAATTTTCCGTGTCCCGGGAGGGAGAAGGAAGCAGCGTCCGGATTCCGCCATCGGCCAGAGACGGCCCGGATTTCCGGAAGAAAGATCTTTCAGAACTCTTCCGTCGCCATACACGGCCCTGACCGTCATCGGATATTCAAATTCCAGAATCTGTTCCTCCGACGAAATCATTGCCGGCACGATCCGATAGCGAATCACCCCTCCTTTTATACGGGGAAGCTTCTCCTGGCAAGAACGGGTCAGAAACTCCTTCACAGGCAGGAACGGGGCATCGCTCTTCGATGGATTCAGAGTCAGATGATCCGGAATCCGGACACTCCATTCCCGGAAAGGAATACTCCCGGCGGCGAATCCGCTGAAAACAGCAAAAATCAGCAGAAAAAATTCCGTAACAGCTTTCATTTTTCTCCTTTCAAACGATCCGGGTTATCAGAATCCGATGGCACTGATTCGACGATAAAAGAAACTCCAGTAGGGAACCGCTCCCTGGGGAGCTCCCATAAAGGCCGGTATCTGAGATGCGGCATGCCCGTCGGCAAAAAGGAAATTGGCCCGTCCGGAATGATTCATGAAATTGAACCAGGTCAGTCCATGCCATGCGTTCATTACCTGCTGTCCGGAAGCCTTGTCGAGACGGTTCTCAAAGAGGGCAACCACGGAGGCGGGAGTTTTGATCCGGACGGTTTTCATTGGTTTGTTTATGGAAGTATAATCATCACTGACAACTCCACCGACTCCCGGATATTTTTCGTTATTGGAAACCGGATACGCATAACAGCGGACTCTCTGCTCCGCCGCGATTCCCAGCTCCGGACAAACATTTGCATTTCCAGGATACCGCACCCACTTGCCTCCGGAGTTATAGGCGTAGGCTCCCGCGTCTGAACTTCTTTTTATGATTCCCCCATTTATCAGCTGAGAGATCCACGCACGCCCGCCCGGATCCATACTAGCCGGCCAGAAGTCGTCATACCCTAAGGTGTACATGGCAAAATACTGTCCGATGGAACGCTGGGAAGCAAGGCAGGTCATCGCCCTGGCCTTGCTTCTTGCACTGTTCAATGCCGGGAGGAGCAAAGATGTTAGAATTGCAATGATCGCAATCGTGACAAGCAATTCTATCAAGGAGAATTTCTGTTCCGGAATATGTTTCACAAGATCCCTCCTTCGTTCATTTCAACTTCTGTTTGACCAGATTCCATCGCTGCAGAATATCCGGCTGGTTGATATCCGCGTCCAGAGAACGGCGATAGGTTTCCGCGGCTTTCCTGTAATCGCCAAGCGATTCATAACAGGACCCGATGCTCCGATACGGCTGAAGACGCTCCGGAATCATCTCCAACGCCCGCTTGTAAAGGAGTATCGCTCCCCGGTAATCCTGTTTTTTCTCTTGTTCATATGCCTGCTTCAGGAGCTTGTCATAGGCGGCCTCCAGTTCCGGCGTTATCCGCGTGGCCTCCCGCGGAGAACCGATGGAAAATGCCAGAATCACCGGAACCCCGCGATTCATGGACTTCAGCGTGATCGACGTCACCGGTTTCCCCGGCGCCGGATTGATCCACGCCGTTCGATAGACGGATGCATGACCGAAGGTTTTCTGCGGAACCGTATGAGCAACTTCCGTCAGAGTGTCCATTTCCGTGGTAATTGCCTCCGCCGGAGCCGCCCAGTCCCGCAGATTCAATTTCCCATTCATGACAATCTCATATTTCGAACCGTCGGAATAGTTGACAAAGACACTGTAATGATGCGTTCCGGATGTGTAAGCATGTGTATGAAGCCAGGCAAGAACCGTAAATTTCGACCCGACAGGAATGGTCACACTTTCATATCCGCCCTTGCGGTAACGGCTTTTCAGAACAAAACAGCTTTTCGGAGACTCGATCCGGAACGGAATCCCGGCCAGCGTCTGAACGCCACGAAGCTGAAATTCCCGCATATCGGAATCCGGCCCCTGATCGGAAAAACCGCCTTTGCCGTCATTCGGAACATCATCCGCCATGGAGCGGTCAAGATACGGTTTCAAATCAAGAAAACGATAGTGCAGATCCTTCGGAATTTCCGGGCGGAATCCGGGATGAATCTCCACCCCGAGATTTGTCAGAAGAGTGGAAATCAGGGACTGGGCCTGACGCTGCAACTGCGATTTCGACGTCATCCAGTTCAAATTGCAGAACAGCATGTTTCCTCTCTTCGCCAGAAAGACCGGATACAGCATCGGAGTGCCGTCGAGAATTTCCGCATCGC
This sequence comes from uncultured Victivallales bacterium, assembly GCA_944390735.1. Classification (GTDB taxonomy): domain Bacteria; phylum Verrucomicrobiota; class Lentisphaeria; order Victivallales; family UBA1829; genus UBA1829. The sequence goes on along the minus strand of CALXRL010000007.1, from coordinate 128,835 downwards.
CGACCGTATCAATCAGGCACTTTGCCGAATAGTAACTTTCCCGGATATTCTCCGTCGGCGGTTCCGTCCGGAAGAAGAGATCCTGATTGGTCACTCCCGCAAGCTCCGGGAAAAATCCGACGCGGATTGCACGACCCTTCCACTCGGGCTGCTTCACCGGACGCGTTCCCACACCGAACGCCGAACCCGGATTCTGAACAAAAACCGTTCCTCGAAACGCCTTCAATTCCGCAATCTGTGAAGCGGAAAACCGCATTCCTCCATCGACCAGAAGCACGGAATATTTTTCCAGGGAACCAAACGCGGCCGCCTCCGATCGTATCCCGTATTTCTGAAGAAACATTGAGAACTTTGATTCCGGACGTGCAATCAGACCGGCCGGTTTGTGCGGCGGCGCGATCCGATAACGTCTCATGTTCCGAAGCAGACGCGCTGCAATCGGATTTTTCTCCGGATCAAGATGCAGAGCACAGTAGAGGAATCCGCCCTTTCCGTAGGGCACTTCGACCAGACCCGCATATTTCAGCCCTTCGGGACCGCCGGCCTCGATGATGGTCTTTGCGTTTCCAGCGTGCGGCTTGGCAAAATAATGTTCTCCGGTCCAGTGCTCCGGATACCAGAAGGAGAGATCCCGTTCCCGGATCCCTTCCAGAAGCGGATGATCCGGACGGAATGTGAAATTCACCGCCGGCTTTCTGGATGTGACCATGATTCCACCCGGAAGCCACGCGGGATAGTCTTTTCGAGGCAGAAGAATGATGGTTTCCCCGTTTCCGGCGCGTTTGAGCAGCACCTCCTTGTCCAAGGCGGCGGAGGCCGGAATCATATTGGACGGCCGGAGAAACTCGGCCCCGGGTTCCACGATGACAGGCATTTTCCGCTCCAGATGTCCGCGCAGTCCGACCGTCAGTTCATACGTTCCGGGCTTGTCCAGATTCAGCACGATTTTCTCACGCGCGGTCCGGCAGAAGTCGAACGGGATGCGTTTTCCCCCATGCTGAACCGTTTTCCCGTTTTCCGCCAAGGTCCAGTAGAAATCAAGGGTCTCCTTCTTCAGCACATCGTGGAAGAGATTGACGTCGAACACCGGCCTTGCCCCGACCGGGAAGGTGTGATACCGCTGAACAACAACCAGATCCAGTGCGGGAATCGTAAACTCGTTGTCGTCAATTGTCAGCCAGCGCCAGGGCGTAATCGCGGAGACGCCCGCATCGCGCGCCCCCTGAAACGCCAGCTTCATCAGGAGCTGATGGCCGAAATCCGCATGGGCAAACGACTGAAAAACAGAATCCCCCATCACGCGGGTCAGACCAAGCGGAGAACGGTAGAACGTGATCCAGCCGGTCTCGTTGACAATGATCGGCTTGCCGCCCCAGACAATCGGCGACTTTTCCAGCACATTGCAGACATTTTTCCCCTGTCCGGAAGGCACCCGGTCCCCAGCCTGAAACGGACGGCCAATATCGCGCCAGTAAACCATGCCCGGCAGATAAGTCGTCTCTTCCCGGAACACCTGTCCCTCCACGGGATAATGAGTGGAAATGATCGCCGTCTCCCCATGCACATCCAGATCGCATCCGGCCTCGGCAAACCGAGTCGGATCGGCCTTCCGGACCGCCCGGACCGCGTCGCGGATCCGTTTGAAGTTCGGCTTGTTGGAAAACGCGAACATCTCGTTGGACAGATACCAGGTGAAGATCGACGGATGATTGATGCGCGCCCGGATCGCGGCCAGGTCGGATGCCGTTTTATGACGCCACAGTTCCTCATTCGCCAGCATCTCCGCGGACGGACCCGCGGGAGTGATATTCCCCTGCGCATAGATCAGGCCTTCCTCATCTGCGAGTTCCGCAAAATAACCGCCATCATAAATATGCCGCAGCATGTTGTTTCCCAGCGATTTGACCATCCGGATCCGATCCAGCACCGCCTTGCGCCGCGCGCCTCCGACATGCAGAAACCATCCCCAGGAACTCATAAACGGCCGCGCGGGAGAACGGAAGACTTTGCCGTTCCAGACCAGATTCATCCCTTCGGTCCAGATTTCACGGAAACCGAAACGGGTATTTTGGATATCCACCGTTTTCCCGTCTTTCTTCAGGACCGTTTCCAGCTGAAGAAGCGGGAACTCCACCGGACCCCAGCAAATCGGATGGTTCCATTTTGTCCGCCCTTTGAGTTTCAGGACCTCGCGCCCAAGGTGCAGGACACGGTTTTCCACGGTAAACCCTTCCGGGGCATCGACCTGCGCCTCGATGGTCCGGTTGCGGCAGGAGGTCGTCACCTTCACGTCTCCGATGAATTTCTCCGGAAGTCCAAGCAGGGAGATCTCGCTGACCCCCTGATACAGATACGCATGAAAATTCTTCCTGTTCCAGTTGGGATTCTTTTTATCCAGTTCCGAATCGACAAGACTTGCGATTTTCCCCCGGACGGCAAGCAGAAGCGTATTCGGGCCTTTCCGGTTGAATCTGCCGGTGATCTCCACATCGAACGGAGCCAGAGAGACTTCCGTTCCGTAATGATGAATTTTCTTTCCGTTAAGGTAAAGATCCGCTTCATACGCAATGCGGTCGAAATGCAGGAACCAGCGCGTTCCGGCAAAATTCTCCGGCACGGTGAATTCACGTTTGAACCACGCAATATGATTCGGGAAATCCACAGGAAGAGAGGTCAACTTCCATACGCTGTCCGCAGGCGGAAGCGGCTGAAGAGTCCGGGTTTTCCGGGTTCCGTCATCCTTGACGCTCGCAGTCTGCCAGTTGTCGTTGAGCCATAGTTTTGAACGGAAAGCGCCGGTCCAGTCCCGCAGATACGGAAAAACCTTCTCCTGGGAATTGCCGTCGGAATCGGTCACTTTCAGAATGGCACGATACTGGTCCGACGTTCCCCTCGGATAATGGAACGTCTTTGCAAACGAGCGTCCTGCCTCGATTTTCTCCCGGAATTCCGCCACGGGAATGCGGAAGAAATCCACGATTTTCACCTCCAGATTCAACGTCTGCTTTGAACCGGTCCGGTTTTTCAAATGAAGCTTCAGCTCCTCCCCGAACACCGTTTTTTCAAAGGAGTAGCGAATATCGCGCACCCATGCTTTCTTCTCCACATGCTTCTGAGGGGCGAAGGGAAGACGCTCCTTCGCCAGCGTCAAAGTTCCCACGGTGCCGGAGGAGGAACGGACGAGGAACTCATCTCCGTTTTTCACGTCAAGAAACGCTGTCTGCGCGGTACACATGCCGTTGACAGTCGGCGAGGCGGAATCGAACTCCAGCCGGACTCCGTTGCGGTACAGGCAGTTGCCCGGGATTCCGGACATCTCCAGACGGACAGAATATTTTCCCTCGGGAAATCCGGATACCTTCCAGTATCTTTCCCGGTTTCCGGGACGGAATGAAGCGCCCCGGATTCCGGCATTCTTTCCATTTTCCATCAGAGCCGAGGGCGGATAAACCGTTCCGGCCGCGACGGAAAAGCCGAACACCCCCAGAAACACATAAAAGACTGTTCTCACCATGACACTTTATTCCTCAATTACGATATCAAAACTTTGAATGCTCTTGTGGTATTTCCTGTCCTCTTTTGTGGTGTAGCCGATCCGGACATGGAACTTGTAGCTTCCGGGAACGAGCGCCGGACAGGCGGACAGCGGCGTCGAAACAAACTTCTTCTTTTTCCCGTCCCATTTGTTCTCCTGTCCCATGACTCCCTCCTTGCGGGGACCAAGGTCGAGATCATAAACATACGGGGAGCCCGTGCGCGCATTCTTCCAGGAGACTTTCAACTGCTGATACCATCCGCGCCCTTCAAAATGATTCAGACCGCGGTTGGCGCTGGCGAAATCCCGTTCTTTGGAAAACAGCATGCTTGTGACGATTTTTCCGCTGATCTCCTTTGGTTCATCGACCTGAAATTTCACTTTCACCTTGCAATGCGGATTTGCTTTTTTCAGGATGGGGAAATCCTCGTTCCAGGTTTTTCCGCCATCGGTACTGAATTCCATCTGCATTTTGATGTCCGCCGCCGCAGCGAGGGTGAGAGCGAAACAGAGAGCCGCCAAAAAGATTTTTTTCATACTTTCCTTCTCCTTCCATCTATTCTTTCGTTTTTATTCTGTCATCGAATTCCAATGAACACCCATGTTTCCATTTTGAAGGCCGCCAATCCGAGTTTCGGAATGGGCCAGAACGTCGTCGGATAGGAGACAACGCGACCATCCAGACTCAGAAAGTTCCCCCGGTTGAGCAGATGGCGTCCCCAGGGACAGTAGTCCGTCACTTCCCCCTCTCCCAGCGTCCGGTTCGAAGCATACGTGGGATAATTCATATTGCCGACCATTTTGTTTGATTTGACTCGTTTTTCAATCAGCATGACCGATGGCGGAGGACATTTCACCATCTTATGCGGCGTACTGCGTCCGACGGCTCCGCTGCCGCCATCGCTGTGATAGACAAATCCGCCGGTTCGTGCCGGATCTTCCGCATGGGCGGCCGTCCAGCGACAGGTCGTCACCCCGTAGCTGGTCCGATAAGGAATTCCGCCCTGATCCGAACCGGAGGAAGGGCATTTCCAGATTCCTTTCACCGCGCTCGTTTCCGGCATGACCTCCTCCATGGCGGTCGTGGAATTGTCCTTTCGACCGGAATTGCCGACGTAATCCCGGATCGCAATTCCCCACCAGATATGACAGTTGGTTCCATTGCTCTGTCCCGGCAGATAGGAATCGAAATCGTTCATGTAGGAGATAAATCCAAGTCCAATGCTCTTCATATTGCTGATACAGGAAACCTGCCGGGCCTTCTCCATTCCGCGATTCAAAGCCGGAAGCAGCATGGATGCCAGAATTGCAATGATTGCAATCACGACCAGAAGTTCTATCAATGTGAAAAAAGTTCCCCTCGATTTCATACGTTCCGTCACCCTTTCCTTTCTTGTTGTTTTGGTACGGCACAGGACTGTTTGATATGCAGACTTGGCTGGACCCTCATCTGCCGAACCGGAATCTCCTGCCGGAAAATCTGCCGCAAAAGCAGTTCCCCGGCCAGACGCCCCTGCTCCTGAGGATGCTGATCCACACTGGTCAGCGGCGGCGTCAGCTTGTAGGCCAGATCCAGATTTCCATATCCAATCACGGAAATCTCCTCCGGAATCCGGATCCCGTGACTCAGCAGCGACCGGTACGCATACGACGCCAGTTCGTCCGTGGCACAGACCAGCGCCGTGGGCAGAGGAGCATCGGATTCCAGACATCTTCCCAGAACACGGCAGGCATCATCCGCCACATACTCCTTGCAGAAAAGAACAATCTCCTTCTCCGCTCCGGGGCACTCCATCAGCGCCTGACGATACCCGGATAGACGATCCCGGGTCGTCGCCACGCACGTCTCCCCCCCGAGAAACGCAATCCGCCGGTGCCCCAGGGAAAACAGATACCGCATCACCTGCGTCATCCCCTCCACGTCATCGGAAGAGACCGACGCAATCTCCGGCGACGGCGACGGACTGTTGAACACCACCACATTCTTCAGCTTCTGAAACAGTTCCAGATACTCCGATGGATACGGCGACGATTCCGGCGTATTGATAATCGCTCCATCCATTCCCCCCGCCGCATAATCCAGAATCTCTTTCGCATGATCCCGGAAACTCTCCGAGGAAAAAGACGAGACAAAAATCCGGAATCCCGCATTTTTCACCACATCCTCCACTCCGTAAACAGCCGACATGAAATAGCCGTCGCGCGGCATGAAAAGTCCGATCGTATGCGACAGCACATCCGCCCCGTAAATCTTCTGCGTCTGTGCAAACGATTTCACGAACGATCCCCTCCCGTGCTCCGTGTAGAGGACCCCCTTCGAAACCAGGTTCGCCACCGCCCGCCGCGCCGTAATCCGGCTCACATGATAATTCTCGCAGATCATGGATTCCGACGGAATTTGCGCCCCCTCCGGCAGCGATCGCTTCAAAATCAGTTGACAAATCTGATTTTCCACATCATCCGTCTTGCTTTTCAACCCTTTTCCCATTCCAGAATCTCCCGGCGCCAACTTATTATAAAACTTGTTATAATTATACTGCAAAACATGTTCTATGTCAAGAGGGGAAAATCTCCGGGAAAGAAAAAAAACGGAAATTTAATCGGATTCCAATTGTTCTGCAACATTCCCCCCGGACGGATGAGGGAAAAAGAGGTTTTCCGGCTCGTCCGCCTCACCGTTCCGTCCTGCCGGAAAACGCCGGGAAAAAAGGTCTTCCGCCCTCCCCGGAAAATCACAAAAAAAGAATGAAAACACCCTTGACATTTTCGGAAAAAAGCGCTATATAGTATGCAAAAACTTCTTAACCATTTATGGAGGAGGATTTCCTATGAAACACATTGCCAGAAAACATGCCGTGATGATGGAATATGTCATCATTGCCGTTCTGATTGCCGCCGCGGTGGTGGTCGCCGTCATCATGTTCGGCAAAAATGTCTCCAAGGAGATGAACGTCGCGACCCAGGCGATGAGCGATGCCAAGGGTGCAGAGAACTCCCAGGAGGCTGTCAAATCCGGCACCACCAGCGATATCCAGGCCGCCAACGAGCACGAAAAGAAGATGCACAATTACAAATAAATGATCAATGAAACATCTTTCTGAATGGAGAACCCGATGAGACTCCTTGTCAAAAAGCATGCCGTGATGATGGAATATGTCATCATTGCCGTTCTGATTGCCGCCGCGGTGGTAGTTGCCGTCATCATGTTCGGAAAGAACGTCTCCCATGAGATGAATGTGGCGACCAAATCCATGAGCGACGCCAAAGGAGCGGAAAACTATCAGAAGGAACTCAAACAGAACTCCGCCAGCGATATCCAAACCGCCAACGACCACGAAAAGAAGATGCACAATTACAATCAGTGATCTTCCGGCGGCGGCAAATAATCTCCGGACGGATGCCCCGCAAACGGGGATCCGTCTTTTTTATGGAACGAACTTCGGATGGATCTTCTGACTCTTGGAAAACTGATTCTGGCAACGCCATGGCTGATCTGCCTGTCGATTCGTGACTTCCGGAAACACGAACTGCCGAACAGCTGGGTGTTCGGAGGAATTCTGGTGATGCTGGCGATTGCCTTCGGCGTCGGAAGGGATTATGCTCTGGGATCGCTGATAACGGCGTTTCTCTCCTCGCTTTTTCTTCTGCTTCCGTTTTTTCTCCGGGCGGCGGGCGCGGGGGATGTGAAAATGCTCTTTGCCGCCGGGTTGATCGCGGGTCCCGGCAACACGCTGAATCTGATTCTTCTGGTTTCCATGGCGGGACTCGTGCTGGCTTTGGCGATGCTGTTTGCCGGAAAAGTGAACACGGCCAGAGTCAAACACTACTGCCGGTGTCTGTTTGATTTCCGCTACGACCGCGAACAGGGACGGAACACTCTGCCCCCCGCGGATACCGAAAACTGCCGGGTACCCTTCGGCGCGGCGATTGCGGCAGGACTGTTTCTGAATCTTCTGATTCAGTTTCTCTACTCTCTGGAGGTTTCCCGATGAAATCCGCAGGAAAATACGGCAAGAAAACGGAACACGGAGCGGCGCTGCTGGAATTTGTGCTCTGCTTTCCGATTCTGTTTGTCCTGTTTCTGTTTGCCGTTCAGTTTGCCTATATCATGATCACCTGGCAGGTGGTGCATTATTCCGCCTACATGGGGGCGCGGTCGGCGATGACGGTGAACAATCTTCAGAGAAAGAACCGGGCGGAAGCCGTGGCAAAACGGATTCTTGCGGTGGTATCGGCATCTCCCGCGGATTCCGCCGATGCGAAAGACCGGGCGGCGGACAAATACATTCTGCTCGACGGCTGGGGACGTCTCCCGAACACCAAATATCTTGATCAGCAGGTGGAAGTGGACATCCCGCTGACCGATCTGGATCCGCGGGGAGTCAAATGCACCGTCAAATTCAAGATGTTCCTTCTGGTGCCGGTTGCGGGCAGGATCATCAGTTTCTTTGCCAAAAAAGACAAGACAAAGGAGGAGCAGGAGTGGGAAAAGAAACTGGAGGAGGACTCCTACGCACGGAATCCCGCGCTGCTGGCCCGCTATGCCAATGAACTGGAGGTGAACGGGGCTGGAGGGAAGGAGAAGCTCCGCTATCCGTATATCACGCTGACCTCCAGCAGTGTGATTCCGATTCCGTATGCAACCAAATTTTATCCGTTGTCCAAATGAGATACTCAGCATCGCCCACAGTCTTCACGGTCTTCACCGGCAAATGCCGGGAGCTGGCCGTGGACAGCAAAGGCGCGGCGCTGGCGATCACGCTGGCGTTTGTCATGCCGATCTACCTGCTGGTCATCGGGATCTACGGAATCGGAGAGGTGGTGCGCAACAAGATTGAACTTCAGAATGCGGCGGACGCCGCCGCATATTCCGCCGCCGTGGTGCAGGCGGATTATCTCAGCCGGATCGCGACCGTCAACAAGGCGATGGCATGGACCTATGTTGATCTTCAGAAACGCTCGCTGGATCTGGCCATGGATCTTTTCTGCAAATATGTGTTTCTCCAGTTCCAGAAGGATTTCAACATGGTGCGGCAGAAGAATCAGCCCTGCCATATGCATGTTCCCGGACTTCACTACAACTGCGGAACCGATGTTCTGGTCAGCAACATCACGCTGCTGCTCCTGGGAACGGGGGTCGGAGTGCCGGAGCTGGCGAAAAAATTCAACGGACAGGGCACCCTCGACCGTTTTCTGCTGGCACAGCTGGCCTATACCGTCACGGCGGAAGCCAAAGGGAAAGGCTCCATCACCAACACGCCCAAGGTCCTGGAATACAGCTTGAACATTACGAAAATGATGGCGAAACTGAACAGTCTGCGCAAGGAGATGCCGGAGAAGGTCAAACAGGCCGCGCAGCAGGTGGCGGTCGCCAACATGATGGAGTGCAAGGATGATTACATGATCAATGTGACCACGGGAAATCCGACCGGGGCATTTCTCACGATGATCCCCTCGGAGGATACGGAAAAGAGATTCATCTCGTTTGCGGACCCCACGCTGAAGGATTTCTCCCCGAAGAAGGTGTTCGGGCCCGGCACGGATGACTGGATCGTCCGGAAAGGGATCGCGGGATTCTGGCGCGTCTACCGGCAGACGGCCACGCATCTTTATGCGGAATGGGACTGGTTCTGGACCCGGTGGGTGCATGTGAATCTCGGGGAGATTCAGCTTCACATGCCGCCGTTCTTTCCCGGCGGCGGCCGCGGGAGGGGACATCCGAAATACCATGGATATGACAGTTTCTTTCCGCTTATCAAGAAGGATCTTCCGATCGGGCTGGCGGTTCCGCCGGCAATTCCGCTGATGTTGACGCCGCTGTTTTTCGGGAAAGCCGGGTCGATCACGGTGGCAATTGCGCGGAAGACGAGCAATCCGTTTTCGGTTTTCAGCGGAGGGGGACGCTCTCTGACGGCGGCGTCCATTCTTTCGGCGTTCAATCCGAGTGTTGCGGGAGGGAACCGTCCGGAGTACATGTGCGCCATCGCCTCCGCGCGGGCGGGCTTCAAATCCTATGAGAAGGACAAGGAGAAAAAACGCAAGAATTCCGATTACAATCTCGGTTACACCATCGTCCCGGCGGATCAGGAGTGGAATCTGGTGGAGACCGACTGGGACGGCGTTCTGCTTCCGGTCCGCAACGCCTGGGATCTCTGCGTCGGCGCCGGTCCCGCGCAGGCGTTTACGGTCAGCAACGGCAACATCCTCAAGGAGATCATGCTCGACCGGAAAAACTGGGTCGGAGCCGACGGCAAAAAAATCGAATCGAAGAATCTCCCCGACTGGGAAAAGCTCAATCCGCCGGCCGGCCTTATCACGGACAGCAGCGGCAAGGACAGAAAACTGCAATGGGATAAACTCCGGGAATATCTGGGACACTGATCGAATGAAGACAATCCGAAACAACCGTTCTTTTTTCCGATCCACGCGCGGATCCGTTCTGATGGAATTTGTGCTGGTTCTTCCGCTCTACATGGCGACGCTCGGGGGAATTCTCTGGCTGGGGTTGAAATCGCTGGATGCGACGAATCTCCGCTCGGCGGATCACTGGGGGGTCTGGATGGCGGGCAACCGTTTCTCGATGCGCGTTCCAGCCGCCCTTGCGCTGCTGGAAATGTTTCCCCGGGCCACGCTTATCACCACGAATCAGCAGCGGGCGCTGAACGACGAGCACTCCTATCTTCAGTTCATCGGTTCGAGGACCACGCTTTACGAAACTCGTCCGGGGTTTCTGGACAACTGGATCAACATGCCCTATACCGCCCGCGGGGAGAAGAAACCCTTTTCCCTTCCGGAACTTCAGATGACCTCCTCCCGGTACGGAAACCGCTACACGCAGTGCATCATCATGCGCAGCAAGGCCTCCGCGACGGACAAGCGGCACTGGGATGCGAGTCTTCTCGTCAAAAACAGCATCTGGAAATTCGAATCCGCGAGCAGCCGTTATCCCGGGGAGTGGAATCTGAAACTTCTGGAGGATCCGAAACATACCGACGACACCGTGGAACAGGAAAAGGAACCGAAGAAAATCAATTTCTATGAACGGTTCGACAAATATGAGAAATGGAGCACCTCCAAATGAAGGGTCTCTCCCTCTGCTGCGCGGTGTTTCTTCTGGTGTTCCTCGGCGGACTGGGCCTGACATTGTTCCGGTACGGGGATCAGGAAAGAGAGAAGAAGGGGAATGCGGAAGCACAAATCCGCCGGAAGGGAAACGACGCTCTTTCGGAACGGACCCCGGTCCGGCGCGACCTTCCGCCGCTCCGGCTTCCGGACGGGATCACCAGTTCCGCCTGTCCGGAGAACAGCTGGGAGTACACGGGGGAGATCGCATCGAATTTTGTCTCGGCGCGCGGACGGCTTTCCGCATGGCTGCAGAACAGCTCCTGGATTCCGGAGAAACAGATCACGCTGGATGCGCACCGGATGCCGCAGGTTATTCTGACGTTTCGCAATGATGAATATGAACTGACCCTGCTTCTGTGGAAGATTCAAACGGACCGGACAGGATTTTCCTATCGGCGGGATCGCACACCCGATTGGAAAGGAGAGATGATTCCATGAATGAAAACGCATCGTTTCTGGTTCTGTTTCTGGCGCCGGTGAAAGAATATCTGGAGGACGACCATGTCTCGGAAATTCTCATCAACGGGCCTTCGCAGATCTATATTGAACGCAACGGAAGACTGGAGGAAACCGCCGCGAAATTTTCCGGAGAGGCGCAGCTGAAAGCGGCCGCGGTCAACATTGCCAAATCGGTGGATCGCCAGCTGGACGAGGCGCATCCGGATCTGGATGCGAGACTGCCCGACGGATCGCGCGTGCATGCCACCATTCCGCCGATCAGCCGCTGCGGAACGATTCTCTCCATCCGGAAATTCAAGAAGGAGATGCTGACGATGGAGAAGCTGGAGCAGTTCGGAAGCATTCCCCGTGAGGGCGTTCTTCTGCTGAATGCGATTGTGAAACTGCGGAAAAATGTGATTGTTTCGGGGGGAACCTCCTCGGGCAAGACCTCCGTGCTGAACGCCCTGAGCGGACTGATCCCGGAAAACGACCGCATTCTTGTGCTGGAGGACGCCAGCGAACTTCAGCTTCAGCAGAAACACTGCGTCTACTTCGAAACACGGAAGCCGGACAAAAACGGACAGGGAGAATTTTCGATCCGGGATCTGGTGATTGCATCGCTCCGGCTCCGTCCGGACCGGCTGGTCATCGGCGAGATCCGCGGAGGGGAAGCGCTGGATCTTCTTCAGGCGATGAACACGGGACACTCGGGATCCATGTCGACCATCCACGCCAACAGCCCGATCGACGCGCTCAGCCGAATGGAGACCTGCGCGATCATGAGCGGGATTCAGCTGCCGCTGAGTGCAATCCGGATGCAGGTGGCGTCGGCGATCAACTGTGTTGTGCATACCATGCGTCTGCCGGACGGCTCCCGCAAGATTGTCGAAATCGCCGAAGTGCTGCCGCTGGAACACGGAGAGTACCGGATGCGGACCCTGATGCAGTGGAAGACGGAATCCGTGGCGCCGGACGGCAGTGTCACGGGACGTTTCGTCGCGGGAGAGGAACCGACGTTCCGCTCTCAGGCGGAGATTCTGCATCTGGAACTTCCGGAACGGCCATCATGAAGGATTCGGGTCCATCGGCTTTTTTCTTTGCGGGGGAACAGATTGCCTCCTTTCAGCTGATCCGTCCGCTGCGCATCCGGGAACAATCCGAGATCTGGTTCGTGCGCGAACGGGAGAGCGGGAAAGCGCTCGCGGTCAAATTTCTGCGGAAGGAGCATCCGCGGATCTCCCAGTTCCGCGAAATTGCGGCTGTTCTGCAAGAGAATCTTTCGCCGTATCTGATTCACGTTCTGGAATCGGCGGAGACGGTTCAGGGACTTCCGTATGCCGTGATGGAGTATGCGGAACGGGGGACGCTGCGGCGCCGCCTGGCCGGAGGAGCCGTGCTTCCGCTTGCCGAGGCGGTTCGGCTGCTACGGGAGACGCTGCTGGCGCTTTCGGCGCTGCACAGACGGGGAATCGTGCACCGGGATGTCAAACCGGAAAATCTGTGGCGGATGGCCGATGGAAGCATCCGGCTGGGGGATCTCGGACTGGCGAAACTTCCGAATGATCCGGAGGAGCCGGGACGTGTGTTCGGAACGGCCTCCTACCTCTCGCCGGAACAGGCGCTGGATTCCACCCGTCTCGACGGACGAAGCGATCTGTACAGTCTTGCGCTGGTTCTCTTTGAAGCTCTGACCGGACGGCGCTACCGCCGGCCCTCCGCCAGTTTCACCGGGGCGGTCAAAGCCGTTCTCACGGACCGATCCGCGCCTCCGCTTGATCTTCTGCGGCAGGCGGCAACGGACAAGCTTGCCGTCCTGCTGGGGCGCATGATGGAGCGCACGCCCGCTCTCCGTCCGGCCAGTGCCGACGACGTTCTGCGGGAACTGAATGCCATGGAGCTTCCCGAAGAGTTCGGCGACATTCGGAGGAATCCGCATGAACAGGAGAAGTCGCGGGAGAAAAGCTCCTAGGCGTTTTTCCGCGACCTGCCCTCCCCCTCCGTTCTCTTCCGCGAAACGGGGAGCTATTCCGCTTCCGGGATCCGGAAGCGATCCAGGAGCATCCGCCAGCGGGGAGAGGAATTTCCTTTTTCCGCAATGGTTCCGGGAGAAAGCGCGGCGATCTCCCGGATCTCCCGGTCGGAAAGCCGAAGCAGAACGGGAAGCGCCTCCACACCGGCCAGCCGCAGATTCGATGAGGCCTTCTGGAAACGCCGTCTGAGTTCCCCCTCCCGGACCGCCGTCAGCAGAGGCAGCGCCAGCGGAAGAAACCAGCCATTGCATGACATCGCGGCAAGAACGGCGGATGCCGCAATCCCCCCGAAAAAGAAGAGCGGAACACTCCAGTGCCGGAACAGATTTCCCGCCATCCGGCGGAAACGGGACGCATGAACCTGACAGGGGAACAACTCCTCATACGCCGATGCGGGAAATGCAATGCGGACCGCATGCACCATCTCGTGCGCGAGCGTCTCGACCGCGTCATACCCGCCTCTCCGGTTCCGGCGAACAAACGCCCCGTGAAGAAAGATCAGGGGAAGCAGATGATCGACCTCCAGCAGAACGCCCGCGGAGAAAAACCCGGTCTCCCGGGAAGAAAAGGCTCCCGGAACCCAGTCCGCGCGGAAGCGGTAGATTTTCCACGTCAGCTCCTCCGCTGCGGCGCGCAGAGAAGCGGGGATCTCCGGCGAAGAGGAGAGAAGATCCTGCACATCGGAGTCTCCCCGGCTCAGGCTTTCCAGTTCGATGTTCAGGCGATGCAGACGGTCCGAAAAAGCTCCGGTCTCCTCTTCGGGAGCCGGGAAGAGTCCCGCCGAATCGAATTCCGCCAGCAGGGCGGACTGTTTCTCCGCGGGTGCGTCGCGCAGTTGTTTCCAGTCCCCGGGCGTCATGGTCATGGGATCGGCAGGGAGACGATGGTGACAATGCGCTGGTAGAGGGCCACAATCCCCTTTCCGATCGGCCCGAAGGACCCGCCCGCCGTCCCGGACAGCGAATAGACCGAGGCGGATGCGGCAAACACCAGAGGCAGAATCGAACAGAGAAGAATCACATATTCCAGAAGAATGCTGCGTTTTCTTGCAAGGCTGCGCTTTTCAGTCATTTTTCTGACTCCATACCCAGTTGACCACGGGATCTCCCGGAATGCCGTCGGCCAGGATGGCTTTTCCGAGCTGTTCGGCCTCGCGCGGCTTCAGAGGATCGTAACTTTCCAGACGATCCTGCTGTCCGGCGCGATATTTTTTCCAGGCCGCCGCATAGCGTTCCATCTCCTTCCTCGGGACCGTGGAGGGCAGCGAGAAGTAGAACCAGGCCGCCTTCGCCACAAAATAGGTGCGGGTTCCGGGCGCGCTCTCCGCCATCCGGTTCAGAAGCGCAAGCATGTCGGTCCGGCGCTTCCGCAGAAGATCACACTGCCGGCGAAGCGCCAGCGTTTTTCCGCGGAGCATCCATTGATTCTCCGGGAGTGAAAGCCAGAGATGCGTCTCCTCCACCGTCCGGTAGAGCGAGGCAAGTGCAATGCACTCCGGAAGAAGTGTCAGACCGGATGCCGCATCGGCGGAATAAAGATTGGTCGGAAGAACCGCCGACTGCTGAATGATCTCATAGAAGAAACGGATTCCGAACATCCGGTCGTACTCACCTGCGGGAGTCTTCCGGCGCGGATCCGGCATTTTTCCATTCAGGCATTCAAAACGCAGCGCTTTTTTCAGGCTTTCCACGGAGGCGAACCGGTCGACCATTTCCGGGACGCGATCCGGAGTCAGTCCGGCCTTCTTCCATTTTTCCAGGAAGAACTTCAGCGTTTTTCCGTTCCGGAGCAGCGACTCCTGACGACGGACCAGCTGATTGCGTTTCTCCATGATCCGGGAATGGATCATGCACTCGTCGGGGGAAACGAACGCGAGATTCTCGCGGATCTCCCCGAAGCGCATCGAGGTCAGCGCCATCTGATTTGCCGAGAGATCGGTCTGATTTTTCTCCAGCTGGCTCAGGACGTCGGTGAGATCCCGGGCACGGACCCGGACGCTTCCGGACGCCTTTGTCTGCATCTCCCGGAGATCCGCGATGAGCTTGCGGAAATCCACCGACTCCTCCTTCAGCGAGTCCAGCGCCAGATTCATTTTCTCAAAAATAGCGCAGTTGTTCTTCAGTTCCTTTTCAAGTCCCCCGATCTCCGTACGCAGCGGCTGGAGCCACTCCGGCTCCTGTTTTGCGGGACGGGAGAGAGGATTCCGCTCCCATTCCCGCAGCATCTCCCGCTGCGCTTCCGGATCGGAGTCCATGGAGGCCAGCAGGGTCCGCATCCGGAACAGCTGATCCAGCAGCGACTTCGCATGACGAACCAGAGCCATGCGTTCATCCACCGTCGCATCCTCCCAGTTCCAGGCGAAGCGGTTGTCCACTTCGAGGAGCCCGAAACACTTGGCGGCGTCCTGCCATTCCGAACTTTTCAGCAGACGCTTGAACTCCTGCCACGATGCAAAGGTCCGCTCGTAGCGGGCAATGTTCTTCAGATGCTCCTGATAATGCTTTTCATACTGCTGAAAGTTTCTGGATTCCGGCATCCGGTCGAGAACCCGGCGGGCCGCGCCGAAATCCGCGCGACGGATGTAGAACTCCGCCGCACTCAGGACCTGTGCGGCTTCCGGGGTCGACGCATAAAACAGAGCAAAACAGAGAAGAATGGCCAGCATCGTTCCCCCCATGATGAGGATCTTGCGCCCGATCTGCGAACGGGTGTGGGGAACATGACGATCCAGAAAACGCAGGTCGAAAAAGGCAATGGCGATCTCATCGGAATCCATCAGCATGCGCTCCTGGCGTCCGAGCCGGTCGCCGTTGACGAACGTTCCGTTGACGCTGTTGAGATCCCGGATCCAGGACTCCCCGTTCTCGGTGATCCGGATCTCCGCATGGAAATGCGACACCACATCATCCCGGAGGACCACATCATTTTCCGGCGCCGAACCGATGCGCACCAGATTCTTCTCCAGACGGATCATCTCTCCTTCGCGCGGTCCGTTCAGGAACTCAAGGCGATGCACATCGCAGGGCGCAGCATCCTGCACCTCCGCGGATTTGACAAAGAGTTCGCAGTCCCCGATGGAGACCCGGTCCCCCGAGCGCAGAACAGCCGACGCCATCGCCCGTCCGCGAAGATGAAACACTTCCTTTCCACAGGCCTGAAGACGCAGCTCTCTGGAGCCGATCCGCAGTTCCGCCTGATGATCGGCGGAGACCCGGTCCTGCGGCGGGACGATCCAGTCATTATCCGCACCGCGGCCGATCCGCACCACCGGTCCCAGGTCGTCGGTCTTTGCCGAGTAAAGCAGTTTTCCCCGGCACCGGAACTCCAGAAGATGCACACAGGCGTGTTTTCCGCCCGCTCTTTTTTTCCCCGGCGCGGAGGCTGCGGAAGAAGAGGCCGAAGAGACGTTCTGATCCGCGTCTCCGGATTTTCCGTCATGTCTCTGAAACAGCTTTTTCATTCTTCAATCGTCCAAATATTTTTCATGATCTTCACATGTCGGTGATCGTCCGGAGAAGGGAATCGGCGGAGACACTCGTTGATGATCCGGTTCATTCCCTTGGCATTGTCCGCCATCCGGTAGGTCTGATACGCAAGACAGCACTGCGAATACCAGATCTGCTGCCGTTCCCGGAAATCCTTCCAGAGCGGAGAAACCGCCGCTGTCAGCACCGGATCCCCGGTCTCATACGCCCGGCAAAGCAAGGTCCGCAGACTCCAGTCCACCTCATCCCAGACGGCGACGGCAATGTTTTTCCGCAATTCCAGCGCCGCCCGCTGAAGCAGCTGCGTGGAATCGCCGGGCATCCGCTCCTCCGGAATCTCCCAGTACCGGTCCGCCATCGACGGGGAAACGACAAACGCCCCGAAACTCCGAAGCACCCGGTCGGAACGCCAGAAATGGTTCGCCGGCACCTCCCGCAGCAGCACCAGTTCCTTGTCAAAATACCGCATGTAACTGGCATATCCCTGCCAGCGCAGATTCCGGTCCTGTCTCGTATACGGAAGACGGTAATAGGGGAAACCGCCCTCCTCCGGACGATAGAACTCCTGTTTCGGCTCCTCCAGAAACGCAAACCCCTTCTGTTCGGACATCCGTTTTCTCCACGCGTCAAAACTCTTTTTCCTGGGAACGCGGAACCCGTTCGGCACGGTCTCCGTTGTAAAAACAAGATGGAACGGAACATCCAGATGCCGGCCGAGCGCGGTCATGATTTCGCAGTTGTTCCCGTCGGTCTTCGTCACCGTCGCCGACATCCGGGGATAGTAGACCATACATTTTCCTCCGGGCGCAATCTCCATGCGGTACTCCCCGTCGTTGAACACGCCGGACACCTCTCCGGGCCATGTGACCGGATTCTCCAGTTCCAGAACGGAAATCGCATACGCTCCTCCGATAATCAGGAAGAAGAGCAGAATCCCCGTTCCCAGCACCACTCGCCGCCTGCGCTTCTGACTGCGATTGAATTTCCGCAGATCCTCCAGCTCCGCGGCGGACGCATAGCGTGTGCAGTCCGGATCGGGCGCGGACGATCTTTCCGCCTCCGCCGCAGGCTCCGAATCCGAAGAGACCGTTTCCTCCTCCGCGAGCGCCTCGGTCACTTCCTCCACCCCGGCGTCCGGACCGTCGGAGGATCCGGAAGGCATCCCGGCAAGCGGAACGGGGGAATCATCGGCTTCCAGCACGAATGTGAGCTCGCGGCCGATCCGCACATCCGCCCCCGGCAAAAGACGCCGATCCTCTCCGCCAGCCACCTCCTCGCCGTTCACCCAGGCGATTTCATTCTCATGCACATGCAGCAGCACGCCGATATCCGACTGCGGCAGCAGCGTGACGTGCTCCGATCCGATGTCGCTTCCTCCGGGCCGGAGATCGGCATCCCGTCTCCGGCCGATTGTGGTTCCGGAATTCCGAACGGCAAACGTCCGTCCTGCCAGCTCCCCGGCGATGAAGCGGATCCTGTAGTTCGACGGTTTCTCCTTCATGCCAACCTCCTCAGAACAGCGGAACGCCGGCCTCTTTCATTTTCAGAAAGACCGGTGTCAGAATAATGATGAATACCGCGGGAAGAATAAACAGCGCCATCGGCAGCAGCATCAGCGACGGTGCCCGCTGCGCCTTGCATTCCGCCAGTGCAAACCGTGCCTTGCGCATCTCCTCGCCCTGAATTTCCATGGTGTCCGTCAGCGGCGCGCCGAGCTCGGTTCCCAGCACGACCGCGGCCGCAAACGAGGTGAACTCCCGGATCTGAATGCGCTCCGCCATATTCTGAAGCGCCGTGGTCCGGATCACACCAAGCTCCATTTCCCGGAGCATCTGCGAGTACTCCTCCGTCAGCGGCCCCGCAATCCCCAGCTTGACGTAAAAGCGGATCGCCGCGGAAAAATCCAGACCGCCCCGCATCGCGGAGGCAATCAGGTCGATGGAATAGGGAATCGCCTTCAGAATCGCCATCCGTCTGGCCTGCGCCAGATTCCCGATCACGATCCCCGGCAGACTACCTCCGATCAGCGCCGCAATCAGCGCCGCAACCAGAATCGACATCCGGTTCTCCTGTTCCACCAGCAGCGAGGTCACCAAGGCCGCCGCAAGCGCAAACACCACACCCAGAAACAGCTGGGTGCAGTAGACCGCCGCCACGCTCAGTTTCAACGCCGCGAACGTCAGCGTCTTCTGAAGCGCCAGCGAATGGCCCGGCAGAAAGGTCCGGATCAGAGTTCCCGTACCCGCCGCCTCCAGAAGATCCGTCGCCGGTTTCACCAGACGGAACAGCAGCGGAAGCGACTCCTTCTTTTCCTTTTCCCGTTCCGGACGGTCCGACAGAACCACAAAAAAGAGTGTCGGCAGCATCACCGCCATGAATGTCAATGCGTAGATAAAAATCTGTTTCATGCGCTCACACCTTGATGTCGACTATGGCCCGAATGACAAAATATCCGATGGCCTCCAGCGTCAGCATCACGCCGATGGCACACCAGCCGATCAGCGTCTGCACCATCGGCAGCATCAGATCGTTGTTGATGAAAAAGAGAAGAGTGAAGGCAGCCAGCGGAGCCAGCGACATGGCCAGCGCCTCGAACCGTCCCTGCGCCGTCAGCGCCCGGAGCTTCTGCTGAAATTCCGTGCGACCCCGGATCATCTGCGTGATCTTCTCCAGCACATCCACCAGACTCCCTCCGGACTGCGTCGTCAGGCGGATGGAGATGATCAGAAGCTGCAGATCCTCGCATGGAATCCGCCGGTACATCCGCTGCAGCGCCTCCGGAAGATCCAGTCCGAGCCGGTACTCGCGGATCACAATCATCAGTTCCTCTTTCAGCGGTCCCTCGCTTCTGCGCGAGAAGACCTCCAGCGCCTGCGGCAGCGCCTGTCCGGCGCGAAGCCCGCTGGTCAGCCCCAGCGAAAGATCCAGAATACTGTTCTCAAAGAGTTCCGCGCGGCGGCGCGCCTTCCGCGAATAATAGAACCACGGCGCCGAAAGCCCCAGCACAAAGGCAACCGCCGCGGCCGGCACAATCACCAGAAGCTCGTACACCTGACAGAACACCAGGGCGGCAATCAGTCCGCCCGCCAGCAGAACCCCGGCGGAAAACTGAATCTGCTGAAGCGATGTGCGGTCGATGAAGTAGTAGACATTGTTCGCCACCCCCTCCGAGCGATCCTCCCGGTTCTTCCGGTCGGCATGCTCCAGACTGAACGACTGAAGAAGCGAAATCAGAATGTAAATCAGCAGCGCAACGGCAAACAGAACCAGCAGATACACACCGTAACGCTGCAGCACTGTAACGGAATTCATTCCGCACCTCCTTTCTATCCCTGCGGCACAAACACCGAGAGATCCAGTTCCAGATCCCCCGCCTGACGGAGTTCGTCTATGAACTTCGGAATATTGCCCGTCGCCGTGTGACGGCCGATCACATGGAACTTCTCATCGAACCCCTCCTGCTCGAACGTGAAGATGTCCTGAAGCAGAATGGTACTGCCTTCGCGACCGGTCACTTCGCTGATCTTGACGATCTTTCTGGACCCGTCCGGAAGACGGGTCTGCTGAACGATCAGATGAATCGCCGAGGCAATCTGTTCCCGGATCGCCGAGGAGGGCAGTTCGAATCCCGCCATCATGACCATGTTTTCCAGACGCGAAAGCGCATCGCGCGGATTGTTCGCATGACAGGTGGTCATGGAGCCGTCGTGTCCGGTATTCATGGCCTGAAGCATGTCCAGCGCCTCCGCGCCGCGGCACTCGCCCACGATGATCCGGTCCGGACGCATCCGCAGCGTATTGATGACAAGATCGCGGATCGTGACACGCCCCTGTCCCTCCACGTTCGCCGGACGCGCCTCCAGACGGCAGAGATTCTCATGACTGAGTTTCAGTTCCGCCGAATCCTCCACCGTAATGATCCGCTCCTTCTCCGGGATGAACTGCGAAAGAATATTCAGAAGCGTCGTCTTTCCGGATCCGGTTCCTCCGGACACCAGAATGTTCCTGCGGGCCCGAACCGCCTCCCGGAGAAACAGCGCCATCGGACGGGTCAGACTGCCGAACCGGATCAGATCCTCGTCCGTCAGTTTTTTCGACGGGAACTTCCGGATCGTGACCAGCGAACCGTCAAGCGCCAGCGGCGGGATGACCGCATTCACCCGGGCCCCGTCCTCCAGTCTGGCATCCACCATCGGAGACGCCGCGTCGATGTGCCGTCCCAGCGGCTCCACAATCCGCTGAATGATGGACTGAAGATGGATCTCCCCGTTGAATTTTGCCGCGGTCCGGTAGAGCAGTCCCCGGCTTTCCACAAAAATCTTTTCCGGACCGTTGATCATGATCTCCGAAACATTCGGGTCGCGCAGCAGCGGAGAGAGCGGTCCCAGACCGATCAGATCATCCAGCAGAATCCGCCGGAATTGCTCCGTATCCACCTCCGGAGGAATCTCATGACGGATCTCCCTCAGAATCTGTTCCACCGTGCTCTCCACCTTCGGACGCATTTCGCTGCTGGTCATCTCCCGCACCGACGTGTTGCCGATATTCAGAAGCTCCAGCACACGGTTCTGCACCTGCCGGGCCAGACGGATCATGGTTTCACTGTACAACGCCACCAGCGAACTCTGCGCGGCATACAGCGGAAGATGCCGGTCGGACCGGTCCTCCCGCGCAACGGTTCCGGCCCCCTTTTCCTCCCGCGCCGACGGTTCGGCGGAGAGACTCCGGGTCTCAGGCGACTTCTTCACTTCCTCGCCCGGATCGGTTCCGATCCGTTCCAGCACCAGTTCCGTTTCCCCGAGTTGAATTCGGTCACCGGGAAAAATTTCGGTCCGGCTGGAAAGAGAAACGCCGTTCACCCGGGTTCCGGTCCGGCTGGAAAGATCCTCCAGAAAGCACCGTCCGTTCTCCAGGGAGAGCTTCGCATGACGGCGCGAAACCTTCCGGTCCGGAAGACAGAGATCCTCTGATTCCGAACGGCCGATCGACAGAACGCTCCGTCCGTCCAGAGAACAGAGTTTCGCTTCCCCGTCCGCGCCTGTAATTCTGAGCTGCAGCATACGCCCGTATCCTTGTTACCAGGTGAAGAGTTTCAGGAACCAGTTCCGGGATTCCCGTTCATGCGCCTTTTCCGCTTTGGCACGGACGGAACGGGAAACGGTCTTTTCCACCAGAGCCGTCTCGTCGGACGGCACAGAGGTCATCTGCACCTTCCGGTTCGCAATCCGGGGACAGGCAAGAATCAGCAGCTGAAGTTCCTCCCCCTGATTCTCCTCGGAAGCCGCAAACCAGCTGATTACCGGAATATGCCGGAGAAACGCGTAGCCTTCGGGACCGCTGCCGGAATAGGTCAGTTCGCGCTGACCGGCAATCACGGCCGTCTTGTTCAGCGGACAGACAATTTCCGCAGTGGTCTTCGTCGAACGCTGGAAATAATCCTCATCCTGCTTGATCGGCGCAAGGCTCTTTTCCAGATCGAACTCCAGGCGGACCTCATTGGAGCGGATCAGTCCGCCCCGCACCTTCAGCTTCAATCCGAAATTGATGGGTTTGAGTTCAGCGGTATCCTGACTGTACACCTTGACATTCAGCGCACCGCCGTTTTCATACACGGCAAAGTTTTTGCTGTTGCTGGTCAATGTGACGTGTCCCCCGTCCCGGAAATCGGCAATGCCGTTGTTTCCGAAAAAGACGAGCGATCCTTTCAGATCGGTATTCAAATAGGAGTAGAGTCCCTGTCCGCCGGACGTTCCGGCGAGGGAATCCGGAGCACCGCCCGCCAGAGCGCGGAACCAGGCGATCAGATTCCAGGAAAGCACGGTTCCGTCGGCGGAGGAGTTGCCCAACCGCTCCAGCTGCGTGCGCGTCACGCCGACAAAGACGATTCCCACATCCAGCTGGGTATCCGCGACCGTCAGATCCGTCACAGCTCTCATCGAGTTGCCGTTCCACTCCGGAGAGAGCCACACCTGCGAGGCGAGAATCCGTTTGACGGTCGCAATATCGTTTTCGCACAGCACCCAGCCCGAAACGGTCAGCGTCCCGTTTGAAACCTGAAATTTCACACTGCCCGGCGCATCCGGCGATACCGAATCGCCCACCTGGAACCCGGCGTTTTCCATCTGTTTTTTCAACTCGGTGAACAGAGCCGGACCGGGACGGAAGGTCACATAGTTCCGACAGCGGTCCTCATACCGTTTCACCACCCTCCGGAAATACTCCCAGTGCACGATTTTCGTGATCTCTCCGCGCAGCGTGAGGAGATTGCCGTCGAGCTCCACCCCGACTTCCGGCAGATCCCCCAGCTCCCGGCTGAGCTCCCGGTAAACCGGCATGATGGAACTGGAGACCGTCACCTGAAACTCCTTGCGGAGCTCCCCCGAGACAACGGTTACCACCGCGCTTCCCGCGGAAACCGCCTCCAGTTCGATTGACTGTCCCTCTCTCCGGGAAACGCGCACATGCTCCGTGCTCGAACGGACGCTCTCCACGACAAAAGGAAGCTCGAATTTCCGAATCTCCCCGGTGGAAAGCGCAACCCGTTCCGGCGGCAGGGACACCACGGCCCCGGAGGCGACGTTCCCTCCGAAATTCCCGGTTTCCGCTCCGAATCCCGGACTCGGCAGCGCAAGCAACACTACGGCAAAAGCGGTAAACAGGATTGTTCTCATCAGCGACACCTCTCAGCGATGATCTTTGTTGGGAACCGCGGGCAGTTCCGCGGGAACCAGCCCTTTGCGGATTTTCATAAAGGTTTCGGCATTGACCACTCCGCCGTCCTTCCGGTTGAGCGCGGCGGAATCGTTCCGCTTCCGCAGAACCGGATAGAGTTCGGATTCCCTCTGCGCCGCGATCAGGATCATCGCCTGCTGCGGCGGAAGAGAGACAAAAATCGTGCCGCCGGAACTGCCGCCCTCCCGGAAGGAACCGCGTTCGTTGGCAATGCCGATCACCCGGACGCACGGCAGAAGAACCGAGGTCTCCCTCGATTCGGTCATCTTCACTCCGGAACCGTCGCTGACCGTCATATTTCTGTCCACGGCGACATCCCGGGAAACATAGGAGGAGATGATGGCGATCTCATCATCCGGCATCAGCATTTTGACGAGCGCCGGATCGGAAAAGGTGACGGGAACGGTCCATTCCCCCTGACGGGCACAGTCGCTGAGGGTCGTCTGAATCCGGATGTCGGTCATTAAGATGTAATCGTCCTGCGAAACCGCGTGGGGCAGCTGCTGCCCGTAGGCCAGACTCACGTTTTCCCAGAGCAGCGCGTTCCGGGGAACCGCCGACTGCGGAACGTCCTTGTACGTCAGGGAGCCCTGCGACAATTCATCGTGCGCATCCAGCGCCCGTGCCGCAACCACCACCGAAACTTTGTTCTCGGTATCGGTTTTCTCCTTTTCGAACAGAAGTTTGCTTACCAGATAAACAGCGGCAAGTCCCAGAACAACCGAGACCACAAGAGGAATTATGTTCTTCATTTACAGCTCCAAATCCGTTGTTTCGCAGTCATCACGCCTTTGTAATTTATCTTCGATGTCCGCATTTTCAAGCAGGTCTTCGGGATTTTTTCCAGCGGAAAAATTCCGGAGAATCCCCCTCTTGCATTTCCGAAGAGTCCGTGCTATTTTGTCTGCGATGTCGAACCGGGGAGCGGAAATGGAACAATCCGCTTCTCCGCTTCTGAACAAAACACGGAACAAACAACAGGGAACACAGGGAGATTGCAATCATGAATTACGGGAAAAGTGCACTGGCGGCGCTCTTCTGCACAGCGGCGCTGCAAATCTGCGGATGTCTCTCTACGGGCGAAACGACGCCTCCGGCCCCCGAAGAGAGAAAAACCATGGCCGACGTCTGCCGCTTCCTGAAGGACGCCGGAGTCTATTACATTGCAACCGTCGACGGAGACCAGCCAAGAGTGCGGCCGTTCGGCACCATCCATATCTTTGACGGGAAGCTCTATCTTCAGACAGGAAAAAAGAAAAACGTTTCCAAACAGCTCGCCGTCAACGGCAAAACCGAACTCTGCGCCATGAAGGGCGATGAATGGATCCGTCTTTCCGGCACCCTCGTCAACGACGACCGCCGGGAGGCCAAGGCTTCCATGCTCGATGCCTATCCCTCCCTGAAAAAGATGTACAGTCCCGACGACAGCAATACCCAGGTTCTCTATTTCAAGGACGCCACCGCCACCATCTACTCCTTCTCCCGCGCTCCGATTGTGATCCGTTTCTGACCACGCGGAGCCGTTCCGGACACCTCCCCCGGGCTCTGACAACGCCATCCCGAGGGGAGTTGTTCCACACAGGACTTCCCCGTCTTCGCAAGCATCGCCTTTTTCACCGGATCCGGAAATCCAGCAGGACGACCAGCAGAACCGCGGCGATCCAGAGAGCATGAACCAATCCGGCCGCCGCATAGGTTCTCCAGTCCCGCAGCAGCTTCCGGTACACTGGGAATTGACGGAGCAGAAGATAAGTCGCCGTCCCGTAAACAGAAAAAATCCCCGCGGGAATCAGACCGAACAGCAGCCGGGAATCCGCCGGCCGGGGATGGCCTCCGCCCATTGCGGTCGAAACCATCAGATACCCGACATACAGACTGAGAGGAATCATTTCCCAGATCATCATGACAAAGGCCAGTCCGACCACCCGTCCAACGTCGTGAAGTGCCAGTTTCATCCCATTTCTCTCCCCTTTGCGATTTTTCATTTCCGAATACGAAAAAAGATCAGGAAGCGGAAGCGGTTCTTTCCGATGGTACATTAAAACGTCCCGGAGGAAAATGCAAACGGAAATTTCCGATCCGTCCCGCCGCGGACGGCGGATGACCTCTCCGCATTTCACCAGTGATAATACCGGTAGGGATCATCCTCCGGGATTGCCTGATCGACATGCATCGGAAAAAGATCGCGAGCGGAAGAAAGACGCGGATGCCCGCTGATGCCTCCGAGATGATAGACATCGTTGCAGAGGATCACAAGCTCATGGCGTCCCGGTTTCAGAGCCCCGGGCGCAAAACGGTAACGGCGGATTGCCAGCCAGTAATCCTTCGGATTGGTCTGTTTTGTCACCGCCCCGAGGAATTTGCCGTCGAGCCAGATCCAGCTTTCGTCATCGATGGCGCCGATCTCCAGTTCCAGCGGCTCTGCGGCAAGCTCCGCAGGAAGTTCAAAACTCTTCCGATCCCAGAAAAATCCGTGTCTGCCGCGCAGTTCCGGGATCTCCTCATTGAACATCCCCGGCACCCGGATCTTCCGCCATTGCCGCACCGAACGGAAATCGGAAAGCCGAGTTCCCTTCCGGAGTTTCCCTTCCGAATCCTTGATTCCCTCCCGGATTCCGGCCGGGGAAAGCGCCGTTTCCGTCGGTTTTCCGGGCGCGGCACGGAACGAGTCGATCAGTCCGGTCCGAGCCCTCGCACCGAGATTTGCAAGAAGGCGCGAAAGTGTATGGTAACTTCGGCGGACCGTGGTCCGCTTGATGAACTCTTTCCCGTTGATCCGATACGGCGGAAGCTGATAAAACACGAGTTTACCTTTTCCCATTCCGGCAATTTGCAGCAGCCGTCCGCCGGGGGAATCCGCGGGGAACGCCGCAAAGGTCTCCTCGTAGCGCACATGGAGATCCGCGTTGCAGATGCCGGCAAATTCCGCTACCTCGTTCAGTTCCGGAGCTAGATCGGTGCAGAAGGTGCCTTCCACCACGCCGGAGTCCGGAAGAAGACGGCGGATCTCGGCACTGTTCCATCCGAGCGCCAGCAAAGCGCCTCCGTTCTGCAACGTTTGCCGGATGTTTGCCGGAAGAGCGTTGCCCGACGAGATAACCAGAAGCGCATTCGCCGGAAGCGTTTCCGGAACGGGAACGGCGGCGATGCGCAGGTCGGCGAGAAGGGTTCCGGCTTCCGAGCCGAGAAAGAAAACGGGACGATTTTCCGGCGTCTCGCTCTTCTCGAGGATTTCCAGCAGTTCCGCCAGAACATGTTCCGCCTGAATTTCCGCCTCCGTGCGTCCGGAGAGATTCAGCTGGGAAAAGAGAATCTTCGCCTTCCCTTCGCGGAAAAGAATCGCCGGAGCATACTGCAGATCGAACCCGCCGTGATACAGGGGCAGCCAGTTGCCGCGCGACGGTTTTTCCGGCAGAAGATCCGCCACATTGCCGCGCTGTCCGCAGTACCAGATGTGCGTATTCAGGAATCCGTTCCAGGAGCTTTTGGGATACTGGCGGTTGACTTCCGCACCCGGCATGAAATACGGACGCGTAGTCGAACTGCCCCGCCAGTCGGACAGAACGGGAAACGCGCGTTTCCCGACCGGAAACAGAGTCCGCAGTCCATGCTCCGCTCCGCGGATTCCAAGACGGTTCAACTGCTCAAGCGTCTGTTCCAGGATCAGAAGCCGCAGACCGCTCTTCAGACGACCGGAAAGATCGAACGGCAGACTCTCCAGTCCAAACCGTCCGATCACGATCATATCCAGATTCTCCAGCTCCCGCGCCCCCTCCCCGCGCAGCAGACGGAACTTCACGCCCAGCTTCTCCAGCAGCGGCGCGGCACTTTTCTCCGGATCCCAGAGTCCGATCCGGGAACTCAGATGCGCTCTGCGTGCCGGAAGAACCGCAAACGGGAAGGTATCCCGGAGAATTTCTCCATTTGCGAACTTGAATTCCGCGTTGATCCGTCCGGAGCGTTCCGTGTCTGCCTCTGGGGCAGTGAAGCGAATCGGCACTTCGGCGCGTCCTCCGGGCTTGATCCGGACCGTCGAGGCGGACCACTGTTTCATGGAATCGGTTTTCCAGCGGCAAACGACCGTCTGATCCCGACGGCTGTCATTGAGGATCATCAGGGATTTTTCCACCTTCTCTCCCGGACGGAACCGGCAGGACTGTTCCGTGAAATCTCCCGGCTTTCCGGCAATCCATCCGAGCAGTTCGCGATATCCGTATTCCAGCGCCGCCCCGGTCGGATTGGCCCGGAACGTGCTGAACGGATCGCTCAGAAAATACGACGACGTCCGAATCCGATCCGCGACCGGTCCCGGCGCCTTCAGATTCCGGAAACGATCCGGATGAGGGCCGCTCTTTACCGCTTTCTCGATATCATAAAAACTCGTATGATCCCACGGCTGGAATCCGGAAAGGCCGCGCGCACGCAGATCACGCAGATTGCGTTTCAGCATTCCGGACCGGACCTTGTGTGTGGAAGGATCGCGCAGAATGCTGCCGGAAGTCAGAAAACGGGTCGGCGTATTGTTTTTTGCGGCGGAATATTCGCGGCGGAACATCCGCTGTTTTGCATCGTTGAGGGCATACGCCTCCTCGCCGAGATACTCCGCGTTGTATTCATCAAGCCAGGTTCCCTGCACTTCCGGAGAGCGCCAGATGAATCCGGGCCCCCGATTGCTCGACCAGCTGGCAACATGCGGAATGCCGTATTCGACAAACAGAATCGGCATGCTGCCGTTCTTCTCCCAGTGCTCCAGCCAGTCGGAACGCTCCTGCGCGGGAACCCAGTTCAGATAGAAATTCTGGGCGGAGATGCTGCCCAGATTTCCCGCATCATGATGATAAACCGGACGGGTCGGATCCAGGGAACGGATGATCGCCTCCGCCTTCCGTCCGGCACTCCGACGGTCCGATCCGAATCCGGCGTGTTCGGGGAGCCAGTCGGTCCCCATGGTCAGCGGGTTCTGCATGTCGGCATAGCCGAGCGCATTGTGGTTGACCGCATAAAGCACAAGTCCCGGAACGTTCTGCACTCGACGGATCCGATAGAGGCAAAGTTTCCGATAGGCGGCGGCAACGTCGGGATCGTCGAACTTCGCATTGAAATCGGTAATCGCGTGGGGCATCGAAAGAGAGGTCAGAATTCCGTGTTTCGAAAGTTCGGTGCGGAAGTGATCGCTGTAACAGTTTCCGCCGATCCGGAAGTGGTAGCAGCGGTCGCCGTCGAACAGATAATTGATGCCGATTTTTTTTGCCGTCCGCGCAAGATGGCGGATCTTCTCCCGGGTGGAATCCGCTGCGATTCCCGTATGATTGACCGGAAGGGCGCGAAGATGAATCGTCCGGCCGTTGAGTACGAAGTCGCGTCCGCGGATGGCGAACTCCCGCACGCCGAACTCCTGCGGGAAAAAGCGGTCAAGCTCTGTTCCCGCTGCATCGCGGAGAATCATTTCCAGCGAATAAAGATGTTCCGGGGTGTCGATATCCCAGAGTTTCGCATTGCGCCACTCACCGCCAAAGAGAAAGCGGAACTCCTCTTTCTTTCCATCGCAGCGGAACGTCTCCGACCGGAAACGCTTCACGATCCTTTTCCCTTCGCGGATCTCGGCTTCCAGCGAGTAGGTTCCCGCGGGGAGACGCGAAAAACCGGTATCGAAGCGGATCGTTCCGTCCCTTACCGGCCGGGTCTCCACGCGCACATCTCCGATCTCATACCGTATCGGAAGGGAAATCAGCCATCCATCGCCGACCAGTCCCTTGTTTGCCAGCTCGCGGAAGGAGCTGTATTCCCGGCTCCTCCCCATAAAATGACGGAACTGCGCGGGATCGGCGGAAAAGCGGATTTGCAGATTCTGTTTCCTGCCCGGTTTTGCCAGGGATGTGATATCGAGCTCCCCGCCGGGAAAGGTCAGCGATCCCGCCGGAACGCCATCCAGGAAAAAAAGCGCAACGCCCTGCACCAGATCGAACTCCAGCTTGATGCGGCGACCTTTCCAATCGGCAGGAATGGTGAAGTCCCGTTCATACCATCCGAGCCGGAGCGCCTGTTTCCGGAGCGCCGCCGATTCACGAGCCGGAAGATAAAAGACGTGATCGTTCAAGGGATTGCTGAGATCCGGCCACGCGGCAGGCACCTTGAACCATCCCCAGCCGTCGCGCGGAGGACGCCTCTCCTCCGACGCCTCGAATACGGGACGGAAGCGCCAGAGACCGTTCAGCGACACCTTCTCCCGAAACGCGGTCCGGATCCGCGCGGCATCCTCCAGACGGAACAGCGCCTCCGGCTCCGATCCGTCCGGCGGCGGCAGATTGCGCACCTCCGGAATCAGCAGGAGTTCCACGTTTTCGATCTCCACCGATCCCGCGTCCCCGTAATTGGCCGGAACGACCCGCAGAACCGGAGCGCCATGCGGAATCTCATAGGTCCGGTCGATTTCCGTCCAGTCATGCGACCCGAGAAAGGTCGGAATCTTCAGATATCCGCCGAAGAGCTTTCCGGCGCGGTCCCGGAACATCAGATCCAGCCGGGCATTCTGCCAGCTCAGTTTTCCCCGCACGACCCCTTCCGTCCGGATCCGGTAACGAACGCGCAGTTCGACTCCCGGTTCCTCGGGAGGCAGCGCCGCGATCTCCGGAGGCAGAGAAATCGGAATGGAAAGCTGACAGCGTCCGCAATCCAGAAAAAACGAAGGCTTTCCGCCGCGCCATGTCATGCGCATTCCCGCGGGCAGACGACGCTTGCGGAAGCTCTCCGGAGTCAGAAGATTCCGGTAAAAGGGGATCCGCGACCGGAGAATCGAAGCATATTCTTCCGGCGGGATGCGTTTCAGACACACATCCGCGAACTCGATAGTTCCCGCTGTTCCGAAATTTCCCGGATTCAGCCGAAGCTCCGCCGCCCCGGCCGGAACCGCGTAGACCCGACGGCACTCGACAAACTCCTTCTGCGTTCCGGATGCGCTGAAAACCTTCGGCCATCCACCGATTTCCTCCCCTTTTCTGTTGGAAAAGCGCATGGCCATCCGTCCGTTCTGCCAGGACTCCTTTCCGGGGATCAGACCGGTCGCCCGCATTTTCATGGTCAGGAGCAGATATCGGCAGTCCGGAGGAAGGGGCAGCCGGAATCCCGCCTGTCCGCTCCCGTGGATCACCATTCGAAGCCGTCCCTGTTCGAGGAAAAGGTCCGTTCCCTGTTTTGCGTTCCATCCTTTGAGCGGATTTCCACCCGGAGAAAGCAGAAGATTCCCGCGCTTCCCGCCGGCAAAGACGGCGACACCGATCATCAGAAGAAAAAAAACCGTCCACGTTTTTCTGTTCATGGTCTGAGGAGTCCCGCCTCCGCTGCAATTTTCCGTTTCCGGACCGCTCCGGCCCGATCTCTTCCCCTCCCCGGTCATGATTCATTATAACACAACACGCGTCAAATATCAACGGGGCAAAGAGAAAAACCCGCTCATCCGGAGAGGGGAAAGGGGCCTTTTTCTTTCCGCCCTCACCTCCGCGGGCACGGTTTTTCCCCGTCCGCTCTTTCCTCCGGAGCACCGGAATCCCCCGTTTTTTCCGTCAAAAAAACAGAAACCGGACGTTTCCCGGCTTGCAAATCCGGAAACCTCCGCTATTGTTCCCCCATGCCGTTTTGGACAGGAGACAACAGCATGAATGTAAAAAAAGAATATTACGGAGACGGACTCACCCAGCTCCATTTTGTCGGAGGCCTCGTCCGCTGCGATTTTGCGACCCTTCAGCCGGATCCCAGCGGGAACGGCTCCGCGCCGCGTCCGGAAAAAAATCTTCGCATCGTCATGAACCTTCCGGGATTTCTGAAGACCTTCGACACGATGAAAGCTCTGCTGGACCGGATGCAGGAGGCCGGCATCGTCAAAAAGAACCGGATCGAAAAACTGGATGACTGAGCCGTCTTTCCCCGGAAAAATCCCCGGAAAACGCTGATTCCCGGAAAAAAAACGGTTTTTTTTCACTTTTTTTGACATTTCCGCATGTACATTTCATCTATGACGCGCTATATTCACGAAACTAACCGTACACGAAAGGATTCAGCATGTACAAAATTGAGTTTTATACCCCGGAATCGCACCTCGAAACCGTAAAGAAAGCCATGTTCGAAGCGGGAGCGGGCCATCTCGAAAACTACGACTGCTGCTGCTGGCAGACCAAGGGAATCGGTCAGTTCCGTCCGCTGGAAGGAAGCAATCCCTATTCCGGAGAGCTCGGCAGCGCCGAAAAGGATACGGAATGGAAGGTCGAAATGGTCTGCGCGGACGAGTGCGTGGAAGCCGTCATCGCGGCCCTCAAGGAGACTCATCCCTATGAGACTCCGGCGTATCAATACTGGGAAGTCAAGGCTTGAATTTTTTTATCACCACCCTCTCCACCAATCCCACCCTGTTTCTGCTGGTGGTTCTGAGCGTGATTCCCTCCATCTGTCTGCATGAGTATTTTCACGCGCAGACCGCACTCTGGATGGGGGATGACACTGCGGCGCGCCAGGGTCACCTCACGCTCAATCCCCTCCGGCAGATGGGATGGCTCTCCCTTGTGATGTTCCTCCTCATCGGCATCGCCTGGGGAATGGTTCCGGTGGACCGCTCGAAACTGACCAGAAAGGGAGCGATCCTGACCACCTTTGCCGGTCCGCTGACCAATCTGGTCCTCTTTTTCCTTTCAGCGGCGGCGCTGTGCCTGATGATCCTGCTGGACAGGAACGGAATTGTCTTTCCGGAACTGCTGGGGTTGTATTTTCAAATTCTCGGGCTTTACAATCTGGTGCTTTTCATTCTCAACATGCTGCCGATCCCCGGTCTGGACGGATGGGCAATCCTTTCGGAAATTTTTCCGGTCAGACATCTTGATTCCGAATTTATCAACGGTGCGCTGCTGCTGTTGATGCTGCTGCTTTTCGTCGGCATCGACTATCTTTTTGATCTGGCCGGATGGGTGCTCGCCCGGATTCTCCAGTTTGCGGCAGGATGAGGTTCGGAGAATTCCGGCAATGATGGAAGCGAAAATCCCGGTCTGGACGGTCACCCAGCTCAACGAGGCAATCAAGGATCTGCTGGAAAACACCTTTCTGCCGGTCTGCGTTCTCGGCGAGATCAGCGGACTGACCATTCACCGTTCCGGGCATGTCTATCTGACGCTGAAGGATGAACACGCCCAGATCCGCGCCGTCTACTTCAACGGCGCATCGAAATGCACGGAACTGGAGCTGCACAGCGGCATTCAGGTCGAGGCCTATGGCAGGATCGCGTTCTACGCCCCCCGCGGGGAATGTCAGCTCACGCTGCGGGAGATCAAGCTGCTCGGGACCGGTTCGCTTCAGCAGAAATTCGAGGAGATGAAAAAACGCCTTGCGGCCGAAGGCCTTTTCGATTCCGATCGCAAAAAGCCCCTGCCCTTTGTTCCCCGCTGCATCGGAATCATCACTTCGCCGGAGGGCGCGGCGATCAAGGATTTCATCAAGGTTGCGCTGAAGCGCTTTCCGCCGCTCCGGTTCCGGGTTTTTCCGGCGCCCGTGCAGGGAAAGGGCGCGGAACAGCTTCTTGCGCAGGGGGTCCGCTTTTTCAACCGCTATCACTGCGCGGATGTGATTCTGATCACGCGAGGAGGCGGAAGTCTGGAGGATCTCTGGCCGTTCAACGAGGAGGTGCTTGCGCGGGCAGTCGCGGAGAGCAGTCTGCCCGTGGTCAGCGCGGTCGGACACGAAATTGACACGACCATCTGCGATCTGGTCGCCGACCGCCGGGCGCCGACCCCCACCGCGGCGGCGGAAGTGCTTCTTCCCGATTTTCAGGAAATGCGCGAGGATACCGAACTTCTCCTTCAGCGTCTCCGGAACGCGGCGGAACTCACCTGGCAGCGGGCGCAGAACCGTCTGGACCGCCTCCGCTCCGCCAAAGCCCTGATGCGTCCCGTTCAGATGCTGCAGGAACGCATGCAGAGCATCGACTACACCGTCAAGGACATGGAAAATCTGCTCTTCCGCGCCGCTCAGGAGCAGGAACACCGTCTGCTGCGTCTGAACGACAAACTCCAGACCCTCAATCCGGTCCGGATCCTGAACCGCGGATATGCGGTGCTGCTTGATAATCGGGGAAAAGCGGTTACATTACCTTCACAGATCCCCGCCGGAAGCGAGGCAACCGCAATCCTCGCTCACGGAAGGGTCAGAATGGAATCGAAAGGAGAAGTGAAACCATGAGACATCCAATCCTCGCCGCCTGCGCCGTCCTGCTGCTCGGCACGGGAATTCTCTCCGCCGCGGAACCCGCTTCGAAGAAAGCGGAACCGCAAAAAAATGTTCCGAAGTGCGCCTGCACCGGAGACGCCGTCTGCAAATGCGACAAGACGAAAAAATGCAAATGCTTCGCCCCCGCTCAAAACACCGCAAAACAGAAAACGCGGAAGGCTAAGCCGCAGCCCGTCAAAAAACCGGTTTCGCAGTCCATCATCAAGCGCGTGACCAATCCGGTGCTGGAACAGCAGAAAAAACGCGATCAGCAGCTGATCGATCAGGGACTGCTCTGACTTCCGATCCCTCCGGCAACGGCGGAAACGCATCCGTTCGGCCGGCGCCGCAATATCCGGGATCCGCATGATCCCGGATGCGTTTTTCCTCCCCGATACCCGGGGACATCCGTTCCGTGCCGCGCCCTGCGGGATCGTTCCCTGCCGTTCCGCGCCGCCGCAACCGCGCCTCTCCCGGGAGGAATCCCGGACAAGGATGTGACGCTTTTCACATTTTCCGGGCGGAAAAACCTCCTTCCGGCAGTTGAAAAATTCTCCGGACAGACGTATCCTTATCCGGACACACGGAGAAAACGGCACGTATGGGCATGAAAAACGGAATCGGCAAAATCAACTTCAGGGAAATCGCACGGGAGCTGCGGATCAGCGTCATGACCCTCTACCGGGTGCTGAACAACGAACCCTCCGTGCGGCCGGAAACCAGAAAACGCGTGACCGAAGCCCTGAACCGCTACGGGTTCTTCACGCATAAATCATCCCGGGAGATCCGGATCATCTTTGATTTCTGCGACCACATCTATCTGCATCATTACGGAACGGAACTGATGCAGCGCCTCTCCCATCACGACTACACCTGCATCGCCACCGACCACCGGAAAAATCCGCGGAAATTTCTGGACGCGGCGGCGGAAAGCGACATCATCGTCTACTGTTCCGTTCCGGAGGACGCGGTGATCCGGGAGGCGCGGGAAAACAATCCGGAGATCTACCAGATCTCCGTCTACACTCCCTGCTCCGCCGACATTGTCGTCTCCTCCGACAATCATCTCGGCGGGGAACTTGCGGCGGAACATCTCCATTCCTTCGGGCACCGGCATGTCGCAGTATATCTTTCCGAGCAGCATCCGACCCGCTTCGACCGCTATCACAGTTTCTTTGCCCGGATGAAGTCGCTGGATCCGGAGTGCCGCATCGACCGTATTCTGGAAAAGCGCGGCGACTCCCTGCCGGAAGTCTGCGCCCGCTATTTCGACAGCGTCCGGCCGATGCCGACGGCCATCTTCCTTCTCACCGGAGGAGCCGCGCAGAAGTTCCATCTGGAATTTCTCCGGGAACACCGGGAGAAGCTCGGGAATCTGAGCATCATGAGCTACGACCATCCGGAAAACGTCGCCCAGGATCCGGAAATTCTCACGCAGTTCGACCGCATTGAATTTCTCCCCGGGGAGATCCTCGACTGGACCGAATTCTACATTGTGAACCGCCCTCTGATGGCTCGCCGGACCCCCGTCCGGACCTGCATCAAGCCGACTTTGCGCATTGCCGGATCGGTTCGGAAAGCGGAACACGGATCATGAGAGGTGCTTCTCCGTCCCCGTCCGCGGTTCCGGCGGCGGAACGTGCCGCGATTCTCTCCTCCTGTTGCGGTTTTCTCGGCGAAGTCACACTGACGGACAGTGCCGTCATTCTTCTCTTTGCCGGAATGCTCGGCGCCGGCGACATGCTCTCGCTTCTGACCACCTCGGTTCTGCCTTTTTTCAACGGGTTGTGCATCATCCCCATGGCGTATCTGGTGATGCGCTTCGGAAAACGCAGACTGATCCTGACGGCATGTGCTTCGGCGTCCCTCGCCTATTTTTCAGCGGCGTCGGCCCCCTTTTTCGGGGAGTGGAAAGTGGCGGTTCTCCTCGGCTCCATCGTCTGGTTCGGGTTCAGCCTGACCGGATTCATCGCGGCCTGGTTCCCGATGCTCGACACCTTTCTGATCCGGGAACGATGCACCGGCTTCTTCAGCCGCATGCGATTCTGCCATCAGCTGACGGCAACGCTCTTTCTGTTTCTCATCAGCCTTCTGATCGGAAAGAATCCTCCGGTCGGAACCTTGCAGGGGATTCTTTTTCTTGCCGCACTCATTTTCTGCGGACGCGGCTTCTTCATCGCCCGCATCCCGGAGTTTCCCGTGCAGAAACAGGAGTCGTTCGGCTTCCGCGACGGACTGCTTCAGGCAATCGGAAACAAATCCCTGACCGGATTCTCTCTCTATCTCTTCATGCTGAATCTGGCATCGTCCGGAACGGTTCCGCTGGTGCTTCTCTCCCTCAAGAATGAGTTTCACGCGCCGGACAACGTGGTGGTGCTGATCTCGGCGCTCTCCCTGCTGGGAATGCTTCTGGGCTACCTGGGTGTCGGAACACTGCTTCGCAAGCTGCGTTTGAAGCGGACCTTTCTGCTCTTCCATGCGATCCTGTTTCTCGGAAATCTGATTCTGTTTTTCCCGGGGAAAGGAAGTGTACAAGTCTATCTGCTCCTTGCATTTGTGATTCCAACTTACAGTTTTGCCATCGCGGGGGGAACCATTCTCGCCTCCGCGGAGATGATGGCACTGGCAACGCCGGGAAACAAGGTCATGGCAATGGCGTTCAGCGGAGCGTTCTCCTACGGAGCCTCCGGACTGTCACGCATCCTCACCTCGCTTCTGCTCGGATCGGGAATGCTGGCGGCCGAGTGGCAGCTCGGAGCCATGCGAGTCTGCCGTTATCAGACTCTGCTGCTGATTGATGCGGCGGCCGTTCTCTTTGCCGGGATCTTCCTGATCCTGGTACCCGCTCTCTTTCCCAGGGGCGAATACACATACCGCGAACATTGAGTCTCCCACGCGGAAAGGAGGAAGCTCTCCTCGCTCTCCGCCCTCCCCTTCCATGGAAATCCGGACTCCACCGGAACGGACTTTGTGGAAGAAGAGAACGAACACACGGGCCCCTTCCACGGAAATCCGGGAATTTCCCGGAACCGACGGAAAACGTCCGACATTTCCACTCCTCCGGCCCCCCCATCCGACTCCTCCCCGGGGAAAAGGCCGCTGCGCTCCCACGGAGGATTTGCCGGGAAACCATGCGACGGATCCCTCCGCTCTCCAAAAAAAACGTGTTTTTTTCAGAAAAGCTCTTGATTTTGGAAGAAAATGGAATATAATGGAATAGAATGGAATAAACCGGAGATTTCCCGATGCTCTCTTTTTGCGGAATAGACCGCTGCTCGGTGGATGCCAACGGCAGGATCAAGCTGAGTCCGCGGATTCTGGAGGACTTCGCCGCCAGAGGCGGAGAGGTCGTGCTGCACTGTCTGCCGGAGGGGGCGATCGCGGTTTATCCCGAAGATGTCTATCTGGCCATGCGACAAAACGAGTCGAATCCGGCGGAGAAGGCTGCGGAGAGCATTGTCTTCCGCAGAACCCTCCGGAGATTCGGCGGATGGAGCCAGTCGGAGAAGATATCGGCCCAGGGACGGATCACTCTGCCGCAGATGTTCAAGGAACATGCCGGACTCAAAAACGGCGGAGATGCAATCGTCGCGGGCGTGGAAATCGGAGTGGAACTGTGGAGCGTCGAGCGCTGGGAGGAAGAACAGCGCAGAATCGGCGAACATATGAGACGAAAGAGCGAACAGGAAATGGAACAGGATCTTCAATAAGATCCGCAACACAGAGGAAAGCGAGGTCGGATATGAGCACATGGATCAGAAACCGGAAATTCCGGTACGCATTCTGCTTTGCCGTTCTTGCGCTTTCGCTCCTGCTGCTCGGTGCGGGACGGCGCAACGGAGAATCGAAAACGCGCTCCAGACGTGCGGTAAACATATCCGTCTGCCGCGCCGCCTGCGAACGACTGCTGCCTGCCGTGCCCGCGGATGAACGCGCCGCCTGGAACGATCTGGTCCGGAAATCCCCGGAACTGGCGCTGCGCATCGGATGCGTCAATCTGCATGAAATCGGCAGGTAGGCCTGCGGCGGACTGAAATGAATTCCGGAACCGTCACGTCCGCTGAAGAGTTCCGCAGAAGAAGCGGACTGCTGTTCCTGCTTCTGTGCGGATGCGGACTGCTGGCGGCGGGACATCTTCTGTACTACTCCTGGTACCGGCGCGACGGCCTTCTGCGGGAGAGCCGGCGACTGGCCTGGCGGGAGGGATCCCTGCCGCCGATCCGCGGAAGAATCCTCTCCTCCGATTCAAAACTTCTTGCCTGGACCGAACTTTCCCATGATCTGATCGTGCGCAAGCCCCTGCCCGCGCCGAATCGTCTGGAGCGGATGATTTCCGACGTGACCTCTTGTCTGCCTGTCTTGGCGCCGGAGGAAAAGGAGAACGTTCTTCTGCTGATCTCCGGAATCTCGCCTTCCGACATTCTGAAACTGGAACCGCAGCTTTCCGCGTGGCGCGAACTGGCCGTGGTCCCACGGATGATCCGCCGCAGAGCCCGGCTGCCCGGACTGCGGGAAAAACTCGGGGAAACCGCCGCGGAAACGGGAAGTCCCGCCCTCCGCGGCATCAGCGGAATCGAGCGGAAATACGATGCGATCCTTGCCGGGAAACCGGGAAAATTCCGCGTGATGCTCGACCGGAACGGAAACTGGGTGTCGGGAACAATCGAAATTCTTGTCCCGCCGGAAAACGGAAAAGATGTCATGCTGCCGCCGGAATCGTCTTCCACCCGTCCGGGAAACGCGGAAGAGAAAGGAGAAACGCCGTGAAATTCGGAAATCCGACGTTTCTTACCGGAGCCATCGGACTCACGATCCTCGGTCTGGGCGGCTGTCTGGCGATTTACAGTGCCCGCTCATTCGGGGAGGATCCGTTTTATTTTGCGCTCCGGCAGCTGGTGTGGCTGGGAAGCGGAGTGATTGTCTTTCTGGCGCTGGCCCGGATTCCGTTCCGGTTCTATGTGCGCTATGCGGCCGCTCTTGCCGTTCTCGCGTTCACCTCCCTGATTCTGGTGCTGATCTTCGGCACGACGATCAACGGCATGCGGGGATGGTTTTCCCTGGGAGGAGGCGTTCTGCTTCAGCCGTCGGAGCTGGCGAAGGGAGCGTATCTGCTTCTGCTGTCGACCATCGCGGCGGAGGAAACAAAGAGTGAACGAAGCCGCTTTCTCCGGATGGCGGGAGCGGGAGCGGCGTTCTGCGGGATCCTTCTTCTGCAGCCGGATTTCGGCACGGCGAGCGTCTATTTTCTCGCGCTGGCGACGGTGGTGTTTGTGTCCACGTTCCGCCGCCGCTACCTGTTTTTTCTGGCGGCCGGAGCGCTCCCCTGCGCAGCGGTGTTTCTTCTGAAATACGACTATGCGGCGGCGCGAATCGCGGGATATCTGAATCCGGACGCCCATCTGTACGGAGCCGGCTGGCACATCAAGCAGTTCCAGTATACGCTGGCACACGGGGGCTTGTTCGGCTCGGAATGGGAGGGGGCGCTCTGGTCGAACGCCTATCTTCCGCTGGCGCACAGCGATTCGGCGTTTGCGGCGATCGTGGAATCCGGCGGCGGAGCGGGAGGACTTCTGATTCTGGGCGGCTTTCTGGCAATGGTCCGGCTGTTCCGGGAGACGGCGCTGCGAACCGGAGATCCCGCGGCGCGGATTCTGATCTTCTCCTCGGGCGCCCTCTGTGCGATACAGGCGCTTCTGCACATCGGAGTCAACACGGCGCTTCTGCCTCCGACGGGACTTACGCTGCCGATCTTCAGCTACGGCGGAAGCTCGCTTCTCGGGACCATGATCCTCTTCGCCCTGGCCTGCAGCGCCTCCGGCTGCGGAGAAGCCGCCCCGCCGCAGGCTTAAAAAAAATCATCAAACGCGGTTGAGTTTTGGGAAAATCGGTTTATAGTAACGCTTGAAAGAGATGCAGGAACGTTTTTTGAGTTACCCAGGGAGAATGCAATGCACGACATGGCTACCATCCGGCGGCAAATAGCCGATCCGCCGCTTATTGCAGAGAAAGATCAGTATCTGATCAAGTTTGCCATTACGGATGAGGAAATCGAAAACGCATTTAAGCTGCGGTACAATGTGTTCAACGTCGAACAGGGCAAGGGCCTGAGCACCTCCAGAAACGGAATCGACAAGGATGAATTCGATGATTTCTGTCTTCATCTGATCGTGGTCCGGAAGGACAGCGGACGGGTGGTGGGAACGTACCGGATCCATTTCGGATCCATTGCGGCGCACTCCCGTCTGGGCTTCTATTCGGAACAGGAATACCGAATTGAAGGGCTCTCGGAGATTGCGTCGGCGAGCATCGAGGTGGGCAGATCCTGCGTGGCGCAGGACTCCAGAAACGGTTCGGTGATGGCGCTTCTCTGGAGCGGAATCTCGGAACTGATCTACCGGAGCAAACAGCGCTATCTGCTCGGCTGCGTGAGTTTGGAAGTGACGGAACCGGTCGCGGGCTGGGCCCTGTATGAGTATTTCAGAGAGAACAACTGCTTTGCGCAGAGCATCCGCGCATTCCCCAGAGAGGGCTACGAACTGCCGCGCCCCCCGGAAGCGGAAATCCTGGAGGCGGCCGCGGACCGAAAACGAATCCATGAGATGATTCCCCCTCTCTTCAAAGGATATCTGCGCCTGGGCGCGAAAATCTGCGGAGAACCGGCGTTTGACTATCAGTTCGGCTCCATTGACTTCTTCATCATTCTGGATGTGGAACAGGTTCCCTCGCGCTACCGGAAACATTTCAGCGTCGATCCTGAAAAAAACAACGAACGCAAATGCTGATTTTCCTCCGAAAAACGGGCCGGATTCTCCGGCTGATCGGCTGGTTTCTCTACCGGGCGGCGGGAGCGCATGTGCGCAGACTCGGGAAAAATCCGGACGACCGGATCCGTCTGGCGGCGCGGGAGGCCAGAGACTGGGCTCGCGGCATTCTGAAGATCTTGAACATTCAGGTCCATGTGCACGGGGAGATTCCGCAATCGCAGGGGGTTCTGATTGTTTCAAATCATCTGGGGTATCTGGATATTCTGGTGCACGCCTCGCTGATGGGGGTCCGGTTCGCGCCGAAACAGGAGATCCGCTCCTGGCCGTTTCTCGGTTGGTATGTGGGGCTCTCGTGTCCGGTCTGGATCGACCGGAAGTCCCCGGCAAAATCCAGACGGACATTGGAGGAATTTGAAAAAACCATGCGTCTCGGCATCCCGCTGATTGTCTATCCTGAGGGAACCAGCA
Organism: uncultured Victivallales bacterium; assembly: GCA_944390735.1. Classification (GTDB taxonomy): domain Bacteria; phylum Verrucomicrobiota; class Lentisphaeria; order Victivallales; family UBA1829; genus UBA1829. The sequence goes on along the minus strand of CALXRL010000007.1, from coordinate 88,013 downwards.
CGGATGGTCTCCACGGACTTCGTCCGTTCAAATCCACGCCATTTGAAGCCGTCATCAAGGACAGGCGCCCCCTGCTTCCGATGATTACGACCTACCGGGTGCCGGCCGGATCCATGAATCCGGCCTGGTTCGGGGATCAGGAACTTCTGCCGCATCTCTGGGAACTGCTTGGTCTGGAACGCATTCAGGCGGATCTCTATCTCTCCGCTCCGATCCGGCCGGAAGGAAGCGACCGGAAGGAGCTCGCGGCGAAGACCCGGGAGATCATGCTGCAATCCTATCGGGAACACACGGGAATCGGAGAGGTGGAATGAACCGGGATTTCCTCTGTGAACTGGCGGCGACGGCCAATGTGTTTCTCTTCCGGAAATTCGATGCGGAAGAGGCGGAACCGGCGGCGGCGCTCTTTCCCCTGCTCGGGATCATCGCGGGATTCCTGTTCACGCTGGCGGCATGGACGGCAACGGTGCTGTTCGGACATCTGACGGCGGCGCTTCTTGCGGCGATTCTCTTTCCGCTGCTCTACGAGATTGCCACGAACTGGAGCGGACTGAGGAATCTGACCTCGTTTCTGGCGATGAGGGCGGGCAATCTCCCCATTGCCCTGGCACTGACGAAACAGGCGGAACCGGAACGGAAACTGACGCCGGTTTTTGTGTTTGTCTCGCTCTATCTTCTGCGGATGACGGCATTCGGAATGATCGCGTTTCACCGTCCCGCGGTGTTTCTCTATGTATTTCCGGGAGCGTACTTCATCCGGGCGGAACTGACGGGATACGGCGCGGATGGAGAAATTCCGCTGCTGGAAATTCCGGAGGAAAAACGTCTGCTTCCCGCGGCTCTGACCGGAGCGGCATTCGCGGTGACGGCGCTTCTCTCCTTCCATCTGGCGACGATCGCGGCCGGAATTCTGACGGCGTTTGCCGCCTTTCTGATTCTCCGGGTACAGCAGAGAAGCATCCGGCTGCACACCGGACGCGCCACGTTACGTCAGATTCACATCTACGGAGCGGCGGCGGAACTGCTTCTTCTGTATACGGGGACAATTGTTTTATAAATTGCGGCCCCTCCTCTTGCAAAATGTCCCATCCGGCAGTATTTTTCCATACTACAATCAGGAGACAAGCGTTATGCCGAAAGAACAGATATCCACGCGCAGCATCGTTTTATTTTATCTAGTCCTCGGGATCCTGCTTGCGGCCGGAATCTTTGCGGCGATCCGCAACTCCTACCGCATCCATTTGAATCTCCACCGGCAGCAGATCCGGGAACTGAAGGCGCCGTTCCCACGGCAGGAGGCGGAGCGGAGAATCGCCGGGAAACTGAAACTCTCTCCGGACCGGATGACGCCGGAACAGAAAAAACTGCTCGAGGAAAAACTGGAAGAGGAGATGCGGAACCATCGGGAAAAAACTGCCGCGGAACTGAAACGCCTCCGGAACCGGAAATTTCTTTTCCTCTGGAGTTATCCGGAGGAGGACTGAAACGATGAACGAACTGGAAGTCAACCATCTCACCATTGAATTTCAATCCGACAACATCTGGCTGCCGGCAGTGACGGATGTCTCCTTTTTTCTGAAGAAAGGCGAAATTCTGGCGCTGGTCGGCGAGAGCGGATGCGGAAAAAGCGTCACGTGCATGTCGCTGGCGCGTCTGCTGCCATCCCCGCCGGCGCGGATCGCGCGCGGAGAGGTTCTGCTGTCGAAACGCGACGGAACACGGGTGGACACGCTGCGGCTCACACCCGGTCAGCTCCGGAAAATCCGCGGAGGGGAGATTGCCTATATTTTTCAGGAGCCTTCGGTCTCGCTGAATCCGGTGTTCCGGGTGGGAGCGCAGATTGCGGAGGCGATTGAACTGCACCGTCCGGAAGTGACGGATGTGGATGCGGAAGTGGTCCGGCTGCTGAAACAGGTGGGCATTCCGGGACCGGAGGATCGGGCGAAACGGTACCCGCACGAGATGTCGGGGGGAATGCTTCAGCGCGTCATGATCGCGATGGCGCTGGCGAGCCGCCCTTCGATTCTGATTGCGGATGAACCGACCACGGCACTCGACGTCACCATTCAGGCGCAGATTCTGGAGCTGCTGGCGGATCTGCGGGACCGTCATGGGATGTCCATCATTCTGGTGACGCACAATCTCGGGATCGTCTCCGAAATGGCGGACCGGGTCTGCGTGATGTATGCGGGACGCATTGTGGAAACGGCTCCGGTCCGGGAGGTCATAGATCATCCGCTTCATCCCTACACCGCGGCGCTGCTGAAAGCGGTTCCGGCGCTGGGCAGGAAAACCGGCATGCTCTCGACCATTCCGGGATCGGTTCCGCTTCCGGCGCATTTTCCGACCGGCTGCCGCTTCTGCGACCGCTGCGCCCTGAAAGCAAAATTTCCCTTCCCGGAACGCCGGGAGTGTGAAGAGATTGTCCCGCCGATGCGGGAACTGGCTCCCGGTCACTTCTGCGCATGTCACAGACTGGGAGGCAAACCGGCATGAAAGCGTTTCTGAAATCGGGATTTTCCAATCCGCTTGCGCCGTTCATCCTGATTTTTGCACTGATTATTCTGACGACCCTGATCGTCTCCAACATCAAGACCACGATGGAAACGGAGGCGGCGAAGAAAACGGAATTTGCGGCGAAGAACAGTCTGATGGTGGATCCGTCGCTGGCCACGGGCATTCCGGACGAGCCGAAAAACACGGATCTCTCCAAACCCGATGTGCAGTATCTGACCGCGGCCGCGCTGGCGGACTGGGCCAGAGGAGATTTCAATGCCGCCGAAGACAAATTCCGAACCATTCTGGTGTTTCATCCCAACAATCCCGTGGCGCTTTCGCATCTGGGAGCGCTGCTGCACCACCGGGGTGACTACAAGAACGCGGAACTGATGTTCCGCCGTCAGACCCTCTTTTTCCCGAGCGATCCCAACGCGCACATGAATCTGGGAACGGTGCTGGCCAAACAGAACAAGTTCAAGGAGGCGATCCAGGTCTCCAAACGGAGTCTGGAACTGGATCCTTCGAACGCGGCGACGGCGCTGAGCGTGGCTAAAATTCATTCTCTGGCGAACAACAAAAATACCGCCATGGATTATTTCAGACGGGCGGCAAACATTCTGGGACCGGGAATCGTGGAGTCCTCCTGGGATCCCGCGTTCGACAACATCCGGGATCTGCCGGAGTTCCGCAGCATTATCCGGGAAGCGGAGAAAAACAAATGAGCATCATAAAAATTCTGCCGGATCACGTCAGCAATAAAATTGCGGCGGGCGAAGTCATTGAACGGCCGGCCTCGGTGGTCAAGGAACTGGTGGAAAACGCGCTGGACGCGCACGCAAAACGCATCGCGGTGCGGGTGGAGCGGGCGGGACAGCGTCTGATCTCCGTATCCGACGACGGCGACGGCATGGATCCGGATGACGCCATCCTCTGTTTCGAACCTCATGCCACCAGCAAAATCGCCACGGAAGAGGATATTCTGCACATCAGCTCCTTCGGATTCCGCGGAGAGGCCATGCCGAGCATCGCCTCGGTTTCCAGAATGACGGTCCGCACGCGGAAACGCGATTCGCAGGAAGGGATACAGGTCTCCGTGCAGGGAGGAGTCATGCAGGATTCCGTCCCGGTCGGGTGCGCGCCGGGAACCGAGACCACCGTTCGCGATCTCTTCTACAACATTCCCGCCAGAAAGAAGTTTCTGAAGTCCAATTCCACGGAAGAACGCCATATCACCGAAGTGGTTTCGCTGATCTCGCTGGCGCATCCGGATGTCGCCTTTGAACTGATGATCGACAACCGCAGAATCCTCTCCAGCGGCGCGGGGGAGGATCTCATGCCGCGCATCCGCGACATCTACGGACGCGACCTGGCCGATGCCATGGTTCCCATCAGCTATGAAACCGAACGCATCCGCGTCCGGGGCTGCATCACCCGGCGGGGCGTCACCCGGCCGACCCGCCAGGAACAGAGAACGTTTGTCAACGACCGTCCCGTCGAATCGCTCCCGATCTACCGGGGAATCAAGGAGGGATGCGGACCCATGCTGGACAAGGGACGCTATCATCCCGCGGTGCTTTTTCTCTCTCTGGACCCGGCTCTGGTGGACATCAATGTGCATCCGGCGAAACGCGAAGTGCGGTTCCGCAATGAATTTGAAGTGGCGCTGGCGGTGCGATCCGCCGTCGCGGAGGCGCTTTCCGCGGCCGCGCGGGAGGACAATCCCTTTCTGGCCGGATCCCCGGAAGACCGCCGATCCCCGGAGGAGTTCTCCGGAGATGCAAATCCGTCCCGGGAGACGCCGATCCCCTCTTCGACATCCCCGCATCCCCCGTCAGACGAGCCGGAAGAGGAACAATCTCTTCCGGCTGACGGAACGACCTCTTCCGTGCAGTTCCGTCCGCGCCCCGCGTTTTCCGCCGCATCCGCGATGCCGCAGGGAGCGGCCGCTCCGCAGCCGACGGCGCCCCGAACCAGTTTCGACCGGATCCTGCTGGCCGCCAAAGTCGATTACCGGCCGATCGGCATTCTGCAGGTCCGGACCGTTCCCGATCTCTTCCGGGATCAGGAGGAGACCTCCGGACCGGTCCGGGAAACCGCCCGAACCTATCTGACCCCGGCGCAGACCGCCGATGCCGGAACCAGGAGCTTCCCGGGACGCGAAGGACTGAAGGTGCTCGGATTCTTCGAAAACTCCTATATCATCGCCACCATGAAGGATGGAATCGTCCTGATCGATCAGCATGCCGCGCACGAACGGGTGCTCTATGAAAAGCTGCTGAAGAAGAACCGGGAGACCCTGTCCCAGAAGCTGCTGATCCCCATCACGCTGGATCTCTCCCGCGCGGAACGGATGTTCATTGAGAAGAATCACGAGATTTTTGAACGTCTGGGATTCGAAGTGGACACCTTTGGGGAAAACACCGTAAAACTCAATGCGATTCCCGCGGCCATGCGCCAGGACAACGCGGGCGGAGTCTTTCAGGATATTCTGGCGCGAATCACCGAGGATGGAACATTCACCGGCCGGACCGATGCGGCAAAACTGGCACAGGCAGCCTGCAAAGCCGCCGTCAAAGCCCATGACAAACTGAATATGGAGGAGTGCAGCGCCCTGCTGGAACAGATGGCGCAGTGCGATCTGCCGTTCTGCTGTCCGCATGGCAGACCGACCGTGATCCATCTCTCAAAACAGGAAATCGAACGCAGGTTCGGAAGGAGATAGCATAATCATGCGTTACCGGGAATACGGAAAAACGGGGAAACAGGTATCGGCAATCGGATTCGGCGGAATGCGTCTGCCGGAGGAACTCTCCGCGGAAGAGGCCGCGGCGCTGCTGAAAAGCGCCTTCGACTGCGGAATCAACTATTTTGACACCGCTCCGGGCTACGGGCGATCCGAGGAGGTCTTCGGACTCGCCTTCCGGACCATGCCCCGCGACCGCTTCTGCGTCTCCACCAAATCCATGGGCATGAACGCCGACGAGGTGCGCAAGGATGTGGAACGCTCCCTCAAACGGATGGGCCTGGAATCCATCGACATCCTGCACATGTGGTGCGTCATGGATCCGGGGGATTTCCACTACCGGGTCGATCACGGCGTTCTCCGCGAAATGGAAAAACTCAAGGAGGAAGGACTCATCGGTCATATCGCGCTCTCCACCCATATGAGCGGAGAGGAAATGACGGAGGTCTTCCAGGAATATCCCTTCGAAGGAGTTCTGCTCGGCTGTTCGGCAATCAATTTCCCCTATCGGGAAAAAGGAATCAGAAGCGCGGCGGAACGGAACATGGGAGTCGTGGTCATGAATCCCCTCGGAGGAGGACTCATTCCGCAGAATCCGGATTACTTCCGCTATCTGAAAACCGAGGAGCAGGAGAGTGTGGTGGAAGCGGCGCTCCGCTTTCTGCTGAACGATCCGGACATCACCGTTTCGCTGGTGGGGCTCTCCTCGGCCGCGCAGCTGGCGGAGGCGATCCGCGCGCTGGACGGCTGTCATCCCCTCCCGGAACACTACCGGGAAACCCTGCGCAACCGCGCATTAGAAGAAGAGTCCATGAACAAACTCTGCACCTCCTGCGGCTACTGCATGCCCTGTCCGATGAACGTGCCGATCGTCAAACTCATGGATGCCTTCAACCACTTCCTTCTCAAAGGGAAAACGGCTCAGGCGATCACCGACCGTCTCCACTGGCACTGGAAAATCGAAAAGGAGGATCCCTCCCTGCGCAACTGCATCGAATGCGGCTGCTGCGAATCCAAATGCACACAGAAGCTGCCGATCATCCGCCGCATCGCAACGGTCAAGCGGGCCTGCAACGATCTTCCGCTGGAGGTCTGACCTCCCGGAAAACGGGAAAAATCCCCTCCCCCGGGAATCTGCTCCGATACGATCCCCGTCGAAGTCCGACCTTCCCGGAAAAAGAGAGAAGTCCCCTCCCCCGGAGGAACGAATCGGAATCCGGATGCCGGGATGCGCCGTCCGGTTTTCCCGACGCATCCGGCTTCATGCGGAAATGAACGCTGCGTTTCCCGAGAAAACGCAGCGCTCCAAAGAGGCGGCATCCCCGTTATTTTGACTCTTCCAGCACGGGAAGAATCAGTCGTGAAAGATGCCGGGCGTCGTGAAGAACCGTCTGCCGGGCGATGCGCAGTTCCGTATCCTCCGCGATGGAACGACCGGTCTGATTGTTTCTGCTGAACTCCGGGAAATCGCTTCCGGCAATCTCCAGACGGATCCGATGCCCCGGAAGAAAACAGTTCGCCACGCTCCAGAGATCAATTTTATATTCGCAGACCTCTCCGGGTTTCAGCAGTTCGGGCGTCTCCATGGAGTTGCGGTAACGCGCCCGCAGAATGCCGTTGGCAATGTTGAACGCGCGCCCGTCCGGATAGACATCGACAAGTTTGGCGGTGAAATCGGTGTCCGGTGCGGTGCTCGAAGCATGGAGACAGACAAAGATCCGTCCGGCAATGGTGAGACTCTCCTTGAGGACGTCCGACGTGTAAACCAGCACATCGCTGCGTTCCTCCACCTCGGACTGGTCATGCGAACCGTTCGGGACACAGATGCCGTGACCGCCGGTTGTCGGAACAGGATGGCGCGGATCACTGAGGAAACAGTCGGGCAGCTCCTCCCCGGGCAGTTCCTCGGAAAGAACCCCGTCGCCGAAGCGGGTATTGGCCGTTCCCCCGCTGTGAAGATAGAAGCTGCGGTCGGAAACACCGGCGGGCGGCCAGGTTTCAGCGGTTCGCCATTCGTTCTTTCCGAGCAGGAAATAGCGCAGCGGCGGCATCGAAGGAGTCTCCACGCCTTTCAGGCGGGCTTCCAGAAACGCCTGTTCCGGTTCTTTGACAAATCGGCGGCGGGAGAATTCGCCATCGCCCAGCGGGATCTCTCCGGCGGGCTCGCTGTGCGCCCACGGACCGATCACGCAGAAGGTCAGGGCCCGCGCTTCCGGACTTCCGGCAGCTGTCCGCATCAGGCAGAAACTGTCGAGCGCGCCCTGGGTGTAGATGTCGAACCAGCCGCTCCAGATAAACGCGGGCGCCTTGATCCGGTCGACAAACGAAGCCAGATCGAATGCTCTCCAGTAGTCGTCGTAGCAGGGATGCTCCAGCCACGTCCGCCAGAAGGGAACCTCTCCGAGCCCCGCAGCCTGATCGATCCCGATCAGCGGAAGGAAATTCGACAGCTTGTCCACATCCATCGGCGGCGTGTTGTCGCACGGCAGATTCTTCCTCCAGTTGCCCAGCGCCCAGGCGATGTTCTGCTGCAGAATAAAGGCCCCTCCCTGATATTTGGGACTCTCATGATAGTTGCAGGGCGCTATGCCGGGCGAAATGGCGACCAGCGCCTCCACGCCGCTTCCGGCGGCAAACCACTGCGTCGCCCCCAGATACGATCCGCCGCGCATGGCAATGCGGCCATTGCACCACGGCTGTGCAACGATCCAGCGGAGACAATCCTCGCCGTCCTCCGCCTCCTGAATCCAGGGCTTCTCCCATCGACCCTCCGAAAGACCGCTTCCGCGGACATCCTGTTCCACCAGAGCGATCCCTCTCCCGGTCACCTCCTGCCGGGAGGCGATGCTGCCCTTCGCCCGGTACAGATTCCGGACCAGAATCACCGGAAACGGCCCCTGCCCTTCCGGAAAATGGATGGTGGTAAACAATCGGCACCCGTCGCGCATGGGAACCATCCCGGTCAAAATGCTGTTCATGGCTTCTCCTTTTTTTCGGGGAGGAAATCCGCCGAAACCAACAGGCGGAAACGGAACGCTCCGCTCCGGACGGCATCTCTTCTTTCCTCCGCTTTCGTAATATAAAGGAAAACCGGAAGCGAAGCAAGAAAAATCCCGGAAAAATACAGAGGATTTCCTTTCCGCGCCCGGGAAAACGCTCCGGCGGAAGGAGACGGCGCTCCATCCGTCTCCATGGCGCATCCCTTCGATTTTCCGCGCCGGGGAAACCGCGCTTTCCCCAGGCGTTTTTCTTCAAAAAATTCCAAACGGAATTTGCATCTTCCCGAACGGCAAGGTATACTCTAAAAGAAACGATCTCAAAACCGACGGGGAGGTATTCATGAATCATTCTTATCCGGTCTATACCCTGGAGGCGGAGTGTCAGGACTGCTACAAATGCGTCCGGCACTGTCCGGTGAAGGCAATCCGGGTCCGCGACGGTCATGCCGCCGTCATTCCGGAAATGTGCATTGCCTGCGGCCGATGCGTTGAGGTCTGTCCGGTCAAGGCGAAACAGGTCCGCAACGACACCGAACTTGTCCGGCAGATGCTCTCGGAGGAGCGTCCGGTCTATCTCTCGCTCGCTCCCTCGTGGATCAGCGAGTTCCAAAACACAACTCCCTCCCGGATGATTCAGGCGCTGAAACAACTCGGATTTGCCGGAGTCAGCGAAACGGCGCTCGGAGCGCAGCTGGTCTCCGCCAACGTCAGCGGCGAACTCGACGGAGGAAAAGCGGATCTGCTTCTCTCCTCTGCATGTCCGGCGGCGGTGGACTACATCTGCAAATATCTGCCGAATCTGTCGGAAAAGATTACAAAGGTCTCCTCGCCGCTTCTGGCGCACTGCCGTCTTCTGCGCGACCGGTTCGGGAACGAAATCCGCGTCGTCTTTGCCGGCCCCTGCATCGCCAAGAAAAACGAGGCGGACCGCCATCCGGAACTTCTGGACGCGGCCCTCACCTATCCGGAGCTGAAACAGCTCTTCCGGGAAGCGAACCTCTCGCCGGAACAGTTTGCGGAGGATCCTGCGGCCGACTTCGTTCCCGAACGCGCCGAGGAAGGCGCCCGCTATCCCATCGAGGGCGGAATGAACGACACCATCCGCTTCCAGACCCGAAACAGCCGCATCCATTACGCCACTCTCACAGGCTGCCGGAATTTCAAGATCGCGCTTGCCGGACTCGACTCCCTGCAGACGGAAGAGAGCGTCTTTGTGGAACTTCTGGCCTGTCAGGGCGGATGCGTTCACGGCCCCTGCACGGAACACAGCTCGCCGGGGCTTCTGGAACGTCTGCGAGTTCTCTGCGGCGCCCGGTTTCCCGACCATCCGAAGGAGCGGATCACCGAAGGACCGATCGCCGAAACCTTCCGCTCCAACGCAACCGAACAGCCCGTTCCCGATTCCCGCGAACTCACGGAGGCCCTGCGCAGCATCGGCAAAACCACTCCGGAAGATGAACTCAACTGCGACAGCTGCGGCTATGACACCTGCCGCAATTTCGCCAGAGCCATGCTCGCCGGACGCGCCGAACCCTCCATGTGCGTCTCCTACCTGAAAAAACAGGCGCAGAAAAAGGCCAACGCCCTTCTGCGCTCCATCTCCTCCGGCGTGGTCATCACAGACCGGAAACTCCAGATCATCGAATGCAACCGGAACTTCGCCAGACTCTTCGGAGAGGATACGGAAATCGCCTTTGAAGCCTCCCCCGGACTCGCCGGAGCCGATCTGCGGCGGATCGTGCCGTTCGCCTCCCTCTTCGACTCGGTGCTGAACACGGGGAAGGAACTCCGGCGCGATTCCATGAAAGTCGGGAACAAACTCTTCAACGTGAACATCTTCATCATTGATCCGGGCGAAGTCGTCGGGGCGGCGATCTTCGATGTGACCGGAACGGAACTGCGCAGGGAACAGATCGCGGCACGCGCCAGACAGGTCATCGAAAAGAACCTCGCATCCGTCCAGGAGATTGCCAGCCGTCTCGGCGAACAGATGGCCGATACCGAACTCCTCCTCCGCTCCATCGCAGACGACTACGCCGACAGCCGGATCCTCGAAGAAAAAGAAGTCATGGAGAATTTCGGAAAATGAGCGAATCCGCCGACAAACTCTTCATCGATACCGGCAGCAGTCACTGCACCCATTTCGACGAACGCATCTGCGGCGACGTTCTCATTTTCCGCCGTCTTCCCGACGAGGACCGCATGCTCGCCGTCCTCGCCGACGGACTCGGACACGGCGTCAAGGCCAACATCCTTGCAACCATGACCGCCACCATGGCGCTGCGCTTTGTCGCCGAGGACCGGGAAATCGTTCACTCGGCGGAGATCATCATGGATGCCCTGCCCGTCTGCCGCGAACGCAAAATCAGCTACTCCACATTCACGATTGTCGACATCCGCCCCGGAGGATGGATCAATCTGGTGGAAATGGGAAATCCCCCGTTCCTTCTGCTTCGCAGAGGCAAGCCTCATCGTGTCACGGGCTGCGCATTCGTCTCGCCCAAATACCGCGACCGCATGATGACCGCCTTTCATTTTCAGGCGCATCCGCAGGATCATCTGCTCTTCTTCTCCGACGGAGTCACCCAGGCGGGACTCGGCACAACACGCCTCCCGCTCGGCTGGCAGAGCGAAGGCGTCGAACACTATGCGGTCGAACAACTTGCAAAATTCCCAAATGCAGGGGCCCAGGAACTTTCCGAACGCATTCTGAGAGAAGCCATCGCACAGGAGCCGCATCTTCGCCCGATGGATGACATCACCGTGGGCTGCATTCATTTCCGCATGCCGCAGAAACTTCTGCTTTTCACAGGACCGCCGGTCGATCCGAAACACGATGCGGAAGTCGGCCGCCTCTTCCGCGAATTCCAGGGAACCAAAGTCATCTGCGGAGGAACCTCCGCGGAGATCGTCGCACGGGAACTGAACGTCCGGAAAACTCCGGACTTCGACTCCTATGCGGGCGATCTGCCGCCGGCCTCCAAAATCCCGGGAATTGATCTTGTCACCGAAGGAATCTTCACGCTGACCCGCGCGGCAGCCTATCTCGAAAAAGGAGACCTTCAGAAGCTGGATCCCGCAGGAAGACTGGTCAGTCTGCTCCGGAAAAACGATGTCATTGAACTCCTCGTCGGAACGAAAATCAACGAGGCATATCAGGATCCGAATCTGCCGCTGGATCTGGAACTGCGCAGAAACATCGTCAAGCGCCTGGAACACGTTCTCCGCGATCAGTATATGAAGGAGGTTCATGTCCGATTCCTCTGAAGAAAGAACCATGTCCAAATTCGTTTCTTTTTTTCAAGAATCACTTGCAAAAAAAAATCTTTATGGTATCTTAAGAGCAACGATCTGAAAACAAGATGCGCGCATCTGAAGCGAAGATCCTGCAAATGCGATCGTTCTGAAATTCAGGGAAGCTCCTTTCCCGAGATGGAAGACGGAACGCAGATCCGGCAGTTTTTTTGTCCATGATCCCCGCGCACCTTCCCGGTACACGGGGGTTTTCTTTTATCAGCGGAGGACGGAAAAAACATGGAAACAAGAATCGCTCTGGCCGGAATCATTGTGGAAAACAGCGGCGTCACGGAAGAGATCAACCGCATTCTGCATGATTATTCCGAATACATCATCGGCCGGATGGGAATTCCCTATCGGCCGAAGGGAGTCGCCATCATCAGCGTCGTGCTGGATGCTCCGAACGACATCATCAGTTCGCTTTCCGGAAAACTGGGAATGCTGAAGGGCGTCAGCGTGAAAACGGTCTATTCCAAACAGACAACTCAACTTGACAATACGAAGGGAGAAGCATAACATGTATCAACCGAAATCATCCGTGGCTACGGAATTCATTGACGATCAGGAGATCCGGGACACCCTCGCCTACGCGAAGGAAAATGCGAACAATGCCGAACTCATCGACGCCATCCTCGAAAAGGCGCGTGCCTGTAAAGGGCTTCCCCATCGGGAGGCGGCAGTCCTTCTCGAATGCACAATTCCCGAAAAAAATGAGAAGATGTTCGAACTCGCCCGCGAAATCAAGCAGAAAATCTACGGGAACCGGATCGTCATGTTCGCTCCGCTCTACCTCTCCAACTACTGCATCAACGGGTGCACCTATTGTCCTTATCATGCGAAAAACAAGCACATCCGCCGGAAAAAACTGACGCAGGAGGAGATTCGTCAGGAAGTGATCGCCCTTCAGGATATGGGGCACAAGCGTCTTGCGCTCGAAACCGGCGAGGATCCCATTCACAATCCGATCGAATATGTGCTGGAAAGCATCAAAACCATTTACAGCATCAAGCACAAGAACGGGGCCATCCGCCGCGTAAATGTGAACATTGCCGCCACCACGGTGGAAAACTACCGCAAACTCAAGGAGGCGGGAATCGGAACCTACATCCTCTTCCAGGAAACCTACAACAAAAAAGCCTACGAAGAACTGCATCCGACCGGGCCGAAGCACGACTACGCCTATCACACCGAGGCAATGGACCGCGCCATGGACGGCGGAATCGACGATGTGGGAATCGGCGTCCTGTTCGGCTTGAATCTCTACCGCTACGACTTCGTCGGACTCCTGATGCACGCGGAACATCTGGAAGCGGCCAAAGGAGTCGGACCGCATACCATCAGCGTTCCGAGAATCCGGGCCGCGGACGACATCAATCCGGCGATGTTCTCCAATGCGATTTCCGATGAAATCTTTGAAAAAATCGTTGCGATCCTCCGCATTGCGGTTCCCTACACAGGACTCATCATCTCCACAAGAGAATCGCAGGCGGCGCGGGAAAAGGTGCTGCGGCTCGGCGTTTCGCAGATCAGCGGAGGATCCCGCACAAGCGTCGGCGGCTATGTGAAAAAAGAGACCGAAGAGGAAAACTCCGCTCAATTCGACGTCAATGACACCCGAACCCTCGATGAAGTGGTCAACTGGCTTCTGACCCTCGGCTACATTCCGAGCTTCTGCACCGCCTGTTACCGGGAAGGCAGAACCGGGGACCGCTTCATGAAGCTTGCCAAAACGGGACAGATTGCCAACTGTTGTCAGCCGAATGCGCTTATGACCCTCAAGGAGTATCTCGAAGACTACGCTTCCCCCGACACTCAGAAAAAAGGGGAAAAGGTCATTGCGGCGGAAATTCCGCGCATCACCAATGAAAAAGTCAGAGCCATTGCACAGGAACATCTCAAAGAATTGCACGACGGAAAACGTGATTTCCGGTTCTGATCCCGGGATCCTCCTCCCGACTCCTGCGGATTCGGGAAAAATGCGAAAGCAGTTTTCCCGGGTCAAGGGCAGAGTGCCCTTGTCGCGGTCCAGCGGCGAGACGCTGGCCGTGCAACGCACGGAATCAATAAATGCGAGAGGAGAACACCGCTTTGAAAAGCGGTTCTTCTCCTCTCGCGCTCTTCTCTTTCCCTAAACTTCTTCCCCGCCTTTGCGATCTCCGCAAAGGCTCACGACACCATCCGCAGCCTTACGCCGATCTGGCCGCACGCTCTTTTCCGGAACGGAACCCGTAGATGACAATCACAACAAAACAGATCAGCGGCAGAACAAAGGAGAGATTGACTGCGGGGAACCCGCCAATCGATCCCATATCAATGATCGCCGCCTGAAGAGGAGGCAGCACCGATCCGCCAAGAATCGCCATGATGAGACCGGCGGCACCGAATTTGGCGTCATCGCCAAGACCTTCCAGCGCAATTCCGTAAATGGTCGGGAACATCAGCGACATGCACGCGGAAATCGCCACCAGACAGTACATTCCAAGCATGTTCTGAAACAGAATCGTTCCCGCCGAGAAAACGCCGCCGGCGACCGCCAGAATCATCAGCAGCTTCCCCGGATTCAGATACCGCAGAAGGAACGTGCAGACAAATCGACTCAGACAGAAAATAATCATGGCATAAATGTTGTATTTCTGAGACAGCACCTCCGCACTCTTTTCATCCATTCCCATGCCGGTGAAAAGACGGGTTCCATACTGAATGATGAACGTCCAGCACATAATCTGCGCCCCGATATAGAAGAACTGCGCCAGCACCCCTTCCCGATAACGCCGAATGGAAAAAATCCGTTTCAGAGTCGGCAGAAAATTAATCTCGTGCGACTGATCGTTATTCGTCGGCATCTTCTTGAAAAGGATCAGAAGGAAGAGCGCCAGAATCACAATTCCGATCAGCAGATACGGCCCGATCAGAATCGACAGATCGGACTGTTTGACCGCTTCAAATTCCGCATCCGTCAGCGCCGCTCGCTGGGCGGTGTCCAGCGGACTCATCCGCGCCTGAATAAAGTGCATGGCCACATACATGCCAAGCAGCGATCCCATCGGATTGAACGACTGCGCAAGATTCAGACGCCGTGTCGCCGTCTCCTTCGTTCCCATCGAAAGAATGTAGGGATTCGCACTGGTCTCCAGAAAGGAAAGACCGCAGGTCAGAATGAAATACGCAATCAGAAACGGATAGTAGTTGCCGGTCATTTTCGCCGGAAAAAAGAGCATTGCACCGAACGCATAAAGCCCCAGCCCCATCAGAATCCCCGCTTTATAGGAGTATTTCCGGATGAACATGGCGGCGGGAAACGCCATCGCAAAATATCCGCCGTAAAAAGCGACCTGCACCAAGGCGCCGTCCGTCACACTCATACGGAAAATCTTGGAAAAGGCCTTCACCATCGGATTGGTAATGTCGTTTGCAAATCCCCACAGCGCAAAACAGGAGGTAATCAGAATGAACGGCACCAGATAGCTGACTCCATCCTTCCACAAAAGCGGCTGTTTTTCCCTGCTCATTGTCACAATTCCTTTCTGTTCGTTCTCTGATCCCAGGTTTCCGGACGGGAAAAACCGCCGCTCCGGAAAAGGGAGTGAAGACGGTGTTTCCCTGTTTTGTTATTGTAGGTCCTCCCGGGAGTTTTTTCAATAGCGGCCCCTGTTTTTTCCGCCGGAATCTTTTTCCGCGCTCTCCGGGAGAAGCGTTCCGATCCCGTCCGGGACGAACGGAATGCTTTTCGGATGGAATGAAAAAAAACGTCGGACTCCCGTCACATCAATCGTCTGTTCCGCGACGATCCCGCATCGAAACGCGGAACAATCAGAGCATCAGTTTATGCAGAACCATCGGACAGGCAAGCAGCGATTCGGTTTCCTTCCCGAACTTTTTGAAATGGGGAGTGGCCATATGGGCCTCCAGCGCGGCATCGCTCTCCCACGTTTCCTGGAAAAGGAAGACATTCGGATTCAGCGCATCCTGACGGCATTCATATCCGTGATTGCCCTGATCCATTCTGGAAGCGGCGACCAGCGGCGCAATCAGAGGTTTGAAGGTTTCGGCGGCGCCGTCTTTCAGTGTGACAATTGCAATGATCTGAAACATGTTCATTCTCCTTTCCGTGTCCGTGGTTTTCCTGAATGAATTGCATTCATTATATCCCGGAAAACCGATATTTCAATCTGCCGCGCCGGAAAAAATCTGAAAAAAGATCTTCCGCTCCGGAAAGCCCCGGGAAACCCCGGAACACACGCAGGGAACGCGCGTCAAACTCTTCCGGATCGGAATTTCCGGGGCGTCGTTCCTTTCACAAGGCGAAACTGCCGGTTGAAACAGGAGAGCGTGGGAAAGCCGCAGCGAAGCGCAATCTGCGCAACGGTCAGATCCGTCCGGAGCAGCATCGAGGAGGCCATGGCAATGCGGAGACGATTCAGATAAGTCTGCGGCGGACAGCCCGTCGCCTTCGCGAACACCCGCCGGAACTGATTGGGACTCAGCGAACAGGATGCCGCAAGACGTTCCATGGAAACCGCCTCCCCGTAATGACTCAGCATCTCGTTCAGCGCCAACTGGATGCGCTGAATGCTCAGAAGGCTTCCGCTCTCCGCTCCGCACGATCCCTCCGGAGGAACGCGCCGATGCAGCTCAATGGAAAAAAGGGTCAGGAGCGCCCGCATTTTCGCCTCCCGGAACGGAAGCTTCTCCGCGAGTGCGCATTCAAACATTTTGCGGATCAGTCCGGCCTCCCCGCTCCGCTCCCCGGAAAAACAGTTCCGGAAAGCGCCGCCCCGGAAGCGGGCAAGATCCGCCAGAGCCGGTTCCCGATCCAGCAGACGCGCCTCATCCAGATACAGCCAGCGCCAACGGCTCGTCGTATTCTGAAGACTCGTCGCCAGATGCGGCTCCCCTCCCGCAATGAACATGCAGTCCCCCCGCTGAAACGGCAGGATCTTCGCACCGACCAGAAACACACCCGCCCCCTCCAGACAAATTCCGAACTCGCAGCAGTCATGCGTATGGAGAAACGTAATCTCCTGCGAGAGCTGCATATACGGCACCGTGGACACCGAATACCATCCCCGGTCCAGTTCCACCGGACAGAAACAGAGGGGAAGCAATGTTGTTTCCGGTTTCGTTTTTTCCATTGTCATGCCTCCCTTTTTCCATACTTCCGCATTATTATATCAGGAAAAAGCCGAAACAGCAAGGCGGCGGAGTTGAACTTTTTCGGGAAAATTTTATATTACAGGGGAAAAAGAACACAATAAACGTTCTCCCGGAACGTTCCATGCACAAAGAGGATGAGAGAATGGATGATGCAATGGAAGACGATGAAGCGCTGATTCAGGCCTATCTGGCCGGAGATGTCCGCTCCTTCGACACCCTCTACGCCAGATACAAGCGTCCGCTTTACGCCTATCTGAACCGGATGACGGGGAACCATGCGCTGGCGGACGATCTCTTCCAGCAGACCTGGCTGCGCGTCATCCGGAAACTGGAAAAATATGAAAGCAAGCAGAAGTTCTTCGCGTGGCTGACAATGATCGCCCATAATCTGGCGATCGACCACTTCCGCAAGGAGAAGACGGCGTCGGAACTCCCGCTGGACGATGAAAACATCGCCGTCAGCGAGCCCGTCTCCCATACGGAGCCATGGATGAAACTGCATAACAGGGAGCTGGAAAAAGCACTCAGGAAAGCAACCGAAACCCTGACGGCGGAACAGAAGGAAGTCTTCCTTCTCCGGCAGCAGGGAATCTCCTTCAAGGAGATCGCGGAGGTGCAGAACTGCTCGATCAACACCGTGCTCGGCAGAATGCAGTACGCTCTCAAAAATTTGAGGAAACAATTGAACGAATGGATCTCTTAACTCAGAAAGGCGGCGGAAAATGAAAACAAACTGCGACAATGTGATGATTGCGCTCGCGGAAGGAGAAACCCTCTCCCCCGAACAGGAACGGCATCTGGAAGCCTGCCCCGACTGCGCCCTCTTCCGCCGGACTCTCGCTCTGAAGAACGACGATCCCGGTCCGGAAGTTCCCCAGGCCCTGGATGCGGTCATCCTTCAGGCGGCACAAAAACAGATCGTCCACAGAAAATGGAGGATCTGGAAGATCGTCCTCCCGGTGGCCGCTTCGTTCGCGGTCTGCTTCGGCTTTGCATTCTACGCGGCACTCCCGCAGACCGCACCGGTCGGCCGCCCCGCCGCGGGACAGAGTGCGGCGCTCTCCGCATCCTCCTGGAGCACCAGCGATTTCGACGACAATCTGATCGCCCTCTCCTGCGACGTTGCAAGCGGATACACGGCAATCTCAAACGTATATGACACATGGAAATAAGGAGCCCCATCCTCATGAAACAAACGACTTTTCTGCTGTCTCTGATTCTTCTCTCCCCGCTTCTTCCGCCGTTTCTCGCGGCACAGGAGGGGCCGGAGGGCAATCCGCCTCCCCCGCCGAAACATCATCCGGCTCCGCACCCGGAAAAACCCTTCAAGCCGGGACATCCTCTGCTCCGGGTTCTGGACTCCGATGAGTTCTCTCAGGAGGAACGCACCCGGCTGCGCAAACTCTCCATCGAAAATCCGCCGGAATTCGCCCGCGAAATGCGGAAACTCTTCCGTCAGCGCCGGCAGGAAAAAGCAAAAGCCATGCTTGCGCTCCGTCAGTCCTATCTCGACGCAAAGACTCCGGAACTCAAGGAGGCCGCCCGGAAAAAAATTCAGGAGACCATCCGGAAAGATACCGAACGGCACCACCTCTTTCAGAAAAAAATCCTCAACGACACGGAACGATCCCTCCGGCAGATGGAAAAACGTCTCGCCGACATGAAACAGCGCTACGAAAAGCAGCAGGCCTCCAAAAACGCTCTCATTGAGCGGAGAACCCGCGAACTTCTCGCTTCGGACCCCCCGCCGCATCTCCTCCGTGAAGCAGCAGGTGATTTCCGGAAACCACAGAAAAAAAGAAAATAACCATCCTCCGCTCCCCCTCTTCCTCCCGGACTCCGGCATACGGAGTCCGCCGGGAGGAAGGGAAATCGCGACCGGAGAAGCCGCCACCCCTTCCGCGGAACATTCAATCGACCCGTTCCAGTTCATAGGCGAGAACGGAACCGCACTTCCGGAACACCTTCAGTTCCGCCGTCAGAGCTCCGCCTGGAAGGTTCTGGAAGGGAATCTCCTCCAGCCGTCTTCCGGAGGTGTCCACCGCATACAGACGATAGGTTTTTCCGTTTTCCGGAACAAGCGTCAGATCCGCTTCTCCGCGCGCGGCCAGAAACGGAATGGTTCCCCAGTCCTCCAGACAGCGATGATCCTGATCGGAATAGCGCTGTTTGGTCGCGGCGGTATCCGTCAGATGAAGCAGGAGCATCCGTTTCGATTCGGCGAGCGGCTTCCGGTCGACGGAAATGATCCCGAACACCGCATCGCCGATCCGGTTTTTCACACGGCAGAAACGGCCCTTCTCCTGAGCGCCCGCGGGAAGAATGAATGCCTCCGCCTGCGGCGAAACCGCACGGAAAACGCGGCGGGATGGATCCAGAACAACAGCGCCGCCCGCCGCGCGGTAACAGCCGTCAGGCGCCAGTTTTTTCAGGAATGCGCGCAGTTCCGGACGCGTTCCGGGAAGCGTCCGGAAGGCTCGGGCCGGAGTTGCCGCAGTCCCGAGCATCCGGCAGAGACCGATTCGTCCATATTCCGGCGGATTCAGCTCCTCGTTCCGGATGAACCGTCCGGAGGGAAGCACGACGGCGCAGGCGTCGTTTCGCGAATACTCCAGCTCGCCGTTCCGGAAAAACGCCGTTCCCAGATACTGCGACAGCAGCTTGACAGGATCCGTGGCCAGATCAAAATAAGCATCGGTTCTTCTGGAATACTTGATCTTCTCCAATCCATGGGTGTAGGCGAACTGAAACAGGCCGTCCCACTGCTGAAGCGCACCGTAGACTCCGAACAGAAGCGCACCGTCCGCCCGATGCGGATTCGGCCGGACGAAATCGAATTCGGTCACCAGAAACGGTTTTCCATAGATCCGGCTCGGGAACAGCCACGCGGGCACCTCCGCATGAAGCTTGAGCACCGAATCATTCCGCGTATACGAGGGCAGTCCCCACGACGGACCGGCAAATTCCGGATGGTTGTAATAAAGATGATTCTCCACAAAATCATAGCTCATGCGCATCGAGGAGAGCTGGGGGGAACAGCCCATATTCTGATCGGACAGCGGCTTCACGCATCCCAGGGAGCGCACATATTCCACCATCTGCCGATGACGACGCTGATAGACTTCCGTCAGGAAACGATCAAAAAGCAGAGAACGCCGCGCCCGGTCTTCCGCCGCTTCCCCGCGCGTTCCGAGCCACTGCCCGAACTCTTTCAGAGCGCATTTCCGGGAAAGGGGATCCGCATCCCATTTTTTATGGATGTTCCCCTCGTTGACCAGAGTCAGGGAGATCAGAGCCGGTTCGTCCTTCACCGCGAATCCCGTATGAACATTCACATGGTTCAGAAAATTTCCGACGTATCTCTTCCAGTTCTCAAAGACCGGATCCTGAAAATAGAGGAGCGCTTTATAAAGATCAAAATTCTCCATTCTGCGGGGATATCCGGGAATCTCTCCGGCGGCGGGCCGGCGCGAAACAAACAGATCCGTCTGAATGTAGATGCCGCGTTTTTTCAGACAGGCGATCAGATAGTCGAGCTTCTCCATGTCTCCGGCATTCAGTTCCGTGGTCTTGTTCCGGTTCACCATCAGCGCGTCGTGATGATGCAGTCTGACCGCGTTGAATCCCGCTTTCGCGAGACGATCCGCGATCCGTTCCGCCCAGACGGGATCCGGATAGACCGCCTGGGAACAGAGATTGGTTCCGTAAAAACGAGCCGGAATGCCGGGACGGTCCCGGAACTCGAAACGCCCGTTCCGGATCACCACCGGCCCGTATTTTCCCGCGGGAGCGTCAAGGCGATCGGAAAAATCGAGCACGGATCCCCTGCGCACCTCTTTTTCAAACGTCAGAGCCTGCCACTCCTTCCCCGCCAGAATATAAGACGGAATCCGCGGACTGCGCGGAATCTCATAATCGCCGATCGTCGCACCGAGAATCCCCCAGACCGCATTCCCCGCGGAACGGAACCGGAGCTTCTTTACCGGAAGCGGCCGGATTTCAAACATGGAACGGTACAGCCCGATGTAACTGCTTGCATTCTCGCCGATCCAGGCGGGAATTCCGTTTTCGAGCACCGAGGGTCTCCACCAGTTGCCGACATCGCGGCCGGATTTTACCGCGATCTTCGAGGAGGAGCCGTCGGCATAGGTCACGACCACCTCGCCGAGCGCCGAAGTCGTTCCGCCCCACGCCAGGGCATGCAGAAGATACAGATACCGTCCCCGGGGAGCCGATGAGAGAAGAACCTCCGCCTCCGGCGGAAAGAACGGCCGGTTCCGTCCCCGGAGCATCAGACACGCCTTTCCCGCATTCTCCTCCGGACGAACCAGATGAAACTCGCCGGGAATCTTTTCCGGGGCGTTCCAGAGCATGCTCAAATCGTTTTCCGGCCCCTGATCGGTCCAGCCGCCTCGGCCGTCCCCGGCGGTCCGGTCCGCCAATCCCATGTTCATGACCGGACGCAAATCGACCCACTGCCACTTCGGAAGCCGGTGTTCGAGCTCCAAGTGGAGTTCCGCGGGATACCAGGAGTTCTGCGTAAGCGGCGTCAGCGAAAAGCGGAATTCAAAGTCGCTGCCGTTGCGAAAACAGCGGTTGTCCTGAATCAGCAGGAAAAAGTTCCCGCGGAAGATCCATTCCCCGTCTTCGGCCGGAATGCTGAGTTCGGACGTCTGCTTCCGGAAAAGAATCGCGGACTCCTTCGGCGGATGCACCGGACAGACGATCTCCCGTCCGTCGATCCGCAGTTTCAGTCCCCTGTGCTCCGCGGCCGGAAGACGCAGGACCATCACTCCGGACCGCACGGCGGGCTCCTTCTGAAACGCAAGTCCGGTCCGGAGACTCCAGCGATTCTCCGCCGTTTTTTTCATCCGATGGGTGAGCCATCCCTCTCCGCCTTCCGGAAGAGTCACCCCGATGCGCACCGCATCCGCCGTTCGCTCCTCCACCCGGTAGATTCCGGGGATCGGCGTATCCTGCGGCCGGGAAACCCACTGCCAGTTGAAAAAGACCATCTGGAAACGATGCTTTGCAATGGAAAACGTTCCCCGGCGGTCGATCCGCACGACGGGTTCCGTTTCCGCGGCGCGTAATGCGGAAAGCGCGAAGAGAAGAAGAACAATATGCAGAATTTTCATCCGTTCAATCCTCCGGGTTCCAGTTTTTGTCCGTTGCCATCGGGATGGCGTAGAAATAGTCGCTGGCGGCCGCGCCGACGGTCGGAGCGTTCACCGTTGTCACATGCGCATCGGCCCACAGCACGTTGCATCCGTGCAGACCGCGGTGCCGGGCAAACGGAACACCGAAACCGGAACTCTCCCGCTGCCTGGAGATCCGCACATGCCCCAGACTTTCCGGAGTCGGCGCGAACTCCCGGCATCCGACGCTCTCCGCCACCAGCACTTTCGAAGAGGCATTCCGGATCCGGTTCTGGCGGATCCCTCCGTTGAGACTCCAGTTCATGCCGCACGGCAGAAACTCCCAGTTGTAAAACGGACGGCGGTAGCGGAGCTTGTCATATTCCGGATTCCGCGCGGAGGGACACGGAAGAAGTCGAAGATCCAGATACCGGTTCTCCGACAGCGTCCTTGCCCAGTTCTCCTTGGTGGTATACAGATACACCGTCGGGAAGACCTCGTCCGACTCCCCGAGATACTGGGACAGACTCATGCCGATCTGTTTCATCTGACTGACACACTGGGTGCTGTAAGCCGACTCCCGCGCCGCATTCAGCGCAGGAAGCAGCAGAGACGCCAGAATGGAAATAACTGCAATCACAACTAAAAGCTCGATCATGGAAAAAAGAGTTTTCATTCATATCTCCTTGTTCTGTGTGGTTTCCCGGAAAATAAGTTTTGTCGGAACCGCAATCGACCGGATCGGCGTTTCCGGATGAAGAATCCGTTCCAGAGCCAGCTCCACGACCGCCCGGCCGAAGGCCTCCAGATTCGGATCAATCGTCGACAGCGCGGGAGAGCGGCAGCCGCAGAATTCGGAATTGTCCTGTCCCACCAGCGAAATCTCCCCGGGAATCCGTTTCCCGCGACGGAGCAGTTCATCCGTCAGAGTCATTGCCCAGAGATCGTTCTGGGCGATCACGGAATCCACGCATTCCGGAATCATCCTCCGCTCCACGAATTCGCAGAGAAGACGGCGGAGCGTCCCGGGATCGTTCCCCTGATCGGGAATCGTGCAGATCACCCCCTCCGGACAGACCTCCCGGAAGGCTTTTCGCCGTGCGCGCAGGGCATCATACTTCTGTTCCTGTTCGCCGATCAGGAGCGCGGTCTTCCGCCGCCGCTCCCTCCGGAACTGCGCCGCCGCCTCCGCGTATCCCATGCGCAGGTCATTGTAGACCGTGGGAAGACCCGGCAGAGGCTCCGCCCCGTAGAAAATGATCTTCTCCTGAGACAAAAGTTCCGACTCGATGCTGTTGGCATGACAGATCACGGCATCCACTCCATATTGAAACAGCGTCCGGCAGTTGCGAAGCTGCTTGTCCGGATTTTCATGCGTCTCGGCAATCAGAAGCCGATATCCGCGCCGGTCCGCCTCCCGCTCGATCGCGGCCAGCTGCCGGAAACGGACAAACGCATCCTCGCTGTCGATCAGAACCCCGAGCGTATGCGAAGAAAACCCGCAGAGCATCTGCGCGGAAAAATTCGGAATATAATTCATCTCCCTGGCAGCCGCCAGAATCCGTTCCCGCTTCTCCGCGGATACCCGGATGCTTTTTGTCCGGCCTCCGCTCAGAACCACCGACGCGGCTCCCAGCGACACCCCGGCGCGTTCCGCCACATCCTTCAAACGAACCATTCCTCGAACCACCTTTTCCTTGTTTTTTGATAAAGCGCTTTATTATCATTATATACCAATCCGCCGGAAAAGTCAAGAGGGGGAACGGGAAAAACAGACGGAAAAATTCGGAAGCCGATTCTCTTTCCATCCGCCATGCTGTTTGTCCATTCACGGGGGAAATTCGGAGCGGGAAGAGAGGAGCCGGGGAGCTTCCCGACCCAGGCCGCACAACGTCTTCTCCCGGGAAAACACGGCGTAACACGTTTTCCGAAAGGGACTTGCGGCCTCCGAAAGGGACCCCGATCCCGCACTCTCCCGCCCCGGAAATCCGGTCATATTCCGACGGCTGTTCCGGAGAAGAGAGGGTTTCGGAAAACACTCTTGCGTTTTTTCTCCGGCATGATATATTATAGCCCCATCAACATCATCCTGTGGAACACTTATGATCAGACTCATCGCCACCGACATGGACGGAACCCTTCTGGATTCCCGGAAACAGCTTCCGGAAGGATTTTCCGGAATTCTGCGGGAGCTGAAGGCCAACCGGATCCGGCTTGCCATCGCCAGCGGAAGACAGTATTATAATCTGCGAGCCTATTTTTCGCGGGAGGAGGCGGAAGACCTCTTTTTCCTTTCGGAAAACGGCGCAGCCATCTTTGAAAATGAACAGCCGCTTTTTTTCCGCGAACTGGATCCGTCGCTTCTTCCGGAAACGATCGAAGCGATCCGCGGCATCCGGGGCGTTCATCCGGTGGTCTGCGGACTCCGATCGGCGTACATTGAGAACACGGAGGAGTTCTTTGTCCGGAACGTGAAACTCTACTATCAGAAACTGGAAGTGCTTCCGGACGTTCTTGACGGAGCGAAATCCGATCACATCTGCAAGCTGGCCGCGTTCGATGCGGAAAACGCCGAACAGAGGACGCTGCCGGAAATGAAACGCTTCTCCGACCGCTTCAATGTCGTTCTCTCCGGACGGATGTGGGTGGATCTCATGAGCCACGGGACCGACAAGGGAACCGCACTTCGCGTTCTTCAGACCCGTCTGCGCATCTCCCCGGAGGAGACCATGGCGTTCGGCGACTATCTCAACGATGCCGGCATGATGCACTCCTGCCGGTACAGTTTCGCGATGGAAAACGCACATCCGGATCTGAAAAAACTCTGTGCGTATCAAACGGAATCCAACGATGACAACGGCGTTCTGAACGCCATCCGGCGCTTTCGCGCCCTGATTCTTCCGGAGGCAACCGCATGATTAAGGACATGACCGTGGGGAATCCCACAAAACTGCTGCTTCAGTTTTCCATTCCCCTGCTGATCGGCAACATCTTCCAGCAGTGCTACAACATGGCGGATACGGCAATCGTCGGACGGACCCTCGGAGACGAGGCTCTGGCGGCGGTCGGCACCACCGGAGCGGTCATGTTTCTGGTTTTCGGATTCTTTTTCGGGCTCACAAACGGTCTGGCGGTCATCACGGCGCAGCGCTTCGGCGCGGGGGATTTCGACGGCGTCCGGCGCTCGGTGACGACCTCGACCATTCTGTGCACCATCATCACGGTATTCATGACCGTGCTCTGCGTGCTGCTCTGCCGGCCGATGCTCGAATGGATGAACACGCCGGACAACATCATTGAAAATTCCTACCGCTATCTGGTGGTGATTTTCGCCGGAACATGGACCATCGTCTTTTACGGCATGATCTCCAGCATCATCCGAGCCCTGGGGGACAGCGTCACGCCGCTGGTATTTCTGATCGTGGCCTCCCTTCTCAACGTGGCTCTGGACTACCTCTTCATTCTCTATTTCCAGAGCGGGGTGGCGGGAGCGGGATGGGCGACCGTCATTTCGCAGGCGGTTTCCGGATTTCTCTGTCTCTTCTATGTCAGCCGGAAATTCCCGATTCTGAAACTCAAACGAAGCGACTGGAAACTGGATCTGCCGTTCTGTCTGGAACATCTCCGGATCTCGGTGCCGATGGCGCTCCAGTTTTCCATCACGGCGGTGGGGGTTGTGATTCTGCAGACCGTGCTGAACTCCTTCGGATCCGTCTCAATTGCCGCCTATACGGTGGCGTCGAAAATCGAACAGATTGCGATCCAGCCGCTGTTCTCGTTCAGCATTGCGATGGCGACATTCACCGCGCAGAACTACGGAGCGGGAAATCTGGAACGCATCCGGAAAGGGGTCTGGAAATGTTCGGCGATCTCCATTCTGTTCAGCATCGGCATGGGCGCCTTCCTGATTTTCTTTGCCTCGCCGCTGACCCGGCTCTTCCTGAAAACGGAACATCCGGAGACGCTGGAGGAGATTGTGCACGGGTCGCAGATCTTCCTGAACACGTCGGCGAGCTGCTACATCATTCTGGGAATGCTGCTGATCTACCGGAACGTGCTGCAGGGAATGGGGCACTCCTTTATTCCGATGATGGCGGGGGCGGCGGAACTGGTGCTGCGCATTGTCGGAGCTCTGCTTCTGGCCAGATATCTCGGATATCTCGGGGTCTGCCTTTCCAATCCGCTTGCCTGGGTCGGCGCAACGCTGATGCTCTGGATCGATTATCTGCTGGTGATGCGCACACTCCGGAAACGTCAAATTCATCCGGAATCCCCCTTGACTTTTCGGGACGCGCCGTTATCTTAAAATATCCCGGAGCATCCGGCAAAGGGAACAACCTGAACGGAAAAAATCGAAAGGGGAGGACCATGGTTACAGCGGTGATTCTGGTGAATGTCGAACGGCACAAACTCAATGACGTCATCCGGGAACTCATGCGGATCGACGGCATCACGGAGGTGCACTCCGTCGCGGGAGAATACGATCTGCTCGCCATTGCGAGGGTCCGGGACAACCAGCAGCTCTCGTCAATCGTCGCTGACAAAATGTGTTCTGGAATCGAAGGCATTCTGCACACCAAAACTCTGATCTCCCTGGGATCGAACTTCAAATACGATGCAGAGAAGCTTTTCTCCTGAGAATCTCCGCCGTCCGGCGATCTTTTCCCCGGCGCGCCGGCTCGGCAGCGCCCTGTTTCTTGCGGGAATTCTGCTTGCCGCGGAGGAACCGGCGCCCGACCGCGCGGACAAACTGCGAAACGAAGCCGCCGCCGGAAACCGAAACGCCATGTTCCAACTCGGCGACGAGTATTTCTACGGAACCGGAACCCGGCTTTCCAATCCGACTCTGGCGGCCTACTGGTACCGCAAAGCCGCGGATGCGGGACTCCCGGAAGCCATGTTCAATTACGCGATCTGTCTCGAACGCGGTCTCGGAGTGGAACGCAACCGCTTCGAAGCCTATGACTGGATGAAAAAAGCCGCCGACGCCGGCGTGAAGCTCGCCCGCTACCAGACGGCTATGACCGATCTGCAAGGCATTCCCGAAGACAAGGAACGGGGACTTCCGGCGAAACGACCGCTGGTCTCCTATGCCGTCTCGCAGCTGGAACAGCTTGCCGCCGAGCATTTTGTACCGGCAGAAACCACTCTTGCCCAGCTGCTTCTCGCCCAAAAGGGGGAGCGGGAAGCGGAACGGGCGGTCAAAATCCTCCAGCGCCTGATCGCCCTGAAGGAGCCGCCGCCGGCAGCCCTCCGGATGATGGCCGACTGCAAATATGCCGGACGCGGCGTCCCGCGAAATCCCGCCGAAATGATTCAGCTTCTCCGGAGGGCCGCCCGTCTCGGCGATGCCGAGGCGCTCGGAAAACTGGCGTTCTGCTATGAATACGGAAGAGCGGTGGATCCGGATCTGAAAAAAGCAGCCCGGCTCTACCGTCTTTCCGCGGAACGGGGCAATGCCATGTCCCAGTTCAAGTATGCGGAATTCACCGCCAATGGAACCATCACGAAGGAGCCGGACATCCACTCCGCCCTCCCCTGGTACCGGAAAGCCGCGGAACAGAAAAATCCTCAGGCGCTCTTCAAACTCGGCGTTTTCCATCTGGAGGGAATCGGCATGAAAAAAGATCCCCGGAAGGCGGCGGAACTCTTTTTCGAATCGGCAACCCGGGGCTATCCGCGTGCACAGTACAATCTGGGCTGTCTGTACGCCGCGGGGGACGGGGGACTGGTCAAGGATGAAAGCGCGGCGGTCTACTGGTTCGGACTTGCGGCGAAAGGCGGTGACGCTGTCGCTCAGCGGGCGCTTGCGCTTCGCTATCTGGAGGGCCGCGGCGTCACCCGGAGCATCACCAAAGGGGAGGAGTGGCTCCTGAAAGCCGCAAAAAACGGAGACCTGGAAGCCAGAGAACTGCTCCTGCGACGCGGTCTTGCGCCGCCCTCTCTCTGGTAAAACCGTCTTCCCCGCGACGAAACCGGCAGGTGGAAAAAACAGCAGAAAATCCCGTCAGCAGGCTCCGGGGAACCAACAGAACGGGATTTCCGATCTCAACGCAGCGTGAAGCGAAGCGTTCAGACCTCCTCCTCATTGTCAAAGAAGGTATAGGGCAGCCATTGACGGTCGGAACAGGAGGCAATGCCCATCACCCAGTAGATGTTCTCATCGGGTTCGGTGGGGGCAACGCCGACCACCAGCGTATGAATTCCCGCCTCCACTTCCGCATCGACGAACTGATTCAGCGGAACGGTGGAGTAGGAGGGCGACATCCAGCCGCCGTCCCGCCCGAACGCGAACTCTCCGTCGAGCCAGACCCGGGAGATCGCATTGGAGTTGAACACCACGCGCACCTTCTTGCGCTCCTCGATCTTGAATTCGAACTTCATCATGTAGAGGGAGTTTGCCGGCACCTCGTAGGAATCCAGATAGTTGAAAGAGCCGGGGAACGTGTAGGCCGTCTTCATGCACTCCATTTCCGGCGGGGTGCGCCGCTCGTTCAGGCGTGCCCATTTGCGGAAGACCCCGCATTTCACCGGAATCAGATACTGATCCCACTGCGGTTCATCCGCCGCGAGGGGTTCTCCGAGCGCCACCTGCTCGGCAAGTTCGACAACCGCATCGATAAACTCCGTCAGAGTCCGGGGCGGATTCTGAAGATCGGCGATGTCCGGACCGGGAGCGATGCGCTCCGGCAGATCCTTCCACCATTTGTCCGGAATCTCCTCCGGATTCAGCAGTCCGAGGATTTCTCCGACAATCGACGCATTCGCCGCCGTGTTTTTCGCGCAGTTGGCCGCAATCAGGATCGACCGTTCAAAATCCCCCTCCCCGAGCAGAAGCGCCGCTATGATAAATCCGAAATTCATCACGGAATCGGTCAGATTCTCACACTCGTATTTTGCCAGCAGAGCCGCCCGGACCTCCCTCCAGTCCTTTTTCTCCGCGCAGAGGGAACGGACATCCGCGAGCACGCCCGCCAGACGGGACTCCTTCGGCAGATATGTGCCCGCGATCTCCAGCAGGGTGTTCATATCATTTTCAATGAATGCCGCGCTCTCGAACGCCGCCAGAAAGAGCGCCGCGTAGATGCCGTCGGAATCGTGATCGACGCAGGCATCCTCGTAGGCAAGCTGAGCGGCCAGTTCGCATTTGGCCGGCGCCAGCCAGGCCCAGAGCCCGGCCCGCTGCGCCGCTCCGAATCCGTCGCAGTAGAAATTGTCGAAACTGCCCGACCACGGCGGCATGATATTGTTTTTCAGATTCCGCAGGGCCACCGCATACTCGTCCTCCGAATACCGCACATGATCCAGCCAGCACTGCGCAAACAGATCACGATCCGCCACCGGCCCTCCCGGAAGACTCTTCAGAACTTCCAGCCAGAGAAGCTGAAAATCCAGCGTGCAGAGAACGCCGTCTTTCGAAGGAACAGGATCATAAAATACCAGATCCATGGGATCGTTCATACCGGTAAAGGGACGACCGAGCGCCTCCCCGACACCTCTGCCGAGCAGACACCCCCTCAGTTTCCGTTTCAAATAATCCTTATCCATGAAAACACCCCACGTTTTATGAAAAATATCTTCGTTCGCGCATCAAATTCCGTCCCGGAAAGAAAAGAGAATCCGCACGGTTCCGGGAAACATGCGGCTCGGAGGGCGGAACTCCGCCCGGAATCGGTCAGGATTGAGAAATCCGGAATGCTCCGGCGGCTGCCGAACCATCCCGTCACCTCCCGGAAGAATGCGGAATCCCGCGGTCCGCACAGACCGCGAGCAGAAACCTTCCCCGGGGATGCCGCTGCGAAAGCAAGTGGCCTCAAACTCATTTCTCCATCCTTTGTTGCTGCAAATGAACCCTCTCCGGGAACTAGCATAACACATCTCTTTGAAAATGTCAAATCTAAATTCCCATAATTATGCAAAGAAATCCCGGAAGCGGAAGGCGCCGCTCCGGGCAGGTTCCATGTTCGGGACGATCTCAGGCGAGAAGCAGCAGATCGCGGGAGCTCCCGCTGAACTCGTTCTGCGCGGCAAGGACGGAGGCCTCCGCGGCAAGCGGAGCGCGAACCGCCGATTCCGGCGAGATGAGGACATCGTATCCGGTATTCTTCTTTCCCTTTCCGCCGTCGGCAGATGCGATTTCCAGATAGATCCGGTTGCCGGTCTGAACGCGCAGACGGTCAAAATCAAGAACCGCCGTCTCGCCGCCTTTCAGCGTATCGAGCGTCTTGTACGATTTGCCGTTGTAGAGGGAGATTTTCAACGTCGCCATTCCCTTTTCCGCGTTGAATGTGAAACTGTACTTGTCATCGCGCTCCTCGGGAACGAGGAAATAGAAATGGTCCTCGCTGTCGCCGAAGCCGACCCAGTCGTCCCGGACGCCCCCGTCGGCAAGACGGATCTCCACAGCGGATGCGCGCGAATTGTTGGTGTTGTCATCGGCTTTCGTGAAGAGTTCTCCCGCGGTGGAACCGAGCGAGTAATCGGTGTTTTTACCGCTCTTCCAGCCCGGAGCCTCGACGGCAATGTAGTAGGTGCCGCGATCCAGAAGAAGCGGCTTCTTCAGCGTGGTCGAGCTTCCCTTGCTCGGCGTAAACGAAACGGAGCCGAGCGTCTTCTTTCTGCCGGTGTCGCTGAAGGAGCAGACGCTCAGCTTTATCTTGTTCTGAAGATCCTGAATATTGAAATTGTAATAGCCGGGAGTGGTGATGCGGATGCTGATCCAGTCGATCGAATCGCCGAAACCGACCCATTCGCCGCTCAGGAAAGTCTCCTGGGCGCCGCCGATGGAAAAGGTGCGCACTCCCGGATCGTTCCAGTTGTCGTTGGTGTTGTCCGCTTTGAAATAGGAGGTGCCGTCCACATTGACGGAGTAATCGGTGTTGCGTCCTTTTTTCCAGTCGGTCGCCTCGACGGTCACATAATACTCGCCTTCGGCGAGCAGAAGTTCCTTGGTTCCCTTCTTCTGATTGGCGGAAGCGGTGATGCTTGTCAGCTTCTTCCGCTTTTCGTTTCCTTTTCCGTCGTAGGAGATGGAATACACCGTCAGACGAACCTTGTTGGTGATGTCCGAGAGGAAGAAACGGTAGGCGCCGGGCGAGTTCAGAATGAGACGACGGCAGTCAATTGAGTCGCCGTAGCCGACCCATTCGCCGGAGATGAGACTTCCCGATCCGTTCACTTCCACGGAATAGGCGTCCGGAAGCGTGCCGGTCTTGAAGTCGTCGTCCTCGTTGTTCCCTTTTGTGAAAAGATCGGCAATGACGCCGATGTTGTAATCGGTTCCTCCGTACCGGGTCCCCTTGTATTCGATTTTGAGATAGTAATGTCCGGAGTCCAGAAGAAGACTTTTCGTCTCCTTGGATTTCGACGTGGTGATGGACGTCAGTTTTTTCAGGGAGGAGGACGGATTTTCAGGATCCTTGCGCTCATAGACGGTCAGCGTCAGTTTCTGCGAAAGGTTCGAGACATTGAAGAAAAAAGAGCCGGGATCCTCCAGAATGAATTCCCGGTAGTCGACGCGGTCCTCGTAGCCGACCCATTCGGAATTCACAATATTGCCGGACTCCGTGATGCGGAACTGGTACTCTCCCGCAAGCGTGCTGTAATCATCGTCAAGATGACTTTTCGGATTGGAGGACGGAGGAAGCTGCAGAGCCATGGAGATCACCTTTTTCCTTTCCTGCTGAAATTCTGTGTCTGATATTTCGACCCGCGTTTTTTCTTCAGCATTCGAATCTGAGTCCTGCGTTCCCGCAGGCCGCGGTTCACAACGATTTTCTCTCCGGTGTACGGATTCAGTCCGCTGTAATACATCGCCGCGCCCATGGTCATGGGCAGGGGAATGTAGTCCTGCACCTGCTGCGGACTCCAGTGATGCTGTTCCAGAAAGTCATCCACGACCTTCATTTCCGCCTCGGTGCAGCCGGGAAAATTCGAGATGAAAAGCGGAATGAGATACTGCTCCTTGTGCACCTCCCGGCAGCACTGGTCGAAGAGCTTCATAAAGGCCTCCAGTTCGCCGGCGCGGCCTTTCCGCATCAGGTTCAGGACACGCGGATGCAGATGCTCCGGCGCCACCTTCAGATGTCCGGAAACATGATAGCGGATGATATCCTTCGTCAGTTCCGGCTGACGAAGCGCAAGATCCAGACGCATTCCGGAATTCAGGAACACCTTCCGGACCCCCGGCGTGGAACGGAGCTTTCGAAGAAGATTCTGAAGCGCGGAGCCGTCGGGAATGTAGTTCCGGCACGGAGTCGGCCACATGCAGGAGACCCTGCGGCATTTTTCACACTGGGAGTGATCCGCGGTCCGGTTGCCGAAAATGTTCGACGCCGCTCCGCCGATGTCGCTGACAATGCCATGATATCCCGGCAGTTTTTTCAGCCGTTCGACACTCCGCATCACGGACTCCGGAGAGCGGGAGACCAGATGACGCGTCTGATGCGCAACCAGTCCGCAGAACGCGCATCCTCCGGGACACCCCCGGACCGCCGGAATTGAAAATTTCACCGTTTCATACGCGGGAATCGGCTCCTTGTAGCTCGGATGCGGCCCCATGCCGTAGTGCAGCTCGCAGACGTGGTCGAACTCCTCCTGACTCAGGGGCGGATTCGGACGCTCCAGCACCAGCAAACGATCGCCGTAGCGCTGTACGAGACGCCGTCCGCACCACGGATTCATTTCCGCCTCCATGGCAATGGTCTGCTCCACCAGGGCTTTCGGATCGCTGCAGATGCGGTCGTAGTCGGGCAGCACGACGCAACCGGACGAATCGAATTCCCGGGAGGCCCGGGCGCCGAGAAGAACCGCCGTTCCCGGAATTCCCTCCAGAGGCCGACCGTCCCGAATCCGGGAGTAGACCTCCAGCGATGCGGTCTCGCCCATTCCGAAAATCAGGATGTCCGCCTTGGAATCCACCAGCACCGAGGGGTGCATTTTATCCTGCCAGTAATCGTAATGCGCCATGCGCCGCAGACTGGCTTCCGTGCCGCCGAGCACGGTCTTCAATCCGGGGAACGCGCGTTTGGCCAGCTGCGTGTAAACCACCGCCGCATGCGGCGGACGGCGGCCCGGAACTCCGCCCGGCGAATACATGTCGTCTTTCCGGAGACGGCGGCCCGCCGTGTAGAGACACACCATCGAATCCATGTTTCCCGAGGAGATGCCGCAGGCAATTCTCGGACGGCCCATCGCGCACAGGGATTCGGGATTTTTCCAGTCCGGCTGCGCCGCGATTCCGACCCGGAACCCCTTGTCCAGCAGATAGCGTCCGATCACCGCGGTTCCAAAGGAGGGGTGTTCCACATACGCATCCCCCGTCACCAGCAGAATGTCAATGGAGTCCCATCCGAGATTCTCCATCTCCTTCCGGCTCATCGGCAGAAATTTTACATTCTTCATTCTCTGTCACTCCTCCATATTCCTGTTACGCCTTGCATACACGGACTGCACAATGCCCAGATAGGAGAGCGACGCCAGCATGAACGTTCCCCCGTAACTGACCAGCGGAAGCGGCAGTCCCGTCACCGGCATCAGACGGATGCTCATGCCGATGTTCACGATCGAATGCATCGCAAACACCGTTCCCACGCCGACGCAAAGATATCGCCCGAACTCATCCGGCGCATTCAGCGCGGTCCGGAAAATGGAAATCATCAGCAGCACATACATCAGAAGAAGGAACGAGGCGCCGACAAATCCCGTCTCCTCCGCAATCACCGGAAAAATAAAATCGGAATTGGACACCGTCTGCGGCAGATAGCCCAGCATGCTCTGCGTCCCCTGCATAAACCCTTTTCCCGTCAGCCGTCCGCTGCCGACCGCCATCTCCGACTGTCTCTGATTCCATCCCTTGTTCAGCGGATCCAGATCCGGATTCAGAAACACCCGGATCCGGTCCCGATGATACGGCCGCAGCATCCCGTACCCGATCGGCGCACAGACCGATATCACAATCAGACCGATCAGCAGATATCGCCATTTGAATCCCGCGCAGAACACAATGGCAAACGCACAGGCGCAGAGCGTCAGCGTCATACTCAGATTCGGCTGCTTCAGAATCAGAGCCGCAAACGGAACCACCAGCGCCAGAAGGAGCAGAAGCGTTTTCCACGAATTGACCGGAAATCGTTTCAGCGAAAGCACCCAGGAGACCAGCAGAATCACCGCCAGCTTGGCAATTTCCGCCGGCTGCACGCTCACTCCGACGATATCCAGCCATCGCCGGGCGCCGAAACGCACCACTCCGATCCCTTTCACCAGCACCAGCACCAGCAGCACCAGCGATCCGGCATAAAGCAGAATGGATGCCACCCCCAGATATTTATAGTTGAAAAA
The DNA here is from genome assembly GCA_944390735.1 of uncultured Victivallales bacterium. Lineage (GTDB taxonomy): Bacteria > Verrucomicrobiota > Lentisphaeria > Victivallales > UBA1829 > UBA1829. Next base: position 53,844 of record CALXRL010000007.1, on the reverse strand, counting down.
GGAAAAAAACAGCCACAGCCCCAGACCGATCGCAATCCATATGATCTGCCGCTTCCAGAACACTTCGGCATGAACGCCGCCGACCTGCTGGCCGGTCCCGTAGACAAAAACAATCCCGAACGTCAGCAGCACCGCCATCGGAAGCAGCTGCATCGGATCAAAATGCGAAAAAAACGACCGCAGCGCCGAGCCCACCGGAGAGCTTTCCGCCACTCTTTTATCATGGATTAACGGCATTGTCGCTCCACCTCTTCCACTTCTGATCCATTCTTCCGGCGGCGGACATTCTCTCCGAATCCATTGTCCGGCGGCTTCCCCGCGGACTCTCCGCCGGGAAGCCCTCCGGCCGGGAACTCAGTCCCGGACCTCGAACGTCTGCTCCCGTTTCGGTCCCACCGAAACGATTCCGATTCTGGCGGAAACCTCCTTCGCCATCCGTTTCAGATACGCCTGCGCGTTGGCGGGAAGCTCTTCAAAGCTGCGGGCGGAGGTCGTCGGCTCCTCCCAGCCGGGCAGCGTTTCATAAACGGGTTCCGCCTGTTCCAGCGCGTGCACATCGGCCGGGAAGGTCCGGTAGATTTCGCCGTTGATCCGGTACGCGGTGCAGATCTTGATCTCCTTCAATCCGTCGAGCACGTCCAGTTTGGTGACGGCAAGATAGTCCACTCCGTTGATCATGCAGCTGTGACGGCAGGCGACAACATCGAACCAGCCGCACCGGCGGGGCCGCCCCGTCGTCGCGCCGAATTCTCCGCCCTGATTGCGAAGATAATCGCCCTGTTCATCGAAGAGTTCCGTCGGGAACGGACCCTCTCCGACGCGCGTCGTGTACGCCTTGATGACGCCCCACACACCCGTGATGGCCCGCGGCGAAAGGCCCGATCCGGTGCACGCGCCGCCGGAGGTCGTATTGCTGCTGGTCACAAACGGATAGGTCCCGTGGTCGATATCCAGGAACGCCCCCTGCGCGCCCTCCAGAAGAATGCGCTTTCCGGCGAGCCGGGCCTCGTTGATCGTCACCACGGAATCCTTGATGTACGGACGCACATATTCCAGCGCCGGCAGCAGTTCGTTCCACGCCTGTTCCGCATCCAGCTTCACCGCTCCCTGAGGAACGTAGAGGGTGTTGTAGGCAGCCGCCTCTTCCATAAAATGTTGTTTAAAACGTTCAAGATCAAGGATTTCGACTGCCCGCAACCCGGTTCTTGCCGCCTTGCTCATGTAAGCGGGGCCGATTCCGCGAAGCGTGGTGCCGATCTTTTTGTCTTTGGACGCTTTGGATTCATTGTACGCATCCAGCAGCTTATGCCAGGGCATAATCAGCTGGCAGCGGGAACTCAGCTGGACATTCTCCACGGACACGCCGCGTTCGACCAGCGCCTTCATCTCCTTCATCAGAGCCAGCGGATCAACCACGACGCCGTTGCCGATCACATTGACCACCTCTTTCCGGAGAATTCCCGAAGGAATCAGATGCAGAACATATTTTTCCGGGCCGTTTTCGACCGTGTGACCCGCATTGTTGCCGCCCTGAAAACGGACGACCATATCGGCATCACGTGTAAGAACATCAATAATTTTCCCTTTTCCCTCGTCGCCCCACTGGATACCGACGAGCACATTCACGGACATATTTTTCATAGCTACCTGATTCCGTTGTTTTTCCTGTTTCAATCCACCATGTGAGGATGGTTCCTCCAAGCAGATAACAATAGACCGGAAATCAGAAAAATCAACCTTGTTTCCGTAAAATCAGCAAAAAACCATTCCCCGCCGCGCCCCTTCGTCCTCCGGCGGGAGGCCTTACAGCGCGACCTGGAGCGTTCCGCGCTTCCCGCGGATGTCCGTATGATCAATCCGCAGACGGCCGTCGGCGATTCCGATGGATTCAATGTGCTTGTCCCTTCCGACCGCGATCTTCTCCTTCACGCGGCCGTCCTTCCAGACCACCACCATCCAGTAGGGCCGTTTCCCGGCGGGACTGCAAACGATCTCCCCGGCCAGCAGATCCCCCGACGCGGCGCAGAGTTCCGGCGAGAGTTTGAAAAGGTCGCGTTCCCCGTTCCGCAGCTCCCCACGGAAGAGCCCGTTTTCCAGACGCCGTTCGATCCGATCCATATCGGTGAAGGTCAGATTCTTCATCTTTTCATACGCCTCCCGCGCCTCCGCCGGCGCGCGCAAATAGCGCAGCCGATCGTACAGCAGCGTTCCCGCCCGCACGGAAAGATCAAACGACGCCAGCGCGTTTCCCTCGTAATCCGACGGCTCCTGCAATCTCCGGCGATACTCCTCCTCCCATGCGGTCTGCTCCATCTGCGCCTTCTTCCGCTGCGGTTCGGGCAGCCGGGCAAGCGCATCGCGGAGGAACGCATACAGTTCCGCCTGACGCAGAGTCGTTCCGGCCGCGGCGCAGAGATTCATATCGGTCTGAGTCCGGACGCGCTGAAGCATTTCGTCCATGTAGTCCGCGCCTCGGCGGCAGGATTCCGCATCAAACAGAAGCGTCTGCTCCGGGATTTTCTCCTGCTTCTCCGGCAGTGCCGCGCCAAGCAGCATTCCGGCGGCAAAAAGACCGACTCCGCACGCAGCGCCAATTCCAATCCAGGTTTTCCGGTTCATCGACCAGTCTCTCCCTTCGATTTTTTTCCGATCCGCGGCGACCTCTCCGGCGCGGACGCAGTCACTTTTTCGGTTGCGGCAAAGAAACGGAGCTGAAACTCATCGCTTCACGATCTCCGGTTTCAGAATCACTTCCCGGGGAACAAACGCCGGATCCGTCAGAATCCGGTAGAGGTTTTCCGCGCAGAGTTCCGCGGTCCGCAGCGGCGAAAGCACCACTTCGGCCTCCGGACGGTGCCGCACACCGCAGCACGCAAACGGCGTGTCGTCCGTGACGAACAGACAGCGCTTCGCCTCCGCCTCCGGCAGCAGAGAAAGAGCGCGGTCCCCCGCCGCAGTCTCCGTTCCAAACGAAAACAGACCGTCCACGGGATGCTTCTCGAACAGAAGACGGATTTTCTCCGTGATGTCCTCCGAGGTGTCGATCCGGAACTTTCTGGGAAAATCAATTCCCCGCGCAGCGAACTCCCGGGACCATCCCCGGAAGACCTCCCGCCGCACGCCGCTGCTCTCATAGCCGGAAAAGATCACATTCCGTCTGCCCGCATCCAGAAAATAGGCCGCAAGCAGACGCCCCGCAAGCACGTAGTCCAGCGTGATGTTGCAGGCATTTCCCCTCACGACGTCGCCGATCGTATAGACCGGCACCTCGCGCCGAAGCTTCTTCAGAACCGGAAGGACCGAGTGCGACGGACGAATCCAGATGATGCCGTCCGGACGGTTCACCGTCAGCTCGGAAACCATGTCGTCCCCGACCACATTCACAATCTGAACCTTCACCGGAAGCGAGGCAAACACATGAAAAATTCCACTCAGAAGCTTCATGGAGAATCCGTCGATCGAGGAGTATTTTCCCGTGTCCAGCAGAAGAATGATCTTGTAGGACTTCAGAAGAGAAAAGGAGTCGTTGCGCCGGTTGGTCGCCCGGATGAACATTCCGCGGCCGGGACGATTGTAGATGCAGCCGTCGTTCACCAGGTCGCGAAGAGCATTCCGGACCGTGGTCCGGCTGACCTTGAAACGGGCGGAAAGCTCCCGCTCCGAAGCAATCCGGACATCGCTGTCCTTGTGTTCAAAGACCATATCAATAATATATTTGCGGATGTGCATGTAGGACGGAACATTCGCCATGGACAAACCTCTTTTTTCAATCAAAAAAAACATCATAATTTAAAACAGGATCCGAAAAATGCAAGGAGCCGAATCGGAAAAGTTCCGCCCCCTCGCCCATTTTTCTCCCGATCCGTCCCTCTCATCCGGTCCGAACCGGCTCTTTCCCTCCGCCTTCCGCAAGATGCGGAAAACAGCGCCCAGGCACCGCTCACCATTTTTTTTCTTTCTTTTTCCGGTTCCCCCTCTTGACATATATTACATTTTTTGATATAATATATAGTGTAATAGAAAAAAAAGAACCAACCCTCTGGGGATGACGCAAATGGTCTTACCGACAAACAAAGCCAAAGGACGCGATCCGGTCAAGCGGGAGGAGATTCTCTCCTACATCCGCGGTCAGGTGCTCAGCGGCGCGTGGAAGCCGGGCGAAAAACTGCCGCCCCGGACCTGGTTTGAACAGAAATTCGATGCGGCCCCCCTGACCGTGCAGCGCTCGTTCCGGATTCTGATCGACGACAAAGTTCTGATCTCCGAAAAACGGATCGGCACGCGGGTCAGTCTCCGCCAGCCGCACCTCTCGCGGTATGGAGTTCTTCTCTACGGATCGCGGAAACTGGAAAGCGTCTTTTCGCAGGTTCTGGTAAAGGCGCTCGACAAGGTGGCCGGGGAGCTGAAAATCGATGTGGACTGCTTCTTTGTTCTGGGCCTGACCAAAAATGCCGAGGATTATCAGCGGCTTCTGTATGGAATCGAAAACAGTCTGTTTGCGGGGCTGTTCTTCGCCACCATTCCGAATTCGCTGGCGGGAACGCCGATCGTCCGCAACACGCTTCCGAAAATGGCGATCGGGCGTCCGGAAGCCTCGTTCCCGGGACTGCCGACCATTGATCTGGACACCGACAGCGTTCTCACTGAGGTTCTGCGCTATTTCTCCAAGAGCGGCTGCCGCCGGATCGCGGCGGTGCTCGCAGGCGAAAAGTCGAGTCTGGAACACTGCAGGGCCTTCCGGAAGGAGGCGGAGGAGTTCGGACTGGAGGCTCCGCCGGGAAATGTACTGGAACTCAGCGCGGTTTCACCGTTTCAGGTCCGTCCGCTGATGCACCTGCTCTTCTCGCCGGACAACCGGAGAATGCCGGAAGGACTCTATATCGGAGACGACAACTTTCTGCCGCATGTCATCGACATTCTCCGGGAACGTTTCGGAGCGGATGCGGAAAAAAAAGTGAAACTCGTCTCGCAGGTGAACTTTCCCAGACTGACGGACTATGACTTCCCGGTCAAATTCTTCGGTTTTGATCTCGCGGACATGTTTGCCAGAAGCATCCGTGCCATGCGGGAATTCCGCAGGAACCTGAAGGAGCCTCTCCCACAGAGTCTCAAACCCATTGAAGATTTTTCCATGGATCAGCATACAACCAAGAAAGAAGGAACAAGATGAAGAAGATTTTCACACTGATAGAGCTCCTTGTCGTAATCGCCATCATCGCCATCCTTGCCTCGCTTCTGCTGCCGGCGCTCCGCAGTGCGCGGAGCAAGGGAATGGTGGCATCCTGCCTGAGCAACATACGGCAGCTGGGATCGTCCATGATCTCTTACGCGGGAGACAATCAGGATTACATGCCGGTCAGCAATCATCCGCGTCAGGGATGGTATCGCAAGGGATTTCCCGGCTTTCTCTGGGATACGGATGCCGATAAACCGATCACGGCCTATGCCTCCAACGGAAGCAAGATGCTCCGCTGTCCCACTCTGGAAGGAGCTCTTGGAAAATCCACAACGCATATGGGCTATTACATTGTAGCCAGTGTGCGTCCGCCGGTCTATCCGGCCGGGGATGCCGAGGGACACTATACCGGCACCTGGCTCAATGCCTACAGTTACTATTCGCTCGACCGGCTTCTGCCGTCGGCAATGCGGGAGAAATCCGGAGGACCCGCCAAAGCGTTTTCCGAACGGGTTCTGGCGGCGGACGTCATGTTTGTTCCCGTCTCCGTGTATCCCTCCTACTGCGGTCCCACCTGGAGCCCCATGGATCAGCTCGGAGGAGCGCACGAATGGGCCGGAGTCACCAGCGTCTTCGCAGACGGTCATGCGATTCACCGGAAAACCATCACCGGCCGGCCGCCGCAGGACTCCAATGAATCGCAGTACCTTCAGAAGGCTTCGAAAATCTATACGCCGAACTGGTCCCAGAACAACTACATAGCCCTGGCGAAATAACCTTTGCCGCCAAGTCATGCACAAGGAAATCTCTTTATGAACAAGACGCTGCTGTTTCTTTTCTGCTCCGCACTCTGTTCCGCGCTTTCCGCGGAGGAGCCCTTTCAGAATCTGTTTCTCCAGTGGCTCCGCTCGGGGAAAATCAATACCGCGAAAAGCGGAGAATCTCCCGCCATGTTCCAAACGCAGGACCGCGATGGAAGATGGCGCAACACCTTCTGCACCGGCGTTCCCATCCCCTATTATGAAACCTGGCGGACCAAACCCGTTCCCTCCGACGCGCCGCAGACTTTGACCGTTCAGTTCAACGGCACCGTCAAACCGGGAACCATTCTCGCGTTTGCCGCCGATACCACCGACACGCACTTCACCATCGATGGATTTTCCGCCCCGCCCGCCGGAATCATCACGCTCCCCGTCGGGAAGGAGATCGGCGTTCTGACGCTCAGAAGCACGAAGCTGGAACCCGTTCTCATCAACAACTGGGGTAGCCGGAAAGAGCTGACCGCGCCGCTGAAAGCCTATCAGTTCTCTCTGCACGGACTCTATGCGATGCCGGAACGGCGCGTCAACATCGCTCCGTTCGCCCGGCCCCAGGTTTCCGGAATCTCCCTGCCGAAGAAGGCGGACGCGCCGAGAATCTCCGCAAACGGACTCAATGACAACTCCACCTGGCATTTCTGGCGCAGTGAAAAGCTCTCCGCCGGGAAGACCGTCCGAGCGGAACTGATCTTCCCCCGCCCCGCGACGGTCCGGGAAACAGTGCTCTATTTTGCCGGACGAGCGTATGATCTGATTCCCAAAACCGTGAAGGTCTCGGCGGAAACCGAAAAGGGAACCGTGGAGATCGGAACGCTCGACGGTCTCAAAAAAGAACAGTTCAAGGGAAAATTCTTCTATCTGCTCCGGAATCCGAGGCCTGAACTCAAGGTCCGGAAACTGGTGTTCGAATTGACTCCGCAGAAAGACATTGCCGCAATCAGCGAGATCCTCGTTCTCGCGGACCCCGGAGAGAATCCCGGACTGAAGCAGCAGTCCGACAAACCCTACTCGAAACAATTCTCCATTCCCCGGAACGGCGAGACCTTCGCTTCCGCCGTCCTGATCAGCCGGACCGGAGAACGGGTCCGCAACCTCGCCCCCGGCAAAGCCGACGGCAAGCGCTTCGTCTTCTCCTGGGACGGACTGGATGAATCCGGACTTGTCGTTCCCGAAGGCGAATATCAGCTGAAAGGTGCCACGCGCGGCCCTCTCCGCGCAGACTACAACAGCACCCCCTATATGCCCAATCCGATTCCATGGGTCACGCCGGACCGGAAAGGCGGATGGCTCTCGGATCACGTTCCCGCAAGCACCGTGGAATTCATCCGGGGAGCTCTCTGGATCGGCGCTCCGTTTGCCGAAAGCGGCGACACCATCATGCAGCTGACGCAGGACGGAAGAAAACTCTGGGGAGTCCGCTGGCTGAATCTCTCCGGCGCATGGGTCATCCGCGAACAGGACGGAAAAGTTCTGGTTGCCTCCGGCGGTGGATGGCTCGGAAACAAACTGTTCGTCACGGAGCTGGATCCCGTGACCAAGCAGTTCCGATCGCTCCTGAACATCGAGGTTCCCCGGGAGATGCAGCAGAAGAAAGACTGGAAAAGCCGCTCCTTCGACGGGTTCGCCGCCAATGACGGAAAACTCTATCTTGCCTACTCCAGACTCAACCGGATCGACGTTTACGGAAAAGACGGGAAAAAAATCCGCACATTCTCCCTCCCCTCCCCCGGCGCCATGCGTTTCCACAACGGCCAGTGGTATGTCATCAGCGGCACCCGGCTTCTCCAATGCGATCCGGCGTCCGGGAAAGGAAAAGCGATTCTCTCCCGCGGACTGGTCAAACCGGGCGACTTCTCCTTCCACAAGGGGAAAATTCTTGTTGCCGACACGGGCGCCAATCAGGTCAAGATCTTTTCCATGAAAGGGAAACTTCTGAAAACGATCGGCAGAGGAGTGCCGCGCAAAGCGGGGAAATTCGATCCGCTGATTCTGGATTCTCCGATTGCCGTCGCCGCAGACTCCCGCGACCAGCTCTGGATTGCCGAATTCTCGACCCTGCCCAAACGCATCAGCGTCTGGAGTTCCGACGGAAAATTCCTCCGCGACTACCTCGGCCCCGCACGCTACGAGGCCGGAAGCTGGCTTGATCCCGACGACGTCAACACCTACTATGCCGAAGGCATGATCTTCAAACGGATCCGGGGCGACTGGAAACTGGATGCGGTCTATCTGGATACCACCCCCGCATTCGTCCGGGCCCTCACCACCAAAACCATGCTTCCGGAACGCCCCCTGAAACTCAACGGAAGAACCTTTCTGGCAAACGACCGTCACTGGTCCCAGCCGCTGATCTGGTACGGCGTTCTGGAACAGGATCAGGTTCTGAAACCGCATGCGGCCATCGGAACCTATGAATCGATCATGGGGCTCTTCCGGGAGCGCCCCGCAAACTTCTCGGGAAATCCGAAGGACCACACCTTCCTCTGGGTCAACAGAAACAACGACGGAAACATGCAGTGGGAGGAGATTCAACTGGAAAAACGTCCGTTCGTCAAGCTCCAGTGGTGCGCACGGATGGGTCGCGACCTCACGCTCTACTGGCAGAGCGGAAACGAGATCCGGAAACTCCAGCGGAAACCGGGCGGCGGACTGCCGGACTACCAGCTGACGGATGCCGTCACGGTCCGCACCCTTGCCCCCGGCGAATACCTCTACGCCATGGCGCCGCTGACCGACGGACAGCTTCTCCTGAACATGAAGCCCCTGACCTGCATCTCCCAGACCACCGGACGCACCCTCTGGACCTACCGGAATGCCTATCCCTCCAATTCGCATGACAGCCCCCTGCCCGAACCGGGAGAGATTCAGCATACCCTCAATGTGGAAGGCGAGGTCTCTGTCCCGAACTTCGGAAAGGTGTTTCTGCTGAACGGAAACAAGGGCGTCCGATATCTGTTCAGCGGAGACGGAATCTTTCTGGGAACGCTCTTCGCCGATCAGCGTCTGGCGGAGCCGCTCTCCATTTCCAACGTCCGGGAGGGGATGGATCTCTCGCACTACTCCCTGATGGACGAGGCGTTCTGCGGAACATTCGAACGCGGAGCCGACGGCAGAATCTATTTTTCCGGCGGGAAAAACCATCACTCCCTGTATGAGATCAAAGGACTGGAAAGCCTGAAACGCTTCTCGCAGACCGTCCGGATCTCCGCCGCGGACCGGAAAAACGCCGAAGCCTCCCGCATCCGCGAGATTCAGAAGAAAAAAGCCGCGCTGATCGAACCGCCCTTCCGGCTTCCCGAAATCCGGGGGAATGGCTGGAACGCCGTTCCGGAGCAGAAGGTTTCCAGCAATGGGAAAGTGCTCTTCACCTACCGTCTGGCCATCGACGGCGCGCGGCTCCGGGGCCGCTTCCGCGTCAACGATCCGACCCCCTTCCTCAACAGAGGGGAGGACTGGAAAATGCTGTTCAAAACCGGAGACTCCATCAATCTGGAATTTGCCTCGGCGAACGGGAAGGAGCCGTCGGTCGGGGATGTCCGGCTGCTGATCGCCCCCCTGCGCGGGAAACCCGTCGCCGTGCTCTACCGCTACAAACGGCCGGGGGACAACAGCAGAACGGCGACGGAGTTCTCCTCCCCGATCGGCAAAACGGTGGTCGATCAAGTCGAACTCCTCCGCGACGCCGTCATCCGGACGGAACGCGGAAACAGCTTCTACCTGGTGGAGTTCTCGCTCCCCCTGGCGGAACTGCCGCCGCTTGCAAATTCTTCCTTCTATTACGACGCGGGAGTCATTTTCTCGGATGCCAGCGGCAGCCGGAACAGCTTCAACCTGTTCCATCACAGTCCGCTGAAAGGAATTACCGCCGATGTTCCGAGCGAAATCCGTCTCACGCCAAGCTATATGAAAAAAATGACAAAATTCACGAAAGGCAATCAGCAATGAAACGACTTCTTTCCGCTCTCTTCTCCGCGATGCTTCTGCTTCCTTCCGCAGCGTTTGCGGAGCGTGTTCTCGTTGTCGGGGACAGCATCACCGGTCACTCCATGAATCTGCGCTTCGGCTACACGCATCAGGTGCGCAAGGCTCTCAAAGAGGCCGGCGTGAACGACGTTGAATTCATTCCGCTGGGCGGCAGCGGACAGTCGGTCTCCTCCTGGCGCAACGTGATCCGCAACTCCCGCGACAAAAACCAGAAGCTGGACATCGCGGGCATCTTCGTCAAGGAGGAGTTCGACAAAGGCTCCGATACGCTCATCATCTTTCTCGGTATGAACGACGCTCTCGCCCCCTACACCGACTTTTCCACCCTCCCCCGCTGGAAAGCCGAATATCAGAAGCTCATCGACGATCTCAAGGCAAGAGTCCGCTTCCAAAAACTCATTCTAGCCTCTCCCACCATGCTGACCGAAACGCCCTACTCCTACAAAAACCGCCTGATGGACGAAATGGCAAAGCTCATCCGCACCCTCGCCAAAGAGAACGGCGCGGAATATCTCGACACCCGGGAGACCTTTCAGACGTATCATGAAGCCATGCGGAAACAGAATCCGAAACAGAACTTCATGCTGGATTATGTTCATCCCAACGAACTCGGACACAACTGTCTGACCCTCTCCTTCCTGAAGGCGATCGGACGGAAAAACGTCACGGATCACTACCTGCGGAAAACCATGCCGGGCTCGATGAAGGTTCTGAAGAAACCGGGCATGAGCCTGGCTCTTCAGAACAGCAGCGTCCCGGGGGAATTCACCATCCGGGGATCGCTCAGCGGAGGAGATTTCAAAGCGCTCAACGCCCGGCTTCCGGAGGGTCTGAAACTCCGGAAAATCGAAGGGACGCCTGACGATTTCACACTCACCATCGCCGGAGAGGTGCGGCAGCTGCGCAACACCGTCACCGTCACGGCCGGACCCGTGAAGCAGACCCTTGCGCTGAACGCCCCCTTCCTGATCTCCACCGGATATGACGGAGGACGCTGGTTCAAGCCGGCCGAGTTCCGGAAGGAGAAGGCCGAAACCCGGATCGACCTCGACGCCAAGGCGGGAAACGATGTCACGCAGAGCATCGTCCAGGGAAAGAAAACGCAGTGGCTGGTCTACTATCCGAGCGCCGATGTCACCGGCGGGGATGATCCGAACGCGGTGGATTTCGCTTCCGTCACCAATGGCCGTCCGTTCGAATCCGGCTATCTGGTGCGGTATATCCATGCCCCGGAGGCGACAAAAGGAGTTCTGTCGGTCGGATCGAAAACCTTCGCGGGACAGGAGCAGGTCACCGTCTATCTGAACGGGAAAGAGGTGTACAGCGACGTGGTCACTGCCAAAAAGGGAAAATGCGACACGGTTCCCGTCGAACTGAAAAAGGGCTGGAACACGCTGATCGCGCGGGTCTGCCGCGTCACCTGGCAGTGGGCGGCGAGCGTCGGAATCCGGAATGCCGACGGTTCGGAGATCTCCGGTCTGACCTATTCCATCACACGCAAATAAGGAGCGGACGATGAAATTCACCTCATTTCTGACGGCAGTTTTTGCCGGAGCGCTTCTTCCTCTCACCCTCGGCGCGCTGGATATCATGGACGGAGTCATGTACGCCGTTCCCGCGCCGTCGAACGTCAAAATCGACGGGAAGCTCAAGGACTGGGATTCCGCCGGAAAGGAGTGGCTCACCGTCTCCCGCGATGTCGCCGACCGTTTTTCCGGCGATGTCATGGTCATGTACGACGACAACGCCCTCTATCTTGCCGCCGACATTCTCACCGGCGGCGGCCCCATGAAAAACACCAACAAACCCGGGGAAAAGCCGTGGATCGGTCACAATCTGGAGTTCCGCTGCATCGCGACTCCGAAAGCGCCCCATCCGCTGCGCATCGCCAGAAACGACCGGAATGACCCGAGCGTGAAAGCCTACGCGCCCTTCATCAAGACCATGGCCATCTGGATGGAGACCGTCACCCGCACGCCTCATATCACCATTCAGGACGGACCTCCGTATCAGGGGGAGATGATTCACGATCCGAAGGGCATTCAGCTGGCGTTCGGAGAGACCGGAAATCCCGACCGCTATCAGATGGAGGCTCGCATCCCCTGGACCCTGCTCGGAGTGAAAGACGGGAAAAATCCGTTCCGTCCCGGACAAGCCATGACAGCGTTCTGGACCGTTCTCTGGCCGCAGAGCATCACGCAGCGGGCGGAAGCGCTCCGCACCGCGCCGACCACCGGATTCGGCTGGGCCTGGCACGGGGTTGAAAAATGGGGCCGGATCGTCTTTGCCCCGAACAACAAGCTCCCGCGGCGCAATCCGGATCTGGCAACCTATCTGGCGCAGACGGAGAAAGCCCCGGACTGCGACAGCTTCACCGTCCAGATGCCCTGCGACGGAATGCTCTCGGTCAACATCTTCGGAAAAGACGGTTCCATCCTGCGCGAGATTGCGGGCGGCGAACCCCATCGGAAAGGACCCGTCACGCTCTACTGGGACGGCTTCGACTGGCGCGGCAACAAAATGCCCGTCGGCGAATACACCTGGAAAGCCTATGTCCATGATCCGCTGAAGGTCTCCTTCACCGGCGCGGCCGGCACCTCCGCCAAAATCCCGTATGAAACCCAGGACGGCAGAGGCAACTGGGGCGGCAACATGGGTCCTGCCACCGCCGTCTCCAGCGATGAACAGGGTCTTTACTATCTCTGGGGCAGCAACGAGGGGGGACACTCCATCGTCAAAACCGATTTCGACAACAACGTTCTCTGGCGCACCACCCCCTATGTGATCGAAGGCGGATACGGACCGCACACCGCCATCGGGGCAAACCGCAGATACGTCTATGTTCTCTCCGGCTGGTTCAACACCTTCCTCACCCGCTACGATGCGAAAACCGGTCTTACGGCCCCGTTCGGCAGCCGGCGCTTCCTCACGCTCGACTCCTTCGGGAAAACCCCTCCCCAGCAGCTCGACTGGAACACGCCGATGCCCTCCGCCAACTCCGTGGCGGTCACCGACACGGAACTCTTCGTTCCCCTTCACTACAAAGGGAAAATTCTGGTGTTTGACGCCGAAACCGGCGCTCTGAAACGCACTCTTCCCTGCGAATGGGCGCGTGGAGTCGCTCTGGACCGCAACGGAGATCTCTACGTTCTCACCATGCGCGACACCAACGGCTGGCACAACCGGGGCGCGGAACTGCATCGTTTTGCCAAAGCGCAGGGCAAGTCCCGCGTGGTCATGCGCCTGCCCGGACAGCTCCAGAATCCGTGGGGCATCACGATCCATGACGGCAAGTTCTACATTTCCGACAACGGCTACTCCAATCAGATCTGGATTGCATCGAAGGGGAAGATTCTCGGCACGCTGGGCAGAGAGGGCGGCCGTCCGTGGTTCGGGAAATACGATCCGACCGGACTGCTGCATCCTGCGGGCATTCACATCGACCGGTTCGGGAAACTGCATGTGGCGCAGGCCGCCATTCCGAGCGTCTTCCAGAAATACGACGCCGGAACGCTCTCGCTGGAAGGCGAACTCTTCGGCGAAGTCGGCTACTGTCCGCCGAGCTGGCCGGACTGCGACGATCCGCTCCTTGTCTATGTCAAGGACTACTTTTCCAACGGACTCATCCGCAGCCGTCTGAAAGGCGACGGCAGTTCCTCGGGCACGGAAGCCTACTGGCGATTCTCCAAAATGGACTGGCCCTATGCTCTCCGGAACTGGCTTTCGAACTACAAGGTTCCGCGCGTCTTCCGCGGTCCGGGCGGTCTCAAATACATGTTCGCCGCGGGACTGGACGCCAATCCCGCCGTTCTTGTCCGCGTGGAAGGCGACACGCTCAAACCGGTCAACAGCTTCGGCACCGACGGCATCCGGACCGGACTCGAAGTCTGGAGCGACCGCAACGGAAACGGGAAAATCGATCCGGAAGAGCTTCGCATCATCCCGAAACTCGCGGGCCGGGTGCTCGACGCCAAATGGAGAGCCCAGGCAAGCAAAGTCGACGACCGCGGCAACATCTATCTCACGGCAAGCGACAACAAAGTCTACTTCATTCCCTTCCTTTCCCAGGGGAGAAACGGCTGCATGCAGTGGGATTTCGACCGCTCGAAAATCCTTGTGCAGGAAATCATTCCGGGGGCCAGAACGCCGCTCTTCTACACCGCGCGCGAACAGATCACCGGAATCGACGAGGACAGCCGGGGAAATCTCTATCTCTCCTTCAACACCAATCTCAAGTACGCCTCTCCCGAATGGACAAGCAAACTGAAATTCGGGCTTGGACACACCGGCCGCTTCAATGCGGTCAAGATTGTCTCCTTTGATCCGCAGGGTCGTCAGCGCTTCCTTGTCGGCCGCAAAGCCACCGGCGTTCTCCGCAACGGGGAAATGTACCATCACTGGACACAGGCGGGCATGTTGGGGGATCACTATGTGGCGGTCGGTTCCGAATGGACCCCCTTCACGCTTTACACTTCCGACGGCTTCTTTGTCCAGTCGCTTCTGGCGGATCCGAACCGCGGGGAAACGCCGAGTCCCTTCAGTCTTGGCGGAGGCGAGACCTTCGCCGGACAACTCCGCTACTTCCCGGAACGCTCCGAAGCCTATCTCTACACCGGCAACACGCACGGAATGGTCTACCGGATCGAAGGCCTCGACAAAGAGGGAATCGTGAAAGGGGAAAAACGCTTCTCCGGGAAAATGAAACTGACACGCCATCTGGATCCGTTCGCGGAAAAGACGGAGACGGCAAAGGTGATCTTTGAACCGCTTCATGATCCGCTTCGAACCGGCGAATGGAAACGCTCCGTCGTCCTCAACGACAACAGCGGTCATCCCCTGGCCGACGTCAGTTTCGGGTACGACAAGGAGTTCCTCTACGCCAGATTCCTCGTCCGGAATCCGAAAAAATTCATCAACCGCGCGGACGATCCGGCAATGGCGTTCAAGATGGGCGATTCGGTCGGGTTCTATCTCGGCAGACCCGGAGCGAAAGGGCCCGTCGATCCGGTCCGGATTCTCGCCACGATCCTGAAAGGGAAAGCGGTCGTGATCGGTTATTTCCCGAAAGCCGTCACCGGAAAGCTGCCGTATGAATACTTCACCTCCGCCGGAGGACGCGTCAAATATGAATTCGCCGGAATTCTTCCGGGAGCCCGCGCACTCTACCGTCCCACCGCCGGAGGGTATGTTTTCGAACTCGCCGTGCCGCGCGCTCTCCTGCCGGACTACGAGTTCCGAAAAGGAGGAAAAATTGCGCTGGAAGCGGAAGTCCTTCTCTCCGGAAACGGAATCCGCGGACTTCAAACCCTCTCGCGCAACCATCTCTTCACGCCGCGCTCCGCAGGACAGGCCAAAATGGTCGACGACATCCCAAGCGAAGCCAGAATCTATCCGCAGTACATGCAAAACGCGGAGATCCGATAACAAACAAGAATCGGAACCGCAGAGCGGAGCCGTCGGACCCCATCTCCGGCGGCTCTTTTTTTCCCCGAAAGAGACCGTCCCCTTGCATCCGCCGCAAAAGGCGGTACAGTATCGAAAGACCAAATAAAAGGAGTCTGATCTTGATGAGTATGGACAAGTTGTTGAAATCCGTAGAGAAGCGGTTCGACGAAGCCGTTTCAATGCCGTCTTCGATCTGTCACAGCATCGGCTACCACAGCCGTCTTCCCGACGGATGCGTCTGTCACAGCACACGGGAGGCCATTTATTATGCGCTGGCCCTGATCCGCTCCGGGAAAAAGAAACATCTCGCACGGGCGGAAAAAGTCATCCGCGCCGTTCTGGCGCTTCAGGAGACCAATCCCTACAAACAGACCTACGGCATCTGGCCGTGGTTTCAGGAGGAGCCCCTGGAGAAAATGGCGCCGCCCGACTGGAACTGGGCGGATTTCATCGGAGCCGCGCTCTGCCATATTCTGCTGGAACACAGGAAAGCGCTTTCGAAACCGCTCGTCCGGGAAACCGAGGCGGCACTGGAACGCGCGGCATGGTCCATCTTCCGCCGGAACGTCCAGCCGGATTACACCAATATCGCCCTCATGGGAGCGGCCGTGACATCCGCAGCGGGACGGATTCTCAAAAACGATCTCCTTACCGAATATGCCAGGGAACGGATCAAGGCGTTCTGGAAGTTCACCAGGAAGACCGGAGGACTCAACGAATACAACAGTCCGACCTATACCTTTGTCGCGCTGTTTGAAACGGAACGCATTCTGCAGCTCTCCGCAGACATGGAAACGTGCAAGTATGCGGAAAAAGTCCGCCGTCTGATCTGGCAGTCGCTCGCGGAGCACTACCATCCCGCGACCGGACAGCTCGCAGGCCCGCACAGCCGCGCATATGCCCTGCTTCTTGACAAGGGAACCATCCGGTATCTCTCGGAAATGACGGGTGCCGATATTCCCGGGAAGGATTCGAAAGAGGAAAAAACGGACCTGAGTCTGTTCTCCGGAGAAACGCATCTGCCGTGCCCGAAGGAGGTGGCAAAACGATTCCGCAAACTCCCGGAAAAGGAACTGGAATCCACCCGGCGGTTC
Source organism: uncultured Victivallales bacterium (assembly GCA_944390735.1). GTDB lineage: Bacteria > Verrucomicrobiota > Lentisphaeria > Victivallales > UBA1829 > UBA1829. Next base: position 37,327 of record CALXRL010000007.1, on the reverse strand, counting down.
ATCCGGAGGGAACCGGATTCCGACTCCTGCTACGGCACCACCTGGATGACGGAACAGGCCACGTTCGGCTCCATCAGCCGCGGCTGCACCTGGGTGCAGGCTCATCCGCTGATCGCCTACTGGATCAACGGAAAAAAACCGGCGGTCTTCCATTTCAACTTCCTGAAGAACGGAAGGGAGTTCTCCTCCCTGGGCTTCCGCACGGCCCAGAGGAAAAACATTGCCCTGACCGCCTTTCATCCGCTGACCGACCGCGGGGACTATCACATTCATCTGGACCATCCGGCGGATCAGACTTTCCGCGCGTCCGAACTGGTGCTGCGTTACAGTCTGGAGGCGGAAAACGCCGAAATTCACGAACTCTCCGACGCGGTGTTTGAACTCCGGGCAGGCGACTGGAAAGCCGTCGTCCACGTCCCGGAAGGCTCCTTCGACGGCGCCCCCATCGCCTGCGCCTGCGGAAAAAACGACTCCGCCGCCTATGTCGACATCATCTGCTACACCGGTCCCGAAAAGGCATTCAAATTCGATGAATCCCTTCAGGATCAGCTCGCCGCCGCAGTCGAAATTCTTCCGGCGGCGGATCCCGTCAAAGAGGATCTGCCCGAACGGAACACCGAAAACGGAAGTGTCATCACCACATGGCGCGGACTTCAGGTCACCGTTCCTCTTCACGGCGTTCCGTACGACTGACCCTTGAGTTCCTCCCGTTCCCCTTGTCGAAACCGTCCGTTCCCCTCTCCCCCGGAAAACGGACGGCTTCCCCGTTTTCCGGGATTTCCCTCCGCCTGAAATGCTTCTGTTTTCCCCCAATTTTCCCCGGGAGGCGACCCGACAGAAGGTGGAATTTTTCAGAGGGATGCCTCGCCATGGTTCCGTGATCTTGTTCCGGAAACGGGAGACGACGCCGATCCGGTTCGCCGGCGGATCCGCTATGACAATCACGACCGCGGTCTGAAAAGTCCGGATCGGGCTCCGGATCGTCAAAAATCCCTGCTGTCCGAATTTGGAAAGCGGCGGAAGAAAGGGATGCCCGTTCGGGGAACCATGTTCCCGGCGGCCGGTCCGCCCCCCTCGTCTGCGACAGCGACGGAGAGGGAAAAGCGGCGTCTTCCTTCACGCGAGTTTTCAGGAGAGGAAAACGGGTGCCAGATTCCGGAACAGCAGAGCTTCTCCTTCATCGTTCGGATGAATGCCATCCACATAATAGACCGGATCGTCCGGAAGAAGAGTCCGTCCGTCAATGAAACGCACCCCGGGGAACTGCAATGCCAGGTTGCCCAGCGCCTCGCAGTAATCCTTAAGACGCAGTCCAAGAGCATTGGGCTTGGTCCGCCCCGCCCATGGAATCGGACCAAGCAGGAAGAGCTGCGCCTTCTTCCGGGCAAGGAGCGGAAGAAGCGTCTCCCTCATCTCCTCCAGGTACGCCTCCATCGGGCGCGACGTGTTGAAATCGTTCACTCCGAATCCGAGGAGAAGTCGGTCCCATTCATATTCCTGAGCCAGGGGTCCGAGCCTTCGATCCGCGGTCGCCCCGGCAACGCTCAAATTCCAGTATTCGCTTTTCAGCAGACGCGCGAGCCGGTCCGGATACGCCAGCGAGGGGCGCGACACCGTCATTCCCTGCATAATGGAATCTCCGATGAACACCATCGCATGATCCTTTTCCGGAACGGGTTCCGCCAGAGCGCCGTCCACGGTCTCAAGCGCCCCGACAAAACATTCGACCAGATGCGGAAGCGCAATTTCCACCTGATGAATGTTCCCGTCCAGAAGAAGTTCCAGAACCCTGCCATCCCAGGAATATGCCGTTTCCGCGTCGTCAACGAACACACTGAACGAAAAAAAGGGCCGCGCCGTTCTGCCGAAAACGACGGGAAGTCTCAGTTTTTCGGAATCCGTCTTCAGCAGAATCCGGACCCCGGAGGGACAGAGCGCCCGGATCTCATGATGCTCCGAGCTCCGGTAAACATTCAGAAGCGACGATGTAAAACGATGAAGCTGAAGCCCTTGGCTTTTTCTCTCCACGTCGGCGCAGCCGCGGAGGAACTCCCTGTTTTTCTGCAGATCAATGCGCATGATATTCACCCTTTCCGAAGGAACGATCCCTTTTTCTGAAATCGGAACTACTATAACATTTCCCGGAGAAAAAGTAAAATCCGGATTGAAAAAACCGCACTCTTTGTTATGGTATTGATACAGGGAGCGTCACCCATTACAACGAAGGAGAATCTCATGACACTGTTTCAAACAGGAGTGCTTCTGTTTTCCGCGGCGGCACTCGCCCTTCCCCTTGCGGCGAAGCCGGATGCGGAATGGACCGCCGAACAGAGCAGAAAATATGAACAGCATTTTCTGCAGCCCGAAAATCCGCTCGGATTCCCGGAATATCTCCAGACCGTCACAGTGCAGTATGCCAGCGCGGAAGCGGCCGAAAAAGCAAAACTCACCTTTCCCGGACTTCCGGAAGAACAGGAAATCGCCTTCTCCACCCGCTGGGACGATGTCAACAACCGCCACCTGAAAATGGCGGAACTGCTGCGCAGGCACGGCATGAAGGGAACCTTTTTTCTCACGCGTCCGGGCAACCGGAACTATTACCGGAACATCGGGGAGAAACTGCTGGGGAACGGCTGCGCGATCGGCAGTCATACGATCTCGCATCCCTCGCTGCCGAATCTGATTCCGAACGAGGCGTTCCGGCAGATGATGCTGATCCGTCCGGAGCTGGAATCGAATCTGAACACCTGCGTTGTGGCGTTTGTCCTTCCGGGCTGCGCGCTGGGAAGCCGGCTGGAAAAACAGACCGCGTTCACCGTCGGACAGACCATTCAGCGGTGCGGCTATCTGGCCAATCCCGAGTTCTGGAGCAACAACGAAAGCCGCTATGCGCTCCAGCCCGGCACCTGCTTTGCGACCTTTCTGTTCGATGCCGACGACAAAAACCCCTCCATGGAACGCTTTGAAAAAGGCTTGAAACGTCAGCTTGACCGAATCCGGAAGAATCCCGCCAATCCCCACATCACCTTCGGACTGCACACCTGGCAGGACGACCGCGGATTCGAAGTCCTCGACCGCATCTTCACCAAATACGGACACAATCCCCGATGGTGGTACTGCACCGAAAACGAATATGCCGCCTACCGCTATCAGATTCTTCACGGAAAAGTGGTCTCTGCGGAACGGAAGGGGGATACCGTTGTCTATACGATCCGCCGCATTTCTCCGCACCATCTGGGATCGGAAATTCCGCTCAGTCTGAAATTTTCGGAAATACCGCGCGCCGTCCGCACCTCCGTGCCCCTGTCGCCCGTGCGCCGGGGACTCTACAAACTGCCGCATGATCCGGACCGCCGGATCCCCCGGGAGATCGAATGGATCAAGAATTCCGCCAATTTACCGCTGAATGCGGCAATTTTCGATTCGAAAAAATATCCGGGTCTCTCGGCGGGACTCTTCTGGGACAGCTCCGCCGGACAGCTCCGCGGCTTTCTGCAGAACCGCTCCCGGGTTCCCCTGAAGCTGATCGACAAAACCCTCTACTTCCCGATGCAGTGGAAAACGCCGATCCGTTCGATGAAATCCTGGGAGATTCTTCCCGGAAAACGCGACGCCTTTCTCTTCGCGCCCCCCGCGGGAGACCGGAATCCGGATCCCAATTTTGCCGAGGGCACGCATCTCTACGTGCTCCAGTGCGACTTTCTCATGGACGGCAAACCCGTGCGGATCTATGCGACAACGGAAGTCAAACAGCCGTTCCGTCCCATTCCCTGCTCCCGCGACACGGCGCTCTTTCTGGGGCCTGTTCCGCCGGAACAGCTGACGCCCGAACACCTTGCCCGCTTCTCCACCCCCGGACGGAAACTGGAGCATCTTGGAACCGGAAGCACCGAACAGTGGCGCAAACAGGCCTTCAAACCGGAGCACAAATGCTATATTGTCAGTCCCTTCGGAACCGACAAGACCTGGATGACCGATGCCTATGCCCTGTTCCGCGACAACCGGGGCGATGTGCTGATCGTCCTTGAGTTTGAATCGCCGGAGGAGAACGCCGCCTGCCGTCTCTTCTGCAATCCCGCGAAGATCCGGGAGACCTGGCTGAACGGGAAAAAACTGCCGAAAACGGTCAATGAGCTTCCGCTCCGTGCACGAAAAGGCAGGAACCGTCTGCTGGTGGTCCGCAAGCCGGTCCGCTGGTCGCAGGAGCCGCTGGAACTGGCGGTCGCGCGGGAGGACCCCTTCCGGCAGATGAAATGTCTCCAGCCCGATTTCTGAACCGAACCCTTCACTGCTCAATCAACAAGAGGATCTTTTATCAAATGAACGCATCTCGGACACTCTGCTATCACGAGGAGGCCCCTTACTGGGAAGCCGCCCTTCCGCTCGGAAACGGAAGGCTCGGCGCCATGGTCTACGGCGGCGCGGAACAGGAAATTCTTGCGCTCAACGAGGACACGCTCTGGTCGGGACTTCCGGAAAACCGTTACAGTCCGGAAATTTACCGGGCGCTCCCGGAGGCCCGCCGTCTTATCGCGGAACGGAAGTTCTCGGAAGCCGACGCCTTCATCTCCGCTCACATGGGCGATCACGACTCCCAGAGCTATCTGCCCGCGGGCGATCTGAAACTCCAGTTCCGTCTTCCGGGACCCGTGACGGACTACCGGAGGGAACTGGATCTTTCCACAGCGCTCTTTTCCATGCGCTTCACGGCGGGAGGGGCGGCGTTCCGCCGCGAGGCGTTCGCCTCGTTCCCCGCGCAGGCGATCGTCTACCGCATGGATGCGGAAACGCCGGGAACGCTGAATTTTGAAGCGGAACTCGTCTCGCAGATTCACGGGAAGTCGTCGTCCGTCGACGGGGACATCGTCTTCGACGGCGAATGCCCGGTCTATGACCGCCGGGATGAGGTGATCTGGAAGGATGAACAGGGACGAACCGGCATCCGCTACCGGATGCGTCTGAGAGCCCTGGTGAAAGGCGGTTCCGCCGTTTCGGAAAACGGCGTGCTGAAAATCGAGGGCGCCGACTCCGTCACCCTTCTTCTGGCGATCCGTTCGAACTTCAAGGACTGGAAAACCATGCCGGAAGAGAGCGGAATCGACTGGAAAGCATCCGTCGCCGCGGATCTGGACCAGGCGGAAGCACTCTCCTTTGAAGCGCTGAAACAGCAGCACATCGCGGACTATCAGGCGCTGGCGGGAAGATCCGTCCTGCAGTTCCCGGAAGAACCGGGAGACAAGCTTCCTCTTCCGGAACGCCTTGCGGCGGAACAGAACCGGGAACTCTTTTCGCCCTCGCTGGCGGCTCTGCTTTACAATTTCGGGCGCTACCTGATGATCGCCTCCTCGCGTCCGGGCACGCAGGCGACGAATCTTCAGGGAATCTGGAACGCGCTTCTTCTTCCTCCCTGGGGCTGCAACTACACCACCAACATCAATACGGAGATGAACTACTGGCCTGCGGAAAACACCAATCTCGCGGAATGCGCGGAACCGCTGTTCGCCTTTCTCCGGGATCTCTCCGTCAAAGGGAGGGATGCGGCGCGGGAACTCTATCATCTGCCGGGCTGGTGTCTGCATCACAATTCGGATCTCTGGCGCTACTGCTCCACGGCGACGGGCCGGGCGCAATGGCTTTTCTGGCCCGTCTGCGGCGGCTGGCTCTGCCGCCACGCGATGGATCACTACCGCTATTCGAAGGACCGGGAGTTTCTCGCCCGTTTCGAACCGATCCTCCGGGGCGCGGCGGAATTCTTCCTGGCGTTTCTGCAGGATCACAACGGCGTGCTGGAAACCTGTCCCTCGACTTCCCCGGAAAACAATTTCATTGATCCGGCGACAGGAAAACGGGCGGCCGCCGCCTCCGGATCCATCATGGACATGTCCATCATCCGGGAGACATTCGAAAGCCTTCTCGAATGCGCGAAGGAGCTGGATTCGGAAGATGAACTCACCGGAAAAATCCGAGCCGCCCTGCCGAAACTGCGGAAACCTTCCATCGGTTCCGCCGGACAGCTGCTGGAATACGGAGAGGATTTCCAGGAATCGGAAATCCATCACCGTCATGTTTCTCATCTCTACGGGGTCTATCCGGGTTCGGAGTTCACGCCGGAGCACAACCGGGAATACTACGACGCGGCCCGGGTCTCCCTCGAACGCCGGGGCGACCTCAGCACCGGATGGGCGATGGGATGGCGGGTGGCTCTCTGGGCGCGTTTCCTCGACGGGGATCATGCCTGCCGGGTCATCCGCAATCTGCTCAAGCCCGTCTTCCCGAAGGAGGCGCCGAACTATGTGGACGGCGGCGGAGTCTATCCGAATCTCTTCGACGCCCATCCGCCGTTCCAGATCGACGGCAACTTCGGAGTCACCGCCGCGATCGGGGAACTGTTCGTGCAGAGTCACAAGCGCACCGCGGAAGGAGCCGTCATTGTGGAACTCTTCCCCGCGCTTCCCTCCAACTGGACAAGCGGAAACATCACCGGACTGCGCGCCCAGGGCGACCTGACCATCGACCTGACGTGGAACGCGCCCGGAGCCGCCACCTTCCAGGCGGACATCACCGCGGGTCACGACGGAACCTTCCTCTTCCGGACCCCCTCCGGAAACGTGAGGAAACAGCTCCGCAAAGGAGAAAAACTGACGCTCTCCTGATCCGCGGTTTCCCGGCATCCTTTCCCTTCCCGGAGTCCCGGATGATTCCGGCGAAGGGATTTTTTTTCGATAGCACGTCCGACGGCCCCGGATCAGAATCGCAGCATCCGGTACTGCTCCGGCGTGCAGTTCAGATGCTTCCGGAACGCATAGCAGAAATAACATTCGCCTGAGAATCCGCTCTGCGCGGCAATCTCCTTCACGCTGAGGCGCGTTTCCAGAAGCAGACGGGCGGCATGACGCAGCCGGAGCCGTCCGAGATATTCCGACGGGGTCAATCCGGAATACCGGCGGAAGAGCTGGCGGCAGCGCACCTCCCGGATTCCCGCCGCATCGGCGATGTCCGCCACGGCAACCGCATTCCGGAAATTGGCCTCCAGAAACCGCAAAGCCGCGGCAAATCGGCCATTGAGCTCCCCGTCCGCCGCGGAGACCATCTCCCCGCGCAGGGCCAGATCAAAAAGCATCCGGTTCAGAAACAGCTCCCAGTACCGCAGTCCGATGTGGCCGGAATCCTGTGTTTCGCCGATCATCCGCATCAGCACGTCTCTCTCGTCTGAGCCGATCGGAAATCTGTGACAGGGCTTCTTCAGGCGGTCCACCGGATTGCCCAGCGAAAACCGCCCAGGCAGAGTATGCAGAATAAAATGCTTCACCCGGGATTCGCCCTTCGGAAGACCGAACGCATGAAACACCTCCGTCCCGAGCAGAAAGCAGTCGCCGGGCCGCAGAAGATATTCAGCATCATCCAGACGCAATGTAAGAGAGCCTTCCAGAACAAAAAGACAGAAATTATCCATCAGTCTGCGACGGGTCACAAACCAGGGATCATGATTCTCCCAGTATGAGCAGGAGAGCACACGCATCGGATTCTCCGCCACAAGGGCCAGGACTTTCCGGTCCAGAGTCTCCGCAAGATGCCGCAGATTGATGCAGCGTTCGTCGCCAAACGGGGATTGGAAATTCATCATGTCGATTTTCGATATAAAATACGGATTTTTCATCTTTCCGTATGACGTTTTTCGGAATATAATATGGAAAGCGGGAAATCGCAATCGGAAAACGGAGAAAAAAAGGGAGTTTTTTTTATGAGCGTCACCTTCAAAGCGGATTTTGATCCGGCCTCGGACACGATTCTTCCGGTTCCTTATCTGGAAGCAAAGACGGAACCTCTCACCCTCGAACAGGGGCGGCAGCTTTTCGTGGACGACTATCTGATCGACTGGAGCACCTTCCGCCGCATCTGGCACCCGGCCCGGGAATACCGGTACAATCCGGTTCTGGAACCGGAAACGGAAATGGAACTCGATCACGGAGAAGCGCCGATGGCCGCTCCCTTCAACGACGGACTCTGGTACGATCCGCAGGACAAACTCTACAAACTCTATTATCACGCGGGCTGGTTTCACGGAACGGCGCTGGCGATCAGCAGCAACGGCATCCACTGGGAACGGCCGGATCTGGGAGTGGTCGGCCATACCAATCTGGTCATTCCGCCGCGGGAGGGCTATGAACGCGACGGCTGTCTGGTCTGGCTCGACCAGCACGCGGAAACCATCGCCGAACGCTGGAAAATGTTTCTCTACTTCCGCCATCCGAACGGAGAAAACGGAGAGCTTTTCACCTCCGCCGACGGCATCCGCTGGACCTTCCGCACCCGCACCGGCGAATGCGGCGACAATTCCAGCTTCTTCCGCGATCCCTTCCGCAAACAGTGGATTTTCAGCGTCCGCTGCGGCTTTCCGGAAACCGGACGCGCCCGCGCCTGGCTGCCCCGGAGCGAATTCATCGCGCCCCCCTGGAAGCAGAAACTCTCCGAGATCCTGACTCCGGGCGATTCCGTCGACATGATCCCCTGGGCAAGAATCGACCGGCTCGATCCGCTGGAGGAGGAGACGCGCTTCCGTCCCCAGCTGTACGATCTGAACGCGGTCCCCTACGAGAGTCTGATGCTGGGACTCTTCGCCCTGTTTCACGGATACGAAAACGACAAGTGCGCCCTTCTCGCCTGTCCGAAACGGATCGATCTTCATCCGGCCTTCAGCAGGGACGGCTATCACTGGTCGCGCCCCGAAGAACGGATCCCCCTTCTCCGCTGCACGCGGAAAAAAGGGGACTGGAACCGCGGATATCTCCATGCCACGGGAGGGCTCTGCCTCACCTTCCGCGACACGCTGCGGTTCTATTACGCGGGCTTCAGCGGCAAATCCAAGCTCGGCCCCGGAGAAAAAGGGTCCTCCAGCCGGGGCGCCTACGCCATGTACGCCGGGGCCTCCACCGGATTCGCCGAACTGCGCCGCGACGGATTCGCCTCTCTGCATACCGATACGGAAGGGCTCCTGGTCACGCGGCCGCTCCATCCCAACGGGCGCACGCTCTGGATCAACGCCTGCGCGGAGAGTGTGCGCGTCGAACTGCTCGACCCGAATTCCAATCCGCTTCCCGGCTGCTCCGTCACGGAGACCATCCCCTTCCGCGGCGACTCCACCTGCGCACGGATCGCATGGACCGGACACGACACCCTTCCGGACAACACCCCGATCCGTCTCCGCTTCTCCATGGAAAACGGCGACCTCTACTCCTTCTGGTTCTCGGACAGCCCCGAGGGGAAAAGCGGCGGATATCTCGCCGCCGGCAGCGCCGACTATGCGTCCGACCGCGATCTCTGATTCCTCCCCGTTTCCCGGACCCTCCCTCCGCCATCCGTCGTCTTTCGATCGACGGATGTTTTTTTTTTGCAAAAAACGTCCGGATTCCCCGGAATCAGGGGTTGACAAAACAGGAATAATAAGGTATAATTATACAAAACGTATAATGCCGTATAATAAATGGAAAGCCTCTCATGAACCTGAAGAAAAACGATGCCTACTACAAGCAGATTGCTTCGTATTTTGAAACGGAGATCCGCACCGGCGTGATGCTGCCGGGCGAACGGCTGCCGGCGACCACCGCGCTGGCAAGGCAGTTTCAGGTGACGCCGGACACGATTCAGCAGAGTCTCACGCTTCTGGCGGAAAAGGGGCTGATCTCCCGAACGCCGCGGAAAGGGACCTTTGTCCGGGCGCTCTACAAGGGCAACACGATCGGCATCGTCTTCTCGCAGTGCATTTTTCAGAGAAGGGAGCTGGCATTCTTCACGGATTATCTGAGCGAGCTGCTGCTCTGCATCGCCTCCCGAGGCTGGAAATATAAGATCTTCATGGCGGGAACCAACGATTCCGCGGACACCTCCGAGTTCGAACTGCGGAAAGCCACCGAAAACGGCGAACTGGGCGGCATCATCGAATTCTGTACCGAACGCACCCGGCTCGGCGACTACGTCCGCAGAGAGTGCCCCCTCCCCACCGCCGACGCCATCGACATCGACGTGGAGGAAATGCTTCAGAACGCCTATGGGATTCTCGCGGAAAAGGGCTATCGGAACATCGCTCTGATCATGCCGAAACGCCGCAAGGACATCGCAGCGCAGGAAAAGATGCTTGCGGAGATCGGTTCCCGGGTGCCGCCCGCCCTCCGAAACCGGATCCGTTTTCAGGCGGTCCTGACCGAACAGCATTTCCTCGAATGCGGCTACGATGCGTTCCGCAAACTCTGGAAAACAAAGGAAACCAGACCCGATGCCCTGATCATCGGAATGGATACGCTTTTCAACGGCGTCTGGTATGCCGTCATGGAAGAGAAAATCGAGGTCCCGCGCGAACTCGCCATTCTGACCCACCTGAACAGGGAACTTCCGCCCTTCACTCATATAAAACCTTCGGCAATGGAGGTGAAAATCAGCGACTTTGCAAACTTCTCCGTGGATAATCTGCTCGGAAAAATCAACGGAAAAAACGAAACGGCAAAACGGATTCATGCCATTTACAAAGAGGGTGAAACATGCTGAAAAAGAAACAGTTTTTTACATTGATTGAACTTCTGGTTGTGATTGCAATTATTGCGATTCTGGTATCGCTTCTTCTTCCGGCGCTTCGGTCGGCCCGATCGAAGGGGCTGGAGGCGGACTGTCTCTCCCGAAAGAAGCAGCTCGGGATGATTCTGGCCGCCTACACAAGCGATTACAACGATTATCTTCAGTCGGCGCGCGGCGACTGGTATTCGGACAATTCCGACTGTTTCTGGGAAAGCTGGTACCATTTCCGCTATCTTCCGGAAGGAGCGATCAACCGTCTTGCCGCCTGCAGCGCCCGCGATTTCCATCACAGGATCGAAAAGGATCCCGGCGCGTTCCGCGGGTACAACCGGGATCAGGACGGCATCACCACCGGACTGCATTTTCACTTCCGCAAGGTCGTCGACGGAACCATCATCCGCTACCGGGCCCACCAGTTGAAACGTCCCTCCGTCACGCCGTACGGCTCCGATACGCGGGGAGCGCGCAGCACCGGCTACACAGGCATGTACTGTTTCAATCCGTTTTCCCGGAGCGAAACGCAGTCCAGGTACGGCTCGGCGGAAGCAACCGGAAGCGGAGTCGACGACCTCGGGTTCTGGCATGGAGCCTCCGTCTCCACCGCTGGAACGGGAAGCACGTTCAAGGTCCATGGAGAACGCGCCGTCATGAACTTTGCCGACGGACACGCCGCCTCCGTCTCCCTGATGCAGGTCCTCCTGTTTCCCGATGAATACTATTCTCCCATGAGATAATCATTCAACCTATTGAAAAGAAAGGATTCCTGATGAAACGGATTCTCACAGCATTCGCGCTGTCCCTTCTGACCGCGGGAGGGTTCGCCGCGGAAAAAACGATTTTTGCCCACTACATGGGCTGCTTCCCCGCCGGATACGGACCCATTCAGATTCACATGCGCAAGGACACCCCCCGCGTGCGTCATGACCGGGGAAGCATGGTGGACCGGATCGGCGGACGCTTCACCAACTTTGCTCTGACTCCGCAGGAACGCGACCTCACGCCGGACGAAAGCGCGGAACTGGAGATCCGGCGCGCCATGCGGGGAGGAATCGACGGATTCGCCATCGACGCCTGGGCCGGAGGCGATGGAGCCAAAAAGGTTCTCGGCCATCTGATCCGAGCCGCCGAACGGATGAAGGTTCCCTTCTATCTGACCATCTGTCTGGATCCCTCCTGCCATCCCCGCGGCAAAGTTCCCGGCGATATGAGGGAACAGATCACCGACACCGTGCGCTATCTGGTGAAGGAACATGGAAAGAGTCCGAATCTGGCGCGCCGAAACGGAAAGATTCTGATTTTCGGCTACGGCTCCTGCGGTCTCTACAATCCGGCGGAGGTTCGGAACCTTCCCGAAGGGCCCGAAAAGTGGAAACGCTGTTCCGACGCCTACCGGGAACTGGAAAAAGCGGTCGGCGTTCCGCTGTACATCCACTACTGCTTCGACCGCGAAGGACTCCGCAACCGCCGGAATCCGGAGATGCTTGCCGCCTGCGCACGATGGGCGGGAGAAAACTTTGACGCGGTCGGCGCATTCACCGGATCCGACTGGCCGGATTTCCGGAAACTCATTGCGGACAACGTGAAACGCGGAAAAGCCGAATGGTGCGAACCCGTGATCTTCCAGTACAACAACAAGGGCGGCGGACTCGTCTCGTACAAGGGGCTGGATCTGCTGCGCGACCGCTGGAGATCCGCGCGGGAGAATCAGTCCACCCTCATTCAGTTCACCACCTGGAACGACTACGGCGAAGACACTGTGCTTGCCCCGGGATACAGCACGAACTATACGATCCTCAATGTCAATTGCTATTTCATCGACTGGTGGAAACTCGGGAGAAAGCCGGAGGTCCGGGAAGAGGCGATCCACCTGATCTTCCGTCGAAACACAAATGAAAGCGAGTCCTATCCCTTCCAGCAGAGACGCCGGGTCGACGGAGTGCTCGAAGTGCTGACCCTTCTGCGGGAACCGGGAACGGTCCATGTGGAACGATACGGGGAATTTCAGGCTCCGGCCGGAATGTTTTACAAACAGTTTCCTCTTCAGGAGGGCAAAGTCTCCGCCGAACTCCGCCGCGGAAACGGAAAGGAGGCGGTGCTGAAGGTCACCGCTCCGGAACAGGTCTCCGCCAAACCGTTCCGCGAAGACTGCAGCATGGTCTGCTTCAGCAGCAATTTCGAGCGGGAGTGGCAGCGCGATTTCCCGAACGACAAGCCCCTTTATTACAGCGAATACGGGGACCTCGACGACGACGGACTCCCGAACTGGTTTGAAATGTACTACTTCGGCGAATTTCCCCTGATGAGAAGTGCGACGATCGCCGATCCCTCCGCCGATCCTGATTGCGACGGCATCTCCAATCTCGACGAATGGAAACAGCAGACCAATCCGCTCAAAGCCCGCCATGAGTATCGTGCGGGATGTGTCTGGAAACTCGCCGACATCCACAAGCGCGGCTATTCCCTCAATCCCGACCGCGACGAATGGGATTCGCCCGTCTGGTACTACCTTTACAAGCAGGGGAAAATCGGAAACATTCCCCACGACGGGAACTATCTGTTCTGCCCGGAAAGCAACGGTCAGGGCATGATGGGACATTTTCCTCCGCTTGCCAGTCTTCGTCAATATCCGCAGGGTCGCGGCGAACTGCTGCGCAGAAAGAATCCGGACGGAAGCCGGTATGAATGCTTCAGTCTCCGGCCGCAGAGTCTGAACATCATTGCGTGGAAGAGTCCGGTGGACGGATCGGTCGGCATCACGGGTCAGCTCAAATCCGACGCTCCCGGACACGGGAAAATCCGCTTCACCGTGGAAAAGGGCACCACGGTTCTCTTCGACGGGAACTATCCGCCGAAGAAGCCGATTCTCGACCGGATCTCGCTGAAGAACATTCCGGTCCGCAAGGGGGAACGGATCTTCTTCATCGGCTGCGTCAACGCCTACGGCGGCAGAATTGATCTTCACGATCTTGAAATCACACTGGAAACCGCAACGAAAGGAAAATAACGAATGAAACGGACTGCGCTGATTCTGTTTCCGCTGCTGCTGGGCGGCACACTTGCGGCGAAGGATGTCTATGTGGACAATGTGAACGGCAGCGATCGTGCGGCGGGCACCATTTCCGCGCCTGTCCGGACGATCCGCCGCGGCATGGAGCTTCTGGCATCCGGCGACACGCTGCACCTGAAGCCGAATGCCCGGCCCTACACGGAACCGATCCATTTTTCCGCAAAGAACAGCCATCTGGCCGGGAAGCCCGGACGTCCGACCATTGTGGACGGACACGGTGCGCGTTTCAGCGGACTGCGTCACCGTCCCCTCTCCGACTGGAAAAAAACCGGCAGCGACACCTATACCCTCACGCTCAGAAACAACGCATGGGTCATGGATCAGCAGGGGTACTGGTCGGGCTTTCCGATCGTCTTTGCGGACGGGAAACCGCTTCCCTGGAAAAAATCGAAAGCGGACCTTGTCCCGAACTCCTACGTTCTGACCAAGGTGTTCGGAGCGAAAAAAACGCCCGAACACAATCAGCTCCACGTCCGGCTGGAGGCGGGGAAAACTCCCGGCGATGTAAAGCTGGAAACCCCCTTCGGCGATTACGCGGTCTGCGTGGAAAGCGTGGACTATGTGACGATCCGCAACATCCGGGCGGAATACTATCCCTGCGACGGATTCGACTCCGCGTGGAGAAAAGTGGTGTTTGAGGGGGTCGAAGGGACGCGGAACATGGATCAGGGGATCAGCGCGCATGCGTCGGAAATCGTCGTGAAGAACTCCCGCTTCCACGGGAATGCGGGAGGAGGGATCGTCGACGTTGCCATGCCCTGGAAGGGGAGCATCCGGCGCTCGAACGTCCGCTACATCGACTGCATTGTGGAGGACGATGTCTTCCGCAACGACGTCCAGTTTTATCATACCGACGCCTATCTTGAGAACTGCATCATCCGCGTTCGTCACGGCACAGCGGTCACCTCGGAAAAGGAGTCGAATGTGACTCTGAAGAACTGCGTGCTGGTCAATCTGGGCAAACCGGAAACGAACACGGCCGTTCTGGTCGCCGGCACCGCCGCGGTTTCGATGGAGCGATGCACCGCCATCGGTTTCCGGACGGTGTTTGCCATTCATCAGAAGGGACGCATTGCCAGCAGAAACAATCTGTTTCTGAACTGCGGAACGATTGTCTCCTCCTTCGGCGAAGGCAACTATACGGGAGAAGGAAACCGGCAGAACAGTCAGAATTATCTTTTCCGTCCGGCGCAGTACCGGACCCTGGCGGAATTTCAGGCGGCGAAGTCCCAGGATCTCCATTCGGTCTGGGATCCTTCCGCCGTTCTGAGGAGCTATCCGGATGCCGGAGCCGACGCAGACATGGTGAAACGCCTGAAGCGTCACGCATCCGCGACACCCTGACAAAGAAGAAAAATCGTGATTATCCCGGGCGCGCTCCGAATCCGAACGTTCGGAGACTGCGCCTCGGGAATCCCCGGAATCCCGGGTCAGAGAGTTCGAAGAAAGGATTCGATCCGCTCTTCAATGTCGCGATGCAGTTTGTGCGGAACACTGCCCGGAATCCAGATGCAGTGCCCGTCATTGCCGCGATTGTAATAATAGGTTTCGATCCGCGTTCCATTCTTCTCGACAGCGGAAACGAACACCCTGGCGGACTCAATCGGCACAACGGTATCATAAAGAGCATGTGTGCAGAGAATCGGCGGACTCTGTTTTGTCAGGTAGTTCGCAGGCGAGATCGCCGCAAAATCCGACTCGGACGGCTCATGGCCGAAAAGCAGACGGTAACGTTCCGGAGCAATTTTCCAATCCTCCTTCGGATCCCCGATCCCGGAAATGGATACGATTCCGGAAACCCGCTCCGCCGGAAGCCGGAGCCCCGTCATCAGCGCAAGATGTCCTCCGGCCGAGGCTCCAACCACAAGAATGCGTCTCCGGTCAAATCCGGCCAGCTCCGGCACATCGGCATTCAGAAAGAATCCGGCAGCCTCCAGACAGTCGTCCCCGCACGCGGGCCAGTGCGAAATCGTCGACAGACGATACTGAATGTTGTAAACCGCGTACCCAAGCGAACAGAGGAACTCCGCAACCCCCGCAAAACTCGATTTCTCCATGGCCGACCATCCTCCGCCATGAATCGTCAATGCCGCCGGCGTCCGCTCCGAAAGAGTGTCCGGCAGATACAAATCCCCCAGTCCGCGCTCCCCCCACGCAGACTGATAAACCAGATTGTTCACCATTCTCATTTTCCACCTCTTGAAAAAGGCTGTCCAGACGGACAGCCCGGGAATCCTTCCGGAAAAATTCTCCGCTTATTTCGAAGGCCGGATCACCAGCGCACAGGGAACCCCGTAGTAGGCTCCGGATTTGCCGTTGTGCGCAGGTACCTCGATCTTTCCGGCTTTGACAAGCTTTTCGTACACGTCATCGGATCCGGCATTCCAGACAACCCTCATCGACGTTTTCTTCCATCCGGCGGGAATCGTCGGATTGCCGCGGTCATGAACAAGCAGATAGACCGTCGCAGGCTGATCGATCTCAACCGTGAACCCCGCTCCCGGCTTATTCAGCGCACCGCGCGAAGTCGTGACAATCTGAAGTCCCTTCAGCGCTTCCGGAACCTTTGTGAAGACAAACGATCCGCCGGTCGTACGGGCCTTTGCCTTCTCCTGAATCTTCGCGACCTTCACGCTTCCCGTCAAACCGGAAATCTTCACGTCGGCGGCGGAAACACACACGGCTCCCGCGCACAGAATGGCAGAAATCACACTGCGATACTTCATCGGCTCTCCTCCTTATTCTGAATTTGATGAATGTTTCTATCATATCCCGGAATCCGCCAAATGTCAAATTCTTTCCGGGAAAACTTTTCCTCCCGCCGGAATGCTCTTGCAATTGAGCCGGACTGTGCTACATTCCATTTCCCGGGAGGACCATTCATGAAAGCTGGAATCGTTTATACAAGCCGAACCGGAAATACGGAACGCATTGCCCGCGCTCTGGCTTCGGCGTTCCGTCTTGAGGCTGTTCCCGTGGAACAGGCCCCGGACCCGGAAACCTTTGACCTTCTGCTCCTCGGTTCCGGGGTCTACAACGGACTCCCCGATTCCCCGATGCTACCCTACCTGAAGCGATGCAGACGACAGAAAATCGGTCTTTTCCTCACCATGGGCGCCGATCCGGCCAGGTCGCGCGCCCTCCAGCGGACCGCGGAGCTTCTGGATCAGTGCGACATCGTTACAACATTCTCCTGCCAGGGACGCTACACCAGCCGGAGAATCGAAGAGATGAAACGCCGTCCGTCCACCTCCCCTCATGCGTGGACACCGGAAAAAGCGGCACGGGTCGCGGAGGCTCAGAAACATCCGAACGAGATCGATCTGGCCCGGGCGCTGGAAACCTTCCGTCCGCTGCTGGACCTCCCCGGCAACGGATCTTAACCGCCGCGGAGTTCGTGCCGGAACGGAATCGAATCCGCCGCGCCGAGGCGTCCCACGCAGAGTCCGGATGCCGCTGCCGCCGTTTTCATCGCCGTCTCCGGAGAAGCGCCGAGAGCCGTCTCCGCCAGAAAATAGCCGATGAACGTATCCCCGGCCGCAGTCGTATCCACCACCTTCCTGACGCTCGATGCCGGGACAAACACCTCTCGCTCCTCCGAGTGCCCGAGATACATGGCTCCGCTCGCCCCCAGAGTCATCAGCAGATTGGCGGCCGGATACTTTGTCCGAAGAGAACGGATCACCTGTTCCGGTCCGCTTTCCGGATCGGCGCCGGCCAGTCCGGCTCCTTCGATCTCGTTCACAATCAGAGTATCCACAAGTTCCATCGGATAGGAGAGAACCCGTTCATTCATCGGCGCAGGATTGAAAAAGATCCGCAGTCCGGCACCGTCGGCGGCTTCCATGATCTCCCCCATGCGGCTGATCTCGTTCTGAAGAAGCAGGATATCGCCCCGCTCCATCGACTGAATCGACCGGGAGATCTGCTCTTCCGCAATCCGCATGTTGGCGCCGCCGAAGAGGACGATGCAGTTCTCGCCTTTCGCGGAAACCTGAATGACGGCATGTCCCGTCGGTTCCTCCGCAGCGACTTCCAGAAGGGAGCAGTCGACACCGGAAGCTTCCAGTTTCTCCTTCAGGAAAAGTCCGTCGGAACCGATGCGTCCCGCGTGAAGCACCTTCGCCCCCGCCCGAGCCAGAGCAATCGACTGATTCAGGCCCTTTCCTCCGCAGAACCGGGAGTAGGTTTCCGCCGAGATCGTCTCTCCCGGCTTCACAAAATCGGCGACCTTGTACACATGATCCACATTCAGCGAACCGAAATTCAGAATTCTCATATCACCGCACCCTCCTTTTTTTGGATGGTACTAGATCACGCGATCCGGCGGGAAGCAAACGGGCGGAACAGGATTTTTCACGGAAAAAACAATCCGATCCGCTGATCCGGCCTCCTCTCCGGCGAGTCGGAGAAGTCGGAAGATTTGCTTTTGATGAAAAATCCCGTTTCCGATTTGCACATTCCGCACCGATGCGTTATAGTTCGGAGGCTAGATCAACACATGCAACAGGAGGAAACATGAGCGTAACAATCGCCCTTTTGCAAAGCCGCGCCTTCGAGACCAGGGAAGCATCCATCGCCGAACATGAAAAACGGATCGCGGAAGCCGCGGAAAACGGCGCGAATATCATCTGCACGCAGGAACTCTGCTTCACGCCCTACTTCTGCCGGACGCAGGATCCGGCGACCTTCGATCTTGCCGAACCGGTCCCGGGACCGGTGACGGAACATTTTTCCGCAATCGCCCGCCAGTACCAGGTGGTGCTGATTCTGTCGCTGTTCGAACGCCGCGCCCCCGGACTCTGTCACAACACCGCGGCGATCATTGACGCCGACGGAACCTTCCTCGGAAAATATCGGAAAATGCATATTCCGCAGGATCCCGGTTTTGAAGAGAAATTCTACTTCACCCCCGGCGACCTCGGCTTCCGCGCATGGCAGACCCGCTACGGAAAAATCGGCGTCATCATCTGCTGGGACCAGTGGTATCCGGAATCGGCGCGCCTGACGGCGCTGGACGGCGCGGAGATCATTTTCTGTCCGACGGCAATCGGCGGGATCGATTCGGAACCGGAAGCCCTTGCCGGACTCCAGCGGGAAGCCTGGAAAAATGCGCAGGTCTCCCATTCCGTCGCGAACGGATGCTACTACGCGGCAGTGAACCGGGTCGGCAGGGAGGGGGAAATTCGCTTCTGGGGAAGTTCGTTCATCTGCGACTTCTACGGCAACCGCATCGCGGAGGCTTCGCAGGATCACGAGGAGATTCTCTATGCCGTCTGCGATCTGCATGCCATGGAGGAGCATCGGCGGATGTGGCCCTTCTTCCGCGACCGCCGCATCGACGCCTATCAGAATCTGCTGAGGAGATACAATGACTGAGTTTTCCGCCCCCTCGGATTTCGGATTCGCCATGCCGCCGGAATGGAGCCGTCAGGAGGGAGTCTTCCTGAGCTGGCCGCACAATCCGGCCACCTGGCCGGCAACCATGCCGGAAATCCGGAAGATTTTTGCGAAGTTCGCAGCCGCCATCTCCCGCTTTGAAAAAGTCTGCATTCTCCGCGGGAACGCTCCGGAAGAGGCCATCTGGGAGGAGCTCTGCGAAGCCAATGCGACCATCGGCAATGTCCGGATCTTCGACATCCGGACCAACGATGTCTGGTGCCGCGACCACGGACCCGTCTTTGTCCGGAACGAAGCCACCGGAGAACGCGCAATCGTCGATTTCACCTACAACGCCTGGGGCGGAAAATTCCCGCCCTGGGATGCCGACAACGCCGTCCCAGGACGTCTCGCGGAAGTGCTGAAAATGAGGCGCTTCCCCATTCCGATCGTCTGCGAAGGAGGAGCGCTGGAGATCAACTCGCTCGGCGACCTCATGACCACGGAATCGGTCCTGCTCAATCCGAACCGGAACCCCGGAATCGGAAAAGAGAAGATGGAAACCATTCTGAAAGCGGCGCTCGGCGCCAGAAACGTCCTCTGGCTGAAACAGGGACTGGAAGGGGACGACACCGATGGACACATCGACACCCTCGCCCGCTTCATCCGCGACGACGCCATCCTCGCCGCCGTTGACGACACCCCCTCCGGACGAAATCGCGACATTCTCCGCGAAAACATCCGCATTCTGGAACGGAACTGCAATTTGAAAGGCGAAAAATTCGAGATCATCCCCCTCCCCTGTCCCGATCCGATCGAACCCGAAGGCTGGCGCGAAACCGTTCTCCCCGCCACCTATACGAACTATCTGATCCTCAACGGAGCCATTCTCGCCCCCTCCTATCGGAACGACAAATATGACGCAAAGGCCTTCGAGATCCTCTCCCGCTGCTTCCCGCGTCATAAAGTGGAAATGATTGATTGTTTCGACATCATTCTGGAAGGCGGCGCTCTGCACTGTCTCAGCCAGCAGATGCCGGCATAATCCTCCCGCGCAATCCGCCTCTCCGCCTCCGATCCGCCGGCTGCGTTTTCCAGCGGCCGACCGCCGGAGCGGAGCGGGGAAACAACAACGGAGTTCCCTCCCCGCGGGAAGAGAACTCCGCTTATTTTCATTTCATCATCCAGAAGAGCGCCGTCAGATGGATGGCAGATTCACTCCCTCTGCCGGAACGATCTCCAGTTTCGCCCCCTTCTGAGCGAGCTGACGATTCGCCCACCGGCGGAACTCGTTGATCCCGTAGACATCCAGATGCGGCAGAGATTTCATTCTCGCCCGGTCCTGATGCGCGGCGCAGGTGCAGAAGACCGGCGCAACATTTGTCACGGCAAGCACATCCCCCTCCCGCAGATCCGCCAGCTTCCGGCGCACCCATTTTTTCAGCACGTTGACCACGCCCGGCGCGGCAAAACAGGGACGGGTTTTCACGGGATTCCCCGCCTGATCGTATGCCAGATGCGTCTCGGGCCAGTCGAATGCCGCCATATCGAACACCTCCCTGTAATTTGCAGAGCGCGGTCCTTCGTCTTTTTTCCGCCATGCCAGCAGGAAGTTCATTCTGCGGTTGCGTCCGGCAGGCACTTCGACCTCCGGCCGGGGATGGAACTCATACGGAAGCCAGGAGGCCTCAAGACCGTTTTCCGTTTTCGTCAGCGTATAGCGGGAAACGGTATCCGAAGCGGATGCGGTCCAGCGCCAGAAATCCTCGCCGGTCGCGATCTCCAGCACGGTACCTTCCGTGCTTTCCGCCAGAAGCGCCACGGGGGGCTGCGCAGAATCGTAAATCACAGAGCCTTCCGCAACGGAATCGAAACGTTTCCAGTCCGGCTGCGGCAGAACGACTCCGGATTCCGGAGCGGTCAGCACCGCGAACTGCACAATGCCGCCCGTCAGACAATATCCGCCGGCAAACAGACTCCGCACCCGGAAGGAGGGCCGGATCTGAAAATCCATCGTCACGGCAAGAAAGCCTTCGGAAAGCTTGAATTTCCGGGAGATCCCGGGGTCCGCGCCGAACGGAATCCAGCATGAAGACTCGAACCGCGCCTCCAGTCCGTCATTCGAATGATGCACCTTGCGGCTGCTGGAAAGCGCGGACGACTCCTGCAGATTGTCAATCACGGCATAGCGGGAGACAACCGTCAGCGCCCCGTCCGGACGCAGGGAGAACAACCCCGGCTTCGGTCCATCAAAAACCACCTCCCAGTTCGTTCCGAAGGAACGGAAGGTTTTATCGGCCTGTCTCGTAATCTCCAGCATCAGACGACCTCGAAGACCTGGGAGACATCCTTGCGGACAAACGGTCCCGGTCCATCCTTGGCATATCCGAGCGGCGAGAGCGCCACCGAATGTTCCGTCGCCTTCACGCCGAGAATCGCATCCACCGCGGCCCGGTCATACGCGCAGACCCAGCAGGTCCCGAGCCCCTCCTCCGTCGCCGCGAGCACAAAGTGCTCCATGGCGATTGCGGCATCCACATCGACAATGGAGTCGCCCTCCAGACGCTTCCACGCCGCGGAGGCATCCCCCACCACCACCGCAATCAGCGGCGCCTCGGAGAGCCATGAAGCCTTGTACACCCGGCAGATCGCCGCCCGCTTCTCCGGATCCTTCACCACCAGAATGCGGTACGGCTGACGGTTGCATGCGCTCGGTGCCATGTCCACCGCCTCCGCAATGCGCTCCAGCGCATCCTCCGGCACCGGAACGGGCCGATACGAACGAATACTTCTTCTCAAACGAATCACATCATAAAATTCCATGATCTCCAACCTCCTTATGGTTTCGAAAAACGCCGCAGAAGCTTTTCCGTCACAAGCCGGGCTTCGCGGATCCTCAGCAGAAATGCCAGCACCATAAATATAGCACCGAACAGCGCACTTGCGCAAATCAGAGGAAGAATATTTTTCGGCAATACCGCAAAAATGCCGATTCCCTCCAGCACCGAACAGAAGCAGCGCGCCGGCACGGCCGCCACCGCCGAAAGCAGCACCAGACACAGAAACAGACGCCATGTGCTCCTCAGCGGCATCCGTCCCAGACGCTTCCGCAGAAGATACAGCAGAATCAGATTGTTCAGATACGCCGTAATACTCGTTGCCAGGGCAATTCCCCCCTGCCGCATCACATCCATCAGCGAAATGCTGATAATCACATTCAGAACGATGCAGCAGACGGAAACCTGCACCGGCGTTTTCATGTCCTTTCTGGAATAGAAGCCCGAAACCGTCACCTTCGTCGCGGCGAACGCGGGAATCCCGAACGCATACCAGAAAAGCGCCATTGCCGACTCGTTCAGCGCCACCGCGTCAAACGCCCCTCCCCGGAACAGCAGCTCCAGCAGCTCCCGCCCGAAACAGATCATGTACGCCGCCAGCGGAATGGTCAGAAAAAGCAGCTGCCGCATGGAATCGAACATCATGCGCAGCATCGTCTTGATCCGTCCGGAGGCGGCCAGACGCGACATCAGGGAGAGGGAAACCGTTCCAAACGCCACCGCAAAGATCCCGATCGGCAGATAGATGAGCCGGTCACTGTAATACAACGCCGCTACCGCGTGATTGCCGATCGCCATTGCAATTGTCCGGTCGCAGATCACGCTGACCTGAAGCGCGGACATCCCGATCAGTCCCGGCAGCGCCAGATGCCAGATCTCCCAGATCGCCGGAGCGTTCCACAGCGTCCCGCGCGAGAGCTCCGGCAGCATTCCCACCCTCTTCAGCAGCCATCCGAGCACCACCATCTCCGCCGCTCCCGAAAGCAGCACCGCCACCGAAAGCACATACAGACAGTTCACCGGTTCCTCCCGCATCCCCGAACAGAACAGCACCAGCGCCCCGATCAGAAACACATTCAGAAGAAGACTCGCCAGCGCCGGAAGAAAAAACTGCTTCATGCTGTTCAGCAACGACGTCGCAATCCCGATCAGACAGATCATGATACAGTACGGCATCACCACCGGCGCCGCCAGCAGCGCCAGCTTCCAGCGCTCCGTCGTCACATACGGTTCGATCAGCAGCGCGGGCAGCGCCACCGCCACAGTGATCAGCGCCAGAAGAAAGGTCAGCCAGATCACGATCGTGGAAAACTTCCGCCGGGCGGAAAGCCGTCCCTCCTTCTCCAGCGTATGGGAGATCATCGGGATCAGCGCGGTTCCCAGCGCCCCCTCCCCTAAAATGCGGCGGAAAAGATTCGGAAGCGTGAATGCCAGCGCCCATGCGCTCATCAGCATTCCGCCACCGATGAAACGGGCGGTCAGGATCTCGCGCACCAGTCCCAGAATGCGGCTCAGGAAGGTGGCTCCGGAAAGCCCCATCGTGCTCTTGAACACCCCCTGATCCGAAGCCATGACGACCGAACCCTCCTCAGACGGAGAAGCGGACAAACACGCAGTCGCCGTCCTGCACGATGTACTCTTTTCCCTCGATCCGGAGTTTTCCGGCCTCTCTGGCCCCGTTCCAGCTTCCGTACTTCATGAGGTCGTCGTAGGAGACGACCTCCATGCGGATGAATCCGCGCTCCATGTCGGTATGGATTTTTCCCGCCGCCTGCGGCGCCGTCGAGCCGCGGGTAACGGTCCATGCGCGGGTCTCGTCGGGACCGGTGGTGAAGAACGTCAGGTAGTTCAGAAGCTGATAGCCGGTGTGAATCACGCGTTCGAGTCCGCTTTTCTCCACGCCGATGTCCTCCAGAAAGGCGAGCGCCTCCTCGGGTTCGAGCTGGGCGAGATCCTCCTCCAGCTTCGCACAGACGGGCACGACCTCCATGCCGTGCTTTGCGGCGTCGGCAATCAGTTTTTTCGATATCTCATCCTTGCCGAAGTTCCGGAACGCCTCCTCGTCCGTGTTCGCGCAGACGAACGCCGGAGTCAGAGTCAGGAGCTGCATGGACTTCACGATGCGCACCTGTTTCGGATCCTCCCGGTCATAGACCGGAAGAGTCGCGTTTTCGAGATTTTTCACAAAGGAATTGGCTAGCTCGAGTTCAAGTTTCAGTTCGGGATCGCCGCTGCGGGCGAGCTTTTTGGACTTGTCGATTTTCTTCTGCAGATATTCCAGGTCCGCCAGCATGAGTTCGGTCAGAATCAGTTCGAGGTCGCGGGAGGGATCGACCACCTCCTTCACATGCACCACATCCGGATCCTTGAACAGGCGGACGACATGCGCCACGGCATCCACATTGCGGATGTGACCGAGAAACTGATTGCCGAGTCCCTCCCCCTTGCTCGCGCCTTCCACAAGACCGGCGATGTCGATGAACTTCATCGTCGCGGGCACGACCTTTGCGGAGTGCTCCAGTTTGACCAGCTCATCCACGCGCTTGTCGGGAACCGGCACGACTCCCGTGTTCGGATCAATCGTGCAGAACGGAAAATTGGCGGCCACCGCCCCGCCTTTGCACAACGCATTGAAAAGGGTCGATTTTCCGACATTCGGCAATCCAACAAAGCCACAGGCAAATCCCATTGATAAAACTCCATCCTTGTTTTTTTTCAGAACAGTTCAAAAGGAAATTTACCATTTCATTTGTTTTTTTCAACCGTCCGGCGATTTAAATTCCGGAATTCCGGTGTAAGTTTCCCATACCATTTTACCGAATTGCAGTCAACTTCTGAGGAACGACAGAATGAAAGCAGAAAATAAGAGGGTTCTGATTCTCGGATTCGGAATCAGCGGAAGAGCCGCCGCACGGCTCGCGGAACATCTGAACATGATCCCGGTTCCCGTCGATGCGAAAAACGCGCCGGAGGGAACACACTTCCGGGAATCCGCCTTCGCCTGGCAGGAGGGAATGTCCCTTCCTCCAGCGGACCTGGCGGTCATCAGCCCCGGAATCCGGCCGGACTCCCCGATGGCGCAGGCGGCTCGAAACGCGGGAGCTGAACTGATCGGAGAACTCGAATTCGCCTGCCGCGTCCTCCCCTGCCGGATCGTCGCCATTACCGGAACCAACGGAAAAACCACCACAACGGAACTGACAACTGCACTTCTTCAGGCGAACGGAATCCGGGCGCAGTCCGCGGGCAACATCGGCACGGCTCTCAGCGACGCCGCGCTTGAGGTGCTCCGCAGGCACACCCCGGATGTGCTGGTCGTGGAATCCAGCTCGTTTCAGCTGGAAACCGTTCAGACCTTCCGTCCCTCGACCGGCGCGCTGCTGAATCTGGCAAGCGATCACATCAACCGCCACGGCTCCATGGAAGGCTACGCCGAGGCCAAACTGCGGCTCTTCTGCAACATGGAAGGCGGAAATGCCGTTCTCAACGCCAATCTTCCGGAACGGTACGCATGGCAGATCCGCGCCCGCTGCCGCACCGAAACCTTTTCCGCAACGCTCCCGGCCGATTTCATGCTCGAACACGGAACAATCCGCTATCATGGGACTTCGGTCATTTCCACGGAGGAGCTCCAGCTCAAGGGGAATCACAATGCGGAAAATATCATGGCGGCGCTCGCGATCCTGAAGGCGGAGGCCGGAGAAAAGACGCTCTTTTCCGAGGCGACCGCGGAGGCGCTGCGGAAGTTCCATCCGGATGTTCACCGGATGGAGTTCTTCGCGGAACACAACGGAGTCCGGTTCGTCGATGATTCCAAAGCGACGAATCCGCATTCGGTCAACGCGGCCTTGAAGACGTTCGGCGGGAAAAAGAATGTCATTCTGATTCTCGGCGGTCTCGACAAGCAGATGGATTTCTCCTCCATCCGGGACGATGCCGACAAAATCAAATGCGCCTTTCTCATCGGCGAATGCAGAATGAAAATCCACGACACGCTGCACGATCTCTTTCCCTGCACGATCTGCGCGACGCTGGAGGAGGCCGTCGAACAGGGATGCCGCGTCGCGGAACCCGGCGACATTCTCGCGCTCTCCCCCGCCTGCGCCAGCATGGACATGTTCCGGGATTACAAAGAACGCGGCGACCGTTTCAAAGAGGCGGTCCTCCGGCAGATCCGCAACTCATAACGTGCTTTCCCCTCCGCCGGAGGCCGGAACCGGAGTCACGCCTTCGGTTCCGACAGCACCCGCGCGGACCGCGCCGGAAGAGAAATCGAAAACGATTCCGCAACGGATTCCCCCGTCCAGAAATCGGTCAGCGGACGGACGCCCTTCGGCAGACAATAGTCCGCGGATCCCGTATCGTCCCAGTTGAAGAAAAAGTGGAGCGTCCGCTCCGGCAGCTCCATTCTTCCATACCGGAACGTGGTATCCGAAAAGCGGGCGGTATGACCGTAGCAGTCCATGATCCTGCGGATCGTTTCCAGGGAAGACTCCGAAAGCTGCGCGAGCACATCGCCCGAAAGGATCATGCCGCCGGATGCCAGAATGTGCGCCTTGTGAAAACTGAACTCGTTCGGTGTGATCGAACTGGTCAGACGGCTTGCCGGAACGCCGTCGGGCCCCATGACGTCCACCCGCAGATTCTCCAGGACAAGGCAGTCCGGATCGTTGATCCAGAGTCTTCCATTCTGCCAGTTGCGCAGGAAGCATTCCCGCGCCAGAGTCTTGAACACCGGCCAGGAGCGGTTGATGTCGCCAGTGATGCGCATGGCGTTGCAGACGCCGATCGAGGGCCACATCGGCGCGTTGCATCCGAGGATGACCGAATCCGGACCGGCGCCTTCCATCACGGCCCGCATTCCGGCGCGATAGGCCTCCACGCTTGTGACCTCCGGATTCCGCCGGCGTCCGAAGGGCATACATCCCCACATGATGCCGTCGAGTTTGAAATACCGGCACTGCCATTCGTCGCGCATCGTGCGGAAAACCGTGCGGATGTAGTCCAGAACCTCCGGAATCGTGCAGTCTAGCATGTACCACGGAGCCGCGCGCCAGCCGCCGAACGAATATCGGGAGGAGGGAAGCGGAAGTCCGTCCTCATCGGTCAGGAACCACTCCGGATGCAACCGGAAAAGCTCCGACTCCTTCTCGGCGATAAACGGCGAAGCCCAGATCGCAGGCTCGAACCCGTTCTCCCGGATCTTCAAACACAGGGAACGGATCCCGGCGGGGAAGTTGCGGTGCGGAATCAGCCAGTCGCCCATATGCGCCTGATATCCGTCGTCAATCTGGACAAAGCGCAGAAAGGGCAGTTTCTCCTTCATGACGCGCATATTCTCCTCAATGTTCCGCTCCGTGACGCCGGGACCGTAGCAGTACCAGGAGCACCAGCCGGTGATCCGTTCCCGGTATTCCGGAACGGGATGATGAACACGGATGCGCATGGCGAAATCCTCAAGCAGCGCCTCCCGGGAGGAACCGTACCGGAAGAAAAACTCCTCCAGATCCAGCGATTCCCCCGGCGGAAGCTCCAGACCGCCGCAGTCAACGACAAACTCAAACGAATCCGGAGAGAAGCGGATCTCATTGGCAAACCGGCGGCAGGAGGAGAATCCCGCCAGCAGAATCTCCTTCCCCTCCGGAAAGAGAAGAAGAAGATTGTAGCAGGTGAAAAATCCCTTCTTCGACGGCAGTTTATAATGCAGACGGTCGCTGTATGCGCCGGCCAGTTCGAAATGTTCCAGAGTTCCCTGATACTGGGAAAGCATATTGAATCCCTCGCCGTAGAAGCGCGTGGAAGCCGGATACGGCATCGCCCCGCGGAAGACGACGACTTCCTTCAGACGGACCATTTCCCCCGAACAATTGGTCAGACGGAAGGTGCAGTATCCATCCTTCCAGGACCGGACCATTTCCACATTTTCCGCGACCGATCCATCCGCACGCACAATCTCGAAGTCCAGATCCTCAAATCGAATCATTTTTCTCTCCTTGTTTGATTGAAAAAAGCTGTTTCCGACACTATCTTACCATAGATGCGAAACCAGGAAACGCCCATGTCTTCTTCCTTAAAAATTATATCCAATTCCACAAAACATTCCGGATACCTCTCCTGCAGCTCCTTCCGGTCGGATCCGGATGCGCCCGCCCTGGCGGAACGCGGCATCCGGAACGGGGGAATCGCAGTCATCCGCGCTCCGTACGAGATGCGACGGGCGGGAGGAAGTGAAAACCGTCATGTCACGCTCTGGCTGATTCTGGAAGGGACGGTCCGCTTCGAAGTTCCCGGGCGACGTTTCACGGCTCCGCCGGGCAGCACATTGGTCATGAACTCCGATGTGGACCGGCTCTGCCGGGTCGATTCGGGCATTTTCCGCCACATCTACTTCACCCTTGCCCCGGATGCGACGGCAGGGGAAGCGGCGGTCTATCCCTCGTCATATGCCAGTGAGATCGGATCGCTTCTCCCGATGCTCTTCCGGGAGATTCTGGAAGTTCCCGGGAGCGGAAACGAATGCCGCCGTCATCTGGGGACTCTGCTGGCGGACTATCTGCAAAGGGAACTGGGATGCTCTCCGGCGCCGGCACGTCTGAAACATCTTTTTGAACTGCTGGAATCGGACATGGAGACGCTCTGGAGCACAGCGTCGCTAGCGAAGGAGCTTCACATGTCGCCCTCCCTTCTGTACCAGCTCTGCCGGACCCAGTGCGGCCGGACGCCGGGAGAGATTGTCCGGGAGGTCAAATTCCGCTACGCGTCGGAACTTCTCCGGCGCACCGATGACAAAATCGACTCCATCGCCGCCTCCATCGGCTACGGCAATGCCTTCGCCTTTTCCAAAGCCTTCCACAAATTCACGGGGAAGCGGCCGGCGGAGGTGCGGAAGCGGAACCGGGAATTTGAATCGTCCCAAGGGCCATCCCGGAGCGCGGCGGAGATGTGAGGAAATCCCCGTTTTTTCCTCCTGCGTCTTTGCAAATCGCGGAAACGAGTGTACATTGGCGGAAAGGAGATTTCCGAACGTGAGACCGAATCCGATCTTTCTTTTTCACAACGCGGGCCGTTTCATTTCCCGCGGACACGGGCGGCATCCGTCCCGGACCATCACCTCCCATGAACTGATCTATGTGCTTTCCGGAACGCTCGACATGTTTGAGGAGAACCGGGAGTTCCATCTGACGAAGGGGGATCGTCTTCTGCTGTTTCCGGGACGCAGGCACGGGGGACTGGCGGCCTATCCGCCGGATCTCTCCTTTTTCTGGGTTCATTTCTCGCCGGAGGACCGGGAGGGACGGGAGCGGCTGCTTCGCTGTCCGCAGAGTGCGCCGGTCCGCGACGCCGACGCCTTTGTCACCTGCTGCAACCTTCTGCTCCAGGAACAGAAAGCCGAGGAAAACGCGGAATCCTGCAACTATCTGGTCTCGCTTCTGGTCGACAAGGCGGAAAAAAGCTCCGGATGCGCCCTTCCCCTTCATGGAACGCGACGCCTCATCGAAGAAACCGACCGTTTTATTCTTCTGCATTTCGACGAGGAGCTCTCGACCTCCTTCATCGCCGGAAAACTGCAGTGTCATCCTGATTATCTGGGCCGGATCTACGCCGCCGCGCGGAACTGCACCATCGGAGAAGCCATCCGGAAAAAGCGGATCGCCCATGCCTGCCGTCTGCTGGAAACCTCCATGATGTCCATCAAACAGATCGCCTACGAGTCCGGATTCAACGATCCCTCTCATTTTCGAAGACAGTTTTTCCAGGAATGCGCCGTCACGCCCCGGCAGTACCGAAAACTTCATACCGGCGGCCATATCAATACCGAGTAATCGCTTCGCAGCGGAAATGACGCTCTTCCGCGTTCCCCCTCCGGAGCAGCCTCCCGCTTTCCGAAGACTCTTTGTTGCGGAAATGCGCCGTCACGCCCCATCAGAACACAAGGCTTCGACGGACAGGTCAACACTGCAGATTGCCTGCGAGTGAGTTCGGCATCAACGATCCCTCTCATTTCCGAAGACTCCTTGTTGCGAAAACGCGCCGTCACGCCCCATCAGAACACAAGGCTTCAATGGACAGGTCAATCCGGGAAATCGCTCTGCAACCGCAGGACCGCTCTTCCTCTTTTCCGCTTCGAAGAAAAATTTTGCTCCGACTTCTCCTTTTTCCCTCTTTCCGGATTTGCATTTTCGGGGAAAAGAGTTATTTTTAAACTTGTCGGACAAATTATAAAAAATAACCAGACAAAAAAATCAACATTTTCTTTTCGGAAACGGGAGTACCCCCATGCGTCGAACACTGTTACAGACTTTTCAGCAATGGATTGC
The DNA here is from genome assembly GCA_944390735.1 of uncultured Victivallales bacterium. Classification (GTDB taxonomy): domain Bacteria; phylum Verrucomicrobiota; class Lentisphaeria; order Victivallales; family UBA1829; genus UBA1829. The sequence continues at coordinate 7,160 of CALXRL010000007.1, read as the reverse complement.
CGCGGAAGGCTTTCAGCCGGGCGACCGTCTGCCCGGGGAAGTGGAACTGGCGGAACGGTTTCACGTTTCGCGAAGCACCATCCGGGAGATCATCATACACCTGAGTTTTCTGGGGATTCTGGAACGAACGACACGACGGGGAACCTTTCTCAAACGGCCGGACTGTCTCGACATCGGGGAAACCCTCGCCTTTCAGCTCCAGATCGCCGGATACGGTTTCGAAGAGCTCAAACAGACACGGCTGCTTCTGGAGACCTCCCAGATTCCTCTGCTCATCCGCCGGATCACTCCGGAAAAACTGGAAGAACTCAACGATATCATCGGGCGGATGGCTACGTCCGATCCGGAAGAGGCCGATCAACTGGATCTGCAATTTCACCTGACGCTCATGGAAGCCACCGGCAACCGCATTCTGAAGATCTTCGGCCAGGTGCTGATTCTGATGTTTGATCGGAAATACCGCACGAAATTTCTGAATCCCGCGGCGGTCCGGAAATCCGTCGGGGATCACCGCGCCATGCTGAAGGCGCTTTCGGAAGGCAGTGAATCCAGACTGACCGAACTCATTCGGCAGCATATTCAACCGTTATAAAAAAAGGAAACGATCATGCAGAGGAATCCCGATTTTGCTCTCTATGAACGCTATGTCATGCAGCATGTCGACAGTGCGCTGGTTCCGCCGGAAATCAAACGCGATCCGCCGCTCCGGTTCCATCCGGAAGTCGACGACTACACCATGAGCATGGGAATGGCGCGAACGCCCGGCGGACGCATCTGGCTGGGATGGTTCGCCGGAGGCGACAACGACAAAGCGGTCATTCTGCTTGCCAGAAGCGATGACGACGGAAAAACCTTCTCCGAACCGCAGTTCATTCTGGATCCGGGATATCCGGACTGCGGGATTCATCTTTCCGCCGTGGTCGGCAATCTCTGGACCGCGCCCGACGGACGGCTCTTTCTCTTCTTCACCGAAAGTTTCGGCTATTTCGACGGGCGCGCGGGAAGCTGGTATTCCGTCTGTTCCGATCCCGATTCCGACACCCCGTCCTGGAGCACTCCCCGCCGGATCTGGCACGGCGCGTCCCTGAACAAGCCCACGGTTCTGAAGGACGGCACCTGGCTGCTGCCTCTCTCGCTCTGGTGCCGGGAGAAAATCGGGATCGAAACCTCCTGTTTCTGGCTCGGAGAACGGAGCAATCTCTTTCACGAGCTGGATTCCGAACGCAAAGCGCATGTTTTCGCCTCAAAGGACGGCGGAATCTCGTGGGAGAAACGCGGCGGAGTCCTCAATATCGAACCGACCTTCGATGAACACATGATCGTCGAACGCCGTGACGGTTCCCTTCTGATGTATCTCCGCACCGCCCACGGCATGAGCCAAAGCGAATCCTTTGACGGCGGATACACGTGGAGTTCCCCCGTCCGCACATCCTTTCCCAGCGCCAGCGCCCGATTCTTTCTCCGGAAACTGCGTTCAGGCAATCTTCTGCTGGTCAAATACTCCAATCCGGAGGAGCCGGAGGCGCGCTCCCATCTGAGTGCGTATCTCTCCTGCGACGACGGCAAACACTGGAAGGGCGGACTCCTTCTCGACGAACGTCACGGCATCAGCTATCCCGACGGATTCCAGGCCGATGACGGCCGCATCTATCTTCAATACGATTACCGGCGGGAATGCGGTGAAATTCTTCTTGCCGTCTTCACCGAAGCCGATGTGCTCGCCGGGAAAGACGTTTCCGGCTCCCTCCTACTGAAACACACCATGGTGCAGTCCCGCACCAGACGGCTGGAAAAAGAACATGAGAAGTGATATCTTCTACTGGAAATGCGATTCCGGCCTCTCTCCGGAAGCCAAAAAGCGAATCTACTTTCAGGAGAAGTACGACTCTCCCGAATGGAACGCTTCCGCCCGGCGGATCGCGGAACAATTTTCCGGCGGATCGCCCGAATCGTTCCAACCGCTTCGCGCGGACGGCAACCACCTGACCTATCGCTTTTCCTCCGCAGGGAAAGCGTATCTGCTCCGGCTTGATCCGGGTGGAATCGAAGACGACTACATGCTTGCCGAAAGCACCGTTATGCGTCTTCTGCACGAGCAGGGACTCCCCGTTCCGAACGTCCTGGAGACCGACATCTCCCTGCGGGAATTTCCCTTCCGCTGGCAGATCATGGAATTCATCGACCGCCCCTGTCTGAACACCTTTGCGAAGGCAGGTACACTCCGGAGGCCGTCGATTGCCCGGCAGACGGGAACCTTTCTTGCCCGTCTGCACGCGTTCCGCTTTCCCGGCTTCGGATTCCTGAACACCGATGAACTTCAGAAATCGGGCAATCTGCAGGGACTCGATGCAACCTGTCCGGACTATTTCCGGAAGAGGCTTGCTGTACATCTGGAATATCTTCTTCATCACGGATTTCTCAGCGAATCCGAATGCGGGACGGTAAATGCGCTGTTTTCCCGCGCCGAATCTCTGCTCAAATTCGGAAAAGGCTCCCTGCTGCACCGTGACTTCACGTTCTGGAACATGCTCGGGACGGAATCGGAACTTGCCGCGGTCATCGACTGGGACGACTGCGTCATCGGCGACCCGATGGACGATCTCGGGATCGTCAACTGTTTTCAGGACAAGGAGTTCATGGAAGAACTGATCGCAAGTTACGCGGCCCTCACGCCGATCGGCAAAGCGGAACGGAAGCGGATCGCCCTGCATACGCTTCGCAACATGCTCTGGAAAACCATGATCCGGGACTACATGGGCTATTTTGAAAAAGGAAACGATTTCTTTCTCGCCGCTGCGGGAGAATCTCTGCGGGAAACCACGGTCCGCAGACTGAAATCGGCAATCAGGCAACTGGAGGAACAGAGATGAAATTGATTCGAAACGAGATTCGGGAACAGGCGCTCACCCGCGGACTTTTCATTGCCAGCGGAGCGCTCCCGGTGGTGGAGATCGCGGCGGAATGCGGCTTTGACTGGCTTCTGATTGATATGGAACACGGACTCGGAGACGAGCAGGCGACTCTTCAGCAGATCATGATGCTGAACCATGCCTCCAGCGCGCCGATCGTCCGGATTCCGGCGCTGAACGAGGCGACGATCAAACGCATTCTCGACTTCGGCGCTTCCGGCATCATGGCTCCGATGATTGAAACACGCGAGGAAGCGGAACGTCTGGTCCGGGCCATGCGCTACCCTCCGGAGGGAATCCGGGGACTCTCCTCCGGCTCCAGGGCCGCGGACTACGGATTCCATTTCAAGGAGTATTTCCAGAGGGCGAACCGGGAACTGCTCTGCATCGCTCAGATCGAAAGCGCAGCGGCGGTCCGGAACATCGACTCCATCGCCTCCGTGGAGGGGATCGATGTGCTTTTCATAGGACATTCCGACCTCTCGCTGAATCTCGGATGCTACCGGCAGTTCGATTCCGAACCGATGCGCTCCGCGGAAAAAGCCGTTCTGGAAGCGGCCCGGAAGCATGGGAAAATCGCGGGAATGCTCTGCAAGCCATCCATGTCTGCGACGGACTGCATCGAACGGGGATTCCGCTTTCTCGCCATGGGGACCGATCTCAACTGCATGAAATCGGCATTCCGGAAGCTGCTGGAAAAATAAGCCTCCCCCGCCCCCGACGGAAGGGGACAGGGGAGAAGGGTTCGGATTATTCCGCCTCGGGAATCCAGATCCGCATGGAAGAATCGCCGCGGTTCTGCCACAATGCGCTCGGGATCGCGGTGAAGCGTCCCGGAGAAAGGGGAAGATCGCCCTCAAAATAGAGCTGATCCGTATCCGCCTGAATCATGGCGTCGCCGGAGATGGCGATGGTTCCTTCCGGCAGACCTTCCGCCGGTTTCAACGTGAAGGAGGTGCCTTTTTTCAGGCGGATCAGCTCCAGAGGAGCGGAATTGTCAACGCTTTCGAGCGCGTAGACCAGGGGACCGCGCAGGATTGCCGCGCGTCCGATATCCGCACTGACTCTCGGATTGGCATGAACCACCCGGACCGGCATATCAAACTTCCATTCAATGCGGTCGCCCTTCTTCCATTCGCGACGCAACCGGACATAGCCTTTTTGCGGAGAATCGGCAACGGCTTTTCCGTTCAGCGAGAGCGTCCAGTTCCGGCACCATCCCGGGATCCGGAGAGCGATGGTGCTTTCCCCGGCTCCGGATGCGTCGGAAATTTCCAGCGTGCCGGCTCCATCGTAGGGATACGATCCGGAAAGACGGAATTGCAGAGAAGTGTTTTTCCGTTTCACGTTTCCGGCACATGCGGCCGGAATGTTCACCATGAGGCAGTCGTCGGAGACGGACCAGGCAAAGCTGGCGATCTGCGGAAGGAAGCGGCAGTAATTGGTCGGGCAGCAGGAGCAGCCGAACCAGGGCTGACGTTTCCGCATCTGCTGGCCGTGTTCAAACATCTGGTCGTCGTTCTCCAGAGGATTGGCATAGAAGAACTTGTCGCCGCCGAGACTCAGGCCGCTGATGGCTCCGTTGTAAAGAGCGGTCTCCATGACATCGGCGTAGCGGGCGTCGCCTGTCTGGTTCAGCATGCGGTCGGCAAAGAGGACCAGGGCGATCGACGCACAGCTCTCGGCATAGGCCGTATCGTTCGGAAGATTGTAATCCGCCGTGAATGCCTCGCCGACACAGGTGGAACCGACGCCGCCGGTGATGTACATGTTCCGTTCGACGACATTGTTCCAGAGCCGTTCGCAGGCTTCGAAAAGAGAGGAATCGCCACTTTCCGCGGCGACATCCGCAGCTCCGGAAAGGTAGTAGAGCGCCCGGACGGAGTGTCCGCGCAGTTTCTGCATCTCGCGGATCGGACGATCCGCCTGAAGATTTTCCGTATCCTCGCAATGCTCCACCGTTTCAAAGTAGTTTGGGGACTGTCCGCGCTCGTTGATGAAATAGGCGGCAAGATCGGAATATTTCCGATTTCCCGTCACCTCCGCCAGTTTGCAGAGAGCCAGCTCGATTTCCTGATGTCCGGGATACCCGCGTTTCTGACCGGGATTGCGCCCGAAGACCTCCGCAATATAATCGGCATAACGAGCCATGCAGTCCACAAACTTGCGTTTTCCGGTCGCCTTATAGTGGGCGACGGCAGCCTCCATCAGATGTCCGGCACAGTAGAGTTCATGAGCCCGGGAGAGATTTTTCCAGCGGTTTTCCGGTTCCACCACGGTGAAGTGCGTATTCAGATATCCGTCTTTCTGCTGGGCGGAGATAATCAGATCCACAAATTCATCGAGCTCCTTTTCCCGTTCCGGATCCGGATAGAGCATCAGCGAAAGCGCCATCCCCTCGATCACCTTGGCAAAATCGGAATCCCAGAAAATATGCGGCTGATTCGGCATTCCCGGCTTCCAGTCCAGACGGAATGCGTCAATCCGACCGGTCTCCCGGCACTTCCGGACGTTCGCTGGAAGCGTAACGTCATTGTTGATCCTGATGCGACCGCTGAAAAACGGATCCTGAAGACGAATCTCCTGAATCGCTGCCGGCTGATACTCTTTCATATTCCATGTCTCCTTCCTATGAGTTTGCTCTCTATTGGTTTGCTCTCTCTTGAAATTATATCACAAAGCATGGAAAACAACAGGGAGCGGAAAGAACAGAAAAAGAAGAGAATTCCGACTTTTCATAAAAACTTCCCCTCTTCCCCCCTTCCCTCTTCCGCTAAAGAGGAATGACGCAAACACCTTGAAAATCAGCGGCAGCCGGTGTATTTTAAAGGTTGGAAAAAACAACCCTCGGAGAACATCATGCAAGGCATCACATGCGAAGAAGCACTCGCACTCTTGAAAACAACGGACCTGCCTGAACTTCTGGACTATTTCAAAAAAGCATCCGAACTCAGACAGAAAACATTCGGAACCCAAATCAAAACCTGTTCCATCGTCAACGCCAAATGCGGCAACTGCGCTCAGAACTGCGCCTTCTGCGCACAGTCCTCCCGATCCAAAGCCAAAATCACACCCTATCCGCTGATCTCCGCGGAGGAGATGGTCAAGGCCGCGGAAATCGCGGCCGGACATGGAGCCCATCGCTTCGGCATCGTCACCTCCGGAACCAAAGTCGTACCGGGACACGACCTCGATGAAATCTGCAAGGCAATCCGAATGATCCGCGAAACACTGCCGATCATCCCCTGCGCCTCCCTCGGAATCATGACGGAAGACGCCCTCCTCCAGCTCAAACAAGCCGGACTCGACCGCTTCCATCACAATCTCGAAGCAGCCCCCAGCTACTTCCCGGAAATCTGCACAACCAGACCTTACAGCTCCCAGATCGAAACAGTGAAAACTGCAAAACGACTCGGATTCACCGTCTGCTCCGGCGGAATCATCGGCATCGGAGAATCCCTCGAACAAAGAGTCGAACTGCTGGAGACCATCCGCTCTCTCCATGTGGATTCCGTCCCGCTGAACTTCCTCAGCCCCATCCCCGGAACCCCGCTCGAAGGCGGTCGCGGAATCACTCCTCTGGATTGCCTGCGCACCATCGCCGCTGCCAGACTCATGATGCCAAATACCAGTATCCGTGTCTGCGGCGGTCGCGAACAAAACCTCCGCGACCTCCAGTCCTGGATCTTCGCCGCCGGCGCAGACAGCTTCATGACCGGAGGCTACCTCGTCACTCCCGGACGCGGAACCAATGCCGATGAACAGATGATTCAAGACGTCGGTCTGGAACTCCTGCGAAACTGATTTCACTGTTTTTTGAAATATAACTGCAACTTGCTTGATTCGGCTTTCTACTTCGAAGGGCTAGTAGGCAGCTGCTTTCTGTTGCTCCTGCGCTTCGGGGACTTTCTAGTTGGTGGCTTCTCGCCCCCAACACCCCTCGGCAGGACCACCGGCCCTGCACCCATCGCCGAAATTTAAAATTTCGGCTTCCCGTTTTTTTCCGGCACTTGCCGGGCAAAGGGCAAACCAAATGGTTCGCCCTCTGCACTCCCTGCTCCTTTTTCCCGATGCAACCATTTTCCGCCGACAAGGGTAAGGGAAAGACGTTTGCTGACGATCCAGCTTTGTTTTTCTGCCTTAACGTGGTTACGCCGAAAAGGATGAGGGGGTCCAGGGGGAAAACCTTTGGTTGGCCCCCTGGTCGACAGGTGTCGAAACACTTACAGGAGCAAAAATTCAATTTTTGCG
>CALXRL010000006.1 GCA_944390735.1 uncultured Victivallales bacterium | reverse complement strand
CCTTAACGTGGTTACGCCGAAAAGGATGAGGGGGTCCAGGGGGAAAACCTTTGGTTGGCCCCCTGGTCGACAGGTGTCGAAACACTTACAGGAGCAAAAATTCAATTTTTGCGACGGGTGCAGGGCCGATGGTCCTGCCGAGGGGTGTTGGGGGCGAGAAGCCACCAAACTAGAAAACCCCCGAAGCAGGATACCGGAAATCGAGAAGCCACCAACTAGAAAACCCCCGAAGCAGGAACAGAGAAGGAAAGGGAACAAAAGAGAGAAATTGTTTTTCTTTGATTTCATGGTATATTGAACAAGGGGGGAAGGAGGATCGGATGGGAAAACGGAGTCTATTTTTTTTACTGCTGAGTCTATTTTTTTCGGTTTGGTCGTTGGATTTTGAGACGAAGAGTGGCAGGAAGTATACGAAAGCGGGGATCGGGAATGCGGATCTTGAGGGGGTGGAGATTCTCTTGCCGACTGGAGTGGAGAAGATTCCGCTGGAGGAGGTTTCTGATGATTTGCTGAATCGTTTGAGTATTCGTCGTCGGGAGCGGATTCAGAAGTTGCTGGAGCAGAAGAAAAAGCAGCCGAAGAAAGAGAAGAAGAAGGAATCGTCGGGCAAGGGGGAGTCCTCTTCTGTGGAGGATGTTTCGGGGAACGCCGAGCCGATTGCGCGGATGGCGGAACAGCAGCTTTCCGGGGTGCGTCGCTGGCTGACGGTGTTTCACATTACACGGAATCCGCCGGAGGAAGCGAAGCGTTTTTCGGCGTTATGCGAGGAATTTGTCCGGGAGATGGATCGGTCATCGACGGATCGTCGGAAGGCGGAAGTGTTTCTGGCCTTTCAGCAGAAAGTACGGGAAGGGAATTTTTCCGGGACGCTGCATTTGCAGCCTTCGCAGGGGCCGATGCGTTCCTATCTTCAGAATCCGGAATCGTCAACGGGAACGGGTTTGGACAAGGAGATTTATTTAGGTCCCCGCGGAGCCCGCTACTATAAGAATCGCGGACAAACGGTGCCGGTACGCCGGATCAAGTGAGGAAACGGCTTTCTGTCGGGGATTTGTTTCCGGCGTGTCGGGGGGCGAAGAAGGGAAGGGGGGGGTTATCCTTCCCGGAGGAGTTTATCAAAGTAGTTGATGGTGTATCGGAGTCCTTCTTCGAGCTGGGTGGTTGGCTGCCAGTGGAGGAGTTCACGGGCTTTTGAGATATCCGGCCGCCGTTGTTTCGGATCATCGGCGGGGAGGGGGCGGAAGACAATTTTCGAGTTGGAGTTTGTCAGTTTTTTTACGAGTTCAGCGAGTTGCAGCATGGTGAATTCGCCGGGGTTTCCGATATTGACCGGTCCGATGATGGAATCGGGGGTGTTCATCATGCGGACCATGGCGTCGATGAGGTCGCTGCAATAGCAGAAGCTTCGGGTTTGCGTTCCGTCTCCGTAGATGGTGATATCCTCGCCGCGGAGCGCCTGGACGATGAAGTTGCTGACGACGCGTCCGTCATGAGGGTGCATGTTCGGACCGTAGGTGTTGAAGATCCGGACGATTTTGACGCGCAGAGCGCACTGTCTGTAATAGGAGGTAAAGAGGGTTTCCGCGGCGCGTTTTCCCTCGTCATAGCAGGCGCGTTCCCCGATGGGGTTGACGTTTCCCCAGTATTCCTCGACCTGCGGATGAATCTGCGGATCGCCGTAGACCTCCGAAGTGGAGGCCTGAAGAATTTTGGCGTTGACCCGTTTGGCGAGACCAAGCATGTTGATTGCGCCGTGGACGCAGGTTTTGACGGTCTGCACCGGATCCTTCTGATAGTGGATCGGCGAGGCGGGACATGCCAGATTGTAGATTTCATCCACCTCAAGATAAAGAGGAAACGTGATATCATGCCGGATGACTTCAAAATGATGATTGTCCATCAGGTGATAGATGTTGCGTTTGTTTCCCGTGAAGAAATTGTCGACGCAGATGACGTCGTTTCCATCGTTCAGAAGACGTTCACACAGATGGGAGCCGAGGAAGCCGCTTCCTCCGGTGACAAGAATGTTTTTTCCGCTCATAGTTTTCCGCCTGTTTCTTGAGTTGTGCGATTTCAGCGTATCGAAAGTATAGCATGAACTCACGTTTCTGTCAAGAAATCTTGAAAATATACCCGGAAAAAAAAGGAAAACGATTGATAAAACAGCGGATTGGTGGTATCTTATTTATCTGCTGTTTTTCCGGAACGAAAAAGCCGTTCCGGCTGGCAAAGGAGAACGGATAAACAGAATGAGGGAGCAAAGAAGATCATGGCAGTGGAACTTTCCTATGTGCTGATTACGCCGTATTCGCTGAAGAAATCGCGGACCGGGGGCATTATCGCGAGACTGTTGTCGAGAACGGATCTGGAACTTGTCGCGGCAAGGATGATCGCGCCGGACAAAGCGTTTGCCGAAGCGTATGCGGATTCTCTGAAGCGCCGCGTGGGATCGCGCGACGAATTCGCGGCAAAAATCCTTTCCGATTACGTCCTGGACAATTTCTCTCCGCTGAGCGACGGCCGCCGCGAACGCCTGATGCTTCTGCTTTTCCGCGGCGAGAACGCCTGTGAGAAACTCTATCATGTGGTCGGACAGCTGCCGAACAGCAAGAACCGCAACGAGAACATCTACGGCGATACGATCCGCGACACCTACTGCAATCTGGTGTTCAACCGTGACGGTTCCCTGCTTTATTTTGAACCGGCGGTTTTCACTCCTCCGCATCTGGAGGGATGTCTCGAACGGCTGAAAATCATTGCCGATTTCATTGAACACAAGGACAACATCGTGGACAATATCGTGCGCAACGAGGATGAACTCGGCAGAGAGAGAACGCTGGTCATCATCAAACCGGACAACTGGCGGCGTCCGAGCATGAAGCCGGGCAATATCATTGACATGTTCAGCCGAACCTGTCTGCGGATTGTCGGGTGCAAGATCTATCAGATGTCCGTGGCGGAGGCGCTGGAGTTCTACGGTCCCGTCAAGCAGGCGCTCCGCAGAAAGCTGGCTCCCGTGATCGGGAAAAAGGCCAAGGAACTGCTGGAAAACCAGTACAAGATCGTGATGGGCGATGAGTGCGACGACATGCTGGAGAAATCCGTCGGACTGGCCTTCGCGGACGATCAGTTCAACCGGATCGTTGAATTCATGTCCGGTGTCCGTCCCGACAGCTGTCCTCCGGAGGAGCTGAACGCTCCCGGCAAGGTCAAGTGCATGATCCTGATTTACGAGGGCTCCAACGCCATCTCCAAGATCCGCACGGTTCTCGGCCCCACCGATCCGACCAAGGCCCCGGATGGAACCATCCGCCGCGAATTCGGTCAGAATGTGATGGTCAACACCGCGCACGCCTCCGATTCCCCGGAAAGCTATGAACGGGAGTCGAAAGTCATCAAGATTGAACGCAACAACATGGCGTCGATCATCCGGGATTATTTGAAGAATTTCAAATGAGATTTTCCTGATCCGCATTGGAAAAGACGCAATTTTGTGTTATTAGTAGAGCCGGGCCGAAACAGGTTCGGCTCTTTTTTTTACCGGGAGATGGAGAATGGGATCCAACAGAGAACGTCCGCAGGAAGATTTTGACGCCATGGTCTCTTTTGCGGAACCCCCGATGTTCAAGGTGATTCTTTTGAACGACGATTACACCCCGATGGATTTTGTGGTGTCAATTCTGCAAAACGTGTTTCATAAAAGTCCCGGGGATGCGGAAAGCATTATGCTGAGCGTGCACAACAACGGATCGGCCGTCTGCGGAATTTATCCCTATGAAATTGCGGAAACAAAGGTGGCCCGGGTGGCGCGTCTGGCGGCGGACGCGGGGCATCCCCTGCGCTGCACCATGGAAGAAGAGTGAAGAATGAGTATCCATATTTCGAGGGAATGCGCTGATTTTCTGGAGGAGCTCCGGGTCGCGGCACGGGAGAGGGGGCATGAGTATCTGCTGCCGGAACATCTTCTGTTCCTGCTGTGCGGTTATCCCGCGGTGGAGGAGATGCTGCGGACGCTCGGCGCGAATACGGGACAGCTCCGCCGGGAGCTGGAACGCTTTTTCGAGGAACGGGTCGAGAAGACGGATGCCGAAGAGATCTCCTTTTCCCTTTCCCTTCTGCGGATTCTGAACGGAGCGGAACAGCAGGTGGTCTCTTCCGGCAGGACGAGTCTGGAAGTGACGGATCTGATGGTGGCTCTCTTTTCCGAAGAGCAGTCCTATGCCGTCTATCTGCTCCATGAACAGGATATTTTTTACGAAGGCGTGATCGACTATCTCACCGATATGACGCATCCGGAATGGAAGGAGGAGGCGGATGAAAACGCCGGACCGGATTCGGAGCCCGCGGCGAATTCCGCCCTGGAGCTCTATGCTCTTGATTTGAACCGGATGGCCCGGGAGGGAAAGATGGATGCCATCGTCGGACGGGAAAAGGAGCTGCACTCCATTCTGCGGACGCTTTCCCGGAGAAAAAAGAACAATCCGCTTCTGACGGGAGAGCCCGGCGTCGGGAAAACCGCGATCGTGGAGGGGCTTGCCGTTCTGATCGAAAAGAAAAAGGTGGCTCCGCGTTTCCGCTCCCTGCGGATTTTCGCGCTCGACATGGGGGCGCTGACCGCCGGAACCAAATTCCGCGGACAGTTCGAGGAACGCTTGAAAAAACTGGTCAAGGAGCTTTCGCAGATCCCCGACGCGGTGCTGTTCATTGATGAAATCCATACGGTGATCGGCGCCGGATCGGTGGGATCGGGTTCTCTGGATGCGTCGAACATTCTGAAGCCGTCCCTGAACAACGGCACGCTGCGCTGCATCGGGGCGACTACGCATGAGGAGTACCGGAACCATATCCTCAAGGACAAGGCATTCTCCCGGCGGTTCCTGAAAATCGACGTTCCGGAACCCTCGCCGGAAGAGACACTGAAAATTCTGGAGGGCATTGCGCCCGTTTACGAAGCGCATTACGGGGTCAAATATGAGAAGAAGGCGCTGAGGCGGGCTATGGAGCTGGCCTCCCGCCATCTCTTCGACCGCTTTATGCCGGACAAGGCGATCGACCTGATGGATGAGGCGGGAGCGGCCAATGCGATGCTGCCGTCTCCGGCGAAAAAAATCACGGCAGGAGATCTGGAATCCCTGGCGGCGGAGATGTTCGGACTGCCTTCGGCGCAGGTCGCGGGAGATGACGCATCCCGTCTCAAGACGCTGGAGGAGTCGCTTCTGTCGATGGTGATCGGGCAGGATCACGCGGTTCACGCGGTCGTGCAGGCGATCAAGATTTCGCGCGCGGGCCTCGGCAACCGGAACAAACCGGTGGGATCTTTTCTCTTCGCCGGACCGACAGGCGTCGGGAAAACGGAACTGGCCCGACGTCTGGCTCAGGCGCTGGGAATTGAACTGGTGCGCTTTGATATGAGCGAATACGCCGAGGAGTATGCGGTATCCAAACTGATTGGTTCCTCACCGGGATACGTCGGATTTGAACAGGGCGGACTGCTGACCGAACAGATCCTCCGTAAACCGCACTGCGTTCTCCTGCTGGACGAAATGGAAAAGGCCCATCCGAAAATCTACGATCTGATGCTTCAGATCATGGATTACGGCGCCATGACGGACAACGCCGGACGCAAAGCCGATTTCCGGAACGTGATTGTGATTATGACCTCGAATGTGGGAGCGAAATCGCTTTCGGAACATGCGATCGGATTCGCCCCTTCCGCGGATACCGCTTCGAGGGTCGACGGCGCGGTGCGGAAACACTTCTCACCGGAATTCCGGAACCGGCTCGACGGCATTGTGCATTTCAATGCGCTGTCGCGGGAGTCGATCCGCCGGATTGTCGGCAAGTTCCTGCGGGAGACCGCCGATGCGCTCCGCGAGAAGAAGATCCGTCTGGAGGCCGATGAGAAGGCGCTCGACTGGCTGGCGGCCAACGGATTCGATGAAAAACTCGGAGCGCGTCCGATGGAACGTCTCATCCGGGATGCGGTGACGGCGAAAGTCGTTGACGACATCCTCTTCGGAAGTTTGAAGAAGGGCGGCAGCGTGAAGATTTCCGCCGATGATTCGGGTCTGCTGATTCGGAAAAAATCCTGAACATCTCCGGAGACGGTTTCCGATCCCGGAGACTCGGCTTCTTCTCCTCCGTTTTTTCGCGGAATCGTACACGGAAGGAAGAAGCAAAGATCCGGAATGCGGTTTGAAATTCGGAATAATTATGATATCTTAATGGTTGCTGCGAGGTTGTTTCCATGAGAATTCTGTTGATAGAAGATGACAAATTGACGGCGGATTTCATTCTCCAGGGACTTCAGCAGGCGGGATTTTCCACCTGTCACGCGTCCGATGGGGAAGAGGGACTGTTCAAGGTGAAAACCGAGCCGTTCGATCTGGCGGTAATTGATATCATGCTCCCGAAACGCAACGGCATTTCCGTGATCGAGGAGATGCGTTTTGCCCGGATCGGCATTCCGGTGATTGTTCTGAGCGCGCGCGGTTCGGTGGATGACAAAGTGCAGGGGCTTCGCGCGGGGGGCGACGATTATCTGGTGAAACCCTTCTCCTTTACGGAACTGCTTGCCCGGATCCAGGCGCAGCTGCGGCGGAGCGCCCCCTTCTCGGAGCCGACCGTTCTGACGGTGGCGGATCTCTCCATCGACCTTCTCAGCAGACGGGTGACGCGCGGCGGGGTGCGGATCGATCTTCAGCCCCGCGAATTTGCTCTGCTGGAATATCTGGTGCGCAACACGGGACGCGTGGTCTCCAAGACCATGATTATGGAACATGTCTGGGAATACAATTTTGATCCGCAGAGCAATATCGTGGAGGCGCGGATGTACCGTCTGAGGGACAAAATCGACAAGCCGTTTGACCGGGAACTGATTCATACGATCCGCGGAGTCGGATATGTTCTGGAGTAAAGTGCCGCTGATCCGGACGTTGAAGTTCCGGGCGGCGCTGATGTTTTCGGCCCTGTTCATTTTTTTTGCGGCGGCCGGTTTCCTGATCGTCTACTACTTCATGTACACGAACATGCTGGCGATTGCCGACGGGGCGTTGAACTCCATTGCGGATGATGTCGTCTATGAATATTTCTGGGGCCGTTCCTCCGTGATGGGAAAACGGGTCCGGGAGGAGAGTCTTCCGCTCAAGGTCCGCGAGCGGGTCAGCGCGTTCTATCCGGACGACCGGATCCTGATGCTCTTCCGTTCGGGGCGGAACCGGGATCACTACTTCATGGTGACCGAGTGCGGAAGGGTGCTGTACGAGATCCGGAGCGTTCCGGGCGACATTCTCCGTCGGCGCCGTCTGATTCCGAACCGGAACCGGAGGGAGATCTTTCAGACGATCGACCGGAAGGTCTACCGGGCCGGAAAGGACAACATCTACTTCCGTTTTCTGAATGCCGATGGAACCGCGTTTCTTCAGCCGGTGATTCCGCCGGATCTGGAACGGGCGCTGCCGGAAGGGGAGGGGAAATCGGAAAAAAACGTCGGGGCAGAGTTCCTGACCTGGAAGGGATTCCGCTTTCTGCGTCTTGTCTTCTTCAACGGAGATGTGCTGGAAATCGGACTCAATCTGCGGCCGTTCGAAGCGAAACTGGAGGTCTATTCCTGGATTTTCTGGAGTGTTTTTGCGATGATTCTCGCCTTTTCCGCCTTCTGCGGCTGGATTCTTTCCCGGCGGCTGCTTTCCGGGGTGGAACGGGTCACGGAGGCAACCCATCATATTCTGGCGGGGAACTTCAGCCACCGGGTCGCGGTCGGCGACGAGGGACAGGAGGTCGAGGAACTCGTGAGAATGTTCAATCAGATGAACTCCAATACGGAGAAACTGATGGCTGAACTGGTCATGGTGACCGACAACATTGCCCATGATCTTCGTACGCCGCTGACCCGGGTTGCCGGAACGGTCGAAGTGGCGCTGAGCGCACGGAAGCCGGATGTCTCCTATCGCGACACCTGCTGCATCGTTGCCGAAGAGTGTTCCCGCATGATCGACATGATCAACACCATGCTGGAAATTTCGCGTCTCTATTCAGCGCCCGAAGCGCTGACCCGGGAGCGTTTTGACCTGGTTCCCCTCCTTCGCGAGGCGCATGAACTGCTTCTTCCGCTCGCCGAGGAGAAGGAGATCCGCTTTCTTTTCCTGCCCCGGGTGGACAGCCTGACACTCCGCGCCGATAAACTCAAGCTCCAGCGGATGACGGCAAACCTGCTGGAAAACGCCTTGAAATTCACCTCCTCCGGAGGACGAATTGAACTGGAGGTCCGCAATGAGGACGGAGCGGCCGTGATCATCGTCCGCGATACCGGCTGCGGAATTCCGCCGAAGGATCAGCCGCATGTGTTTGAACGCTTTTTCCGAAGCGACGCCAGCCGTTCCCTTTCCGGAAACGGACTCGGACTTGCCCTGGTTCATTCCATCGTGAAGGCGCATGGCGGAACCATTGAACTGACAAGCATGCCGGGGAAAGGAACGGAATTTACGGTTCATCTTCCCGGCGAAGGCGGAGCGTCGCACTGAAAAGGTCCGCCGCTTTCGCGTTGTCGGGAAACGGTTACTTTCCGCGGGCGGAGGAGTTCCGGTATTCCGTCGGGGAGACCCCCCAGAACTGACGGAACCGGCGCGAAAAATGGAGCTGATCGGAATAGCCGGCGGCTTCCGCAATCTGCTTGCATGAGGCGGTGTGATAACTCAGCATCTCCGCAGCGAGAGTCATCCGCTTTCTGGTCAGATACCGCATCGGCGACTCTCCGTAATATTCCCGGAAAAGCTCCGTAAAACGGGAGACGGAAAGCGAAGCCGCCGCGGCAATCCGTCCCAGATCCAGCGGACGGTTCAGATTGTTCCACATGAACTCTTCCGCCCGAAGAAGCGATTCCGGAACGCGTCGTTCCGTGCTCCGGATCTGTCTGGCCAGCTCATAAAGGAAAAGATCGGTCAGATGTTCCAGCACATAGTCATCCGGATGGCGGTGCGCGGTGAGTTCATCCAGAAGAGTGGAAAGGTAATGCTCGAAGACGGGTTCGGCATCAGCCTTCACGGGACGGTTCATCGGGAGGGCATGTGCCGCAAGGGCCCGTTCCAGCGCGGGACCTTCCGCCACCATCCAGGAGTGATCCCATGCTTCTTCGGCATTCCCGTAGTTCCGGGTCCGTTCCGGTGACCAGAGAATAAACTGCTTTCCGCATTCACACTCCCCTTTTTCACCGGTATTGAAAAAGGCTTCCGTATGAAAAAACATCAGAAGAATGCGGGAGCCTTCCGTCGTGTAGCGGAGAAGTTGAGGAGACATCCGTTCATGCAGTCCCAGCGAGTGTATCTGAATTTGTCCGGAGGCTTTCGCTCCGCCCGGCTCGTAATAAAGTCTGAATTGATTCATCGTCATTTTATCCATAATTTCAGTAAAATCTGCTATGGTATACTATATTGAATGCCGTGATTATTGCAATATATTATTCTCCAGAACCCGAAAAAAAAGAGAAAATCTCCGGAACGGAACATCCGAAGAGGATTCAATACGAATTGAACAAACTGTATGGCGTTGTCAAAGAAAAGAAAGGAGAGTTGCATGACCAGGGAAAGAAGATTTGTTTTCACGGGGAAGAATGCGGTGGAGCTCGAGACGTTTGATCCGGGAACTCCCGGCAAAGGGGAAATTGCCGTCCGGACGGTGATGAGCATGCTCAGTCCGGGAACGGAGGGAATCGTATACCAGCGGGCGTTCCGGGAGGGGACGCATTGGGACCGCTGGGTGAGATATCCTTTTTACCCGGGCTATTCGGCCGCGGGCTTCGTCGAGGCGGTGGGAGAGGGAGTGACAAAGGTTCGGGTGGGGGATCGCGTCATCACCCGGGGACCTCACGCGTCCTGCTGCATAGTCCCGGAAGAGAAGTGTCATCGGATTCCGGAGGGGATTTCCTTTGAGGACTCCCTGTGGTTCGCATTTGCGAAGATCACGGCGATGGGAGCCCATGCGGCAAACTATAAACTGGGGGATTGTGTCGCGGTGATCGGAGCGGGACTGATCGGTCAGTTTTCGGCGCGGTGGGCGTATGCGTCGGGGACGTCGAAGGTGATTGTGGTGGATCCGGCGGGAGAACGACTGCGTTTTCTCCGGAACGCGGGACATTTCATCACAATTGATCGCGGCATCGGAGAAGATGTTTATGCGCAACTGAGTGATTTATGCGGAGGAAAACTGCCGGATGTGGTGGTGGAGTCGACCGGATGCGCAGCCGTGTTTCAACATGCGCTCAAGGCGGCGGGACCTTTCGGAAGAGTGGTGCTGATGTCCGATACGGGAACGCCGGAGGAACAGCGGCTCTGCGGAGAGGTGATTACGCGGGGACTGACCATTGTCGGAGCTCATGATCCGCAGGATCGTCCGGAATGGAATGAGGAGATCATTGCTCCACTTTTCTTTCAGATGTGTCTGGACCGGAGAATCGTGGTGGATGGAATGGTGACGCACCGTTTCCGTCCGGAGAATCCAGAGGAGATCTATCGGGTCTGCTGCGAGGAGCGCAATCATGTGATGGGAATGATCGTGAACTGGGAGGAGGGACAGAAATGAAACCGTGGAAACTGAGTGCGCCTGACTGGTGTTTCTTCAAGGAGGGGACCGATTCGGCATCGTATTACCGGGCCTTGAAGAACATGGGATATGAGGGAGCAGAAATGGTGGCGGCGGAACGGCAGAAGGATGCGTTGAACGCGGGGCTTGAAATCGTCAACATTTCCGGACCGGGAATGACGGACGGATTCAACCGGAAAGAGAATCGGGAGAAGCTCACATCGGAAATTCTCTCTCTGACGGATCAGGCGATACGCAATCGGATTGCCTTCATTATTGTCTTCAGCGGGAATCGCTGTGGAATCAGCGATGAGGAGGGGTTTGGAAACTGTCTGGAGGCGTTTGGGGGGCTTCTGGAGAAGATGCGCGGATCCGGGGTCGGGCTTTTGTTTGAAATGCTGAACGGGGAGGATCACAAGGATTATCAGGCGGACACGGAATGGTTCGGGCTGGAGCTGGCGCGTCAGTTGAATGATCCTGCTTTCAAGATTCTGTATGACATTTATCATATGCGAAAGAGCGGGTGTGATCCCCTGAAGAATCTGGAAGACAAACTTCCGTTCATTGGACATTTTCATGTTGCCGGACTGGAGGGACGAGGTTTTCCGGAGGAGGATGGTGCCATTGATTATCGTTCTTTTTTCCGATCCGTTCCAGAAGACAAGTTTCATGGTTATGTCGGGATGGAGTTTCTGACGGAACATCCGGAACATGATCTTGCTCTTGCGGCGAAACAGTTCCGGGATTATTGGAAATAAATGGAAACAAGCTGGAGTGTCGGGGAAAAAACGCGCCGGCGCACAAAGCCACGCACAGCGTAAAGAAAGACGCGCCAGCGCAAAAGATTTCGCCCGAAGGGCAGGAGCCGAAGGCTCGGTGCAGGTCTGTGACCTGCTTCGGTCCAGCTGAACAAGCTGGTCGCCCGAGGGGCGAAACGCCTTTCGAGCGCAGCGTAAAGGAGACGCGGCAGCGCAAAAAGACGCGCACAGCGTAAAGGAGACGCGCCAGCGTAAAAGATTTTACCCGAAGGGCAGGAGCCGGAGGCTCGGTGCAGGTCCGTGACCTGCTTCGGTCCAGCTGAACAAGCTGGGCGCCCAACGGGCGAAATAGCTTTTCTCTCCTCACTTTTTCGTGCTGCGCACGACCAGCGTCTCGCCGCTGGACCGCGACAAGGACAATGTCCTTGACCCGAGAAAAATGCTCTCGCATTTTTCCGTTTTCAGGGAACCGGACCGCAAGTCCGTTCTCAAGCAAGAAGACCCTGCTTTTCCGGTTCGTCAAAACGGATTGAGAGATCATAGGTCGTGCCGCTTTTCCGACCCTGTCCAACAGCCTGCACCGCAAGATAATAGATCCCGGCGGAAAGCTCCTTCTCCAGTTCCGCAATCCCACCCTTTTGCAGTCGCGGAGGCAAGTTTGGAAGGACTCTTTTCCACGTCTCCGCTGCTGTTCTGACGATACAGAATCATCGAGGCGGAATTGCCGGAAACTCCGGTCAGCTGAAGAGAAACTACACTCTCCTCCGTCACCGTGAAGCGACTCCAGTCCTGAAGATCGGAATAGCCGACCCGGCCGTCAGAAACGACTGTCCGTTCCGAAGCACTCCGCCAGGAGTCATCTGAGTTGTCCGCTTTTCCGAACGCCGTCCCGGAGAGGGAGACGGAGTAATCAGTGTTTGCTCCCCGTTTCCCACTCCTGGATTCGAAGGAAACTAGATAGGTCCCCGCATCCAGAAGAACATTGCTCTTCTCCTTGATTTTGGAGGAGCTTCCGGAAAGAGAAAAGACCTTCTTCTTTTTCCCGTCGTCAAGGATTTCCCAGAGAGAGAAGGTCGCGGAGGCTTTCGACTCAAGCTGAGAGAGGGAGAAGGTGTAGGATCCCGCATCGGCCAGCTCCAGAATCCGGAAGTCCTTTGCATCGTTGAACCCGACCCAGTTCTCTCCAAAGAGGGAGAGCGAAACGGGGACCGCAGAATCGGAGGCCTTCTGTGTTGCCACTTTGTTCAGTGCATTTTCCCATGCCGCCGCTTCGGAGTCATCGGAATTGTCAGCCTTGACAAAGGGCGTTCCGCTGAGGGAGACGGAGTAGTCGGTGTTTGCTCCCCGTTTCCAGCTCCCGGACTCGAAGGAGACCAGATAGATTCCCGCATCCAGAAGAACATTGCTCTTCTCCTTGATTTTGGAGGAGCTTCCGGAAAGAGAAAAGATCTTCTTCTTTTTCCCGTCGTCAAGGATTTCCCAGAGAGAAAAGGTTGCGGAGGCTTTCGACTCAAGCTGGGAAAGCGAGAAGGTGTAGGCTCCCGCATCGGCCAGCTCCAGAATCCGGAAGTCTTTGGCGTCGTTGTATCCGACCCAGTTCTCGCCGAAAAGGGAAAGCCGGACCATTTCCGCGGGATCGGACGCTGCTTGGGTTTCCACTTTGTTCTGTGAATTTGCCCATGCCGCCGCTTCGGAGTCATCGGAATTGTCGGCCTTGACAAAAACTTCTCCATCAAGCGAAACGTTATAGAAGGTTTCGTTTTTTCCGGTAGATGCCATTTCCACAAAATAGGTGGTGTCCGCATCCAGCAGCAAATGGAAAACGCCGCGTTTGTCCTCTTTGGTTTTCGGCGAAACGGAGATCCGGCGAAGCAGCTTCAGCTTGTCGTCGACCAGTTTGTAGACCGAGAACTTTGCGCTGGATTCAACGGCCGTAACCGTGAAGTTGTAAGACCCGGAGCTTTCCACCCGGAGAGCACACAAATCCTTCGGATCCTCCGGACCAACCCAGTTGGAGATTTCGGAATCGCCCGATTCCGTTTCCAGATTGACGGAAAAGAGATTCACCGGTTCCAGCGTGGCGCTGTCTCCCGGAACGAACGCCAGAAGATTCTCACCGGCAAGCGCTTTCTGCCAGGAGTCGTCTTCCGCGGAAATCCCCGCCTGTTTCCGCTCTTCCGCATCCGGCTCCGCCGAAATCTGAATGAAATAGGTGTCGATGGTCGGGACCGTCGAGCCGACACCGGTGAAGGCATTGCCCTGAACCAGCAGATAATAGGAGGCATCCGCCTGCGTATGGAACGAAATGGTCTGCTCCGTCCGGGCTTCAGAGGAGGAGAAAAGCAGATCGCCATCCGCATTGTAAATGGAGAGAAGAATGCCGGAAAGTGCCGGATCGGTGACCGCCATCAGAACCGAGATTTCCAGATCGCTGGCCACCTCGGTGGAAAAGCGGTAGTAGTCCTGATCGCCGGCTCCGTCCAGATTGCCGCCGCGAAGGACGGAGGAGTCCTGAAATTCCAGTTCCCGCGCATCGGCAAAGGTCTCCTGTTCGCCGAGAAAGAGCTTGTCAAACGGCTTCAGCGCTGTGAACGAACCGAGATAGGCGTCTTCGATCATGTAATCCAGCAGATAGACCCGCCCGTCGGAACGAACCTCCGTGCGGGTTTTGGAAAGACGGTTTACCGCGTCGCGGCGATTGTCGCTTCCTCCCCAGTAGTCGCTGTCGGAATCGGAATAGTAGAGCCAGACGGTTCCGTCTTCATCCACCTCGTATCCCCATCCCGTAATCGCGTGGGAGAGCCCCTGCGAGGAATAGATCGCATAGCCGATGCCGTATCCCGCATCGAAATAATCGGTCAGCGTATACAGCAGCGTATCGGTTTCCAGATCGGCACTCACAAACACGGCGAACTCTTTCTCATCCAGCTGCGGGAACAGATTCCCCCCTTCCGCGGGAACGGTGATGGTTCCGGTGTTTCCCCTTCCATTGAAGAACCAGGAGAAACCGTCCGGTTCCATGCCTCCTTCGTTTTTCCAGTAGTCGATGAAGTATTCAAACACCTCGTCCTCGTTCGCAAAATGGAGAGGAGAGTTTTCCGCCCAGCCGGTCCAGGTGAGAATGTTCGAGGAGGCCGCTCCCCAGCAGTACAGAAGATCCTGAGGTGTTTTCAGCTTCTCGGCATCGGCAAAATAGAATCCGGTCACATCGTTGGAGAGTTCCGGTTCGGGATCGGTATAAAGCTCCTCCAGAAATTCGTGTCCCCAGATTTCCGTCGAGATGATCCCGTCAATTTCGAACGTTTCCCCGATGATCCGGAAGGTCTGGACATCGCTCCACTCGCCCCGGTTCCCGGCGGCGTCCACAGCCCGGACCTGGATGGAGTAGGTGCCCGGAAGAAGATCCTGAAGAAATTCGTAGTTCTCCGAAACGGAAAGCGGAACAGTCTGATCCAGAGAGGTTCCTTCAGGAGCATAGCGGATCTCGTAGTCGGTGACGCCGATGTTGTCCACCCCCTCGTCCCAGCTGACGGACACTGCGAGCCCCGTGTAGACCGTGAGTTCGATGTTCCGGAGTTTCAGCGGCGCCTCCGTATCCGGTCCGGCCGGAAGAGCTTCCACCTGCAGGACAAGCTCCTCCGCATCGTTCCTCCCGAGCGAGAAACGGTAGCCGTTCCGGGAAAACGAGTTCCGGTCCGTCAGATCAAGCTCGTAGTAAATCTCCAGATCGTTCGCTCCGACAACGGTGATGGATCCGGTGAAATCCGCCGCATTCCCTGCCAGACGGAACTCTCCCTCCTCCACCGCATCCGGAGAGATTGAGAGCTGGAAGGCGGCTCCGTCGAACAGCGAGATGTCATTCACCATCGGCCCCTCCAGCTCCGACGGCGACACCCCGGTATGCAGAAAGCCGGGTTCAATCAGATTGAAATTCAGAATTCCATTCACTGTCACGGGACCTTCCGCCTGAATCTGACCGGTGACGCGCGTGATTCCGCCCAGCACAGCTCCCGCTTCCAGATTCATTTCGGTTCCGATCGAGATTGTGGCATTGTTGACCGTTCCGCCGGACTGCACCGTAAGCGCGCCCCCCTTCACTTCCGTATAGTTCGCAATGCCGCCCGAAGCGACCACCATCTCCCCGAAAACCTCGGAGACATTGGCTCTTCCCCCCTCCCGGACATTCTGCACTCCGCCCTCCCGGATCGTCATATAGCTGGCCTCTCCGCCCGCCTCCACATTCTGAACGGCGTTCTTCTGAACGGAACCGCCGAACGCAATCTGGCCGTCGAGCACATCCTGACGCGTCGTAACCGAATAGTTGTATGAGCTGTCCGCGGTGGAGATAATCCGGGAGCCGGTATCGGTCGTTTCCGCCTGCACGGTCGTTCCGAAATCGTAACTGATGTCCGACGACTGTGAAACCGTGATGTTGACCGCTGTCCCTCCTCTTTCGACAATCAGAGAACCTCCCTTTTCGACCTGCGTTCCCTCCGCGGTCCCTCCGGCAAGCACCTGCTGGACTCCACCGGTCTGCACCGTCGCGGACCGGGAAACAAGACCATCCCCGACGACCTGCACGCTCTCTTTCTGAATCCGGTAGTTCTCCGACTCCCCGGCGTTCAGCACATTGACCAGGATTCCATCCTGTTCTTCCAGCAGCGAGCAGTTGAAATCATAGCCGAAGATTCCTCCTTCCTGAAGAATCGGACGGGTCGTGGATGCTCCGTTTTCCAGAATCAGGGCTCCTCCGTCTTCCACGGTGACATTCGAAACGGATCCTCCGGCGGAGAGACGCAGAATTCCCTGATCCTCAATGGTGACGTCAACAGCGCTTCCGCCCTCTTCCACCGCAAGGATTCCAAGGTCGGAAACCGTCAGTGTCCAGGCACTTCCCCCGTCGAGCACTTCCACCGTTCCGCCCTTGTTCCGGACTTCGTTGGCGGTTCCCCGGACGATCAGTTCCCGGATGCCTTCATAGGGGCTGTCTACCTCAATGCTTGTGGAGTTTGCAATCCCTCCGGCCTCCACGATCAGGGAACCTCCGGACAGGATGGTTGTCCGGTTTGCAAAATCGCCGGAATTCAGAACCAGTTCATCAAAAAAGTACAGAACCTCGTCATTATAGATTTTCGAATCAGCCATATTTGTATTCTCCGGGCTTGGGGATTACCGATTTCCTTTTTCTGAAAAGAGAACAGGAACGGCAGCAGATGTCCATGTCTCTTCAATTTTTGATAATGTATCTCTGTTTTCGGGATACTGTAAGGTCTTCCGGAGACTTTTCTGAAAATACCGGAAGCTCATTTTTTCCCTGCGGATTTCCGTTTCGCGTCTTCCGGACCGCAAATTTTCCGTTATTTTCTTTCCTCCTCTTGACAAATTGCGATGTTTAGAGTATAATGAAATCATGAAAACAGTTTTCATGATTGATTTTTAACAGGGATTTTTCGGATGACACTGAAAGAAATAGCAGCGGAACTGAACGTATCGCCGTCGATCATCAGCCGGGTTCTGAACGGTTACACGCAAAGTTTTTCCATTACAGATGAACTTCGTCAGAGAATCCTGAAAAAAGTGGAAGAGTGCGGATATCGTCCCAATCCGGTTTTCAGCGCCATCAAGCAGAAAAAAAACAAGCAGATCTCCATCCTTTATTACTCGCCTTCTCCGAAATCCACCGGACTGACCATGGATGACATGATTGATGAAGCCAGTCTCTTCTTTCAGGAAAACAACTACTTTGTCAACTTCTCGTTCAGCAGCAGAAGTGACAGTAAACGTTTTCTCTATCAGCTTCCGCTCTGGAAAGTTTCCGGTCTTCTCATCCCGGATAATCATGAAAAGGAGACTCTTGCCGCAGTGGAAAACGCAGGAATTCCCTATGTCTGCATGAACGGAATCGCCGCCGGAAAAGGGGTCTCCGTTCTCTGCGATGAAGAGGATGGAATGAAACAGATTCTGGAAAAATTCCACAACTCAGGACACCGGAAAATCTGTCTGGTCCAGCAGAAAATGTTAAAATCGGAGGGGGATTTCTATACGATTGGAGAAGAACGCAGAAAAGCTTTCCTCCTCTTTTGTGCAAACATGGGAATGGAGGCCAGCCTTCTGGAACATCAACCTTCCGGAGGAAGCGCGGCTCGTTTCCGGGAACAAGAGTATCTGCAGGATTCCACACAGCTTTCCGAATTGATCGGGAAAGGGATCACGGCATTCATCTGCGAATCCAGCCTCTGCCCGGAACTATACTATCGTATTCATCAGCTCGGCAAACGGATCCCGGAG
>CALXRL010000005.1 GCA_944390735.1 uncultured Victivallales bacterium | reverse complement strand
CGGGCGATAGGCCGGGAAGCACGGCCAATTACGCGGGGGCGTCCCGGAAATATTCGACCACGATGGAGCATGTCCGATTTGATTCTCAGAAAATTTCGGAAGATCAGGTTGAAACATATTTTTCCGATGAAAAAGGCCGTTTTTCTTTCCGTCATGTTCTGAAACGTTTTCATGACAGACCGTATTTTGAGGCTTTTACGGAATTTACCAATTGAAGCGGGGAGGTGCTTTGTCTGGATCTTCTGGAGAGTTTTTCTCTCGGAATGCTCTCCCTCTTCCAGAAAGACGCGGGGAATGACACGTACCGGATTCACCGTTTCTTAGGCGGATGGAGTGCCGAAGGACGGATGGTTTCCTGTTTTGCGGAAGAACTCGGACTGGAACAGGCATGGGCTCCGTTTTACGGCCGCAGTGTCCGCTATCGTCATTGCGGCTCCAGACCGTTGCATGAGAATTTCCCGTGTCTTGTTCTGGAAGATACGGAAAAAGGAGTCTGCTGGGCCGTTCAGATTGCCGCTCTCGGTCCATGGCAGATTGAGATCTCCCGGATTTCCGACTTTCTGAATCTTTCCGGCGGTTCTCCTGACTGCGACTCGGGGTGGCAGAGAAGTGTGGCACCCGGGGAAACAATTCGTTCGATTTCCTCCCTTCTCACCTGTTTCAAGGGAGATGTCGAGCAGACGCTGCAGCGGCTGCATGCGTGGACGGAAGATCATGCGGCCCCGCATCCGGAAGCGGAAAAGGATTTTCCGGTCTCCTACAATGATTTTTGCACATGCTGGGGAAGGGCAGCGGAGGAGGCGGGACTGAAAACGGCGAAGGCTCTGGAAGGCTCCGGTGTTCGCTATTTCACTCTGGATGCTGGATGGTTTGTGAAGGATGGAACTGAACTTGGAAACTGGGTTGTAAACAACTCCCTTTATCCGGATGGAGGATTGCGCGGCTTCCTTGAGAAAATCCGCCGGAAAGGGTTCATTCCCGGAATCTGGTTTGAATTTGAAGTTGCGTCTCCGCTTTCCTGTCCCGGACAGCATCCGGAGGAATTCCTGATATGTCTGAACGACAAGCCGTATGAAATTCTGCCGCGGCGTTTTCTGGACTTCCGAAAGAAGGAGGCCCGGGAGTGGATCGACCGGAAAATGATCTCCCTGTTGCGGGAATACCATATCGGTTATCTGAAAGTCGATTACAATGCGGATCTGATTGGTGCGGATTCTCCCGGACAGTCCGCTGTCGGAGGTCTGGAAGACGCCTTGGATGCCATTCGGGAATACTATGAGCACATCCGGAAGGAGTTGCCGGAAGTGACCATTGAGATCTGCGCCTCCGGGGAGCACCGGTTGACCCCGGCCTGGATGCGTCTCGGCGACATGGCGAGTTTTTCCGATGCGCATGAATCTGTTGCAATTCCTCTGATTGCCGCAAATACATTGCGCATGATTCCCGCAAGGTGGAATCAAGTCTGGGCGGTCTTGCGGAAAGAGGACTCGGAGGATCGGGAGTTTTACACCTTGACCGCCGGAATGCTCGGGCGCTTATGTCTTTCCGGTGATATCGCCGAACTGTCTCCCGGCCAGCGGGGCATCCTGGACAATGCCCTGGAGTTTTATCAGCAGACGAAAAGGACAATCTGTTGCGGAACGCATGAAATCCGGCGACGGCTTTTCAATCTCTCTCAGAATGCTCCAAAAGGATTTCAACAGGTGATATTCCGTTCTGGAGGATCGGAAGTCATTCTGATTCATACCTTTGAAGGTTCTCCGGAGACCATTGAGATTCCGACGGAAAACGTAGTGAAACATTCGTTTCTTCCGGCGAATACTCTTCTGAAGCAGCTTCCCGGAAAACTCATCCTTTCGGGGATCCGGGAGTTTTCCGGCTATGCTCTCCAGCTGGAATGAAAAAGCAAAAGATCAAATTCTGTTGTTCGCCAGACTCGGAAATGTTTGAAAAACGGAAGATTTTCGTGTATCGGCAGATGCGATAATGAACCGTTTGATCGGTAACCAATGGTTGTCTCTGTTTTGCCGTCTGCGGAAAAAAGGAATGGCGGATTCGTTAACGGATCTCAACGGAGATGATTCGAGCTCATTCCTTGTTTTTCCGCGACTATTTGCCAATTGCTGTCAGGAGCATACGGATTTCTGCCGTTGAGGAGCTTCCGAACATTGGTAAATTTCATCAGACAGGGAAGGCCGATGAGGTGGGAGCGGGCGGCTCCGTGGACCGCCCCTGTCGGATGTTTGTGCCGGATGGAACCTTCTTGATTGCATGTCAATTCCCCGATGAGGCCCCGTTCTGATTCCTTGTCAGGCTGCTTGAGCCCCTGACTGCCGTTTCTTGCGCTTCTCCGCCCATGACAGCAATCTCGGGGAAGGCTTTTGTCTTATTTCCCCTGAACGGGTGGGAGAAGCGTCATTTTCCGGAACAAGGCCGGATTTTTCCCCGCGGCAATCCCGCCTCCATATTCCAGACGGAACTGGACATTTCCGCCATCACAGTCCGGAATGACGATGGAAAGACCGAAAACATTTCCGGGAACCGGCCGCAGAGGAGAAAGCTGTTTCCACGGAATCCGGATTCGGTACAGGGTTCGGTCCTCGGCGCGAGTGATAAGGTTTTCGTAGCGGGCAGGCCGGTTTCCGCCATCCGGAGAGAACCAGCACCATGGTTCCTTTCCGAATGCCGAACCGAATTCGTAATCGTTCTGAAATCCTTTCCCGGAACAGGCATCGTTTTCGGGATCAATGGCAAATTGAAGACAATCTCCCTGATAAATGCGTTTCCCGTTTCCCCGGACTTCCAGTTTGTCATCTCTAACCGAGGCAAACAGATAAAAAGCGCTCTGGTCATAACAGAAAAACAGCATGGCGGAAAGATCCTGCGGTCCTTTCCACGGGATGACGTCCGGCGGCTGGATGTGGGAGCGCCGGTTCAGCAGGATAACACCGGGACTTTTCGTGAAATCCCAATTTTTCCAGTCTTGATGGCAGTCGCGGAAAGCGACAGGGTTCAATTTCGAGAAATGCAGGTTTTCACTCCGGCTCTCGTTGTCGAAAAAGATCCGAAGAGAAGAATCCATGGAACGTCCAATCGGCATCGGACGGGAAAGCTGCAGAGAAAAGACGGTTTCCTGTCTTGGCTTCAGCATCAAGGTTCCGGGAGAGGAATTCTCCAGGGAGAAAGTCACCTTCCGCTCGCGGTCGCTGTTGCTGTACACGCGAAGACGGACCTCCTTCCGGGAGATCAGGGAAGCCGAAAGGCGAAACGGACGGAGACGAGTCAACTCTTTTTTGATTGATTCCGCCGCCGCATTGCCTTCCTTCTCCGGGACCGCCAGGAAGACCGGCATATCTGTGTACGGCACCTTCCGATGGTTCAAAGAGCTCCCGTAAAGATTCCATACCTTCATCTTCGGAAGAGAAAGGAATACGGGCGTGGCCTCTTCATCGCTGGTCCAAAGAGCGAAACGGCGTTCTCCGTCCAGACTCCATTCCACGAGATAATGAGGGGCATCATCCAGCAGTCGTCTTGCCTGACCACCCTGCATCCCCTGAAAAAGATGGGCCACCTGAGCAAAGGCTGCCGCGGCGGGAAGGGGACGCATTCCGTTATCCGTTCGGAAAATCCCGTAATCCGATTGTCCTGTATTGTTGGAGATCGTATACCAGATGGACCATCTGCACTCCGGATACGTCCGCATCAGAATGGAAGATCGCGCCAGATAGGCCGCTTGAATTGCCGCGGCCCGGGAGGAATAATCCGCATCATTTGTCAAGTTCCATCCAAGCTCGCCGACTCCAAGTTCGTGTTTGTTCCCATATTGACGAATCAGCTTGACAATGTGATCCATTCTGGACAGGAATCCTCCGGATTCCGGATTCGCACAATCGTATCCGAGAGGAGAAATCGTTCTGGGATACACATACGGATGGACTGCAAATATATCAAAGGATTCATGAGCTGAACGGAAAAGCTGTTCCGTGAATTCCGGTCCGGTTGCCGGACTGACCGCCAGCTTGATCCCGTATTTTTGGGCAATGGGGTGGGCTTTTTTCAGAAGTTCTCCGTAGCGCTGAACAACCTCCGTCCGCGATATTCCAAGAATCCGGACAAAGGAGAGATCAATTTCATTATCCATTTCCAGAGCGGTCACTTTTTTCGCATTCCGTTCCAGAAGCCGTTCCAGGTAGGAGGCGAACTTTTCCGGATCGGCAAACCGGCTGTTGGGACGACGTGCCCAGACAGGAATTTCCGCAAGATTATAGAGCGTTCCAAGAAACCGGAAATCCGAACCGTACACAGGTCCGCCGGAGAGCTCTTCCGGAGAGTTCATGCGGGGACCGTTTTTCTCCCGGTCCTTCCAGATTTCAATATTGTTCCGAAGAAGGGATACCCCCATCCGACGCAGAGCGGCCAGTTCAATGGGACCGGACATGATTCCGTAGTAGTCTCCTCCCTTCGGAAAAGGCTCCGTAACAAGAAAGGGAACGGACTGCTGTGCCAGTTTTTCCCCTTTGACTGTCTGTGCCTCAATTCTGCAAGGATAATATCCCGCTTCCCGGGCAAACGGACAGGAAAATGTAAAGGAAGTCAAGGCCTGATCCGATGGAATTGCTTTTGTTTCAATCAGATTCTTATTCCAATAGAGTTTTAGAAGAATCTGGGAAGAACCCGGTCGTGCAAGAAAAACAGACCCTTTTAATGAAACCGGGAGTTCTTCTGTTGTCACGATCTCCGCGGGAGCCCCGGTTGTCGCATTCAGGGTGATCGGAAACGGATGGACGAACTCCGTGGCGGAAGTCCCTTCCTCCAGCTGAACGCGGTCGACAGAAAAAGGAGCTTCCCGCGGCTGAAAAAGAATTCGATGGCTCGGATGCGCATTCGAATATGGCGGAATCCGGACAATGATACGTTTCCACTGATCGGTCAGGGAAAATTCTGAGCTTCCGCAGTTCCGCCAATGAAAACTGAGAAAGGTGACAGAGCCGCGTGTTCCCGGTTTTCCCCTGGCATAAAAACTCAGGCGGTATTCCCGGTCGGAGCGGATCACTTCCGGAATCAGACTCGATGTCGTGGGAGAGACAACATCAAGAGAGCGACGACTTTGAAATCCTCCATCACCCGTTTTCACTTTTTGTTTCATGTCCACGGACAGGAATCCCGACGGACCTGTTTCGAAGTCGGGATCCCAGGGAAGAAGGTTCCTTCCGGACGATACGGATTCCTTTCCCCGGTAAAAGCGAATGGAGCCGAGTCGGATTGCCGATTCCTGATTTCGTTTGAAGTAAAAATCCATGCCCGTTATGCGGCCTGTAAGAAAAGAGCGATCGCTTTTCGGAGCTTTTCCATGACTGCTGCTGAATTTCAAGGAGGCAAAGTCTTTTCGGATTCTGATGGTCTTTCCGACCGGAAGATCGGGAAGAGAAAAGCGGAAGATGTTCTCTCCTCCCGCGCTGTTTTTCTGTGTGAATTCCACATAGGCAGGGGCCGTCCCGGACCGGAGCTGAAGTTCGAATTCCAATCCGGTGGCGTCCGGAGGCGCCGGATCCAGACGGCAATGAAACGCCTGTCTTTCATTCAATGCCGGGAATATGGCTTCCATCGCGCGTCCGCCGGAAAAGGAGTCATCCGCGACAATGATTCTTCGGATTTTCTCTTTCTGACTGCTCCAGAAATCCGAGTTCGGCATCCAGTTCTGTCCCACTTTCATCCGGCCCGGATCAAAGTGTTTGTCACTGTACTGCTGCGCTGAAAGGGAAAGACACACAAGTGCCAGCATGAAAGCCGGTAAACATTTAATTTTCATAAGAAAATTCCTTCTCATAATAAGGGTTTCGATATTCGAACCTGGTTCCCATCACAGATGTTTTGAGTTCCATCCCTGAGATCAACAAGGAAGAGTTGTTCCGGAGAGGACATTCATCAGTCAACCGTTCCACCTCTCCTTGGGATGTGGATTCATTCTGTGTTCAAACCGCATCAAAAGGGAGCGTTTGGCTTCCGGAGTCAATCCGGGAAGCTGATTTTTTTTCCACCTTCCCGGGAATCCTGAAAATTGAAGCGGAGAACAGGGGACGATTGGAATGAGTTTTCCTGGGGTTTCCTTCAATAGCGATACCTTTCCTCTACCGGATAACGCATGGGAAGACTCCCGACATGCAGATCCATGAACAGAACATTCGCCATTCGATTATGTCGGTAGCCCAACGTTTTCTTTTCATCCGCATTTGGGGAATTCGGATAAATCACTCCGCTGAACGTGTTATTGTCGCCGGGAATTCCCACATTGTCCGCAAAGACGATAACATTTGACTGCTGCCGGACGGTATTTCCCATGTATCGGCTCTCGCCCCGCTTGAAAATGTTTCGTCCTTCGGAAACCGGTGCGGAAAAAAGAGCGCTCATCCCATAATGCGTTCGATTGTTGTACCATCCGAGATCCGAAACAATCGAGGCGGATGGACATCTCCAGATTCCCTGTGGATAGGCGACTTTCCCGCGGGGACACATCGCTTCCGGAGCCTTCTCCGAAGAACTGGACTGGGGATGCTCTTTGATGAGTCCCAGCAGCAGATATTGTGTCGGCCATTCCTTGTGTGCCACAAAAGGCGCGACCGCTCCGGCGCAGGAGGCCAAAGGCATGAAATCTTCGCTTGCGTCATTGTATGCGCAGAGAATCAGACTCTGTTGACGGAGATTGCTGATACAGCCGCTTTTCCGCGCATGCTCCCGAGCTTTCTGAAGCGCGGGAAGCAGGATCGCCACCAGAATGGCAATGATACTGATCGTTACGAGGAGTTCTATCAATGTGAATAAAGAACCCCTGGAAGCGGAACAGGATTCTGCACGGTATTTCATGGTTCTTTCTCCTTTTTCGAGTTATCAATCGGTTAAAAATATTATAAATGAAATCTCCCGTTCTGACAATGCTGCCGGATGATCATTTTCTGAAAAACTTTCTTTGTTCAATGAAATTCCAATGCGGAATTTAAAAATGAACGGTTTTCTTTTCCGCCAGAGCACGGCATCCGCCTTCCATCAGACGAGTCAGACGACAGCCGCAGTCAATGTCAAAAGGATTTTTCCCTCCGGAAAGAATGCTGTCCAGCCAGAGTTCGATCGGTTCCTTTTCCGCAGGCAGTTCTGCAACCGGAACGCGCACAACGGCCCGCGCTCCAAAGAGAGAATTGACCGATGCATTGCTGACGTTTCCGCCGAGGATTTTCACCTTCAGATTCACATCGGGAAGAAGCGCACGGAGTTTCTCCAGATTTTCCGCTTCCAGCTGGATCTCGGATTCCGGCATGTCGATGCGGCAGAGATAGGATCCCTTTCTTCCGTAAATTTCAAACATGTAGGGAGAATAGAAGGTGGAACAGCTCGACTCCGCGACTCCCAACGTTCCGTTTCTGAAGCGGACCGCCGCACAGACATTGTCCTCCACCGCCCGTCCGTAACAGTTGACGGCATTCACGGAAATATCCTCCGGCTCCCCCAGCATCCAGTCCATCAGATACATCTGATGACAGCCGAGATCGATCCATACGCCGCCTCCCGCGATCCGTTTGTCGAACCAGTCCGGCGGAAGATCCTTCATTTTCGAGGCGTCCACTCCATTGCGGATCCGGACCATGTTCACATCGCCGAGGAGATCGGAATCCATCAGTTTTTTCCCGAGGACAAACGCGGGCGTCGTCGCCCGAATGTATGCGATGCCGAATTGGATGCCGTTTTTTCTGACGGCATCCCGCACGCTGGCCGCCTCCGCCATTGTCATGGTAAATGTTTTTTCCGTAAAGATGTGTTTTCCAGCTTCCGCCGCTTTTTTCATCAGCTCCGCGTGGCGGCATGTTTCCGCGACAATGCAGACCGCATCCACATCCGGACGTTTCAGCAGTTCATCATACTCCGCGACAAAGGGCGCGCCGAGTTTCCGCGCCCACTCCGTTCCCCGTTCCGGCGTTGAATCCCAGACGCAGCTCAAGGCGGTGTCCTCCCGTTTCTGAAGAATGGGATAGTAGCGCGGGACATGCGGATGCCAGCAGCCGACCAGTGCGACATTGAGTTTTTTCATTCCTGTCTCTCCTTACAATGGAATTTCTCTGTTTTCCTGTGCGGAACGTGCGATTGCATCCAGCATTCGCTGAATGTAAAGTCCGATTTCTCCTGGAAGAAGAAGCGGCGTTTCTTCCAGACAGGCCTGAATCCAGTTGTCCAGTTTTTTCCGGAACATGTCGGGCCGTCCGAGCGACGGAAGATAGGCGGGAGTCAGATTCATCATCGCTCCGAATGCGTCGGTATACAGTTCGGGCGCTTTTCCGTTCCGCCACCAGGCTCCGCCTTTGCTCCCGCTCAGTTTGAAGTCATACACGCAATCCTCCCGGATCTGGTTGACGTAGGAACTTTCCAGCTGAAGAACAAGTCCGTTCCGGAAGGCAATCTGAACAGCAGCGAGATCTTCCACGTTGTAGTCGCGGCTGTTCCAGTCCGGAGTCGGACAGAAGACCGCGCAGGGCTGCTTCCCCTCTCCGTAGAAATACGATGCCGAAAGACGCTCCGGTTCCGGGCGGCCGCAGACATGCGTAATGACATCCAGCAGATGCACCAGAATGTCCAGAACGGGTCCTCCTCCCAGTTCACGCCTGTAATAAGTTCCCCAGTTCGGAATGCCGCGGCGACGGATCAGCGAGCCGTGAACAAACCGCAGTTCCCCGAAGAATCCCGCATTCCGGGCATTCACCAGAATCTCTGTTGAAGGACAGTACTCCTGCTGGAATCCCACCGCCAGTTTCCGCTGTTTTTCTTCGGCGGCGGCAATCATCCGTTCACATTCGTTCACGTTCATTCCGAGCGGTTTTTCACAGAACACGTGGCATCCCGCGCTGATCGCCGCCATGGCGGCCGGAAAATGTTCGTAATTCGGCAGACAGAGATCCACCGCATCCGGATGAATCGTTTCCAGCATGGTATTCCAGTCGGCGAAGAGCGCGTTTTCCGGAATTCCCCAGCGTTCGTGCGCTTCGGTCCGGCATTCCTCCTTCTGATCGACCGCAGCGACAATTTCCACCTTGTTTTTCAACTCGGCAAACCCCTGCATGTGTTCCTGGCAGATCATTCCGCAGCCGAGAACGGCCAGTCGCAGCTTCCCCTGTTCAGGCATATTGTTCCTCCTTCAGGATTCGTTGACAGACAAACTCCCGGAATTCGGGAGAAAGCATGATGAAATAAGCAGTGAACCCCGTTACACGGACAATGAGATCCGGATAAAGCTCCGGATTCCTCTGAGCCGCACGCAGAGTCTCCGCATGAACAATGTTGACATTGATCAGAGTCCCGCCCAGTTGGAAATGCACGCGGAAGAGGGCCATGAGGCGGTCGACCGTCTTTTCTCCGTTCAGAAACGAATCATCCAGTTCCAGCTGAAGCGGGGAGGTATTGCCATATCCGCATTGAAGGGAGGCGACCGCTTTGACAATTGCGGTGACCGCGCCGTCCCTGCGAAAGTTGGGACATGGATTTGCTCCGTGCGAGGATGGTTCTCCCGCATGTCGACCATTCGGCGTGGCCCCGACCGTTTTCCCGAAGCGGAGCGAATCCGCCCATGAGAACAGACCGGGTATGATAAGCCGGCCCTCCGGTGTATGACGCCGGTTCGGAAACGATTCCACAAAATCCCGCATCAGGGTGACCGCCCACTCATCGGCACAGGTCCCTCCATGACCGTACCGGGGCGACGATGCAAGAAG
Organism: uncultured Victivallales bacterium; assembly: GCA_944390735.1. Classification (GTDB taxonomy): domain Bacteria; phylum Verrucomicrobiota; class Lentisphaeria; order Victivallales; family UBA1829; genus UBA1829. The sequence continues at coordinate 5,275 of CALXRL010000005.1, read as the reverse complement.
GAGACGGATCCGTTCCCCGTTCGCATTTCGGAAATCGCTTCGGACAGCGTCGATGCACTCTTTCCAGGAGATCCGTCTATGTTCCACGACCTGGGTCTGGATCGCGGCAAAGCTGTCCGCGACGACGGCGATTCCCGCTCCATCGCATGCCATGTTGTAAAATTCAACTCCTCCATGGGAGGCGTCCCGCCCTTTTTCAATCGGACCGTGACAGAGCAGGTTCAGCAGAAGTTCCGGTTCGTTTTCATACTGATGGGCAAGATGAAAATCCACTCCTTTCGCAATGCAGAGCGCAGCCTTCGCCAGGTGTTTTCGGAATCCCGAATGAAGCGTCTCCAGAGAGCATTGCCCGGATTCCGCCATTTCGTTGAATGCGACCTCGAAGACCTTCATCAGATTGATCTTCACCACATCGTTAAGTGTATATTCCCGTCCGGGAATGCTCATCCAGTTGCAGCCGAGAGCGATGCGTTCCCGCGCCTGTTCCGCGGAATATCCGTTGCGCATGTATCCGCGGATCAGGGCATTGTCTCCGGAGAATCGCGGATACCCGAGCCGGTCTTCCAGCAGGATTTCCACTCCGCGCCGGAAAAGGCCCTCCTCCATGCGGTCGTGCACGCGGATTGTCAGATTGCAGGAGATTTTCAGAAGGTGCGCCGCTTCCAGAATCAGATAGGAGATCCGGCTGGTCTGATCGTTCCCCTCCCGGTCGGGCCCTCCGATCTGATAGTAGTGCGGATCGTTCAGAAGCAGACACGCAATGAAGTAAACCGCATCCTCATCGTCAATTCTTCCGGCGGCGATGTCGCGTTCATAATAGGGCCTGAGAATCTCGTCAAGCTGTCCTCCGGCTCCGTCGCGGTTATAGGTTCGCGAGGCCATGTTGAACCAGGCGATCCACTGGCATGCCTCCTGAAGAGTTTCCGGAGCTTCCGTTTCCAGTTTGAGATTGATCCTCCGCACTTCCCCTTCCGCCGCAAGTGCCGTCCGATGAATCCAGTTTCGGATTCCGGCCAGCACATCCAGTTCCGCCTGCAGGAGTTCGGCTGCCTCCTCATCCTTCGCGAGTCCCTTCAGCGATTTGCGGATCTTGTCTGTCAATCCTCCCCAGCCGAGTGCGAGTCCGATCCGGTAGTCGGGAGCAAAATGCGCATCCTTGCCGATTCCATGAGTCAGGTCATAGCGTTCCTGATCGCGATGCAGAAACGAATAATCCGCCGGAAACGGCGCCAGGGCAAGCTGGTATCCCGCTCTCATGCGGGACATCATGAACATCCAGCGTCCCGCCAGAGCATCGTCCGCGTCCACATAGACCGGATGCGCCTCCATCAGGGCCCGGAAATTCTTCGCCCATGCCCGGACCCCGTGGAAAGAGCCGTTTTCGTCGACTTCCGGAAAATGAAAATGGGTCATAAAATCTTCCGGAGGAAGCACATATCCATAATCATCCTCGTCGGCTTTCCCGAGTTTCCTCTGTTTTTCCAGCACCTGTTCCTTCTTTTTGGCGACCAGACGGGTGATCTGTCCCGTATAACGAGTCATTCTGAAACTCTTCATATTCTCCATTCCTTTCCATTCCGGTACAGCGGAATGCCGACTGCGGCGGCAGACTCTGTCAACTCCGAAATTTTCTCTTCCGGAATTTCCGGCAGAGGCACACACCGGGACTTCATTCCAAGATGCACCGCCTTTCCGCATCCAAGCGGATGATACGTCAGAAGTTCATAATAAAGAAGGGGTTTCAGCGAAGCGGCAAACTCCGCGATCCGGCGGATGGACTCCGTATCATCATTGAATCCGGGGATCAGCGGGGTTCTCAGGATCAGGGGCCGGTCCATTCTTCGCAGATTTTCCAGGATCTGCCGGTTTCCGCATCCGGTCCCCTCCCGATGTTTTCCGGGATCCATCTGTTTCAGATCCGCCATGACAAGATCCGCTTCCTCACAGAGGACTTTCCGTATCGACTCCGGATATGCCAGATTGGTTTCCAGCGCCGTATGGATTCCCCGCGCCCGGCATTGGCGCAGAATTCCCTCCGAGAACTCCGGCTGCATGCCGGGTTCTCCGCCGCTCAGGGTGATCCCGCCGCCGGATGCCTGGTAGAAGAGTTCGTCCTGCATGAGGTCTTCCACCGCCATTTCGACAGAAATTTTTTTCCCGCAAAGAGTAAGAGCTCCGGAGAAACACCGATTTGCACACCGTCCGCATCCAGTGCACCGCTCCCGATCAATCCGATGTTCTCCTTCCGAAAGCTGATGCAGAGAACAGACCGAAAAGCATGCTCCGCAGTGCAGACATTTTTTCTCCTGAAACCAGATCTGAATCTTCTTTCGAATGGCTTCCGGATTGTGGCACCAGAAACAGTGCATCTGGCACCCCTTCAGAAAAACGACACTCCGGATGCCGGGTCCGTCATGAATCGACGCATGCTGAATTTCCGTAATGATTCCATCCATTGAAATAACTCCTTGGAAACACAAAAATATCCAAAGAGAGGAATCGTTTCAAGGAAAAAAGAGGGTCGCGCAGGAAAATCTGCTTTTGTTCAATACTTTTTCAATGCCGGAGCGGTGGACGATCCGGGAGAAAGAAATGGATGCAGGAGGACATCTTCGGTTTTCCGGTCTTCGATACGAGCCAGAAGGGCATCGACCGTATAACGGACCAGCTGTTCCGTCGGGATCTGGACAGAAGTCAGAGGCGGTGCAAATCCCTGCGCGCTGAATGCGTCGCAGAATGCCAGAACCGACAGCATATCCGGAATCCGGATTTCCCGTTCATACGCCCATTGATAAATCATGGAGGCAAAAAAGGCATTCCATGCAAGAACGGCGGTAGTTCCGTTTTTCCATTCCCGGTCCAGTTTGGGAAACAGCAGGGAGTTATCCCGCCGCTCGGGATGCTCCACAATGCCGGCATCCATGCCGGAAGAGAGACAAAACTCTTTCAGAAAGGCGAGATTGTCAATCATCTGCGGCTTGTCTGTTGTTGCGGCATCGATGAAGAACACGATCCTGCGATGGCCGAGCGCGTGCAGATGAGCCAGAGCCAGACGCATCCGATGCGTATAATTGCAGTGAACCGAGCAGAGCATGCAGCCGTTGCGCGCATAGATGAAGGACGGCAGCTCCCGGCAGTATTTCAGCAGATTCAAGCTTCCGATATCCGGAACCGCATTGATGACTCCGGCAATATTCCGATCGTTTCCGATGGCGCCAAGAACCGTTTTCAGCGCATCCGGATCCGTATCACACAGAAAAATCTGAGGGACATATCCTCTGCGGAGGATCTCATGATGAAAGGTGAAAGCCGGTTCATCCCCGACGGGAAAATCTCCGCGGACCAGCAGAGCAATGGACTTTTTTCTGGGCGAATTCCGTTTCCCGGATGGATGATATCCGAGACGTTCCGCGGCTTCCAGCACTTTTTTTCTCACAGCCGGACTTATCGGCCGAGTCCGGTTGATGGCATAGGAGACCGCCGCCTTGGAGCAGCCAGCCTCCCGTGCCACATCGTTAATTGTGACTTCTCTCATAAGGCTTCCGGAATTGTTTTTCTGGCTCATTACATTCAGGATCGGAGAATTTCGAACATGCGGCACTCTCCCTGCAAAGACGACAGGGGCTTTCCAGAAAGGGCTGTGAAACGCTTTCCCCTGAAAAGAGTCCGAATCGCGGTGATGATCCGGCCATCAGAATGTCGTCATTGGAAGGCCGGAACTCCTCCTGCCTGACCAGAAGTGCAGCAGCGATTCCGATCCATGATTTTCTGCTGAAAAATACTCTAACGCCTCTTGTTCGTTTTTCAACTCGTTATTTTGAAATTATGCCATATTTGTGATTTCAAACTCGCGTTGTGGAATCCAAGTGGAAGTGAGACAGGAAACTTGATCCGCAGCAGAGAAGAAATCCATTCGAACGCCTTTTCTTGCAACTTAAACGTCGTGGTAAGATTTTCCTTTGCCGAGACAGGTGGGATCGTTGATTCTCCGGATTTATTTGGGAGATTTTTAAGCAATATCATGGGTCCATCTCCGGTTTGAGCCATGATTTGCCTCAAAATAGGCTTTGAAAATCTGAATAGATGGAAAAAGTCGATCTTAGCCTTGTCGTTTTGCCTTAGAAAACGAAAAACAAGGAGGCAAAATGTTGACCACACTGCTTCACAGTGCACAGAAAATTCGCGGCTTTCAACATAAGAGATTCGAATATTGGAAAGGAAAATTGATTTGGATTATGAAGCGCAAAGCATTTCAATGTCCGCGATGAGGTTCTTTGAAAGTTTGAAAGGAATGCGTTCGCATTCGCGATCAGGATTCATCGATTGTATTGCCAAGCCTGCCTCCGTCGCAGTATCGGCTGGAATTCTGATCGAACCTTCCGCTTCCTGACGATTGTTCGTGACTTGCAAAGCGGAACTGTGATTCACGTCGGAAACGGAAAGGGCGTTTCCACGCTGGATGGATTATCGCAGCAATTGCGCAAGAAGACGTGAAAAGTCGTTGGCATGGCTGGATATGTCCAATGCTTCCATCTGTTGGATGGGGGCGCATTTTCCAAAGGCTCGAATCGTATTCGACGACTTTCACGTCATCAGGCAGATGAATGAACGGCAGGGATATATTCCGGAGACAATATGTCAAAGCAGAGAGCTGATTGCCATGGCAAAGACGATCCGCGAGAAATTTCTCGGAATCATCGCCTATTGGGACACCTTCGACCGAAGGAGCAATGTATTGACCGAAGGCTTCAACAACAGGATTTCGACGGCTCATTCGCCAGGCATATGGCTTTCAAGACGTATTCTATCTCAAATTGAAGATTTTTCAGTTTTCCTCAATTCAACCTCAGAAGGAGCTCTGATTTATGGCTCAAACCGGAGAAGAGGCGACAATTTCTACAAATGCCAAAAAGTTTATTTCTTCTTGCAGAATGGCGCAACGGCACAGAACACTCCGACGCAAAGCAGTACTGCAGCGGGAGTGGTATAACTGGAGGAAATCGAACTGGCTCCGGTAATCGATGCCATCTGAACACCCTTTGCGATTGAGGCAATACCAAGAATGCAGAATGCAATCCCAAAGATGACAAAGATCCAACGAAATTTTGAATTGGGATACTTAGAACCTATCCCTAAATAACAGCAAGGTTTCGATAAATTATAACCGTTGCGGCAAGGTGTAGCAAAGCTTCATATGACGAGTTGCTCTTTTCATATCGAACGAGCAGTTTGCGAAATCTGTTGAACCACGAATGCGCAACCTCAACAATCCAGC
>CALXRL010000004.1 GCA_944390735.1 uncultured Victivallales bacterium | reverse complement strand
GTGGTTTCTGTTGCGAGTCGTGATCCTTTCACGTCGTCGCCTTATTCTCAGTAGCACACTTTTTTAGGTTCAGCCATCTTTTTTTACAATTTACACCTGCTTTCTTTTACCATAGCAACTTTCTTTTGCAGACGGGGAAATATAACTTTTCTTTCCGGAAAATCAACGTGCGTTTTTCCGGAAAAACAGAACGGAAATCAGGTCGGAGAGCTCGTCCCGAAGCAGGGTAGTCCATTTCCAATTTGTCGAAGGAAATCCCTCTTTGTCTCGACCGGTTTCATTCATTCTTTCTGGAAAAGAGGCCTTGTCCGCAGACCGTTGCAACGAAGCTCCGGGTCACGCGCCTCGGAACTGTCGAACGAGCAGAAAGAGAATGCACGCCGCTGCAAGAAGAAGCAGGAGAACGGTCAGGATTTTTTTCTTTCCGCCTCCACAGCAGGAGGACGCGGATTTCGCCGGGCTCCCGCAGCAGCAGGAGGATGCGGATTTTGCCGGGCTCCCGCAGCAGCAGGAGGATTCCGCCGGTTTCGTTTCGGGAGAAGGGCATTGGCCGCCGCAATCGCAAGCCGGAGAGCTCAGAATTGCGGCAATGTCCTCCGGCGAAAGCACCTTGCCGGAACTGACGACTTTTCCGTTCACCGCCAATGCCGGAGTCATCATAACACCGAAGGCCGTAATTTGATTGATGTCCTCGATTTTTTCCATTTCGAAGGGAATCGCAAGCCGTTTCGCCGCCAGTTTCGCGTTGGCAGCGAGTTTTCTGCACTTGTCACAGCCTGAACCGAGAATTTGAATTTTTGTCATTTTTCCTGCTCCTTCTTGTTTTATAATCCGATCAATAGAACGTCAAACAGATAACCGCCGATCACCGCGGTGAAGAAAATCAAGGCGACAATCGCCGCGACGATCCGCATTTGGAAAAGGCTCAGCAGCATCGACATTTCCGGGATCGCCATGCCTGCTCCGCCGATGATCAGAGCGATCACCGCGCCGAGACTCATCCCCTTCTGCACCAGCGCCAGCCCGATCGGGATCGCGCTTTCCGCCCGGATGTACAGCGGCACCCCCACCAGCGCGGCAAGAGGAATCGCAAACCGGTTCTCCGGTCCGGCCAGCGAAACGATCCACTCCTGGGGGATGTATCCGTAAATGAGCGCTCCGACCGCGGTACCGACGATCAGATAAATCAGCACGCGCTGCAAATCTCCGTAAGCGTCAGAAAACGCTTTTTTCAGCTTGTCCCTGAATGTGGCGGGAACAACCGGTTCCGACGCTTCTTCTCCGGAACAGCAGTTCGTTCCCGGTTCCGCGAATCTGCGCACATATCGTTCCGCATGAAAGAGTTTCATCAGCCAGCCTCCCGCCATGGCCGAGAAGAAACAGGCGAAAAAGTAGATCAGGCACGCTTTCCCTCCCATCAAGGTCCAGACCATGCCGACAATGATCGGATTCAGAAGCGGAGAGACCAGAACAAACGTCAGAATCGGACCGATGGCGACTCCGGCATTCAGCAGTCCCAATGTCAGTGGAATGGTCGAGCAGGCGCAGAACGGAGTGATGCTTCCAAGCAGTGCGGCCATCAGGTATCCGCTCCGACCGGAAAGATATCGGCCGAATTTCTCCCGGGGAACATATTGCAGAATCAGGGAAATCACAGTGCTGATCGAAAGAAATAGCACCACCAGCTCCAGAAAAATAAAACTGAAGTAATCCAAAGTATCCAGCAATGTATTCATGATGTCATTTCCTTTTTGTTGAGGATCAGGATCTGTCCCGTTTTTTCACAAAGTCCCATAGAAAAATCCCAGAAGCGTGGAAAACAGGATCACCAGAGCAACAAATACAACCGTTTTCCGGCACCCCATCACGCTGTTGATGACCAGCATATTCGGCAGAGAGAGCGCAGGCCCCGCCAGCAGCAGCGCCAGTGCGGGACCTTTCCCCATGCCGGCCCCGATCAACCCTTCGAGAATCGGGACTTCCGTCAAGGTGGCAAAATACATGAATGCCCCGGCAAATGCCGCAAAGAAGTTGGCAAGCAAGGAATTTCCTCCGACCAGTTTGCCGACGTATTCAGACGGAATCAGCCCTTCCTGCCCGACGCGCCCCAGCAGCAGACCGGCAATCAGCACGCCGAAGAGCAGAAGCGGCATGATCTTTTTTGCAAAATCCCAGCTGGTTTCAAACCAGTTTCGGAGTTCCCCCTCTTTTTCTGTGCTTGTAAATGCCCCGACTCCGAGAAATCCCGCCGTGAACGCCAGCAACGGTTTGTCCGGGAACCGAAAGGCCAGCACCGCAACCGGAACGGCAATACACACCAGTTTCCACCACTTCATGCCGTAATACCGGATCAGCATGAATCCGAGCACAAGAGCGGCAAGGCTCGTCAGATACCATTTGACACGCCAGAAAACCATCCACAAGGCTCCGGAATCTTCGGATTTTCCCAGATTCGCAAAGACCAGAATCGCAATCATGCTGCCGATGAACAGAACATTCTGCCAGAGCGGGCGTCCGGATTCCGTATCCGCGAGATCGGCAGTCATACGCGCTTTTTCCAGTTCTTCTCTGCGGAAAATCAGGTGCATGCACCCCCCGATCACAACGGAGAGCCCGATCGCACCGACAGCCCGGGCGATTCCGATTTCCATTCCCAGCACCCGGGCGGTCAACACAATCGCCATGATATTGATGGCCGGTCCGGAATAGAGAAAGGCGGATGCCGGGCCAAGTCCCGCTCCCATCTTGTAAATCCCTGCAAACAAAGGAAGAATCGTACACGAACAGACCGCCAGAATTGTACCGGAAACGGATGCAACCAGATAGGCAATCCACTTTTTCGCTCTTGGCCCCAAGTATCGCATGACCGCGCCCTGACTCACGAATACGCCAATGGCTCCGGCAATGAAAAATGCCGGAACCAGACAGAGCAGAACATGTTCCCTGGCATACCATTTCACCAGCTCCAGCGATTCCATCACCGCATGGTTGAACCGTTCTGTTCCAACCGGCAGATAGTAGCAGAGGAGAAATCCACCGGTAAGGCCAACCAGCCATTTCCATTGTGCCTTCCACATTTTTGTCCAATCCTTTATTTATTTAGCTTAAAAACGAAATAAAAGGTCTGAAAAAGTCACAGCTGCTTCTTTTCCCCGAGACATTGAAGAACCGGAAGGATGCACGGACAGGCAAGACGGTAAAAGACCTGTTTGCCCCGCTTGTCGTCAATGATGATCCCGGCATTTTTCAGAATGGCAAGGTGCTGACTCATGGTGGCAAACCGGATTCCAACCGCTTCGACGAATTCGCAGACACAGTGCTCCTGACCATCCGCCAGCTGTTTGACAATCCAGAGCCGAGTCGGATGCCCGAGCGCCTTGAAAACTTCCGCTTCATGACGACAGCAGTTTTTATCAAATTTCAACATGGCTCCTCCTGATATTTAGTAATATAACTAAATATTTTCCTTTGTCAAGAGAAAAAAACACCGCAAAAGAAAATTTTCCGGGAAATTCCGGAACAGCCCCCCACTTTTCCCCCTTCTCATAGCAGAGGGAAAGGCGGAGCCGGAAAAACGGGAAGAAACAAAGAAAATTCGCAGACGAATGGCGGACGCGGAAAAGAATCCCTCAAGAATGCCCCGAACCGGACCGGTGAAGCGAATGAAAAAGCGGTCCCCTCCCCCGATGGACTCATGAAAAAGTTAAATACAGTAATCAATGAAATCCGATGAGTTTCTCCGGGAGGAATCCACCAGATCCTGAAGAGAGATCTTTCCCAGACTCTCGCGGATCTCGCGATTCAAGCGCATCCAGATTTCCCGGGCGGCACAAAGATCCTGTCGCAGACACATTCCGGGAGAATCGATGCAGTCGACAATGGCAATCGGTCCCTCCATCACCTCCACCACATCCAATACGGTCAGATATTTCGGGATCCGGGCCAGGCGGTATCCCCCTTTCGCCCCGCGAACCGACTGCACCATTCCCGCTTTCCGCAATTCAATAATCAGACGGCTGATGTACTTTTCCGAAATATTCTGCGATTCCGCAATATCCCGGATCATTCTGGGAGAACTGTTCTCATGCAGAGCAAGATCGAGCAGAATCCGCAAACCATATCTGCCCTTTGTTGAAATTTTCATACTCCGCTCCCTTCCCCTCTCTCCCTGCAAGAAAAAAGACCCGCGGAATCTTTTCATCCGCAAGTCCTTAACAACCAATGGTCTGGTGGGACCTGCCGGACTTGAACCAGCGACCGAGTGATTATGAGTCACCTGCTCTAACCGACTGAGCTAAGGTCCCGAAAAAACAATAGAGCCACAATCAGGCGGCTCCCGCATGACATACTATACATGAACAACACCGGAAACGCAAGTCCCCCCTCCTTGAAAAAAAAGAAAAATCCGGGGAAAAATCACGGTTTTACATAGGCGAATCCTTCCGCCTGCAATCGGGCCAGCTCCACAATTCCAGCCGGAACAATCCGGCAGCCGGGAATCAGCTCCGACTCCGTGACCGCATTGCCCTCCAGGGCATGTCGGCAGAGGACCACACTCAGATGCAGCGAGCGCTGAAGACGCTCGATTTCCGAAGCATAAACAGAATCCTTTTTAAAAAACTTCACCGCCGGACCATTCGCCAGAAGCACCAGTTTGAAATTGCCGTCCGGAAGAGCCGCCAGATAGTTGCCGGCCGCTCCAAGCGCGGCTTTCATGGAGAAATCCTCCTCCCGGTTCACATGCACAATCAGATCATACCTCATTTCAACACCTCCCGTTCCGGAAAAGAAAAAGTCTGAAAAGAGATGCTGAACGAGGACATCTTTTTTCAGACTTCATGTATTCAATCTAGAGAAAGTTCTTTTTCTGCAAAACAAGCGGAACAGCCGAATGCAGTTTCAGGCAGCTCCGGTTGTTCCGCGACAAAAATCAGAATCTTTTCCTCTCTGCAAGAAAACTCTCACAGAGTAAAGACTCCGAGATTTGCCTGCACCGCGCACCTTCTGACAGGAAAGCGCCCGGCCGCACTGCGGAACGTGCGCATTCCGGTTCTGCTCAGGACCGCCGTCATCCTTTTCACCCTTCTCCCGAACGGAGAGTCGATGAAAAAAGATTTGCAATGGGCCCACCACGATTCGATCGGAGATGCGATCCGGAAGAACACTCCATCCCTCAGGAAGGAGACGGCGTTCCGGATGCTCAGCTGAATCGCGGAGAATTCCGGATTCGAAGGTTCCACGAACCTCAGATCCCGGCATTCGTCGCCGACAACCGCGCCGAAACTCCACGAAAACGAATTTTCATGGAGAATCTCGGAAGAGAATGTGATGGAAAGTTCCTTCATGGGAAACGACTCATGCGGTTGAGCGGACTACCGTTTCTTTTACTTCTTGGCGTTTTCGTTTTTCTGCAGAACGCCGGCTTCCAGCAGTTTGTCAATGAGCTGCTGCATCGAGTTGAAGGCGCCGAGGAAACCGTTCGGAGGCATGATGACGCGGATGGTTCCCTGAGGAACAGGAGCTTTCCCGTCTTCCGTGGGCTGAAGCGTGACAAAGTCGAAACGAACCATGCCGCCCGCGAAGTGAATCTGTCCGATGCCGTCTGCGAAGATTTCTTTCTTTTCGTTCATTTGGAAGAACCTTTCTCTTTGGTTTCTGTTGGATCCGGAACCCACCGCGGATTCCGGTCTGTTACTATAAATAAGGAAGGAGACGATGTCAAGTCCTTTTTGGGAAATCAGAAGAAAAAAAACGGGAAAAGATTGTTATTCCGTTTTTTCTCCGCCTTTTTCTCCGGGATCGACCAGTTTGCCGCCGATCGGAATATACACCGAGGGCGTGAACTGACTGGCGGATGTCAGATGCGGATCCACCTGATCGTCAAAAAAGATATGCGGTTTCAGGATCGCCAGAATGCGTCCCTTGTCCATTCCTCCGAGAAGGAAGGTCTGATCCACGGTGATGTTCCACGCCCGGAGGGTTGTGACCATCCGTTCGTGCGCGGGCGCGCTCCGTGCCGTGACAATCGAGGTCTTCAGATGGCGGCGGCAGGAGGGGTTGGCCGCAATCATTTCATCCTCCAGCTTGTGGAGTTTCGCCAGCTTCGAAAAAAGATCAGCCAGCGGACCGGGACTGTGCGGAATGGCCGCCTTTGCCTTTTCCTGGGCATAAAACTGGTCGATGCCGGAATTTTTATAGACCGATTCGGCGCTGTCGTCGGCGATCACGCCGTCGAAGTCGAAGGCGATGCGCAGTTCGTCGTCCCCCTCCTCGTCTTCCGCCGTGCTTTTGAGAACCTGTCCGGCGGCGTACCCTTCCGCGTTCGCCCGCTTCACATCCGCCTCGTTCGCCGAGAGGAACAGCGACACGTTGTATGCCGGAATATACTGAAACGGCGAATCGCCCGTCGTAAACGCCGCCCGCACAATATCCAGTTTGTAGTGCTGAATGGAATTGAACACCCGAAGGCCCGTATCCGGATCGTTATGGCTCAGAAGCACCACATCCACCGGCTGGATGTCCGGATAGACTTTGTTCAAAGCCAGCAGCCGTTTCACAAACGGAAACGCCACTCCTTTTTTCAGGATGTCCCGCTGATGTTCCAGCTGGTACGCCCGGTAAGCGGCGAGTCCGTCCCTGCGGAAAATTTCATCGGCCTCATCCAGTTCAAACAGCGCGCTGGACGCCACGCCGATCACCAGTTTGTCTTCGATTCGATACGCCATGATCCCCATTCATCCTTTTTTGATTTTCATACTCTATCACGCCGGGACCTTTTTTCCCAATCGGGAATCGGAATTTTTCCGTTTTTTTCCGCGGTTTTCCGCACCGAAAACCCACCCGACTGCTCCCGGAAGGATCAACGTTCTTCTGGAGGAAAAAGCGGAAAAGCGGAGCGCTCTGTTGAAAAAAACACTTTTCATGGTATTGTTCCGAAAAAAAACAGGAAACAGGAGCAACGACATGGAAGTGATTCTTCTGGCGCCCGCGGGCAGCTTCGAATCCCTGGAAGCCGCTCTGCAAAACGGAGCGGACGCCGTCTACTTCGGCGCGGGCGAACTCAATATGCGCGCCAGGGCGGCGGCAAACTTCTCCGCGGAGGATCTGCCGGAAATCGTCCGCCGCTGCCGGACAAGAGGGGCCGAAGCATGGCTGGCGCTCAATACGATCATCTACGATGAGGAGCTGGAAAAGGTCCGTGCGCTCTGCCGCCGCGCCAAGGAGACGGGCGTGGATGCGGTCATTGCCATGGATCCCGCGGTCATCCGGGCGGCACGGGAGGCGGAGCTGCCGGTTCATCTTTCCGTGCAGGCCAATGCGGCCAACATCGAATCGGTCCGCTTTTACGCGCAATATGCCGATGTGATCGTGCTGGCGCGCGAACTCTCGCTCGAACAGATCGCCCGCATCTGCAACGAGATCCGGGAGCAGGAGATCCGGGGGCCGTCGGGAGAGCTGATCCGGATCGAAGTGTTTGTTCATGGGGCGCTCTGCGTTGCCGTGTCGGGAAAATGCTACATGAGTCTTGCCGAATTCAACCACTCGGCGAACCGCGGGGAGTGCTTTCAGAGCTGCCGAAGGTCCTACACGGTCCGGGATACCGAAACCGGAGCGGAATTCGCTGTTGACAACCGCTATGTCATGTCGCCGAAGGATCTCTGCACCATTGAATTCCTGGGGGAACTTCTCGACAGCGGCGCGTCGATTCTGAAGATCGAAGGACGCGGACGTTCCGCGGATTATGTGGCCGAAACCGTCGCGGTCTACCGGGAAGCGGTGGATCTCTGGAAATCCGGCGCGGTCCCAAGTCCGGAGCAGCGGACCGTCTGGAAACAGCGTCTGGCGCAGGTGTTCAACCGCGGATTCTGGGAAGGTGGATACTATCTCGGACGCAAACTCGGCGAATGGGCCGGCTCCGGCGACAATCAGGCGACCGTCCGAAAAATCTTTCTCGGCACCATTGTCAACTATTATCCGCGGGCCGGAGCTGCGGAAGTGCGACTGACCTCGGATTCCCTGCCGAGCGGAGCAGATCTGCTGATTACCGGAAACACAACAGGAGCGCTGAAACTGCGTGCTGAGAGTGTACGAGTCGGCGACCTCGCCGTTCCGAAAGCCGAAAAGGGAACAAACACCACCTTCCCCTGCCCCGCGAAAGTCCGGGAGAACGACAAGGTCTACCGGCTGGAACCGGTCACTTGCTGACGAATTTCAGCATCTTCAGATTCTTGTTCAGATCCGGCGGATAGCGCATCGGCAGATCGACCGTTGTCGACTTCACCATGACCGGTTTGTAATGCGTGAACGTGTCGAACGAATACTTTCCGTGATACGCCCCGAACCCGCTTCCGCCGACGCCGCCGAACGGCATTTCCGGATTCAGCAGATGCATCACGGTTTCGTTGATGCAGACGCCGCCGGACGAGGTCTCCTCCAGCACCTGCTCCCAGTTGTGCCGACCGAAATAGTAGAGTGCCAGCGGCTTCGGACGAGCCTTGATCTGCGACAGAACCTCGTTGATGTTCGTAAACTGCAGCAGCGGCAGAATGGGACCGAAAATCTCCTCCTGCATCACGGGATCGCTCCAGGTGACGCCGTCGATCACCGTCGGTGCAATGTAGAGTTTGGGTTTATGGAAATTGCCGCCGCAGAGAATCGCGCCCGATCCCATCAGTTTCAGCAGACGGTCGAAATGCGTTTCGTTGACAATATGGGGGAAATCCTCCGATGTGGAAGGATCTTCCGTGTAGAAGTGCTTGATCCAGTAGAGCAGTTTTTCCGTAAACGCCTTTTTGACCGAAGTATGGACATAGACGTAATCCGGAGCCACGCAGGTCTGTCCCGCATTCAGGAACTTGCCCCACGCGATCCGCTTTGCCGCAAGCGAAACCTTGACATCCGAATCCACGATGCAGGGACTCTTTCCGCCGAGTTCCAGCGTCAGCGGAGTCAGATGCTCCGCCGCCGCGCGCATCACGGCCTTCCCCCCCGCACTTCCGCCCGTGTAGAAGATATAATCGAATTTCTCCTTCAGGAGTTCAATGGCCACATCCACGCCCCCTTTGCAGACATGCACATGCTCCGGCTGGAACACTTTCCGGACGATGGATTCAATCAGATCGGCCGTGGCCTCCGCCTGCTCCGCCGGTTTCAGAATGACGCGGTTTCCCGCCGCCACCGCGCCGATCAGCGGAGAGAACATCAGCTGAAAGGGATAGTTCCACGCCGAAAAGATCAGGACATTCCCCAGCGGCTCCGGATAAATGTAGCCTTTGGAACAGAAATTCAGCAGAGAGGTTCCGACCCGGCGGCGCTGGACGTAATCCGGCAGACGCTTGATCATCAGAGAAAGTTCCTCCAGCACCACGGAAATTTCCGTTGCCATCGCCTCGAACCGGCATTTGCCGAGATCCCGGTGCAAAGCCTCGCAGATTTCGGATTCCCGCGCCTTGATCTCCGAGAGAAGAGCTCGCAGGGAATCCAGACGGAAATCCAGACTCATGGCGGAAAATTTCCGCTGTTCCTCCAGTATCTGTTTGATGTTTTCCATAGCGGGAACGCCTCCTTACATTGATGAATGCAACAGTTTCCAGACACGATAGAATTCGGTCATGCTCCAGGCCTGCGCGTCACAGCCGCGCTGGGTGTGCGGATAGTCGCCGTCGAGAATCTCCGCGATCTGACCGACGCATCCCGACCGCATGATGAGTTCGGAAGAGGAGAGCAGCGCACGCGCCGTCGCCTTTCCGGCTGCGCCATAGGTCATGGCATAGGCTTCACAGTAGCTCGGGAACGGCCAGGTCCAGGCGGTGCCGTTGTGATAGGCGGGTTTGCGCCGGGTGTCCTCATCGCCCTCGTAGGTGCCCCAGTAGGGATGGACGGGATCGTTCAGAAGCCGTCCATCCGCGCCGTAGACGGGCAGCGGATACTCCGTTTTCCGGTCTGCAAGACTGCGGATTGCGCCGGGCACCAGCAGAACGGCGCAGGTTTCCAGAATGGTTTCGCAGAGAGTCCGGTCCGTCACCGCCCCCAGGGTGATGGCAAACAGCTGGTTCGGCCGGATGTGGTCATCCCGCACCGCCTGCGCCGCCGGCGTGCCGGAAGAGCCGTGCAGACAGTCGGAAAGCCACCGACCGTCCGAGGAAAGGAACAGATGCAGAATGGACGACCGCACCAGCTCCGCCAGACGTTTCCACTCCTCCGGCTCCTTCGAGATCGTGCTCAGGAACCGCAGGGCCGCGAACCAGAGAGCCTGAATTTCAATCGGATACCCCTCCCGCGGCGTTCCCGCCGGATAGTTGGTATCCATCCAGGTGAAGTGCGGCGGACTGAACACCAGTCCGGAGGCGGGATCCATCCGGATGCCGTTCGGAGTGCCGGACTGAATGCCGCGGGCGATCTCCTCGAGCACATCGCGAAGCGTTCTGCCGTCGCGGATTCCGCTCTCGACGAAGCGGGTCGACCCCTCCGCCGCGCAGAGATCGGCAACCGCAGTAAAGAGCCAGAGCGGCGCATCGCTGGTATCGCGGTTGCCGACGTTATCCCCGTAGATGGTGTTCGGGATGGTTCCGTTCTCGGCAAACATGGCGAACTGTTTGAGAATCGCCTTGACATCCTCGCGGAACTCCGGTGCGGCGATGAGGCCGCGGGCGGCGATCAGCGTGTCCCTTCCCCAGTCGAGGAACCAGGGATATCCCGCTATGACGGTTTTCAGACTCCCCCGTTTCACCACAAAACTGCGCATGGATTCCAGCATGCGTTTCTCCAGGGAGGAATCCGTTTCCGCGCGGAAATCCGCGGGCGAAGGAGGATGCGGCGTCATCACATCGGGTTCCATCGCGGTGCGGATGGCGGCAGCGATCTGCGCGGTGTCGCCCCCCGCGAGCGTGAATTCAAAGTAGCCGGGGCTGTACGCATCGGAATTCGGATCCAGACCGCGGGCCGCCTCGTTCGGCTGCCAGATCATATACGACCACTCGTCGCCGGGCTGGAAACGGCCGCCGGAGGCGATCAGGGAGAGGGTACGCCCCTCCGCCGGAGTGAACTCGAATCCGTTTTCCAGAAAACGGACCTTCCGGGGCCAGACGCTTTCCAGACCGCTGGCTTTGGTGGTACAGTGAAAACCGCGGTCTTCGACATCGGGACGGAGTATCAGGCGCACCGTTGCCGGATCCGGCAGCATGTCCAGTCCCCCCGTCGTGTGACGGAGAAGCGAAATGCGAACCTGATTTTTCTGCTGCACCATTTCAATTTTTAGCGAAAGATCCACATAGAGCCCATTGCCGGTCGGCACATGATAGTTCCAGATGCCCCCGCCGTCGGCCGCGAATTCGAAATTCTTCAGGCAGCAGAGCGACACCTCCTGCGAACGGGCATGATGCAGCAGCCACATCCGGATGCGCCGGAACATGATGTGCCGGTCCTCCGGATGATCCGTATTCAGATTGGCCAGCATCACGGCGTCATAGCGGGAGGAGACCGCAGGCATGTCCAGACGAAGATGTGTCAGGGCACCCCGTCCGTTCGCCTGAAGAAAAGTCAGCACGTTGTTCCGGATATGATGATGAGAGCAGGAGAGCATCGTCTGGAAAATATCGGGTGCAAGCAGAAGGAGATGCCCCGTCTCACGGATGATTTTCCCCTCCTCGAACGCCGCGAAATGGAGCAGAGCCCGCTTATGCGGCAGTTCGGCCGCCAGAGGATAGAAGATGGCGAAATGCCGTCCGCCGGAATCGACAAGACTGTCAAACTGCTGGAGCAGACGCTCCTGCAGATAGACTTTCGCGCGGAACCGAAGCGGCGAGAGAACCAGCAGGAATTTTCCCGGCGGCACCATGACTTTTCTTCGCACATCCTCCGGCCACTGCCAGCGGACGAACGGCGGTTCGCTTCCTCCGTCCACCAGGGTTCTCAGAAACGCTTCGGGCGACTCCAGCAGATGTTCCGCGAGCGTTTCGATCCGGTCGTTTTCCGTCAGCACGGAACTTCCCCGCAGACAGGTCAGAGTCTTCAGCACCATGGTGCAGGCCTCCTGAAACTCCAGTTTGGAAACGCGCCGTTTCTCCGGCATGGCGGGAGCCTTGATCTCCTCCAGAGCCGACGCGTCGCAGGAGAGACAGCGCACCCAGCCCGGCGGAAGCTCCAGAGCAAGTTTCGTATGCTCAATTACCTGAATTTTCACGGTTTCCTTGCAGAGCAGATCGTAAACAGTGAGTCCGGAAGAGCCGGTTTCCACCGGATTCCAGGTCAGGGTCGCCGGATGTTCGCAGTCGAGATTGACCGCCACAAGGACGCGGTTCCGTCCGGAGGCGTCCGCCCGCGCGATCAGCAGACCGTGGGGGAAACCTGAATCGACGAACCGGACGCTCGCCCCGTTGTGAAACGCGGGATGCCTCCGGAGAATCGTATTCAATCGTCCGATGAACTCCACCTGATTGGATGCCGCCCCCCAGGAGAGTCCGCGTGCTTCATGCACATCAATTTTCTCCCTGGCGAACCACTCCACCCCGTTGGCGAATCCGAATGCGCCGTTCATGGAGGCCAGCGCGGAAAGCGCGGTGCGCATGCGCGCATAGCACTCGGAAACGGCCGCCAGACGGGAATTGTCATGCGTTTCCGCATAATGAACTATCAGTCCGTTGCCGCGGCTCTCCTTCCACGCATAGTTCAGATACCCTTCGATCTGCTGGCGGGAATAGTTCTGGAACAGTTCGGAATAGGCCCAGTTCATGTTGGCATAATCCAGAAGACGGGTGGTGACGGCGGGATCGCCGCCGAGCCCTTCAAGCAGGAAGATGATGTCCGGATAGATCTCCCGGACCCGGGCGATGATATACTCCCAGGCGGGAACGGGAATCATATATCCGGCGTCGCAGCGGAAGCCGTCGACCCCGCGGTCGCACCAGAGGATGAAGATGTCGGCAATGTATTTCCAGAGCTCTTTGTTCCCGTAATCCAGTTCGGTGAGATCCTCCCAGACGGTTCCCCACGCGCCGGGCGAGAGAATGGTTCCATCGGGCTTCCGTTTGAGCCATTCGGGGTGCATTTCATGAATCCGGGAGGCCCAGCCCGTATGGTTGATGGCGATGTCGATCATCAGTTTGCCGTTCCGGGCATGAACGGCGTCGACCAGTTCCATGAACTGTTCGAGCGGAGTGGCGGTTTTGTCGAATTCGGCGAGCGCGGGATCGACCGCTTTGAAGTTCAGCGAGGCATAGGGACTGCCGAACCGTCCCATGCGCGCATAGACGGTCGGAGTCGGATTGATCGGCAGCAGATGAAGAATCCGGCACTGCAGACGGTCGAAGATATGATCCAGCTCCCGGATGAGATCCCGGAAGGTGCCAGACGGCGGAATCACCGTGTAGTTCCGGCCGTCGAGCCGGGATTCGGCCGCGGCGGTTTCCGGATCGGGGGGAACCGTGACGGACTTCGTCCGGTTGGGTCCGAACTGACGCACAAAGGCGCAGTAGATGGAGTTGGCGCAGCAGTAGGCGGCCGGACCGACATTGACATGCACATTGGGACCGTCCGGCCAGAGAAACTCTTCGGATTTTTCCGGAAGGAGGCAGCATTTTGCCTCGAAATGTCCGGTTTCCACCAGTCCCAGGCGCAGGGAGAACACCCCGTTTCCCTCGTCGGTCATGGGGATGTCGTGCCAGTCCTGTCCGGCGGGGACCAGACCGTGATCCACGATGGAAATGGTTTCGGCACGGCGGACCGCGGCATTTCCGATGTTGGTCCGGAGATACGCACGCCCTCTGCCCTCCGTGCGAAGGACAAACGTCAGAACGTCCCCGGTGTAAAGAAGAAGGTGCGTTCCCGGTTCGGGAGTCTGTACGGGATTCATGATCGGAGACTCCTTTCCTTTATTTCACAACGATTTCAATGGGGGCGCTCCGGGCGGAAACGGAATCCAGATCCAGTTCCCCGCGGATGGCGTAGCGGCCCGCGCGTTCGGTCTTCCGGATGAAATTCAGCGGCACATCGACCAGCACTCCGTTGTTCGGCGCCAGCTCCAGCGGATACCGGGGCACGTTTGTTTTCAGGAGATTGCGTTCCGACTCCTTCCAGCGGTCCTCCGGGATCCGGGTGGCCTGTCCGGGTTCCGGGCATTCCGCGTAAAGCACCCGGATATTTTCCTGCTCGTGCATTTTCCATTCGTGAATGGAGAGCTGGTTCGCCCCCGCGTTCTTCAGCGAAAAACGAACCACGGGATTCGCTTCCCCGCGACGGTAGTTGCCGCGCGTGGAAATGATATCCAGTTTGAGATTGTAATTGGTCAATTTGGGATATTTGTTCTCCTTGCTCCGGGAAGATTTCCGTTCATCGGAGGAGCAGGCGCTGAACAAGAACACCGCTGCAAGCAGAACGGCGGCAGACAACAGCAGAATCGGATTCCGTATCTTCATGGCGAATAGTCCTTCCATAGCATTCCGTTCTGATAATGTATCACGAAGTTGCGCTTATTCAATAACGGATTTGCACAAACTGAAAAATTGACATCCGCGTCCGATCCGGGAATCGGGATTCTGCAGGAGGAACTCTCCGTATCCCGCAGGGAAAGGACGGAATACGGAGGAATTTTTATTCAGAAATCACAGAAACGCGGTCCGAGAATGCGTCCGCCGTCGATGGTGTAATCGACCCCTGTGATGAAGGACGAGTCATCGGATGCGAGGAAGACGATCAGATTTGCGATCTCCTCTCCGCTGCCGGTTCTCCCGATCCA
The DNA here is from genome assembly GCA_944390735.1 of uncultured Victivallales bacterium. Lineage (GTDB taxonomy): Bacteria > Verrucomicrobiota > Lentisphaeria > Victivallales > UBA1829 > UBA1829. Next base: position 229 of record CALXRL010000004.1, on the reverse strand, counting down.
TGTCCCTTTCGTTTCTCTGCGGACAGGTCCCACCATACCTGGAGAAACGCAGTTGACCGTAATGTTCTTTTTGGCCATCTCCATTGCCAGAGTTTTTGTCATCATGATGACTCCGGCCTTTGCCGCTGCGTAATCGCAGTATCCGGGCAGTCCCACCTCCCCTGCGATGGATCCGAGATTGATGATTCTTCCATACTCATGTTCCATCATCTGTTTCAGGAATGCCTGC
>CALXRL010000003.1 GCA_944390735.1 uncultured Victivallales bacterium | reverse complement strand
TATCCATAACATTCGTGGGTTATAGAAAAAAATTAAGTTTTTGCACAACAACCGTCATTAAAAAGGAGACAAAAAAGATGACAGCAAAACGTAAGAATCGTGGGTTCACACTCATAGAGCTCCTCGTAGGCATCTTACGGTTTGGGTAATATTTTTTTGTTTCTTTCAGGTTCATATTGATCGTCAGGAATTTTCCTCTTTCCACTCAGTTCCACCCACTATGTATTTCTCGTTGGATGCATTGTAGATTGTTGTTTTCATGGGAATCCCCCTCTCTCTCTTTTTCTTGAACGTCCGGTAAGATCGCTTTTTTGCAAATCGATTTCCTGCGCTCAGGACATCCTTGGCTTTTTTCCATACGGCGGCACGTTGATGAATGCCGGCTGGATTCGGAAAATTGTCGGAAACGCCAGTAATTTTTAAAAATAAAGAACCCTCTTTCATTCCGTGTCCGGAGATAAAAGAGGGTGTTGTTTCAGAGAAACTGAATGAATCAGTCAACTTTCTTCTTTTCGTTGGCCGTCGTGGACACTGCAAAGTCAATTGCATTCCCACTCATCGTTTCAGAGCCTCTCTTGTTGTCAATCCAGCCGGTTTTGGTTCTCCAGGCGGTGGTGTCTCCGCTGGTTCCGACATAGCCGCCGACGTGACCATCACCGAAGAGAATGTTTCCGAAGGTGTCATGGTTAGCCGCATCGGTTTCGTCGAAGAGGATACCGCTGTCAGAGCCGGTTGTGTTGGTGTTCAGGCCGGCAATGTAGAGGTAGGAAAGCTGTTTCGGAGAGAATTTCGGAGCATCCGTGGTGCTGTCGACTTCAGACTCCGAGAATGTGATGTTGGTGGAGTAATCTGCCGCCTTTTTGCCCGAGCTGGAGGGGCAGATGAACATCTTGGTATCGGTCATGACGCCGCCCCAGACCAGTCCCCAAAGTCCCTGTGTGGAGGATCCGCCAACCTCTCCGTTGGGAGAAGGAAGGACGGTGTCATCCGGGAAGTTGACATAGAGCTGGAAGGCGAGTCCAATCTGCTTCTGGTTGGAGGCGCAGGAAATTCTGCGAGCTTTTTCACGAGCCGAGTTCAGCGCCGGCAGGAGCATTCCCGCGAGGATCGCGATAATCGCAATTACCACGAGGAGCTCTATGAGTGTGAACCCACGATTCTTACGTTTTGCTGTCATCTTTTTTGTCTCCTTTTTAATGACTTGGCGTTTCTAAAGACTATGATCTTTCTTCATAACCCACGAATGTTATGGCTACATTATAACACATCTTTCGCTTTTTGACAACCCCCGAATGGAAGAAAAATGGAAAAAAAACAACTTTTTTCTTTGTAACTCAAGCTTTCCCATGATCTTTGCCTGTTTCCAACATCATTTTCCCCGCATCTTTTTTGATTCCTCCGGCCTTCTCCCACTTGATTTTTCCTTTTTCATGGATACATTTTTTTCGTTTGCTGTATATGTCGTACCCGAACCGTTGAATATTTGAATACAGGATGATGCAAATGAACAGTCAGGAGATTTCTTCCAAAAAACTGGCGGCAGGATTGCTCGGGATCTTTCTCGGCAGTCTTGGAATCCATAAATTTTTCCTCGGATATCACATGGAAGGGCTCATCATGCTTCTCGTGACCCTGTTCACCTGCGGATTCGGCGCTTCCGTGATGGGTATCATCGGTCTGATTGAAGGCATCATCTATCTCGCGACTCCGGATGAGGCATTTTACAATACGTATCTTCTCCATCGGAAAGGATGGTTCTGAATCAGGTCCGCCGTTTCAGCAGCGCTTCTGCCAGTTTGACTCCGTCGAGTGCGGCGGAAATGATCCCTCCGGCCATTCCTCCGCCTTCTCCGCCGATGTAAAGACCCGGCACGGAGCTTTCCAGCGTCTCCGGATTCCGCAGAAAACGGACCGGACTGGAGACTTTGCTCTCGATTCCGATCAGCGTGCCGTTCCGCAGAAAACCCGGAGCCAGCCGGTCGAAGTGTCGAAGCGCGTTCTCCAGGGCGGAACGAATCGGGGCGGGAAGCAGAAGATCCAGACGCTCCGCCTTGAGACCCATGCGATAACTGCTCTCCTTCGGAACGGGACCTCTTTCATGACGCAGAAAATCGCGTGCCGTCTGTGCCGGCGCCGTGTAATCGCTTCCTCCGGAGCGGAAAACCGATTCTTCCAGCGCGGTCAGAAAGGCAAGCGCCTCTTCCGTTGTGGAAAAGGTGTCCGGCGGAAGCGTGGAGATGATCGCGGAGTTGGCAAAGGCACCGTCTCTGGCCGCTTTGCTCATCCCGTTGGTGGAAAGGGTGTTGCAGTCGCAGACCGCCGGGAGGATCTCGCCTCCCGGACACATGCAGAAGGTGGTCGCTCCCGGGATTTCTCCGTTTCCCCGGCTCGAAAAAAGGTATTCCGCCGCACCCAGGGACGGGGGCGGCAGTTCGGAACCGTACTGGGTCCGGTTGATGAATCTCTGCGGATGTTCGATCCGGCAGCCGATCTGGAACCCCTTCCGCGCGCTTTGCGCAACGTCTGTCAGGGAACGGATCAGGTTTCGCGCGCTGTGACCGCAGGCAATGATCGCGGCGGGGCCCTCCAGTTTCTCGCCGGTGGAAAGACGCAGGTTCCGGAATCGGGCGTTTCCCGTCTCGACTCCCACGACCTCCGTATCCCAGAGGAACTGTCCTCCAAGAGCAAGAATCCGGTTGCGGATTGCGGCAATCAGGCTCGGAAGACGGTCGCTTCCCAGATGCGGATGACTGTAATAGAGAATTTCGCGCGGGGCTCCGGCCGCCACAAATGCGTTCATGACATACCGGATGCGTTCATCCCGGACACGAGTGTACAGCTTGCCGTCCGACCAGGTTCCCGCACCGCCCTCTCCAAAGAGAAGATTGCTCTTCGGATTCAATTCTCTGGTTTGAAAGAAGCGGTCGATATCCTGTTTCCTGCGGACGACATCGCGTCCGCAGTCGAGGACGATCGGTTTTGCGCCCGCTTCCGCCAGCACCAGCGCCGCAAAGAGTCCGGCCGGCCCCGTTCCCAGAACCAGCGGATGACAAAGAGCATGAGCATTGTCCGGAACTCGCCATTCCGGAAGCGGATTTCCAGCCGGTTTTACAGGATTTCCGGGCACGATTCCGTCCCGGAGTTCCGCCGTGATCCGGTAGAGAAGCCGGATCTGCGGTTTTTTCCGCGCATCCAGACTCCGTTTGCGGATGGTGTAGGAGAGAAGATCTTCCTCCGCGATGCCGCAGGCCGCCGCAATTTGCGGCCTCAGCCGTTCATCGGCATCGGCGGGGAGGCGCCGCGCATCCAGTTCCAGCTCGACTTCAACGTTCATTGATCACTCCATGGATTTCAGCGGCGGCAGGGAGAATGCCGCACGGATGCGGTTGGCTTCCGTCCAGAGAACGGGATCCCTCCGGAGCAGTCTGGCCAGGCGCGAAGGGGAAATTTCGAGCGATGCCGCGGCGGATTTCAGATCCCCTTCCTGAAACTGGAAGCGATCCAGAAGTTTCGCCGCCCAGAGCGGATATCCCGGATTGTGCAGAGAGGTTGCGGGCTCCCCGATCCGGAACTGCGGATCCGGCGGAAGCCGGAACGACAGCGCGATTTTCATTCGAAGAGCCTTCAGCGCGTGAAGGCGGTTTTCATGCTGGCTGCGGCTCTCCGACGAGGTGACGGACACTCCGCTTGGCTCATGATGCAGCCGGACCGCCGAAGAGGTCTTGTTGACCTTCTGACCGCCGTTTCCGGAGGCTTTCCGGAATTCCAGTCTGCATTCCCGCAGCAGACGGGAATCGTCGCTGGCGAGCCACTCATCCCTCATGGCTCGTCGTCTCCGTTTTCCTCCTCCCGGTCGACCCGGTAGGGACGGATCCTGACTTTCCTTCCGTTTTTCGTTTTTGTAAAGACCAGCTCCCTGCGTTTGCGTTCCTTGAGAATCAGGCGCACGGGCATGCCGGTGAATTCAAAGGCTTTCCGAAGGTATTTTTCCAGATAGGTTTTATAGTGATCCGCGCAGAGCTTCGGGTCGTTGACGAAAAGCTGGAAGGTCGGCGGCGGATTGGAGACCATGGTTCCGTAATAGACCTTGAACGGTTTGGTGCCCAGCACGGGCGGAGCCGTTTTTTCAAAGGCGTCGCCGAGGACCCGGTTGACCATCGCCGTGGAGATTTTCACTGCCATCTGCGCGCGGAGTTCGGCAATCGCGCCGTAGAGCTCCTTGAAGTTGTAGCCGCTGAGCGCGCAGAGGAACACCACCGGGGCGTATGACATAAAGGGAAGCGTATAACGGATCTCCTCGAGCACCTCCTTCTGCTTCTTTCCGGAGCAGGTGTCCCATTTGTTGGAGACGATGATGCAGGGTTTGCCCGATTTCTGAATCATTGCCGCAATGGTTTTGTCCTGAGCGGTGACGCCGTTCATGGAGGATTCGACGACAAAGAGCACCATGTCACAGTTTTCCAGCGTTTCCTCCGCGCGCATCATGCTGTAACGTTCGACGGCGCCGTCCACTTTGGATTTTTTCCGGAGTCCGGCGGTGTCCACCAGAAGAGCGGGGACCTTCTCTCCGTCGCCGCAGTCGAGAGTGAATTCGATGTCGATGGCGTCGCGCGTGGTTCCCGCCACGTCGCTGACGATGACCCGTTCCTCGCCGAGCAGTTTGTTCACCAGCGAGGATTTCCCGACATTCGGACGACCCATGACGGCAATTTTCAGGCGCGGCAGTTCCTGTCCCGGAGCGGCTGCCTCCACATCCTTCAGCGCTCTTTCCATCATCTGCGCGATGCCGCGGCGGTGCAGGGAGGAGACTTCAAATACCTGCTTGAAGCCGAGACGGTCGAATTCGCCGATATGGGGCGTCGGCACGTCTCCGTCGACCTTGTTGATGACCAGAATGATCTCCTTCCCCGTTGATCTCAGGCGGATGGCGACCTCCTGATCGAGGGCGGTGAGTCCGGCTGTCACGTCCACGACGAACAGAATGACATCCGCGTCGGCGATTGCCACTTCGACCTGTTTTTCAATGGACTGGTCCCAGAAATCGACTCCGCGTTTTTCGCCTTTTCCCATTCCGAGTCCGCCGGTGTCGACCAGGCGGAAGCGGCGTCCGCCGAGAACGCACGTCGAGGAGACCCGGTCGCGGGTCACGCCGCTGTCGAAATGAACGATCGCCTGCCGTCTCTTTAAAATGGAATTGAACAGGGAGGATTTCCCGACGTTGGGGCGGCCTACAATGGCAATGGTCGGCAGCAAGCTGCGCGCGGCGGTTTCTTGTTCACTCATTTTCCTTTTCCTTTTGTTCCCTGTGGAGGATTCCTTCCAGAATGCTGAAGATCCACAGAATGATTACCATTCCGTAACAGACGGCGATTTTGAGCGGTTCCCAGTGAAGGTCAATCGTTCCTCCGGAGGGATCCGAAAGCAGCGTCCGGATTGTCCGGATGAGCGGAGCAAGCGCCCAGTACGTGCCCGCCAGAAAGAAAAGCAGCGAGAGCAGCAGAATCACTGCTCCCGTGATCCATCTTCCGTCCAGGAGCTGACCGAGCCCGGGCAGGCAGAGATTCATCGTCGTGACAAAGCCTTTTCCCCGGGCCATGAGCGCCCTCCTTACCGCAGTTCCACGCCGAGCCCGTGCTGGAGCTTGGAGCGGATCTTTTCATAGGTCTTGTTGACTTCCTCATCGGTCAGGGTGCGGTCCTGACTGCGGAACGTCAGAGAGTAGGCCATGCTCTTCCTGCCGGCGCCGATGCTGTCGTTCGTGAAGATGTCGAAGAGCTGGACGTCGACCAGATTCGGCATCTTCGCCCGCTTGATGAAGCTGATGACCGTTTCGTTCTCCATCTCCGCGGGGGCGATGAACGCCACGTCGCGCGTGGTGGCGGGAAACTGGGAGATCGGCTGATAGTAAACGGGTCTTTTCGACGCGGTCAGCAGATTGTCCAGCTGCATGACGCAGAGGTAGAGCGGTGTGTGAAGACGCATTCCCCGGGTCAGCGCTTCCGCGGCGCGTCCGAAGATGCCGGCGGATTTCCCGTCGAGAATCAGTTCCGCGCACTCGCCCCGGGCAAACCGGGAGTCTTCCGCGGCTTTGAAGGCGTAATTCGGATTCCCGCGCTCTTCCAGGAAGGTTTCGAGAAGTCCCTTCATATCATAGAAATCGTAGAGTTCCGTCCGTTCGCCGGAGAAGCGTTCGGGGTGGCGCTGACCGGTCAGCGCGATCATGACCTCTTCCCGTTCCTCGGGGAACTTCTGAGGATTCCGGCAGAAGACGTGTCCGATTTCAAACAGCGCAAGATTCAGATTCTTCCGGGAAATGTTGTGACGGATGACGTTCAGCATCCCCCCCAGCAGAGAGGGCCGCATCACGGCCAGGTCGAGACTGATCGGGTTGACCGGGCAGACCAGATCCTCCCGGGTGAAGCGCGTATCCAGCAGGGCGCTTTTCTCGTCGATCATGCTCGAACAGACGCACTCGTAAAGACCGGTGCTGACCAGGGCGTCGCGAACCGCGGCGAGCGGCGCGAACGTGTCCTGGGAGAACATCGCGCAGCGGACCGCCCGGACCGGCACATCCGGCAGATTGTCGAGTCCGTGGATTCGAGCCACCTCTTCGGCGAGATCGGCCTCCATTGTGACATCCATGCGGTAGGTCGGCGGAATCACATAGCACGATTCCTCATTCACCGGCTCCACTTCCATGCCGAGCTTGGAAAAGATGGTCGTCATGAGCAGATTGGAAACCTCCATGCCGAGCAGACTGCGGATTCTGTCGTAGCGGCATAGAATCCGCGGCTGCGGGACCGGGGGAAGGGCCACTTCCACCAGCGGAGAAACCAGGGTCCCTCCCGCGAGTTCAAGAATCAGATGGGCGGCCCGTGCGCTGGCCTTTTCCACCATGCCGATATCCACGCCGCGCTCATAGCGGTGCGAGGCCTCGCTGGAGAGATTGAGTTTCGCGGAGGTCGCCCGGACGCTGGATTTGTTGAAGAACGCGCTTTCCAGCACCACTTCGGAGGTCGTTTCCAGCACGCCGCTGTATTCCCCGCCCATGACGCCGGCGATCGCGATGGGTTTTTCCGTATCGGCAATGACGAGCATGTCGCCGGTCAGATCATAATTTTTTCCGTCGAGCGCGGTGATCTTTTCGCCGCCGGCGGCGCGGCGGACGATGATCCGTCCGTCCTTCAGAAGCGAACGGTCGAAGACATGCAGCGGAACGCCCAGTTCCATCATCACGTAGTTGGTAATGTCGACGATGTTGTTGATCGGACGGATTCCGATGGCCTGCAGACGCTTCTGCATCCATTCGGGACTCTCCTTCACCGTGACGCCGCGGATGACGCGCGCGGTGTATTTCGGACAGAGATCCTGCGCGGTGACCTGCACAAGACCGTCGAATTCGTTGGTCGCGGGCGTTTCCTGGAGCTGCGTGGACGGGAATTTCAGTTCGCCGCCGCAGAGCGCATAGACGTCGCGTGCGACTCCCCAGTGGGAGAGCCAGTCCGGACGGTTCTGGGTCAGTTCAAGATTGTATACCGTGTCGCCCTTGAACAGCTCCGAGACGGGCTTGCCGAGCGCGGTATCCGGCGGCAGGATCAGCAGACCGTCATGATCGTTGCTCAGTCCGAGTTCCCGGGCGCTGCACATCATGCCGAACGATTCGATTCCGCGCAGTTTTCCCTTTCCGATCTTGAAATCCTTTCCTCCTTCGGGATCCCGGAAGACGGTTCCGATGGTGGCAAGAGGAACAATGTTTCCCGCGTCGCAGTTCGGCGCGCCGCAGACGATCTGGAGCACTTCTCCGTTTCCGGGATCCACCCGGCAGACGGACAGATGATCGGAATTCGGATGTTTTTCGCGCGAGAGAATTTTTGCCGTGATCACTCCCTCCGGAACCGTTGCCGTGGAGAGAATCTCCTCCACTTCGAGGCCCGTGCGGGTCAGAATATTCGCAAGTTCGACGGGATCGACGTTCAAGGTGACGTAATCCGCGAGCCAGTTGAGAGAAACTTTCATGATACGTGTCCTTTCAGGAATAAGTTAGAACTGCGCCAGGAAGCGGATGTCGTTGTCGGAGAACATGCGGAGATCCTCAATGCGGTGCTTGATCATGGTCAGGCGTTCGATTCCCATGCCGAACGCGAATCCCTGGCAATTTTCCGGATCGTAGCCGACGTTTTTCAGAACGTTCGGATTGACCATTCCCGCTCCGGCGCATTCAATCCAGCCGGTGTTTTTGCAGACTTTGCATCCCTTTCCGCCGCACATCACGCAGGTGAAGTCGCACTCCACGCTGGGCTCTGTGAACGGGAAGAAGCTCGGGCGCATGCGCACGCGGATCTTCTCCCCGAAAAATTCCGCGGCAAAGGTCATGAGCGTGCTTTTCAGGTCGGCAAGGGAGACGTCCGTATCAATGTAGAGTCCTTCGATCTGATGGAAATGAACGCCGTGGGTGGCGTCAGGCGTGTCGCGGCGGTAGCAGCGTCCCGGAGCGACGATCCGGACCGGCGGCTTCCGGGCGAGCATCGTCCGGATCTGCACCGGAGAGGTGTGGGAACGCATCAGGCGTCCGTCCGCGAAAAAGAAGGTGTCCTGCGGACTGCGGGACGGGTGATCCGGCGGCGCATTGAGCGCATCAAAATTGTTGAAGACCGTTTCGATTTCCGGTCCGCCCGTGGCAAGGAATCCCATTCTCCGGAAGATGGCGCAGCATTCGTCGAAGGTCTGGCTGATCGGATGCTTTCTTCCTGCATGCCATTTGCGTCCGGGCAGCGTGACGTCGAGTTTCTGCGCTCCTGCTTCCGCGGCTCCGGCAAGCGATTCGCGCGCGTGTTCGATCATGGCCAGAAGGTTCTGCTTTGCTTCGTTGAAGGCCTTGCCCGCCTCGCGCTTCTGCTCCGGCGGAACTTTGCCCATCAGGGGGCCGAGCGCGGTGAAGGAGCCGTTCCTGCCGATGGTTTTCGCGCGGACTTCTTCGACATCGGATTCGGTTTTGGCGGAAGCCAGCGCCTGTCCGGCCTCCGCGACGATGCTTTGGATTTTTTCCAGCAGTTCCATAGTATTCTATCCTGTTCTGTTGATGTTTTGACTGCATTCTCTCCGGAATCGGCCCCGTTTCAGACCAACTCCGGAGAAAACGCATTCCGTCGGAAAAGCAAAACGCGCGGCACTCTTTCTGGAAAAGAGCCCGCGCGGGTGTCCGTTGTCAGACGAATGTTCAGCAGGCTGCTTTTGCTTTTTCAAGCAAAGCGGTAAACGCTGCGGCATCGTTGACGGCCATGTCGGCAAGAACTTTGCGGTTCAGCGTGATTCCGGCTTTCTTGAGCCCGTTGATGAATTTGCTGTACGTGAAGCCCTGCTGGCGGCATGCCGCATTGATACGGATGGTCCAGAGACCTCTGTACTGACGCTTTTTCTGTTTGCGCCCGACATAGGCATGGGCGTCCGCCTTGTCGATGGCGTCGTAGACGGTACGGATCTGTTTGCTGCTCGCACCGTAGAAACCTTTGGCACGATTCAACGCTCTGTTACGGCGTTTTCTGGAAGGTACTGCGCATGTAACTCTCATGATTGATCTCCTTTACGTGTTCCGGCTCAACCGTAGGGCAGAGCTTTTTTCAGACGCTGGGCCTGGCTGGAGGGAAGCATTCCGTCAGCTCTCATCTGACGTTTTTTCTTTCCGCCTTTCCCCGTCATGAGGTGTCTGCGGCCCGGCTTCGTAATCATGTACTTGCCGGTGCCGGTGCGTTTGACGCGCTTGGCAATACTCTTTCTTGTTTTCAGCTTTGGCATCGTTTGACTCCTTTCAGAGGTTGTTTGTTTCCCGTTGCGGCAGACGCCAATCGGCCGCTTCCGGTCTTCGCCTCACTTGACTGGATTGTAAGTGACGCAGATATTTCTTCCGAGAAGTTTTCCGGGGGCTTCCAGAACGCCCTTGTCCTTCAGACTTTCCGTGATTTTGTCCACCAGTTCGAATCCCTTCTCCGGGTGCGCCATTTCGCGCCCTTTGAACATGATCGTGACCTTCAGTTTGTTCCCATCCTGCAGAAATTCGATCCCGTGCGCAATCTTGAACTCATAGTCGTGAGTGTCGATGTTCAGACGGAATTTGATTTCCTTCACCTTCTGCGCCTGGTTGTGCTTCTTCTGATCCTTCATTTTCTTCTTCTGCTCATAGCAGAGCTTTCCGAAGTCCATGATCCGGCACACCGGGGGATTGCTTCCCTCGGAGACCATGACCAGATCCAGACCGGCATCTTTTGCCTTCTGGCAGGCCGGACCGAGTTTCATCACGCCAAGCTGTTCTCCATCCGCCGCAATCACGAGCAGATCGGTGTCAGCATAGGCACGGTCGTTATATTTCAGCAACTTAGCGATAGCAGGATCCTCCTGTTTAAATTGTTGGCTGCTTCCCTGTGGCAATCGGGTAATATAGCATCTTAAATCTTATTGTCAACATCTTCCTGAAGTTTTTTCACGAGCGTATCGAAATCCATCAGGCCGAGCTGGTCCTCTCTGCGGGAGCGGACGGAGAAGACTCCCGTCTCCAGTTCCTTGTCTCCCACCACCGCCATGTACGGAATGCGCATGTTGCGCGCCTCCTTGATTTTGGAGCCCATGCTCTCCTTGCGGACATCGCAGGAAACGCGGAAGCCGAGTTTCTTCAGCTTCTTCTCCGCTTCGAGGCAGAACTCATGCTGCCGTTCCGAGATCGGAATCAGACGGATCTGCTCCGGGGCAAGCCACATCGGGAACACGCCCGCGTAGTGCTCGATCAGGATGCCGAAGAAACGCTCCAGGGAGCCGAACAGCGCGCGATGCACCATGTACGGCTGATGGCGCTGGCCGTCCTCGCCCACATACTGAAGATTGAAGCGTTCCGGAAGATTGAAGTCGAACTGAATGGTCGAGGTCTGCCATTCGCGACCGATGGCATCCTTGACCTTGAGGTCGATTTTCGGTCCGTAGAATGCGCCGCCGCCTTCGTCCACTTCGTATTCCAGACCGCATTTTTCGATCGCCTGAACCAGCGATTTCTGGGCCTGTTCCCAGCGCGCGGGTTCTCCGACCGCCTTCGCGGGCTTCGTCGAAAGATACGCTTTGATCTCCTTGAAGCGGAAGGTCTTCCAGATGTAGAGACAGAAGTTCAGCACTTCCATGATCTCGCTTTCAATCTGTTCCGGAGTGCAGATGATGTGGGCGTCGTCCTGCGTGAAGCCGCGGACGCGCATGAGTCCGTGCAGCACGCCGCTCTTCTCGTAGCGGTAGACCGTTCCCAGTTCCGCCCAGCGGCAGGGAAGTTCCCGGTAGGAGCGCGTACGGCTCTTGTAGATTTCAATGTGGAACGGACAGTTCATCGGTTTGACGTAATAGTCGAAGCCGTCGATGTCCATTTTGGAGTACATGCTGTCCTTGTAGAAGGAGAGGTGCCCGCTGGTTTCCCAGAGCTGGCTGCGTCCGATGTGCGGCGTATAGAGAAGATCGTAGCCGTTGTTGATGTGTTCCGCGCGCCAGAACGTTTCAATGAGATTGCGGATCAGCGCTCCGCGCGGATGCCAGAGAACAAGTCCGGGTCCGACGGTCTCGGAAATGCTGAAGAGATCCAGCTCCTTGCCGAGTTTCCGATGGTCGCGCTTTTTGGCTTCCTCCAGACGCTGGAGATAGTCTTTCAGCTCCTGTTTCGTGGGGAAGGCGATTCCGTAGATGCGCTGAAGCATCGGATTGGTCTCCTTGCCGCGGTAGTAGGAACCCGCGACCGAGGTCAGTTTGAATGCGCCGATCTGCGAGGTCCTTTCCACATGAGGTCCGCGGCAGAGATCCAGAAAATCCCCGCAGCGGTACATCGTGATGACGCTGCCTTCCGGAATGTCGGCAAGACGTTCGAGTTTGTAATGCTGGTCCGCGAGAAGCCGTTTCGCCTCGTCGCGTGTGACTTCGATCCGTTCAAACGGATAATCCGCCTTCACGATCTCCGCCATTTTCGCTTCGATATTCGGAAGTTCCTCCACTTTGATGTGTTCCGGAATGTCAAAATCGTAATAGAAACCGTCTTCCGTACTGGGCCCGATGTCGAATTTCGCTTCGGGATAGAGCTGTTTCACGGCCGCCGCCATCACATGGGAGGCGCTGTGTCTGATGGTTTCGATGGGAAACTGCATTTTCTGTCCTTTCTGAAAATAAAATGTTACAATCATTCTTTAATATATATGTCCTTTTGTTCAGAGGCAAGCGGATTTCACGGAAATTTGGAAAACTTGACCCTTTCTCCCTGCTCCGCAAAGGAAAAGGGGGCGCGGAGAGGGAAAACTCTTCCGGATCACTTTTTCTGTTTCCGGCAGGATTTCCGCATGCCTGCGCTTCAAGCTCCGGGGCATGAAGGGGAAAAATGAAAAAAGGATGCGCTTCCGGTTTGCTTTTTCAAAAAGGGAATGCTATACAGTAAAACAGAGCGTTTTTGAACGCCTCCGAAAAAACGAGGGGATGTCGCATGCCGCGGGAGCGGTACTCTTCCCGGGAGGAGCGGCTGTGACCGGCTGCCGGAAGCGGCGGTCCGCGGTGAAGGCGGACCCTTCCCGCGCGGAGACGGCCGTCATGGAAATCAAACCAGAAAAAGGAGTTGAGATGGCAAACAGCGAGGATGTGAAATTTCAGCACGATTTTATCGGCAACACGGGAAGAACGGCTGCCGAGAGCGCGGAGACGTTCCGCCGGACGGAGCATCCGGATGCGCAGTGGTATCCGGGCGCGGGGCTGGGGATGTTCATTCACTGGGGAATCGCCAGCGTCGCGGGATGCCTGGATCTTTCCTGGGGCATGGTCAAATCTCCGCCGGGAAGCGCGGAGAAGAATGTGGCGCGCTACGGCCTGCCGGCAAGAGGACTGCATGTCTCTCCGAACCACTACTGGGCGCTGGCGGAGAAATTCACCGCCGACCGCTATGATCCGGATAAATGGCTCCGCGCCGCGGCCGCCGCAGGAATCAAATACTGCGTCATGACGACAAAACATCACGACGGATTCGCTCTCTGGCCGAGCGAGTACGGGGATCTCAGCACGAAAAATTATCTGGGCGGGCGCGATCTTGTCGGCGAATATGTGGCCGCCTGTCGGAAAAACGGGTTGAAAGTCGGCTTTTACTACTCGCCCCCGGACTGGCGCATGGATCGGGACTACATGAACTTCTCCCGCGATCCGGAGCATCCGGTGCTTGGGGTCGATTATACGCCGGTCACGCTGAAGGAGAAAACGCCGGAACATGAGGAGGAACTCCGCCGTTACCGCCGCGGTCAGATCGAGGAGCTGTTGACCCGCTATGGGAAAATCGACTATCTCTGGTTCGACGGCTTCGGGGAAAACTGCATCACGTTTGAACGCATCCGCGAACTTCAGCCGCAGATCGTGGTGAACGATCGCGGGATGCTCTTCGGTGATGTGATCACGATCGGCTCCGAGGGCGGAATGCCGAAGGAACGCCGTCCCGGAAAGTGGTGGGAGTACTGCGACGTCTTCGCCGACGGCGCCTGGGGATATCTGGACTATGAAGTCTACAAGCCCGCCGGATGGTTTCTCGCCGAGCTCGGAAAGGCCCGCTCCTGGGACGGCAACTTCCTGCCGAATGTCGCCCCCGATTCCCACGGGGAACTGCCCCCGCAGTATTACAAGCGCATGGAGCAGATCGGCGCATGGATGAAGGAGAACAGCCGTGCCGTCTACGGGGTTCACGGAACCCACTGGCCGGAGAAAAGCAATATGCCGATCACGGTGAACGGCGACACCTGGTTCATTCACGCAACCTGGCTCTGCGATTATCCGATCGTGGTGAGCGATGTCGAGAAGCCCGCCTCCCTGCGTCTCAAAGGCGAGGATCTGCCCTTCCGCTATGAGAACCGCACGCTGACCTTTGAAGTGCCCTGGCACCTCAAATCCAATCTGACGGATGTCGTGGAACTGAAGTTCCGGTAAGATTCGTCTTCCGCTCCGGGCGGGATTTCGCGATCCGCCCGGAGCATTTTGCCCGAGGTTGTCCGCGACGGAGCCTTGTTTCGGAGGAATCCGGCCCTCCGTGACGAAAAGTCCGATGGCGCTTTACTGCTCCCTTGCCTGCTCGTAGAGATGTTCCATGAATTCCCGGAAGGTGAAGGGAAAGCCAGCCTCCTCCGCCAGCGCCAGAAACGCCTCGATGACTTTTTCCTGTTCCTGAAATTCGTTTTGAAGCGCCAGCGCCTTTTGCTGAAGCTCCCGGTCCGTTTCCAGATGCTGGTAGAATGCAATGATGTTCGCCTTGCTCATGAGAGATCCTTTCGGTGAGCAGATACTATACCGCGCATCCGCCGGATCCGCAAGTCCCCGGGAGAACTTTCCGTGCCGGGGAGGAGAAGAGGGCGGATTTCCGCTTTTTTCCTGAAATGAATTTGTAATTTTCTCCGGAAGAATGCACATTACCGGATGGCAGTGCGAGACGGAAACGGAAAGCGGAAATCATGGCGGGATTCAGATCTTTATTCAGCAGACGGTCGATCGGAATTTTTCTGATCGGCCTCGGCGGGCTTCTTCTGCTGCTTGGGATTGTGGACTACCGCTGGGAGGTTCACGGAGTTCCGGAGGCGGTGGTCCGATGGGTGGAACGGCGGTTCGCCGCGCGGGGACTTCGCTTTGAGGCCGCTTCCCTGCGGGCCGGAATCTGCGGAGGAGTGGTGGTTCGCGATCTGAAGGTGGATGGGGGGCTCCGCTGTCCCTCCGTTTCCGCGGCGGTGCTGCGGATTGATTTTTCCCCGCTGAAGTTTTTCCGCGGAATTTTTCTTCCCGTTTCCTTTGAGATGGAGCGGGGAACGCTCTCTTTTCCGCTGTTTCCGGAATACGGGGAGGAGGCCGCGTGCGACAATCTGGTCATTTCCGGCGTGAATGCGTCGGTGACGGGGGTGCCCGGTCTGCTCCGTGTGCGGCGGGCGGAAGGATCGCTGAACGGCATCCGTTTTTTCATGGAGGGGACGATCGACAACCTGCTTCATTATTCCGGTCTGCGGGGAATGGAAACGGTCCGGGATCTGTTCGCTTCGGCCGCTTCGGCCTCTTCGACCGTCCCGACCGGCGGAACGGGGCAGAAAACCGGCGGGGCCGGGAAAGAAGAGGAGGGGTATTCGGCATTCCTGCGCAGAATCCCTCTGGAACTGCGCAGAAAAGCGCTCTATGCGATTCAGCGGATGAATGAGAAGCGCTTTGCTCTGACGCCGGACTGCCGGGTGCGCTTTCATCTGGATGTCACGGATTTTTCCCGCTGTCTGGCGAATGCGTCGCTCCGGATTCCCGCGTTCCGGTACGGGAATCTCTCGATTGAATCCATTGAGGAGACCATGTCGCTGAAACACGGGATTCTTTCCTTGGAGCAGGTGCGCGTGGTCCTGCCGGACGGTTCCTCCGTGGAGGCCAAAGGCGTTTACGACGGCAGCGGCCGGGCGGCTCACGGAACGGTCCGGGGACGATGCCGTCTGGAGGACATTGTGCTCTTCCTGGACGATTCGCTGCGGGAGGAAATCGCGAAGCATCTGCGCATTGCGGGCGAGTTTGTGACGTTCCACGGATCGCTGGAGAGCTTCAATCTTTCCGGAGGAATGCCCACCGGTTCGCTGCAGTTTTTTCTGCCGCACATCGTGGTGGCGGGGGTGGAGCTGCGCAATGCGTCCGCGACGATTCGTGCCGACGGCGACCGTCTCAGCGGAACTCTGCATTCGGCCTCTCTGCGGGACGGCGGGACTCTCTCCGGCGGATTTCAGGTGAAAGACGGCCGTTTTTCGTGTGATCTGGATGGTCGGGTGCGTCCGGAGGAGCTGCGGCGTTTTCTTTCCGGCGATGTCGCGGATTTTCTCTCCTCGAACCTTCGGTTCCGCAACCGGCAGCCGCTGCTTTCGTTTTCGGGCACCCTGTCCAGCGGGGGGAGGGGACCGGGGAGCTTTTCGGGGAAGGTGCGTCTCCGCATTCCCGAGGTCGAGGTGAAGAAGGTTCCGGTGGAGTGGATGCGGGCGGAACTGGAGTTCTCCGCGGGGGGAATCCGCGTTTCGGGGCTGGAAGCACGGCTGAAGGATGGATCGAAGATTACGGGAAGTCTGTTTTGTCTTCCTTCCGAACAATGTCTTTCCGCGAGTCTGGTCTGTTCGGGTTCTCCGTACAGTCTGATTGCCGCGCTCGGGGAGGAGCATCAGAAGTTCGTGAAGAGTCTGACCTGCAACATCGGCTGGCCCTCCGCCGGTAATTTTGTGGAGGCCGCCGCGGAACTGCATGTGGATTACGGGAAAAATCCGTTCAGTTATATGACCGGGAGCGTTGTGGCCCGCGACTTTTCCTATCAGAAGATCCCGTTCCGGTACGGTGCGGCGCGCTTCATCATCGACGCGGACAACAATCTGATTCTGCCCGATGCGGTGCTGGAGACGAAGGAGGGCCGGATGTCGGTTTCCGCCACCTATGCTCCTTCCGACCGGGCGTTTCCGTTTCACAGTCCCGCGGGGCGCCTGAACTTCTCCCTGGTCAGCACAATGACCGGAAATGATATGATCCGCTCTCTGTATCCCCAGTGGAAAAGCGAGTTCATAGATTTTCCGGATCCGATCAAAGTGGAGTCCTCCGGGGTCATTGATTATGAGAATCCGGAGCGCACGCGCTTCCGCGCCGTGGTCTCCAACGGGTCCTGCCGATGGCATAACATGAGCATCCGCGACATCGACGCGATTCTCCGCTATGAAGCGGATTCCCTTTCGTTCCGGAACGCCTCCGCCAATTTTTCGGACGGTCGTCTCCTGATGGATTACCAGTACAACTTCAAGACGGAACAGGGACGGATCGCCGCGCGTCTTTCCGGCGCGGACATGCTGGAGGTGCTGGAAAATTTCAGCAGGAAAACGATCGCCCCCGAATACCGCAACGGCCGTCTTTCGGCGGATTTCCGCGCGGAGATGTCCTATGACCGCAGCGACGAACTGCTGCTGCACGGCGACGGCCGTCTGGAACTGACCGGAAACAACCTCTGGACCGTGCCTCTGCTGGGCAGTTTCCTCAGAATCATCGGACAGGCATGGTCGCTGGAGAGTTTCGGTTCCATCACCAAGGTTTCGTGCGATTACAGACTGATCGGGGACCGGCTCGTTTTCCGCCGGTTGAAAAGCGACGGCGGATTCGTCTCCCTCGACGCGGCCGGATATTACCGCTGGTCCGACAACCGTTTTGACATCCGCGTCCGTGCGGAACTGCTGAAAAGCGCGCTCCCGTTCGACGTGATGTCCCGTCTTCTGACCCCCGTTTCCTGGATTCTCGACAAACGCCTCAAAGGCGATTTCAATACCTTCAACTGGGAGTAGTCCAATGACCGAATCAAACCACATGAAACAACTTCGGGAACTTCTCGGCGCCGCCGCGGATCTTCATGCCGCATCCGCTCTGCTGGACTGGGACATGCGAACCTTCATGCCGCCGGGCGCCGCCGAATCCCGTTCGTTCCAGCTGGCAACGCTGGAGGAGGCGGAACATGACCTTCTGACCTCCCGCAGACTGGGCAATCTGCTTCGGAATCTGGAGCGCGAAACTCGCGATCTGGATCCCGATTCCGATTCCTTCCGTCTTGTTGCCAAGGTCCGCAGACAGTATGAGCGGGATGCCCGAACTCCGTCCTCATGGGTTCGTCGCAACGCGCACGCGGTCGCCGCCGCCAATACCGCGTGGGAAAAGGCGCGCGCGGCCTCCGATTTCCGGATCTTTGCCCCCCATCTTCAGAAACTGCTGGGTCTGAAACTGGAGTATCTCACGTTTTTTGAACCGGCGGCGCATCCGTATGACATTCTGCTGGACCGGTTTGACGAGGGCCTGACCTGCGGTGCGCTCGAACCTCTGTTTCTCCGTCTCAAACGCGAACAGGGGGCCATCATCCGGAAGGCTCTGGAAAAGGAGAGACCGCGCTCCGAATTCCTGAACGGCAGCTATCCCGCGGCAAAACAGCTGGCCCTGACCCGACGGGTGCTCACGCGCATGGGGTATGACTGGAAACAGGGAAGACAGGACCGCTCGGTCCACCCGTTCACCACCTCCTTCGGGCTCAGCGACGTGCGGATCACGACCAAAGTGGTGAAGGGAAAACCCTTTTCCGCCCTTTTCAGTTCGATTCACGAAGGCGGCCACGCCCTCTACGAGCAGGGAATCGACAAGCGCTACGCCCGAACCCCGTTTGCCGACGGTGCCTCGTTTTCCGTTCATGAATCGCAGTCCCGGCTCTGGGAGAATCTGGTCGGGCGCTCGCCGGAGTTCTGGAACTACTGGTTCCCCGTGGTGCGGAACATGTTTCCGGAAAACCTCGGAACGGTCTCCCGGGAGGAGTTCCTTGCCGCTCTGAACGAGCCCGAGGCGTCCCCGATCCGCACCGAGGCCGATGAACTCACCTACAATATGCACATCATTTTGCGTTTCGAACTTGAAAAATCGCTGATCGAGGGTAAAATGAAAGTGACGGAACTTTCCGACGCATGGAATTCCGGCATGAAACAGCTGCTCGGAGTCGAGGTCCGGAACGATGTGGAGGGAGTCCTCCAGGATATTCACTGGTCCATGGGGGAATTCGGCTATTTCCCCTCCTACGCTCTCGGCAACGTGATTTCGGCCCAGCTGTGGGATGCCGCACTCAAACGGATCCCTTCCATTCCGGAGGCCGTTGCCGTCGGCGATTACGCTCCGCTCCGGGAGTGGCTCCGGACCCATGTCCATGTGTTCGGAGCAAAATACAACACGGCGGAGATTCTTGCCGTCGCAACCGGATCGCCGGAACTGAATCCCGATCCCTATTTAAAACTGCTGAATAGAAAATACTGCTGAAAAGGAGAAGAAGATGGCTGATGTCGATTATGAAAAAATCAGAAAATTCCTGAATGAAAACGACCATTTCTGCGTTCAGAACGGTATGGTCCTGACCGTTGTCCGCGAGGGATACGCCGAGGCCGAAGTCGAAATCAAGGACTGGATGATGAACGGACTCAAAGTCGTCCAGGGCGGTCTTCTGTTCACCCTCTGCGACTTCGCATTTGCCGGCGCCGCAAACTCCTACGGAAAACCCTGCATCGCCATGTGCGGCAATATCTCGTTCATGCGGCCCGGACTGGGAACAAAGCTCAAGGCTGTTGCTCAAATGGTCAACTGCGGAAGAACCACCTGTGTCTGCGATGTCACCATTCACAACGACGCCGGCAAAATTGTCGTAAAGACAACCCTGACCGGTTATTTTCTGGAAAAGAAATCGTGACAGGAGTCTTATGGGTGCGGCCCGGCGCTTTTTGAGATGCGTTCCATCCCCGCTCCGGACACTTCGGGAAATTCGGTGGGTTCGGAGCGGACGGACGGGAGTTTTTTCTTTCTCATTTTCCCGGGTCCGGGGGAGGGGCGCCGCGTGGGGCAATGCCGGTCGGCATGGCTGGATTGCGCTCATTCTCTTCTTTCTGTTGCTGATGACAGTTCCTTCGGCGCTTTCCGCTCTGGAGATTGCGGCGGATGATGCCCGGCTTCATTATTCGGGATATGCGTCGATGAGTCCGATGGAGGAGAAATTACGGACGCGCTATGTCCGGTTCGACCGGATGATTCCGCATTCCAACCATGCGCAGTACGACAATCCGGGGGTTCGGCTCCGGTTCAAGACGAATGCGAAAAGCATCCGGGTCCGTCTTCGTTACACGGGACTTCACGGGCGGCATGTTCCGCGGAACAGCATCGGTCTGTATTATGTGGACGGGGTCCGGCCGGAGGAGGGGACCTTTGCGCCGCCGGAGGACCGGGACCGTTCGGCGGGATCCTCCTTGGACTATCTCCTGAAACTGCCTGCGGACGGAACGATGCACACCTACGAGATCGTGCTTCCGCTGGCGGATTCGGTGGATGTGCGCGGATTGTCCGTGAATGACAAAGCGGTGTTTCAGGAGCCGGCGGCGGATGCGGCGCGGTGCGTGATCTATGGAGATTCGGTGGTGCGGAGTCTGGATGCTTCGTCGATCGAGTGTTCGTTTCCGTTTTTGTTCGGGCGTCTCAAAAACTGGGACGTGGTGAATATGGGAATGGAGAACATTGCGCTGACGCCGTGGCATGCGGAATTCCTGGCAAGGATTCCGATGGATGTGCTGATCGTTCTGATCGGCGCCGGAGACTGGCAGAGCGGGACGACGCTTCCCGTTTTCCGACGGAATCTGGAGCGCTTTATCGAGGAGTTCCGCAAAAGGAAGCCTCAGGTCCGCATGATTTTCGTAACGCCGCTGTACAGCGCCGCACGAGCCCGGAGCGGGAGACCTTTGGAGGAGTACCGTGCCGTCTTTCATGCGGTTGCCTCGGAGCGGACGGAGTCAAAGATCCAGGTGATTGACGGACCCTCTCTTGTGGCAAACGACGCCTCCTTCTTTGCTCCGGACCGGATCGGTCTGAACGATGTCGGAGCCCGTCAGCTGGCGGAGAATCTGGCCGAGGCGGTTCGCTGAGAGAATCGCCTGCTCTCGGATTCCCCGTCTGCCGACTTCGCGTCCGATCTTGCGCGCAGCCGGTTTCAGAAGGACCCTTTTCCATGCTCAATTCCGCCCGCTTGATTTTCTGCGATTGATTTTGAGCGGGAAGGCCATCGGCATCTCCTCATCCCGGGGGAGGAACCTTCGTTTTTGCGTGATTTTTCCGGACCATCCGAATCGTCCCATTTCCGGGGAGGCCTCCGGTTTCCTTCTCTTTTGTCCGTTGCCGGGAGAACGGGGATTGCATTCCCCGGCGACAGTCCGGAACGGAAAACAGGAAAAATTCCATATACATTCCATCGCTATTCCGAATGGAAAAGTTGCCGGAACGATTGACGAAACCCCGTTTTCCTTGTATGAGTATGGAAAACTCAGAAAAAGGATGGGTGAGGAATGTCGAAATTGAAAACGTCGGTCCGGCTGTATGGCGGAGTTCCGGCAATCCATGTGAACGGAGTCCCTGTGACCGGCCTGATGCACTGGAACCGGAATCTGGAAGCGGAGGATATCCGCAATTTTGCGGAAGCCGGAGTGCGGATTTTCTCCTTCATCGGGAATCTGGATCTGGGGGACGGGACTCCGACGCATGACGGATCGACCTGTTTCCGGACCATGACGCCCGAATTCATCGAAGGTCGAATGAAAACGATTTTGCAGGTCTGTCCGGACGCGCTTGTGATTCCCCGGTTCCGCCTCCATGCTTCGGATGGCTGGAAGGCGCGGCATCCCGGCTCCCTGATGCGTTTTTACAATCTGGAGACGTTCGCATTTGAGGACTGCGCCATGACGACCCTCTGGAGCGACGAGTGGATCGCCGATGCGCTGGAGGCGCTCGGCCGATCGCTGGAATACTGCGAACGGGAGTGGGGCGAATCCATTCTGGGGTACCACTCCGGATTCGGCCACTGTGCGGAGCATGTCTGGTGCTGGGGATCGAAGGTGGCCGACTATCATCCGCTGATGACCCGGCATTTCCGCCGCTGGCTGACGCAGCGCTACCGGAGTGACGAGGCGCTCCGGAGCGCATGGAACGATCCTTCCGTGACGCTCGAAAACGCCGAGCCTCCTTCGCCCGAACGCTTCCGCAATTTCACTCCTTCCGCCTCAAGTCTGCTGAATCCGGAGACGGAACAGGCGCTGATCGACCATCTGCGCTGTCATTCGGAACGGATGGCCGGTCTGGTGGTCCGCCAGGCGGAGTTTGTGAAACGCACGCTGGCACGGCTGGGAGCTGAGAAACTCTTCGGGGCCTTTTACTGCTACGCGAATCTTCCGGCAAACAGCATCACGCATTATGCGGGCGGACAGGATGCGCACCGGATTGTGCTGGAATGCCGCGATCTGGATTATCTGTCGGCTCCGGTGGGCTATTCGGCGCGTCAGCCGGGAGGCGTGAGCACGGCGCAGATGCTGCCCGCCTCGGCGGAGCTCGCGGGAAAACTCTATTTCGCCGAGGACGATACGGGAACTCATCTCTCCGGGAACCCACACAATGTTCTTCCCGCGGATGCCCGGCAGTCGGTGCAGATGATGACGCGCGGTTTCCTCGATGTCTGGCGGAGCGGTGGAACCCAGTGGTTCATGGATCTCTTCGGGGAGGGGACGTACCGCGATCGGACCCTGATGGAGAACGTCGCCCGTCTTGCGGACTTCGCCGGCCGCCGGATGGAACAGCGGGAAAGCACGGCGCAGATTGCCGTGTTCCTTTCCGACCGCAGTCTCTCCTGTTCAAAAACCTTCCAGTTCCTGACCGGCTCCCTGATCGAACAGCAGCTCAACGAGATTGCCGCCATCGGCGCCAGTTACGATCTCTTCCGGATCGAGGATCTGCCGGAACTTGTGCGCCGGAACCGTTTGAAGCAGTACCGTTTTGCCATCATGCTGAATCTGCATTTTCTCGACGGGGAGCTGCGCGAACTGATAGATCGTGAACTCAAAAAGGATCACCGTTCCATTCTCTGGTTCCACGCGCCCGGCCTTCTCCGCAACGGAAAGTTCGATGCGGACGGCTGTTTCGAGTTGACCGGAATCCGCTGCGTTCTGGCCGGTGGACAGCGTTCGTCGCTGATTACCGAGGTGCTGATTGATGGAAAACGGTTCAGCTATGGAACTCCGCGCAACGTGAATCCCCGTCTCTACGGAGCCGATCCGGATGCGGAAGCGCTCGGCTGGATGGTCGAAGGCACCTGGACCCCCTATCGGAAGGGGGCGGACGGTGCGATGCTTCTGGAGAAACATTTCCCGGAATGGACCTCCATCTGGAGCGCTTCGCCGAATATGCCCTCGGCTCTGCTCGGCATGTTTGCCGAACGCGCGGGGGTTCATCTTTATACCTCGCGGGGCGATCAGGTCTTTCAGTCGAAACAATGGCTTGGAGTCCACTGCAAGTGGAACGGAATGCTGGAGCTGCATTTTCCGGAGCGGGGAAGCTGGCGCGACGCCTTTTCCGGTGCTCTTCTGGTGGAAAACGGCGACTGCATCCGTCTGGCGACCCGGCGCGGGGAGAATCTGCTGCTGGAGCGGGAGTGACCGATCTCCGATTTTTTTCAGGAAAATTCCCTTTCCGGGGTGGTTCCTGAAAAAGACAGGTTGCATTTTTTCCCTTTTGTGATAGAATGCGGAGAAAGACGGCGTCTCCGTTCGGGAAATCGAGCGGAAAAGGAAAGTCCGCGGAACTGAGACGCTCCGTCCGGATTCGGACGGAACCTGCAGGGGACAACCGCATCGGAAGAGTCCGGCAATTTGCGGATCGCCACTCTCTTCCCCTGTGCGGCGGAATCGGAGAAAGCAATGTACGAAAAAAATTATCTGAGACGGAAACAACATCTGGCGCGCTGGTTTTCCCCGGCGCGGTTCGGCCTTTTTTTCCACTGGGGACTTTTCACCGGGGGAGGGAACACTCATCGCGAACCGGAGCAGGAGCGTCCGCTTGCCTGTCCGTCGCCGGAAGCGCTGGAGGCCGCCGCACCCGATCCCGACGCCGTTGCACAGAATATGGTCCGCATGGCGGAGCTCTGCGGCGCCCGGTATATCACGCTGACTCTTCTGCATACCAATGAAGCCTGCTGTGTTCTCTACCCGACGGGCGTGAAGGCGTTCCGCTATCATACGCATCTGGATTACGCGGGCGCTTTTCTGCGCGCCTGCGGCAAGGCGGGAATTCGCGCGCTGTTCTATCTGCCCGCGTCTGCCGATCACTGGGAGTCCCTCGCCATGGGGCCGACCGTGTCGGAGGAGGCAAGGACGCCGGCCGGCTACCGGCCCGTCGCGGAGGCGCTGATCCGCGAACTGGCGGAACGCTATGGAAATGCCATCTCCGGCTTCTGGATCGACGGGATGAACCCCGAAATGAAATCCTTTCCCGCCGAGATCCGCCGCCGGTTTCCGGATGCGGTCATCATCAACAACAATAACACGTCGCTGGACATCGAAGAGGTGGATTGCGGAACAACGGAGTTTCTGTCCGGAATTCCGGAGCCGTCCTACTGCCGGCCCTCGGCGCTGCGAACCTCCGGACCGCCGTTTTACATTTCCATTCCGGGGCACGATTTCAATGAGGACATCCCGACCTGCTGCGCCTGGTGGTATCAGGGACCCGGAAAGGCCGGAAAGGATGCCGAACCCTATCTGGCCGACCGCCGCTTCCTGCTGCGTCAGATGATCTCCTCCCTCGGACAGCATGGACAATGGAACTTCTCCTTTGGAATCGGTCCCATGATCGACGGAAATCCTCCGCCGGAATTTGTCCCCTCCCTCGAAACGGTCCGCGCGTTTCTGCAATGGGGCGGCGAAGCCGTCTACGAAACAACCGGCGGGGGACGATCCCTTCTCTTTCCCGGTTTTTTCACGGCGCCGTGGTCTCCGCCGGGATTCTGCTCCGTCACAAGGAGTCTCCGGGATCCGCGCACGCATTACATCCTCGTGACGGAGGCTCCTTCCGTTCCTTCCGCCATGTTCCGGACGACGGGGGAACTCCCCTCTTCCGTAACCGATCTGCGGACCGGAAAACCGCTCCCCTTCCGGATGCTGGGCGGACTCCTCCTGGATCAGATGGACTGGAGCGATGTGGAAAAATACGGGGTCAAAGTCCTGAAAGTCATTTTCTGATTCTGCAAACGCAGGCCGTTTCGCAGCTTCTTCCCGATTTCGATCCGGGAGTCCCCGGGACTTCGCTTGTCGAGACAAAAAAACGGGGAAGGAAGATTCCGCTTCTCTTACGGTTCTCCTTTCCCCGCGATTTCTCCTTCCGCAAGCCGGAAGGAATTTCCCACGGCGGTTACGCTTTCGGACGCAGCTGCGGGAAGAGCAGAACGTCACGGATGGATTCCGCTCCCGTCAAAAGCATGACAAGACGGTCAATGCCGATTCCCATGCCGCCCGCGGGAGGCATTCCATGTTCCATGGCGGTCATGAAGTCTTCATCAATGACTTTCTGAAGCTCGCCGGTGCGGTCGTTCATTTTTGCCTGCTCCAGGAAGCGTTTCCGCTGCTCGATGGGGTCGTTGAGTTCGGAATAGCCCGGAGAGAGCTCCTGACCGTTGATTTCCAGCTCGTACACATCGACCAGAGTCGGATCATCCTCGCATTTTTTCGCCAGCGGGACCAGCTCCGCCGGAAGGCGCGTGACAAAGGTCGGCTGAATGAGAGTCTGCTCAATGAGTTTTTCATAGATTTCATGCGTGATTTCCCGATCCTCGAAGTCCGGCATGACGGGAGCTCCGAGTTCCTTTGCACGGGCGAATTTCTCATCGTGCGAAAGTTCAAACCAGTCCTCGCCCGCGCGTTCCTTGATCAGATCGCGGTAGGGAACGCGTTTCCAGGGACGTGTCAGGTCGATGATCTTTCCGTTGGCATGCGGAATCTGAAGCGTTCCAATGACATTTTTCGCAACGGTTGTGACCAGCTCTTCGATCAGGTCCATCATGGTCTGGCAGTTGCCGTAGGCCTGATAGATTTCGATCATCGTGAATTCCGGATTGTGTCTGCGGGAGATCCCCTCGTTGCGGAAGTTGCGGTTCATTTCAAAGACTTTTTCAAAGCCGCCGACCAGCAGACGCTTGAGGTAGAGCTCCGGGGCGATTCTCATGTACATGTCGCAGTCGAGCGCTTCATAGCGGGTCTTGAACGGACGCGCGGCGGCACCGCCGGGAATGTTCTGAAGCATCGGAGTTTCCACTTCCAGAAATCCCTTGTCCGCGAGGAAGCGGCGGATTTCGCTGAGAATGCGGAAGCGCTTTTTGAAAATCTCCCTGCTTTCATCGTTGACGATCAGATCCAGATAGCGCTGACGGTATCTCTGTTCGACATCGGTCAGTCCGTGCCATTTTTCAGGCAGCGGCCGCAGCGATTTGGAGAGAAGCGTGCAGCGCGTCGCCTTGACGGTGATCTCGCCGGTCTTCGTGGCGAAAAGATCGCCTTCCACTCCGATGATGTCGCCGATGTCGAATTTCTTGAAGAGTTTGTAGAAGTCCTCGCCGACGGCATCGCGCTGGACGTAAATCTGGATTCTTCCGGAGGAGTCCTTGACATCGGCGAACACGGATTTTCCCATCACGCGGAACGCCGTGATTCTTCCGGCAATGATGACATGAGGATGATTCTCCGTGTCCGGAACAAAGAGCGCGCGGGCTTTTTCCACGGGAATCGCGCCGTCAAAACGTTCGCCGAACGGTTTGATACCGGCTTTGGCAAATTCTTCGGCTTTGGCTTTTCTCTGCTCGAAAATATCTTCCGGTTTCGGTTCGGCGGTCGGATTGGTCTGTTCTGTCATTTTCCCTGAAATCTCCTCTAAAGTTGGAACGTATAAAATATCACGTTTCTGTAAAATTTTCAACACTCCTTTCCGAAGATTCCCTTCTTTTTTCTTTCCGTGGAAACGGATCGGCGCTTCCTCGGGAAAAATATGGAGTTCGCATGGCTTTTCCTGTTGATTTTTAAGGAATTCCATGTTATAGTATCCCTTTTCAGGGGAAATGTGCCGTTTCAAAAAACCACAAAAAAACCGTAAACAGGGAAAAGCCGGTTTTTTTCTGCTTTTTTGCGGCGGGGGGCGTTTTTTGTCGTTGAAAAATTTGTGAAACAGAAAAATTTGAGGTGCAGGGAGAAATGAGTTGGATCGATTGGTGCATAGTGGCCATTCCGATGATTCTGCTGATCGGAGTGTCCATTTATTCACGCAAGTATGCAAGAGGAGTTGTGGATTTTCTTGCAGCCGGACGAATCGCGGGACGGTACGTGCTTTCGGTCGGTGACATGACCGCCGGACTTTCCGTGATTACGCTGGTGGCCGGATGCGAACAGAACTATCAGACCGGATTCGCCGTCGGCTTCTGGTCGGCGATCACGGCGCCGGTGGGCGTCTTCATGGCGCTGACCGGATACTGCATGTACCGCTGGCGTCAGACACAGTGTCTTTCGATGGGGCAGTTCCTCGAAATGCGCTACGGAAGCAAGTTCTTCCGTATTTTCTGCGCGGGACTGCGGACCATTGCGGAAATGGTCACCAATGCGATCGGTCCTGCAATCGCCACCAATTTCTTCATCTATTATCTGGGGCTTCCGCACAAGGTGATGATCTGCGGAATCAATCTGCCCTGTTATGGAATCATTGTGTTCATGTGTCTCTGTCTGGCGATGATCTTCATCTGGCCGGGCGGACGGATCTCCCTGCTGATTACCGACTGTGTGCAGGGACTGCTCAGCTATCCGATTTTCGTTGTGATTGTCGGCTACATCATCCTGAACTTCTCCTGGACCGACGACATCGCGCCGGTGATGTGGAACCGGGTTCCGGGGCAGAGCTTCATGAATCCGTATGACATTTCCCAGCTGCGCGACTTCAATATTTTCGCTCTGGTCGTAACGCTGCTCGGCAGTGTGCTGAACCGTGCGGCCTGGATCGGCAACGACACCAGCGGAGCAGGAAAGACTCCCCATGAACAGAAAATGGCCGGCGTGCTCGGCGCATGGCGCAACGGCTTCGCCTGGATGATGATTCTTCTGCTGGCAATCGTGGTGATCGTCTTCATGACGAGTCCCAAGTTCGCCACCGATCATCACAAGTTTGCCGTCTCCAGCTCTGAGGTGCGCCAGGAGCTCTCCGCCAAAGTGCTCGAGGAGACCGTTCCCGATGCCGCCGTGCGGACGAAAATCATGGATGCTCTGGCAAAGATTCCCGCCACCCAGACGGTCGAGGACTACACCAAGCCGCTCTCGCAGCAGGCCAATATGGATACGCCGTACTTCAATACGGTGCGCGAGGTGCTGGGCGATTCGCCGGAGGCGCGTCATCAGTTCCAGAAGTATCGTTCGCTCTATCATCAGATGATGATGCCGGCGGTGGTCAGCAAGATCTTCCCGGTCGGAATGCTCGGACTCTTCTGTCTCCTGATGGTGATGCTGCTGATCTCCACGGACGACAGCCGCATTTTCAACGCCTCCTCCACGCTGATGCAGGACATGGTGCTGCCGCTCTTCAAAGGGCGTCTGGATCCGAAGAAACATCTGCTGTATCTGCGTTTGATGACGGTCGGCGTGGCGGTCTTCTTCCTGATTGTGTCGCTGTTCTTCACGCAGCTGGACTACATCAACATGTTTACGACGATCATGTGTGCGCTGTGGTGCGGAGGCGCCGGACCGATCATGGTCTGCGGTCTGTACAGTCGGTTTGGAAATCTGACGGGTGCGTGGTGCGCGATTATCTTCGGTTCCGGAACATCGCTTCTGGGACTGATCCTGCAGCGGCACTGGGCGCTGACGGTCTATCCGTTCCTGGAACAGATGGGCTGGGTGGAAGGAATCAACACCTTCCTGGAAACGGTTTCCTCTCCGTTCAATCCGTGGATCTGCTGGTCGATGGATCCGGTGAAGTTCCCGATCAACTCGTTTGAAATCTACTTTATTTCGATGGTGCTTTCCGTCGGCGGCTACATTGTCGGGTCGTACCTGACGTACAAGCCGTACAATCTGGACAAGCTGCTGCACCGCGGCGCCTATGCGCTGGAGCCCGAACCGCCGAAGGAAAAGTGGACGCTGCGGAATCTTTTCAGCCGTCTGATCGGCATTACGCCGGAATACACGCTCGGCGACAGAGTGATTGCCTACTCCGTCTTCTTCTATTCGGTGGTTTACAGTGTCGGCATCATCTTCTTTGGAATTGTGATCTGGAATCTGATCAGTCCGTGGCCGAAGGAGTGGTGGACGATCAAGTTCTTCATCACGACGCTTCTGGTGCCCGGAATTGTCGGAGTGATTTCCACGGTCTGGTTCCTGATCGGCGGAATTTACGACATCCGCCAGCTCTTCATCGACCTGGAAAAACGCGTCGAGGATCCGGACGACAACGGACAGATTCTCAATGCGCCGGATTCCACCGGCAAATAAGTTCCGCTTCCGGAATCTGCCTTTCCCGAAGGAGTTCCCCTGAAAAACGGGGGAACTCCTTCGTTTTTTTTTCTGAACCGGCGTGCAATTTCCGCTCCGAGGCTGTATAGTACCGTGTTTTCATTGCATTGATTGAATCACATACTTTTGGAGGTATCATGTCTGCACAGGAAATGCCCAAGGCCTACGAGCCGGCGGAGGTGGAAAAAAAGTGGTATTCCTACTGGGAATCCAATGGTCTGTTCAAAGGACGTCCGAATCCGGAAAAGAAACCCTATTCGATCGTCATCCCGCCGCCGAACGTGACGGGAATCCTGACCATGGGACACGTTCTGAACAACACGCTGCAGGACATTCTCATGCGCTGGCACCGCATGGAGGGCTATGAGTGCTGCTGGTTCCCCGGAACCGACCACGCCGGAATCGCCACCGAGGCCAGAGTCAACAAGGAACTCATGAAGACCGAACACATTTCCAGGGATGATCTCGGACGCGAGGCCTTCATCGAACGGGTCTGGGAATGGAAAAAGAAATACGGCGGAACGATCATCCGCCAGCTCCGCAGACTCGGCGCCTCCTGCGACTGGGACCGGGAACGCTTCACCATGGACGAGGGACTCAGCCGGGCGGTGCGCAAGGTCTTTGTCGATCTTTACAACAAGGGATACATCTATCGCGGCAGACGCATGATCAACTGGTGCCCCGTCTCGAAAACCGCGCTTTCCGACGAGGAGGTCATCTACAAGGATGAACAGGGCAAGTTCTATCATTTCCGCTATCCGCTGACCGACGGTTCCGGCCATCTGGTTGTCGCCACGACCCGTCCGGAAACCATGTTCGGCGATACCGCGGTCGCGGTCAATCCGAACGATACGCGTTATAGTCACCTCATCGGCCGGACGGTGCATCTGCCGCTGACGGATCGCGATATTCCGATCATCGGCGATGAGCATGCCGATCCCGAAAAGGGAACCGGCTGCGTGAAAATCACGCCCGCTCACGATCCCATCGACTTCCAGGTCGGACTCCGTCACAATCTGGAATTCATCTCCGTGCTGGACAAGACCGCCCATCTGAATGCCAAGGCCGGTCCGGAGTTCGAAGGGCTCGACCGCTTCGAGGCCCGGAAGCTCATTCTGAAAAAAATGGAAGAGCAGGGGCTTCTGGAGAAGGTGGAGGATCTCACCCATGCCGTCGGCTATTCCGAACGCGGCGGCGTGCCGATCGAACCGATGCTCAGCGAGCAGTGGTTCGTGAAGATGGAGGAGCTGGCAAAACCCGCAATCGCGGCGGTTCGGAAAGGAAGAATCAAATTCTATCCGGATCGCTGGACCAAAACCTATTTCCACTGGATGGAGGGGATCAAGGACTGGTGCATCAGCCGTCAGATCTGGTGGGGACACCGCATTCCGGCATGGTATCGCGGGGACGAGACCTACGTCGGAGTCGAACCCCCGCAGGGCGAGGGATGGGTGCAGGAAGAGGATGTGCTCGACACCTGGTTCAGCTCCTGGCTCTGGCCGTTCTCCATCATGGGATGGCCCGACAAAACGCCGGAACAGGATTACTTCTATCCCACCAGCGATCTTGTGACCGGACCCGACATCATTTTCTTCTGGGTCGCGCGAATGATTATGGCCGGATGTGAATTCAAGGGGGAAATTCCCTTCTCCAACGTCTATTTCACCAGCATCATCCGCGACGAGCTCGGACGCAAGCTGAGCAAATCGCTCGGCAACTCGCCGGACCCGCTGGACGTGATCGACCGTTACGGAGCCGATGCGCTCCGATTCTCCATCATCTACATTGCGCCGGTCGGGATGGACATCAAGTACTCCAACGAGAAGTGCGAGATCGGCAGAAACTTTGCCAACAAGCTCTGGAATGCCTGTCGCTTCCGCCGGATGCAGGGGGAAATTTCTCCGAACTTCCGGGAGGTGGACGATCTGGTCCGGAACGGAAGACTGACCTCCGACGAAGCCTGGATGCTGGCAAAACTCGACGCCTGCGCCATCGACATGAAGAAATCACTTGATGAATTCAAATTCCATCAGGCGGTGCATGACATTTATGAACTGGTCTGGAGCTCTTTCTGCGACTGGTTCATTGAAGCGTCGAAAGTCCGTTTCGCGGCGGGCGGGGAAGCGCGGGAACAGGCGCTGCGTGTCCTTGACTATGCGCTCTGGAAGCTGCTGCGGCTTCTGCATCCCTTCATGCCGTTCATTACCGAGGAGCTGGCGCATCAGATGGGCTTCCTCGCTGAATCGGAAAGCATCATGTATGCGGAGTTCCCGCTGCCGATGAGCGTCCGGGAGGCCGCGATTCCCGACGCGGAATCCGTCATTGCGAAAACCGAGGCGAAATTTGAACTCATCAGTGCGGGGAGAACCCTTCGCATCTCCTACAACATTGCTCCCGGAAAGAAGATCGATTTCCATATCAAGGCGGCAAACGATGCCATGGAGGAGTTCCTCAAAAAGGGAATGGACAGCCTGAAATGGCTGCTGAACGCAAATTCCGTGACCATTTCGCAGGAGGATTACCACTGCGACGACGCGTCCGGTGCTCCTTCCACCCTGGTCGCGGCCGGTGCCATCTTCCTGCCCCTGAAAGGGTTGATTGATGTCGAGGCGGAAAAAGCCAAACTGAAAAAGCAGCAGACCGAACTTCTCGGCTGGATCCGATCCTCCGAAGCGAAGCTCTCCAACGAGCGCTTCCTGGCGAAGGCTCCTCCGAAAGTGGTGGAAGAGGCAAAGGCGTATCTCGTGGACCTGAAGGAGAAACTCGCCCGCGTGGAGAGCGCTCTTGCTCAAATGAAATAAAAAAACGGAGGCGGGGAGGCGGTACCATCGGATCGCTTCCCCGCATTTTTCCGGCGGAGGATGGGTGGTGCGATGCGGAATCTTTTTCTGAACAGCAGATTCCCGATTGCGGCGGGTGCGGTCCTGCTGCTGGGAATCCTGATTCGTCTGGTGACATTTTCACCGGGACTGGAATACGATGAAATCTGGACTTTTCAGCACTATTCCTCCGCGTCACTGCACACGATCTTCACGGATCTGGCGACCCCGAACAATCATCCTCTGAACAGTCTTCTTATCAAATGGACCGCCTGTTTTTTCACATCTCCGGCGGTGGTGCTTCGCCTTTCGGCGTTTCTGGCCGGAATTGCGGCGATCGCTCTGACCGGGTGGCTGATCCGTCTTCTGTTCCGTTCCCGCGCGGCGGCTCTCGCCGGGATGGCGTTCACGGCGCTGAACGCGGGGCTGATTCTCTATTCCGATACGGGAAGAGGATATTCGCTTCAGGGAATGCTGATTGTGCTGTATGCGCTTCTTGTGACGCGGTACGCGCGGTTCCGGGGAAAATGGTGTCTGGCCGGAATTTTCCTGACGGGAATTGCGAGCATTCTGACTCTTCCGACCTCGGTGCTTTGGCTTTTTGCGATTTCTCTGGCGCACTGTGTGTATGAGGTGGTCCGCTGGAAAAAAGCGTGGAAGGAGTATCTGCCGGAGGCGGTGGCCTATCTGCTGACCGGCGGATGTGTGCTCTTCTGGCTGCTGTACAATTACAGCGCGTGGAAAGCCGGACAGAGTTTCGGACAG
The DNA here is from genome assembly GCA_944390735.1 of uncultured Victivallales bacterium. Lineage (GTDB taxonomy): Bacteria > Verrucomicrobiota > Lentisphaeria > Victivallales > UBA1829 > UBA1829. Next base: position 2,180 of record CALXRL010000003.1, on the reverse strand, counting down.
AGTGTGAATTCCCTCTCCTTTTTCGCCGGGTTTCTGGGATCGACCCTGTTCCGCTGCGCCGGACCGTGCCTGCTGCTGGCGGCTTTGATCGGACTGCTGACGGCTTTGTGGAAAAAGAAGAATCGTTTTCTGCTGGTTTCGCTCTGGTGGATCGCTCTGTTTCCGCTGTTGGCCGCGCTGTTTACAAAAACGGGTCCGCCGCGGGTTTATCTGGCGTCGGTACCGTTTCTGGCTGCGGCGGCGGGATTCGGACTCTCCTCTCTTCTGGGAGGACTGCGCCGAAGAAAACTGCGGTATCCGATGGCTCTTCTGCTTGCCATTGCTCTGGGAGGACTGGATCAGCGAATCAATCAGAAAATATGGAGCCGGGCCGACTGGCTGCTCCGTTTTGCCTCTTACCGGGAACTGAAACCGGAGAATTTTCTCTGCATTTCTCCCACCTCCAGTTATCCTGCGGTGTGGAACAATCCGGACAGTCTGGCGGATTATCTGAAGCGCTTTGCCGCATTCGGAGAGGACTCCTCCCGTTTTCTCACGGTGGATTCCGGCGCTATCCTTTCCGGTCTGGATCAGGATACCGGATCCGAAGCCGGATTTCCTCTGCCGTTTCCATCCCCTGTCCAGCAGCTCGGGGATATGAAGCTTATGGTCTACCGGGTGGTGCCTTTCCGTCCGGAGGCCAATTGCGGAATTCTGCTGCTGAAACTGGAAAACTGGTCGCCCGCGGGCTTCTCCGAATTCTTCCGGAATCTGAAAAAACAGAAATTTCTGGAAAGAGTCCTTCTGCTCAATTCCTTCTTTGCATCGAATGTGCAGAGACTCCTGCCGGATCACCGGGTCTTCCTGATCCTTGCATGCAAAATCCGACAGGATGCGGAAGCTGCCGACGCCCTTTCAAAGTTCTATTCGGAGAATTCAGGAACAATCGGCTTCTTCTCCCTCCAAAAAGAATAGACTTTTTGAAATTGTATGCTACTGTATAGAAAAACAAAGTATGAATGCACTGCATCATAAAAGAATGGAGATCAAAGATGGCTATTCATCCGACCGCTGTTGTTTCACCGAAGGCTGAAATCGGAAAAGATGTGGAGATCGGTCCTTATTCCGTGATCGAAGACGATGTGAAAATCGGAGATAATTGTTATATCGACGCCCATGTTAAAATCGGACAGTATACGACAATCGGACCGCGCTGCCGCATCTATTTCGGCGCCTATATCGGCGAACCGCAGGACCACCGCTTCTACCGCGGCATCCGCTCCTTCGTGGAAATCGGCGCGGATACCGTGCTCCGGGAATATGTGACGGTCCATCGGCCTCCCTTCGAATTCCTGAAAACTGTTATCGGTGACCATGTCCTGCTCCAGGCATTCGTACACGTCGCTCATGACTGCATCCTCGGAGACCGCGTGACCATCTCCAACCAGACCGCCCTCAGCGGACACGTCCAGGTCGGCTCCGGAGCCGTCATCTCCGGATACGTCCTCGTTCACCAGTTCTGCCGCATCGGCTCCCTCGCAATGGTCGGTCCTACCGCGATGATCGGACAGGACGTACCCCCGTTCTGCATGCTCCGCGAAATGAATTTCATCACAGGCCCCAATATCATCGGCCTGCGCAGAGCCGGTTTCGATAACGAAAAAAGACTCGCCCTCCGGCACGCTATCAAAACATTCTTCTTCGAAGGCCTTAATACTAAAAACGCTCTCTCCACCATCGAGGCCGATCCCTTCGTAAAAGATGTCCCGGAAGTAAAAATGTTCTGCGAATTTATTAAACAGTCTAAACGCGGCATCATGCCCGGCAACCCCAAATACGCCGGCTTGACCGATGAACAGCGCGAAGAACTGGAAACCAGAGCCTGATTCCTCCTTCCCATTGCAAGAGCTGAGGGCTGTATCAAAAAGCAACCGTCCCTCTCCTTCCGGGAGATTGTGGTCGTTTCCTCCTGTTTCGGGAAGGGCCGGTTGGTGGTTGCTTTCTGTTGTTCCTGCGCTTCGGGGGCTTTCTAGTTGGTGGCTTCTCGCCCCCAACACCCCTCGGCAGGACCGAAGGCCCTGCACCCGTCGCAAAAATTGAATTTTTGCTCCTGTAAGTGTTTCGACACCTGTCGACCAGGGGGCCAACCAAAGGTTTTCCCCCTGGACCCCCTCATCCTTTTCGGCGTAACCACGTTAAGG
>CALXRL010000002.1 GCA_944390735.1 uncultured Victivallales bacterium | reverse complement strand
GCGTCCGGCTGATCCCGAACTCCATGGCCAGCTTCTCCTCCTGGAGCGTGGTTCCCGCCGGATATTCCCTGGAGATGATTTTCCCGACCAGCTCGTCATACGCCTGTTCGGAAAGAGTTCTTTTTTTGAGCATTTTTCGGCGTCTTTCTCTTGCTTTCATAAAAATACAGTATATTGTATACAATACGCTCGAATAAATCAAAAGTCAAAGAAAAAAGGATGAAAAAAATGCGTCTTTTCGGAACGTTTGCCCTCCTCTGTGCGCTTGGTCTGGCCGCGGGCGTGCTCTCCGCCGCGGAAAAGAAGAACATCCCCTATTACGACAAGGAGTTCCCGCGCTCCGGGAATCCGGCGTACCTGGAAAAACGGTGCGTGCTGGATTTGAAAACACCGGACGGAGTGAAAAACTTCCCGACGCTGGTCTGGTTTCACGGCGGCGGAATCACGGGCGGAAACAAACACTATCCGGGGATCATCAACACCGGAAAGATCGCGGTTGCTGCGGTGAACTACCGTCTTTCCGGGAAGGAGGCGCAGTGTCCCGACTATCTGTATGATGCCGCTGCGGCGGTCGCCTGGGTGCTGAAACACATCCGGGAATACGGAGGCGATCCGGAAAAGGTGTATGTTTCCGGGCATTCCGCCGGAGGATATCTTTCCGCCATGATTGCGCTGGCGCCGAAATATCTGAAAAAATTCGGTGCGGATCCGAAGCGTCTTGCGGCCGTTCTTCCGCTCTCCGGACAGATGACCACCCACTTCCAGATTCTGAACGAACGCCGGAAAAAGGATCCCTCCACTCCGACGATTCTGCTGGATGAATATGCTCCGATTGCGAACGCCTCCGGAAATGCTCCTCCCCTGATTCTGATCGCCGGCGACACCACCGTGGAATGGCCCGCCCGCGCCGAGGAGAATCTGCTTCTGGAAGCGCGGCTGCGGCGGAATTTCGGCGACCGGAACGTCCGCTGTGTGCTTCTGCCGACCTTCAATCACGGAACCATGGTCACGCCGGGACTCGCGGTCGTGAACAACTATATTCTCGACGCCCTCAAGCGGACCGCCGCTCCGAAGAAAGGAAATTGAAATGCTGGAACAGTGGAAGAGTTTTTTTCAACTTCAGACCGGAAAATATGAGTTGTCGAAAGTCTGCTATGGACAGGGACTCCCGAAACAGGAACTCTATCTCGGCATCCCGAAAGGGAAGACGGGATTTCCGACCGTCGTCTGGTTCCATGGCGGAGGGCTGGTCGGCGACGGCGCGGACATTCCGTTGAGGGTTCCGAACGGCGACTATGCCGCGGTCGGAGTCCGCTACCGTCTCTCCGACGGACACAACACCGGACTGGATTCCCTGGAGGATGCCGTTCTTTCCGTGGTCTGGGTCCTGGAGCACATTCGGGAGTACGGAGGCGATCCGGAGCTCGTTTTTCTCGGCGGGACCAGCGCGGGCGCGTGGCTTGCGGCCATGGTCGGCATGAATCCGCGTCTGCTTGCAAAGTACGGGTATGACAACCGCAAGCTCCTCGGCCTGATGCTGGTCTCCGGACAGATGGGAACCCATTTCCAGCTCAAAATCGACTTGAAATACTCCAAGGAGTCCTGGGCCCCGGTGATCGACGAATACGCTCCGCTGAACTACGTTTCAAACGATCTTCCTCCGATCCTCCTGATTACGGGCGAAGCCGGACTGGATATGCCGACCCGGGTCGAGGAGAATGCCTATCTGGCGGCATGTCTCCGCGAAGTCGGACATCCCGATGTGCGTCACTGCATTCTCGGCGGACACTCGCACGGCATTGTGCACCTGGACTGCGATATGCTTCTGCTGGAGTTTATCGGCCGTCAGCTGCGGAAACGGAAATCGTGAACAACCACCCCGCCGGATTCTCCCGGCGCGGCGATTTCAAAAAGGATGAACGATGAAAGGCGAATGGAAGGAGTTCCGCAGGGAACATCCGGAATCGTATAGACAGCAGATCGTCCGCTACGGCGATGCGGAACAGCAGGAAATCTACCTGACTTTGCCGAAGGACCGGACGAATTTCCCTTTGGTGATCTGGTTCCACGGCGGAGGCATGACCGGTGATTTCCGCGAGTGCCCCTCCGGATTCTGGAACGGAGAGTATGGAACGGCGGAAGTCCGTTACCGCACCTCCGGAGCGGAATTCAAAAGCACCGATTCTCTGGACGACGCCGCCGGAAGCACGGCGTTTCTGCTGGAGCACGTGGAGCGGTTCGGGGGGGATCCCCGGAACGTTTTCCTTGGCGGAATGAGCGCGGGAGCCTATCTTGCGGCCATGGTCGGAATGGCTCCGGAGCTGCTGAAACGATATGGAAGCAGCCGGGAGAGGATCGCGGCTCTTCTGCTGGTCTCCGGACAGATGACAACTCATTTTCAGCTGAAACAGGATCTGGCATACCGGCAGGGCGCTCTGGAACCGGTAATCGATGAGTATGCTCCGTTGTTTTATGCGTCTTGCGAAGTTCCTCCCGTGATTTTCATAACCGGAGAGTCCGGTCTTGACATGCCGGCGCGGCCCGAGGAGAACGCGTTTCTGGCGGCGACCCTCCGTTCGCTTGGACATCCGTGTGCGAGACACTACGCGCTTCCGGGACACGATCACGGCGGAGCGTTCTCTGCCTGCGACACGCTGCTTCTGACGTTTCTGGCGGAACTCCGGAAGGAGGGAAACCATGGGTGATCTGATCTGGATTATCGGTCCCGTGATCGGGTTTATCGGCATGATGTCGGGCGGCTACTGGGGGGTGGGATGCGGCTGGATCGTGGTTCCCACGATGCTGATTGCGGGGATCGAGCCGCTGGAAGCGGTCGGAATCGGACTACTTCAGATGGTTCCGTCCACGATTCTGACGGTGGTGAAGCAGGCGCCCGAGATCGGCTGGAAACGCGGAGAGCCGGGGCGTTCCCTGGCCATTCCGATCGGCGTGGGCGCAATGGCGACCTCTCTTTTTGGAAAGGCGATCAACGAAAGAATGATCGGGTATTTCGGGAGCGCCCGTCCGCTGCAATGGCTTCTGATTTTCTTCATCTCCTTCATTGTCATTCAGACCATGCTCAGCCGGACCGCGTGCTACGAGGACCGGATGCCGGAGATCACTCCGAAAAAAACGGGAATCGCCTTTGGAACCGGCATTGCAACGGGAATTGTCTCTTCGATGCTGGGACTCGGGGGAGGCATCTTCATCCGTCCTCTTCTGACCTCGGGATTCCGGGTGCCGGAATACTATACCAGCCGGATCGTCCGGATGCTGGTGCTGGTGACGACCCTGACCGGCGGATTGACGTATCTGCTTCATCAATCGGGAGTTGACTGGAAGGTGTTCGGCATCTCCATGCTGGTGGCGCTCGGGGGAATTTTCGGGTTCCCGCTGGGAGCCCGGATGCACCGGATCGTGTATGATGCGGGATATGCCCAGCATATTCACAAGAGCTTTGCGGCAATCGCGGTGACGATTCCCGTCAATACGCTTCTGAACATGTATGGTTTTCCGGCTCTGAGCCGTTTTCTGATGCTGGTGATTGCCGTTGTCCTGACGGCGTATCTGGTATTTTTCACCTGGTATGCGGGGAAACACCCCTGCCGCTGACCGGGGAGTGTGCATGAAGTCATTCCGGAAGCTGAGAGGAATGCGCAGGAAACGTACGGAGAAGATGGATTCCTCTGAGCATTCGGAACCTTCCGCACCCGGCGCGATCAGCCGGGAATGCATGGGGTTCACTGTGCGGATTTCAGATTCTTGTCCGCATCCTGAGGCGTTTGCAGGGTGTTTATCCATCATGCGGGCGTTTGCGGAGCACGGTTCAGAATCTGATTGTCTGTTTTGTCTGTGGTATCGTCCGTTTTCATTCCGGTCCGACCATCAAGACAATCGGCGGAAACGATTTTGGCCCGGAGCCTTTCCGAAGATCGCCGCCGATCCGATGAAGCGGTTCGGTTTCCGGGGATCCGTGGTGGATCCTTCGTTCCGAACCGCCGCTGCGGTTCCGATCATTCCGGCTCTGCTGGAACAGAAGGTCGCGGAAGCAATGATGTTTACCGCAGCTTCCAGGAAAAGTATTCCCGGATCTGCTGTTCACTGCCGCTGAGAAACGGGGTCGACGGGATATTGCGGGCGTGCATTCCCGCCATAAGCGCGTTTCGTTCGCCCAGCAGATTCGGATGACCGTTTTCTTTGGTGAAATCCCACCAGATTGCGGTGGGACCCTGGCTGTACTGGTTTTCTGTGCCGCCGCCGCTGGAGATGCGGTCTGTGATGAGGACGGTATCGCCGCCTCTGTCCTTGTTTCGCCCGTAGGTTCCGCGGATACGATCAAGCCGGAACGCCTGTTCCGGATAGACGGGAGTATCGTTCATGGTCAGGATGTTTCCGTCGTTATTGGCATCCCCGGAATTGAAGACATAACTCATTTTTGTCTTTTTCCCGCCGGCGGGAGGGAGGGGATCCAGGGGGCAGGAAAGGTAATTGACTGAAAGTTTGAAACGGTTTTCATGTCCTCCGTTGCCCCCCATTCCCTGGACCACGAATTCTTCCCATGTCGCGCATCCGCTGGTGACGGAAGGCTGCTTGCGCGGAGGAAAAAATTCGCCGTTCTCATATTGGATAATGGCAATGCCGATCTGTTTCAGATTGCTGAGGCAGGCGATGGATTGCGCTTTCGTACGGGCTTTGTTCAGTGCCGGCATCAGAAGCCCCGCAAGAATCGCAATCACGGCAATTACGACGAGGAGCTCTATCAGTGTGAAAATCTGTTTCTTTTTCATGATCTTTCATCCTTTTTTGTTATGCGAAGAAGCGTTTTCCGACCTTCGCTTTGTTTTCTTCTGCTGCCGATTTGTTTTGACATTCGGCTCTTTTCTTATTGTTCAGGCGGGCGTTTCCGAAAGGAGTCACGTCCGCTTCCGAAGAATCAGCGGGAGAAAAAGACGATGGGGTAATGAATCGGGGCAACCTCATCACCTGCTCCCGGCGCAATGCGGATCCATCCTTCCCGTCCGTCGCGTTTCGTATCCGCGTCATTGACCAGCAGATTGAAGCGGAACCCATGATTCAGCAACGATTCGGTCAACTGGAATTCCCTGCGCGGAATTTGAAAATGATAGATGGTCTTCTTGTCTTTCCGTTCCGCATGAAACCCCATTGCTGCGAGGGCATCTTCCGCGGAGCAGCCTTTCGGGGCATTCCAGATCCATTTTTCCGCTTTCCCGGACTCATTCAGCGAACCGCCCGCCACCCAGGTGCCCCGGCCCGGAAGTTCCAGAAAAAGCTGGATCGAATCCCCTTGCCAGAGGAGTTTGCCCCGGCCCTGCGGAAGATGAATGTCATCCTGCACAATCGCGGTCACCAGAAGAGCCTTCTTGTTGAGTCCGCAGCGAACCTCGGCGGAGAGGTCTTCCGCTCCCTGCCAGATGGAGCGTCCCGGGACCTTGTCGTAGAGGGAGACCACCTGTGTGCGATGGTTCAGAAGAAAATCCACTTTTCCTCCGATGCCTTTGGAGGAGAGCCGTTTTGCCGGATGTACCGGAAGACCGAGCTCCGCGACGGAGCCGTCCGCGGTTTCCACCCGGAAAGCAAGGCGGTAAGGCCGGAATCCGTTTTCTTCTGTTTTCCCGGTTTGAAGCAGGTATTCCGCTGCTGCTTTTTTGCCCGGGGCCGCCTTCAGAAGCCGTTCGGTTCCTCCGGACACCCGGAAGGGAATAGGAGCGTTCAGCGTCAGTTTCATCGCCAACTCGGAGTCAAAGGGATTGTCGAGTTCCGCCTGGACACGGACGGTATATCCTTCCGCGGCCGGTCCTTCCGCCTTCGTGCGGAGAACGGGAACAAACGAGAGGCGGGTGGCCTGGTGAAGAAGAAGCGTTTCCGGAATTCGGGCGCTCTGATGGAGAAAACGGCCGTTCCGAAGCGGGAGAGGACGGCGATTGCCCATGAGATCGGCGATCTCCAGAGATGTCCCATCTGTGACACCGGCAAACAGCATCCCCGAAAATGCCGCTTCGACGGGTTCCCTCCATGTCGCGGCTGCCAGTTCCCTTCCGTGACGCGCACGGAAAAGATAGAGATATTCCCCGGGCGCGGGCTGGAGCTGCCGCAGAAATTCCATCCCCCGGTAAAGTCCGACGAGAGCGGCGTAGGCGGGATAGACCGCTTTCGGATAAAAATCATTGGTCATCATGCCGTAATTGTGTTCCGCGTCGGTGGCGCTGAAGCCGTCATTGCGCAGATCGTACCAGGTATATCCCACGGCACCCCGCGCCCAGGAATGAATCAGTTTTTTGAAGAGGGTCTCCGCCTGTGCGCGATCCTGTCCGCCCAGGGAGTGCATCGCGGTTTCGTTCGCGTACCACGGAATGTGTTCCGTGCCGGTTTCTTTCCGCAGAGGAAGAAAAACATTGTCGATGATCTTCCGGAAGGAACGAAAATCCCCGTGCTGATGGAAGGCATGCAGGTCGAAGGAACCCTTTCCGCATTCGAGAAAGGTCCTCTGGTACTGGATCTGAGAGGCGTTTCCGAGTCCGGCAAATCCGCCGTTCATGACGATTGCCGAGGGGGATGCCTCCCGTGCGGCGCTGTACGACGCCTTCTGAAGACGAAGATAATCCTCCACACCGAAATTGGCAAAATGAGTAAGATCCGGTTCGTTCCAGACCTCCCAGTATCGGATCTGATCGCGATATCTTGCGACGGTTCTGCGGACATACTCCGTCCATGCTCCGAGTTCCGGCATGGAGCGGCCGTTGTTCATGGGATCCGGTTTGCCGTTGCGGAGTTTCGCATCGTGAGCCTTGCCCCAGCCGGCGCAGAGACCAAATCCCCCCTGAAGTTCGATGCCGTATTTTCCGTAGAGCGAAACCAGTTCATCAAACATCTCATAGTTCCAGATCTCTTTCCTGGGCTGAATTTCTCCCCATCCGACGGAGTTGCGGATGATTTTTGCTCCGCTGAATGCGGCGGCGAGCGCTTCCAGTTCGCGGTCGCGCCGGCTCCAGCGTTCTGAATGGGTACAGATGCCGAAGAGAAAATTCCGTTTGTCGGCGGTGTCGATCTTTGCGGTCGGGCCAGCCGGAACCATTCGCGCATAGGTCCGTTCCCCGTGAAAGGACTCGGTGGAACCGGGGGCCCGGAAGGTGTATTGAACCATGAAAATCCCGTCACGGGGATACGTATCGACCGGAAGAGAAATGGAATGCGTCTGCCGGGGAGCAAATTCCAGGGTTCGGGAGAAGGAATCCACTTTCCCGAAAAAATCGGCAACTTCAAATTCGGATTCCAGTCGAAGCGGCTGTTTTGTCCGGTTTTCCAGGCGGAGCACAGCCTTTCGTTCTTTCCCGGGGAGCACCAGATGCAGAGGATGTCCCGTATCCAATGCAACGTCAACGGCGCGCTCGGGAGCTCTCCTCTCCCAGACTTCCAGCGATCGGAGACGGAGGCTTGTGTTGTCGGCAAGCGTGCGGAAACGCAGAAGCGAAAGTTTCAGAGGAGGATGGATCGCGCGGATGTCCCAGCGGACGGCGTTGTTTTTCCGGGAAAAACGCTGCGGAGGAAGAGTCCTCTGCTTCCCGGTTCCGTCGAAGAGTGTGAGACAGACTTCCGCTTCGCCCGATTCCAGCGTGCCGTTCAGTTGAATCGCCTCCGGTTCGGAAATGGGACGCAGAGAGAACATCCGTTCATTGAGATAGATGTTTCCCCGTTTTTCCGCACGGATTTGTTTCCGGTTCATGTGCGAAATTCCCCAGGAGTTCCAGCGCTCGGCATTGCTGTCGAAGGTCCAGTTATGGGTCAGAGCCGGGATTCCCGGTCTCTTTTCCGGAATGCGCCAGGCCATTTTTCCGAACCAGACCGGCCCGGAGGTGTCCGGAGCGTATCCGACGGCAAAACCGATCAGGCGGAGCGGCGGTTCAATTTTGCCGGTTTTCTGTTTCCCCCAGCTGTCGGTGAAGGCGTCCGGGGAAAGTGTGGCACGGACCGTCTTCCATCCGGGGGTGTTGTCATGGGCGGGAACGATCCACTGAAAGCACTCGTTTTTTGCATCGAACATCCGGAAGCCGAACGTGTTCACTTGTCCGCTGCCGTCGGAATAGTAGTCAAGCTCCACTTCCGCTGCGGAGCGCCCGGGAATAAGCGGAGCGTTCCGGAGATTGAGTTCCGCATAGTTCTTTTTTGACGAATCCCAGGTCAGGCAAGTCGCGGGACGTCCTTCCGGACCATTGGTGCTGTGCCGCAGCGTTTGATGAACCTTTTCTCCGTTGTGAACATAGGCGCGGGGAGCGGTGAATGCGTCCAGGTTCATGCTCCCCGCAACCTCCGATGCAGGAAGCAGAAGCGGGAAGAGCAGAAAGCCATATAGAAACTTTTTCATATTCAACCTTTCATAAATGACAATTTGAAATTCGTTCTATGTATTATTTTCTTTTTTTCAGCGGATCTGGAGTTGTTCCGCGAGACTCTGGCGGATCACGCTTGAATCAAGAAGATGATTCTGCAGAATGAGTTCAGCCGCCTGTTCCGCACTCATCTGTCCGAAGATCAGAGGGAGAATCACGACCTGGCGCAGATTCCGGAGAAGCTCGCTCCAGACCGTTTCAAGCAGGGTTTCCCGATGATCGTCGAACTCGGTCCGGAGCGCCCATTCCGCGATATCCCGGAGCCGCTCTCCGCAGGAGTGTTTCAGGTGATCCGTATAAGGAGAAAGTCCGAGCCCTTCCTGCATCTGGAGAATCTGGAACTCCGGTCCGGCAAGAAATTCGAACCAGCTGCGCTCCGCTTCGGAGGTTTTTTCATATCCGGCAAGAAGTGCGGTCGAGAGAAAAAACGGCAGTCTTCTTCGTCTTGCAGAACTTCTCGGGCGTGCAAACCGATATTTCTCATTCTGGAAAATCCCACGTTCAGTCCAGCGGTGGGAGAAGACCTCCGTGATGCGGATGCGCCCGTCCAGCAGGAAGCGGATCTGATCGCAATCTTTTTCGCAGGCGGGGTCCATGAGCTGTTCCCGACCGATGGTTTCAAGCGACTTCAGAAACAGAAAAAGTTCAGGGGAGATGTTTCCCGTCTCGGGAAGAAGCATCGCGGCACGGTCGATTCCGCAGCAGTCCCGGAGCAGATCCAGATTCTGCACCGGAATGGAGTGCGGTCCGTAATTCCGGGCGATCCAGTTCAGATAGGCGGAAAAATCATCCGGCGGGGATTCCTGGATCCCCTGAGTGCTGTAGATCTGGGCCATCACCTGAAGCTGGAAGGGAAAAGCAATGCTCCAGTCCGCATTGTGCAGACCGGGAAGAAGACGAATCTGAAGATCCGCAAGAGTTTTTTCAGAAAACACTTCGGAAAGCGGAACGCAGGGCAGCGGAATGCTGCGATAGTCGTCTGGCCGCACAATGACCGTGTTGCCCGAGCCGAACGCGGCTTTTTCCAGCGGCTGTTTCGAGGGGACAAAACGCGTCGTGACCCGAACCCCGGGCGAATTGCGTTCGAATTTCCGGACCGCGCGAAGCCAGAACGAACGCTGCTGCGGATTGTCTTCACAGACCGCGATTGCCAGTTCGGCGGAGAAAGCCGGATCCTGGGGGTTCTGTTTGACGGCCACGGAAGCCCCTTTGTACGGCTCTATTTGAATAATGCCGCGATTTTTCAGCTCCGTCATTCCGATGTGTACCAGACTTTGGGAGAGATTGAAGCGCGTTGCCAGTTCCCTCTGTCCAGGCAGACGATCCGTGAAACCGGGCGCTCCGGTCCGGATCAGCTGTTCCACCGTGGAGGTGAAGGTCATGATTTTGGTTATGTTTGACATGGATGATCCTTGTTTTCACGGATATTATAGCATAACATTAATCAGTTGTCAATCGATTAATTGTGGAATATCTTGTTTTTATTTGATTTTTTATTAATCAGTTATTAATCAGTTATTCTCTTCGGCGGCCGGCTGTTTTTTTTCGGGAGCTTCGTTTGCAGATGGCTTGTCCGGCAAGAAGGGGGCGGTGCAGCGGCAGATTCAGATGCGGACCGGCTTGTTTGACGGGGGATGTTCCGGAATATTTCCATATTGCTCATCAATCAGCAGAGAGAATCTTTTTGAAAATGAAAATCCGGAAGATTCCTCCGGACGCCTTCCCGTGAAAAAACAGGCGGACAAAAAACTCTTCTCTCATGCTTTTTCCGGGGAAGGCGTTCAAGTTGTTCCGTTTTCTGCTTGAAGTTTCGACGTTGTGAAGGTATATTTTCCCAATGACTGAATCCGAAGGATGGATCAATTCGAAAAGAGAAGTCAGATCCGCGTTGTATTTGAAAAAATACAGAAAACTGAAACACCATAACCGAATCGATTGCCAGAAGTGTTTAAGAAATTAATCTCCATTGTCAAGGGGGCGCTCAGACTGAACCGCTCCAGAAAAAGTTTGCTGAACTCCTCCATCCGCAAAGAACTCTCCAGCAAAGGAAAAGAGGCCTCGCGCCGCCGTCAGAAAGAGCGGACCCGTCTGGAGGCCGCTTCCTCCGGAAAAAACGTTCCGCCGAAACCGTCGCGGAAAGCCGCCGCGTCCCAGGGACCGAAAAAATCCTCCGGACAGAAGGCGCCGAAACAGCCGAAAAAGGAGTTCCAGATCCCGAAACCTCCGCCGATGCCCGAACTCATCGAAATCGAACCGGCGGAAGGAAAAAAACGGTTCTGCGATTTCTCTCTGGCGAAGGAGGTCCTCGCCGGAACTCAGCAGCTCGGGTTCAAATACTGCTCCCCGATTCAGGCCAAGGCCATTCCCTTTGCGCTTGAAGGACGCGATCTCGCGGCCAAGGCACAGACCGGTACCGGGAAAACCGCGGCCTTTCTGACCGCCGCCATGACACGACTTCTCCGTTCGCCGAAAGCGGACCGGAAGCCCGGCTCCTGCCGCGTGCTCGTGCTGGAACCGACACGCGAACTCGCTCTTCAGATCGAAAAAGACGCCGACGAACTGGGAAAATACACCGGCCTTTACTGCAAAGCCATCTTCGGCGGCATGGATTACAAGGAACAGCGCGACTCCATCCGGACCCCGGTGGATATTCTGGCCGGAACTCCGGGGCGGATTCTGGATTACGCCTCCGGCGGATATCTGGATCTCTCCGAGACGGAGATCCTGGTCATTGACGAGGCCGACCGCATGCTGGACATGGGCTTTATTCCGGATGTCCGGCGAATCGTTTCCAAACTTCCGCCCGCCGGCCGTCGGCAGACCATGCTCTTCAGTGCGACTCTGGAACCCGAGATTCTGCGCCTTGTCGACCGCTGGCTTGTGGATCCCGTCTCCGTGGAGGCCGAGCCGGAACATGTGGTGACCGATCTCATTGAGCAGACCTTCTATGCCGTTTCCGGCGATCAGAAACTTGCCGTCCTTCTCTGGCTTCTGAAGCACGAGGAGATCGAACGGATGATTATCTTCGGCAACTGGAAACACAAAAATGCGGAGCTTGCCGAACAGCTTCTTTCCTATGGAATCGACTGTGAACAGCTCTCCGGCGACATTGCCCAGAACAAACGCATCCGGATTCTGGAGCGCTTCAAGAGCGGCGCATGCAAAGTGGTGGTGGCCACCGACGTCGCCGCGCGCGGAATTCATGTCGACGGCATCTCCCATGTGGTCAACTACGACGTTCCCGAACAGGCGGAGGATTACGTTCACCGGATCGGCCGGACCGGGCGCGCGGGAAAACGGGGCAAATCCATCACGTTTGTCTGCGAGTACGGCGCATACTATCTGCCGGCGATCGAGGAATACGCGGGAATCAAGGCCGTGACCATTCAGCCGGAGGAGGAGTGCTTTGTTCTTCCGGAGCGGGTTCGTCCGCTGAAACATGCCGCGCGGTCCCGTTCGGAACACGGCGGGCGGTCCGGAGGAGGGGGACGCTCCGGCGGTCGCTCCTCCCGGGGCAGACGCGGATGAGTCTCATGGAGCGGAAACCGGAAATTCATCTGGTTCTGGACCGTCTCCGCAGCGCGCACAATGTCGGAAACATTTTCCGGCTGGCGGATGCCGTGGGCGCGGCCGAGGTGATCTGCTGCGGCTATACCGCGGCGCCGCCTCATCCGAAGCTGGCGAAAACGGCGATGGGAGCGGAAAAAACGGTTCCGTTCCGTTCGTTTCCGACGGCGGCGGAGGCGGTGGCGGAACTTCGGAAACAGGGGTGCAGGGCCGTCGCGGTGGAGACGGTGCCGGAGGCGGTCGATGTCTGGAACTACGACTTCCCGCAGCGGGTGGCGCTGGTCTTCGGAAACGAGGCGCTCGGCATTTCCCCCGAGGCGCTGGCCCTCTGCGACGGATTCGTTTCCCTGCCGATGTTCGGAACAAAAGAATCCATCAACGTCGGCAACTGCGCCGCCGTGGTGCTGTATATGATTGTGGCGAAAGGAACTGAAACATGCTGATATCTCCGCTGCCGGATGCCGCCGATGGAGGGAGCTTCCGATGAAACTGGCTGTGATCGGGCGGAATTCCGCCGAACTGAAAAGAAAACTCGAACACCGGGCGGGAACCGTTCTCTGCGAACCCGGCGACGCCGACGTGATTCTCGCCTACGGCGGCGACGGCACCCTTCTGGAAGCGGAGCGGGAGTATCCCCGAATCCTGAAATATCCGATCCGGGATGTCGAAACCGCTCCGCTCTGTCACAAGCATGCGGTCGACACGCAGCTGGAACAGTTTTTCGCCGGAGCGCTCAAACACTCCCGTCTGTTCCGTCTGGAAGGGCGGTTCGGGGAGAATGTGCTCTATGCGATGAACGATATTTTCATTCACAACCGGAACAACGCCTCGGCGCTCCGCTACAAGATCTGGATCGACGGGGAGCTGTATTCCCATGAGATCGTCGGCGACGGAGTGGGGGTGGCGACCGTGCACGGGTCCACCGCCTATTTCCGCAGCATCACGCACAGCGTGTTCCGGGTCGGCATCGGGCTGGCGTTCAGCAACAGCACGGAGCTTGTGAATCACCTGGTGCTGCCGGAGAGTTCGGTGATCCGGGTGAAGATCAACCGGGGGCCGGGGGAGATTGTTGCGGACAACTTCCGGCTGCCGGAGCCGATGAATGTCGGCGATGAGTGTGTGATCCATCTTTCGGAGGATGCGTCGGAGTTTCTCGGGCTGGATGTCTTCATGTGTCCTGTGTGCCGCAGACTGCGTCACCGGTACCGCCGTTCCATCTTCAATCCGGAGGATCCGAAATGAGAATCGTCATCAGCGCGGGGCCGACGCGGGAGCCCATTGATCCGGTCCGTTTCCTGTCAAATCGTTCGACGGGACGCATGGGATACGCTCTGGCCTCGGCCGCCGTGAAACGGGGATGGGAGACCATTCTGGTTTCCGGCCCCGTCGCCCTGGCCGCCCCCGAAGGACTGGCCGGACTGGTCCGGGTCGAAACCGCCGCGGACATGGCGGAGGCCATGAAACGCGAGGCGCAAAACGCGGACTGCATCATCATGTGCGCCGCCGTCGCCGACTACCGGCCCGTGAAGGTTGCGGAACGGAAACTCAAGAAATCGGACGGCGGCATGGTGCTCGAACTCGAACCGACCGAGGATGTGCTCCTCTCCCTGGGACGGATCAAACGGAGCGGGCAGCTCCTGGTCGGATTCGCGGCGGAGACCGACGCCGTCGAAACATATGCTCTCGACAAACTGAAACGGAAAAATCTTGACTGGATTGCGGCAAACCGGGTCGGCGTGCCCGGAGAAGGGTTCGAATCGGAAACCAATGCCGTCGTCCTGTTTTCGCGCCGGGGGGAGAAGATTGTGCTTCCGCTGGACTCCAAAGAGAAGATCGCCGGGCAGATTCTGGAACGAATCCTGCCGGACGGAAGACGTCAGGGAGACCGATTATGAAACAACGCTTTCTTCGGATTGCGCCCGCCGGACTGATGCTCCTGCTTGCCGCCTGCGCAACCAAACCGGATTTCTCCGCTCCGGAGACCCATCCCGCCGGACAGGAATGGACCATGGCGGATGTCACCGGGGAACTCGGAGGCGGGGACCCGATCGAACCGTTCAACCGCTCCATGTTCGCGGTGAACGATGTGCTTATGCAGTATCTGGTCTGTCCGATTTCCTGGGTCTACGGCTCCATTCTGCCGGAACAGGCGATCCGGAGAATCGACATGGCGTCGGACAATCTCGCGTTTCCCGGACGCATGGTCAGCTGCTTTCTTCAGGCAAAATGGAAGTACGGTGGAACGGAGTTCCTGCGCTTCCTGACGAATACCACCATCGGCATCGCGGGGTTTTTCGATCCCGCGGAGGCGTGGTTCGATCTGCCGCGCCGTCATGAGAACATGGGGCATGCGTTCGCCTCGTGGGGAATCGGACCCGGATGTTTGTTCGTTCTGCCGGTTTCGACCGCGACGAATCCCCGGGATCAGGTCGGCGCTCTTTTCGATTCGCTTCTGGACATCAAATTCATCATTCCCTATGCGCAGTCGATCAGCGGACTCAACCGCGTGATCCGAAGCTACGACTCCTACAACTCCCTGACCGAAAGCAGTCTGGATGTGTATGAAACGTTCAAGATGTCGATGCTGGCGCTGCGCTACACTCAGCTGAACGATTTCCCGGACAGAAAACCGCTCCTCCGGCCGCCGATGGAGAAAACATCCGCGCCGCTTCCGGAGGGGAGCACGGTCCGGAAGCTGTCGTCGTACTACAAACCGGAACACGAATGGAACGACACGTTGCGCGTCGCCTACTTTTCCATGCAGGAGAACAACCGGAGCTGGTGGATCAAGACCTCGCTCTGGAACACCGATTTCATTTCGGAGGCTTCCACGCGGAGCATCCGCTTCTCCGACGATCTGCCGAAACTGCGGTATCGTCTCTGGGAGAAATCCGGAAGGAAAACGCTGGCGGTGATTGTGCCGGGGGTGGGAACCCACTACACCGGAAAGACCATCAGCGCGTTTGCCGAACTCCTGAACCGGAACGGATACGCAGTCGCCGCAATGAGCAGTTCCATGAACTGGGTCTTCGCCGAATCTTCCGGCGTGAGCGCGCCGGGGTATGTGCCGGAGGATGCCGAAAAGGTCCGGACCGCGATCCGTCTCATGCTGAGCGACATCCGGGAAAACACGGATCTCAAGGAGTTCAAGCTCGTGCTCTTCGGTTATTCGCTCGGCGGACTGCATGTCTTGAAGATCGCCGAGATGGAAAAGAATGAAAATACGCTCCATGCGGACCGGTACGTCGCGCTGAATCCGCCGGTGGATCTGCTGAAATCCATGATGAAGTTCGATCTCCTTGCCGCGCTCTCCAAATCCTGGAACCGCAAGGAGCTCTTCCGGAATGCCGACGAGGTGCTGATGAAGTATCTGCCGCGAATGATGGCACCCGAACCGGTCCCCGTTCAGAAAACCCCTGAAATGGAGAAGAAGGAGTATGAGGCAAAGGTGGCCGAGGCAAGGAAAAACGGCGAAACGGAACTCCCGAAACCGCCGGCGCCGCGGGAGTATCGTCTGAATCTGCACCCGGATCAGGCCGGAGTGCTGATCGGACTCTCCTTCCGTCTGACGCTCCGGGAGCTGATCCTTTCCGCGGCACGCCGGGAGCTTCTGCCGCCCGGCACGGTGAAAACGCCCTATTCCTGGTTCAACCGCGCGGCCTTTTACAAGGAGATCGACCGTTTCAACGGAATGGATTATGTGGAAAAATTCGTTCAGGCGCGTCATCCGGAGCTCTCCCTCGAGACGATGCGCACGAGATCCGGATTGCGTTCCAGCGCGGAATTTCTCAGGCGCTCACCGGAAATCCGGGTGCTTCACAACGCCGATGATCCGATTCTGGATCAGGAGGACATCCGCTTCCTGAACGAAACGCTGAAGGAACGCATCACCTGGTTCGACTGCGGAGGACATCTCGGCAATCTCTATCTTCAGGAGTATCAGAAGGAGCTTCTGGCAGCCTTTGCTCTGCCGGAAGAAGCCGTGCGGACGGCTCCTCCGAACTCGTCGGAACCCGCTGAGCAGACGGCTCCTCCAAAGCCGTCGGAACGTCCCGAGCAAACGGGAAAACAGAAGGAGACGGATCATGCCGGATCAGAAGGAAACGGAATCGCCCCAGCAGCAGAAACTCACCTTTGAACAGGCCATGGAGAAACTCGAACAGATTGTGGGATCCATGGAGCAGGGAGGCGTGCCGCTGGAGGAGATGATCGGAAAGTTTGAAGAGGGAGCGGCGCTTGCCTCCTACTGTCAGGAGAAACTGGCGTCGCTGAAACGCAAAATGGAAATTCTGGTGCAGGACCGCGAAACCGGGAAGGCCGCCTGGCGCGAAATGACGCCGGAGGAGACCGAAGCGGCGGAAAACCACTGATTTCCGAACGGACCGCGTTCCGCTTTTTCCGGAAAAACTTGCATTTCCCGAAATCGGAACTATTAGTATGAAACCTTGAAACCAAAATAGGGGGTCGTCATGTATCGAAATGAGATTGTCAGAGAGGCGGTGGATTCCAGAACCGGAGTCGCCGTGTTCCTCACAGGGGTGTACTACTGGATGACGTTTGCTCTTGGACTCAGTGCGCTTTGCGCCTGGGCGGTCGGGACAACGCCGAAACTTTGCAAAATGGTTTTCGGGTCTCCGCTGATGTGGATTCTGATCATTGCGGAACTCGGACTGGTGTTTGTGCTCAGCGGAATGATTCAGAAGATCTCCGCGAGTCTGGCGACGGCGCTTTTTGCCGCCTATGCCGCGCTGAACGGAGTGACGCTCGGATTCATTTTCGCCGTCTATTCTCCCGCCGCGATTGCCAGTGCGTTTGCCACCACCGCCGTGACGTTCGGCGCAATGGCCGTTTTCGGGTCCGTGACCAAATGCGATCTCACAAAACTGGGATCCATTCTGTTCATGGCGCTGATCGGGCTGATTATTGCTTCGCTTGTGAATCTCTTCTGGGCGAACAGCACGCTCTACTGGGTGGTGACGTATGCCGGTGTGCTGATCTTTGTCGGCCTGACCGCGTATGATGCGCAGAAGATCAAACAGCTCTATCTGAGGCTCGGCGGAACGTCTGAAATGAACCGCAAGCTGATGGTGCTGGGCGCGCTGTCGCTCTATCTGGATTTTATCAATCTGTTCCTCTGTCTGCTCCGGATTTTCGGACGCAGAGACTGACAAGCGCCGTTTCTTTCTTTCCGGGCGGGAGCTCCCGGAAAGCCGTCTGAAGAAGCGCACCTGTTCCGGCAGGTGCGCGTTTTTTGTCTCCGGGAGGGGGAAACCGGGGGCGTCAAGACTCTTTTTTCCGGAGAAAAGGAGTGTTCCACGCTTGCGTTTTCGTACTTGCTGCTGTACAGTTCCGGAAGAATGGAAATGGAGAGACTATGAATGAGGATCAGTTTCCCGGAGAGGAACTTCTTTCCTCCGCCGGAAAGGGCGACGCGGATGCGCTGGCTCAGCTGGATTCCATGGGGTTCCTGATGAAACCCCGGGAGAATGCCGAATCGTATGTGGGACGCATCCGCGCGATGCACGCAAGGTTTCTGGAGTTTCTGGAGAAGACGTCCGACGGGAAGAGCTATGAGATTTATGACGGAATCGTCCTTTCGCAGAAGGAGCGGATCCCCGACGAGATCATCGAGGAGGCCGCGCGGACCACGGAAGCTCTGTACGGTTTTTCCGTTCAATGGGTTCCGGGCTATTTTGTGAGCCGCGGTCTCGGCTGGCTGTGGGGCGGATGCGCTCTTTCCGACGAGGAGCCGGACACGGTTCCCGTATTCATTATCCGCAAACGGTTTGAAACGGCGCGGAAATGGTTCGTGTACACGCGCGATGAACTGCTTTCGCACGAGCTCTGCCATGCCGCGCGGGCGCCGCTTCACGACCGGGCGCTGGAGGAGCATTTCGCCTATGCCGGATCGAACAGCCGGCTGCGGCGCTATATGGGAAACTGTTTTCAGACGGATCGGGACGCGGTTTTCTTTCTGCTTCCGGTGCTTCTGCTTCTTCTGGTGCAGATTCTGATTTATGTGTGTCTGGTGCCGCTCCCGGCCTGGCCGTTCTGGATTCTGGCGTTTGTGTGGCCGGGATATCTGCTTTTCCGCAATGCGCGGCAGAGAAGATGGTATTTTACGGCGGAGAGAAACGTGCGGGCCTGCGGTTTTGCGAATCCCGGAGCGTTCCTCTTCCGCTGCACCAGTCCGGAGATTGAATCGATTGCGAAAATGGAGGCCGGAGAACTGGCCCGTTTCATAGAAGAGACCGCACTCCGCGAACCGCGGATGCAAACCATGGTAAAACGTTTCCGGAAAGGAGTGGAAGAACATGCCGACGATCAGCGAAGTGACCGCGTATCTTGATGAAATTCTGAACTTGAAGGCCTATGCCGCCGATGCCTCCAACAACGGACTGCAGTTCGAGGGATCGGAAACCGTGACCAAGGCCGTGTTCGGCGTCGACGCCTGCGCCGGACTCTTTCTGGATGCCGCCGACGCGGATGCCGATTTCGTTTTTGTCCATCACGGTTTGAGCTGGGGCGGAAGTTTGAAGCGGATTACCGGAGTCGATGCACAGCGCATCGGCATGCTCGCCGCCAACAATATTTCCCTGTACGCGGCGCACCTGCCGCTGGATGCAAATCCCGAATTCGGACACAACATCCTTCTGGCACGGACGCTCGGTCTGGACAAAATCGCGCCGTTCGGAACCTATGACGGATACAAAATCGGATTCAGCGGAGTGCTGAAACGCCAGAAAAGCGTGGAGGACGTGGCGGAATTCCTCAACGAGAATCTGCCGTGCGAAGGGGATCTTTCCATCATCGGGGAGTCCGCAAGAAAGGTCCGGCGGATCGGAATCATTTCCGGAGGCGGCGCGTTTCCCTCTCTTTTCAGCGAGATGAAAAAAGAGTCGGTGGAGTGTCTTGTGACCGGAGAGTTCGGTCATCAGTCCTATCACTACGCGCTGGAGACGGGCATTCCCGTCATCTCGCTGGGACACTACCGCAGCGAGATTCCCGGAGTGCTCGCCGTGAAGGAGATGGTGGAGGAGAAATTCGGCATCCCCTGCGCGTTTGTCGATCTGCCGACCGGTTTCTGAGGCGGACGGCATGGGAACTCCTCTTCCGGATGAAATCCGTGGAAGAACGCTCTATTTTCCTCACGCGGAAACGCATCTGCACGCGATGCTCTCCGGGTGCGGAATGGAGACGCGGAGGCATCCCGCGCTCTACAACAACTGCGGACTGACCCGCGGGGATCATCCCTACTGCATCTGGCAGTACACGCTGGAAGGGGAGGGGGAACTGCAGCTGGAGGATCGTCTTTTCCGTCTTCACGCGGGAGATGCAATGTGTCTGCTGATTCCCCAGAATCACCGCTATCGTCTGCCGGAGGATTCGCCGGAATGGAAATTCATCTTTCTGAGCCTGAGCGGAACGGAGATCCTGCGGATCTGGAAGGAGATATCAAACCGCTTCGGACCGGTGGTCAAGCTGCCGCTGGAGCGCTCGAAAAGCATCGACCGGGCCTTCGAGATCCTTTCGACGGCGGAGAGCCGGAAGGTGAGAAGCGCTTTTCATGCGTCGCAGCTGGCGTACTCCTTTGTAATGTGCTTCTATGAGGAGATCGAGGCGCTGCGCTTCGCGGCTTCCGAGGCCGGATTCGTCCTGGACGCCGTCAAATTCTGCATGGATCATTACGCCGAGGAGATTACGGTGGACGACATTGCGGAGGCCGCGGGATACAGCCGCAGCCATTTCACGCGCATGTTCTCTTCCGTGCACGGCATGTCGCCGGGACGCTATCTTCGCGAGGTCCGGCTGGGCAACGCGGCGCGGATGCTTCAGCTCGACTCGGGCAATGTGAAGGAGATCGCGCTCCGATGCGGTTTTTCGGATGAAAGCTACTTCTGCAAAGCCTTCCGTCTCCGGTACGGAGTTACGCCCGATCTCTTTCGAAAGAAAAGATGAGTTTTCCGGAATCGCCTCTTTACATTTCAGGCTTTGCACGGTATATTATGCAAACATGAACTGGACAGGAGAACCGATCACCGTGGAGAGAATATCGATATCAAGCAGTCTGGAGGATTATCTGGAGGCCATTGCCGAGATTATTGAAACGCAGGGGCATGCCCATACCAAGGAGATCGCGGAAAAACTGAATGTGAAGATGCCGTCCGTGACCAATGCGCTTCAGGCGCTTTCCTCCCGGGGGCTGATTCGATACCAGTCGCATTCGCCGGTCTTTCTGACCGCGTCCGGAGCGGAGACCGCGGCGGTGATCCGCCATCGTCACAGCGTGCTGAAAAATTTCTTCCAGAGCATTCTGAAGCTCGAAGAGAAGGAGGCCAACGACGCCGCGTGCAAAGTGGAACACATCATCGGAGAAAAAGTGCTCTCGCGCTTTGTTCTCCTTTCCGAAGCCATCGCCAACCGGGCCGACTGCGCCGGACTGCGCGACTATCTGCAGCAGACCATGCCGCAGATCTGCCCGGAAACCGATGACGATCTGATCTCTCTGGATAAATTGAAGGACGGTCAGTGCGGCGTCGTGGTGCGGGTCGCGGAAAATCTGCGGGGCATCAAAAAGTTCGCCGATCTCGGACTGGTCAGCGGGACTCTGCTGGAAATGGAGGGATCCGCTCCTTTCGGAGATCTGCTGCGGATCCGCGTGATGGGCAGCAGTCTTTCCCTTCGCAGCAAGGATGCCTCGCACATCTGGGTCCGTCTCGCGGAATAGCGGACGGATGAATCCGGACTTGGAACTTCTTACCTCAGGCACGAACCAATGAAACGCACGTTTAAAATCGCTCTCGCAGGAAATCCGAATTGCGGAAAAACCACCATTTTCAACATTCTGACGGGGACGCATCAGCACGTGGGAAACTATTCCGGCGTGACGGTCGAACGCAAAACCGGAATCTGCCGGATGGGGGACATCCGCATTGAAATCATAGATCTGCCCGGCATCTACGGGCTCTCCTCCGCCTCCGCCGAGGAGAAGGTGGCGTTCGCCGAGCTCATCAACGATGAAATCGACCTGATTCTGAACGTGATCGACGCGGGAAATCCCCAGCGCAATCTTTACCTGACCACGCAGCTGGCGGAATTGAATATTCCCATGGTGCTGGTATTCAATATGATCGACGATGCGCGCCGTCTCGGTCTGACCTTCAACATTCCGATTCTGGAGCGCTATTTCAGTGCGCCGATCGTGGAGGCGGTCGGCGCAACCGGCGAGGGAATTGATGAACTGAAACGTCTTCTCCTGAAAGTGCTCGGCTCCGCGGAACCGAAACGGCCGAAGCCGATCGACTACGGCGAAATTGCCATGCCGGTCATCCGGGAACTTTCCGCGGAAATCGCAAAGACCGATTTCCCGCTTCTGAAACGGCTCCCGCCGCGTTATTTCGCCATCAAACTGCTCGAAAACGACGATGCCGTCCGGGAGATTCCCCAGCTGAAGCCCTTCCTGCCCACGGTGGACAAATGGCGGAAGGGAATTCTCAAACGCTGCGGCGTCAGCGGCGAGACCTATATGACCGACTGCCGCTACGGGATGATCTCCGGCGCGTGCCGCGAGGCCATTAAACTGAAGGATCCGTCCCGTCATCAGTTCTCCGAGGACATCGACAAAGTGGTGACAAACCGCTATCTCGGACTGCCGATCTTCTTTATTCTGATGTTCCTGGTCTTTTTCCTGACCTTTCAGTGTTCGATTCCGCTGATGGATCTGATCGGACTGGGTTTTTCGGCGCTGGCGGATCTCATCAACCATCTCTGGCCGGCGGGACATCTGGAATATGTCCGTTCGCTGATTACGGAAGGGATCATCGGCGGCGTGGGGGGAGTGCTGGTGTTCCTGCCGAATATCCTGATCCTCTTTCTGGCGATCGCGTTTCTGGAAGGAACCGGCTACATGTCGCGCGTGGCGTTCGTCATGGACGGGTTCATGCACAAGTTCGGACTCCATGGCAAGAGCTTCATCCCGATGCTGCTTGGGTTCGGCTGCACGGTGCCGGCCATCATGGCCACGCGGACGATCGAATCGGAAAAGGACCGTCTGACCACGATTCTGGTTCTGCCGCTCATGAGCTGCGGAGCCAGACTGCCGATCTATTCGCTGTTCATCCCCGCGTTTTTCGCTCCGCGGTATCAGGCGGTGATGATGTGGCTGATTTATTTCATCGGCGTGGTGCTGGCGCTCTGCTGTGCCGGACTCCTCAAATCGACCCTTTTCCGCAGTGACGACGAGGTCTTTGTCATGGAACTGCCTCCCTATCGGATGCCGACCGTGCGCAGTCTGCTGATCTACATGATGGAACGTTCCCTGATGTATCTCAAGAAGGCGGGTACCTTTATTCTTGCCGCGTCGATCATCATGTTCCTGTTCAATACCCTGCCGGAGAAGAAAGAGTATTCCAAAGATTACACGGTTCTGACCGAGCAGGTCCGCGGCGACGCTTCGCTTTCGGAGGAACAGAAACAAAAACAGATCGCGCAATTCAAGGCGGAACGGGAGAGCGAGCGTCTCCAGTACTCCATCGCCGGACGCATCGGGCGGGCCATGACGGTGGTCTTCCAGCCGATCGGGTTCGACTGGAAGGTTTGTTCCGCGCTGATCGGCGCGATTGCCGGAAAAGAACTTTTCGTCTCCCAGCTGGGAATTCTCAATTCGGTCGGCGATTCCGAAACGGATACCGCCACGCTCCAGGAGAAACTGCGGGAACAGTATACGCCGCTTCAGGCATTCTGCATCATGCTGTTCTGTCTGATTACCATGCCGTGCGTGGCCACCATGGCGGTGGTCCGCCGCGAGACCAACTCCTGGTGGCTGATGATCGCCCAGATTCTCGGGCTCACTCTACTGGCCTACTGTCTGACACTGATTGTGTATCAGATCGGGTCGCACCTGTTCTGACCGGAGCGGAGGCTCTTCCTCCGGCGGAACACTCCTTTCTCTCCGAAGGAAAAGGAGAGAATGAAAGACTCCGCACGAAAAATGACAACGCTCCCGGAACAGACGACAGAGCCGTTTCCGGGAGCGGAGAAGTGGAACCGGACAGGGAAAACGGAATTCATTTTCCCTCCCGGAGTCAGGAGGGGCGGTCAGGGCCTTTCTGTTTCAAGGTGATGATTTCTCCCGGACGCAGTTTCCATGTGTTTTTCGTCAGTTTCCGATTTCCGATTTCCGCAAGGTTGCAGCGGGTCCAGCGGTATCGGGGATCGAGCTCCGCCGTGACGCTTTCCCGGAAATCCGGATTGTAGAAGCGGAGAACAGGTTCATCGGCCGTTTCCGCGCGTTTCCAGGCGGAAAAGACCACATCGCCGTGAAGTTCCAGAAGGGAGGCTTCGACAGGCAGACGTCTGGTCCCCGGCGGAAGCTGCCGGAAGAAGAGTTCCGCAAGTTCCGTCTCCTGAACGCAGGGACGACCGGAGGTGAATTTGTGCTCATCCGCGGAATCGAATGCGACCGCGGAGGGAAGAATGAATTTGCGGAATTCCATTTCGCGTTCGGCGGAAGAGACGTTTCCGGGTCGGACCGCAAGACGGAACTGGTGACATCCGATCAGATTGGCCTCCGGCGCTTCCCATTCGCATGCTTCGGCGACGAGCGGGGACTGATTGGGAAAATCGGAATTGGTGATCCGTCCGACACAGCGCAGCAGAGTCAGGGCGATGGAGCCGTCCGCCCCGTGTTCATATTCGAAGAGTCCATGATTGAAGACGGCGAAATCCCCGACTCCGACCACGCCGCTGTTCGGATTTCCCCGCGGATTTCCGTCGCGGATCCGGGTCTCGAATCCGAACGGGACCGAGGCAACGGAGGTGTCGGAGCGGTTTCCCGTGCGGAACACGATCTGCAGACGGTGCGCTTCCGAACGGTTGTCCGCTTCGACCTCGAGGGAGAGATGACGGGAATGGCGCGGCAGACGGTACCGGACCGTCAGACGGTTTTCAATTTCATCGATGGAGCGGCGTTTCCGCTCAAAATCATAGGTGCGCGGAAGCAGGAAACGGTACCGGACCTCCACACAGTCCGTTTTGTGTTCGACGGTGATCCGGCTGCGGGCGGCGATGTCGATCGGGGAATCCTCCGGAGCGGGAAAGAAATTGTAGGTGTGGCCGATATCCGCTTCGTCGCGGAAGGCGGTCAGATCGGAAAAGACTCTGCCGCTCTTCCGGTCCCTGAGGGTGATCCGTCCTTTCCGGTCCACCTGGAATTCCAGGAATTCGTTCCGCGTCGGACAGGGTTTTGCCGGGGGGAGGGGGAGCTCCTTCCGCACGCGTACCGTGTAGACCCGGTAGCCCATGGCGGGAAGATCCTCCGCCGAAAAGCGAATCCGGAACCTGCGGCACGGCGTCTTTCCCGGAAGATTGATGGCCGGATAGCTGGTCCTTGTCCGGAGTTCGGAGGAGAGAACTTCAAAATCGACCGTCCTGCCCGCGGGATCCAGAAGTTCGAATCTCTCGACGGATTCCCCGAGCGGGAAATCCAGCTCCGCCGTCAGCTCCTCGCTGGAGCGGCGCGGAAAGGGATTGAATACCGCAAGAAGATACTCTTCCGGAGCGAAAGAGGTGCGGTCGAGCCGTTCAAAGAAGCGGAGAAAAAGACGCTGTTCCAGTCCGGCGGTCAGATCCGCAAGACGCTCGAAACGGTTCCGGTTGTCCGCATGAACCCGCGGCGTGCTGCAGCCGCAGATGGAGTCGTGCGGATGATTCTGGAGAAGAAGTTTCCATGCGTAGCGCAGAAATGCCGTTTCATAAAGACTCCAGTCCTCCGCGGCCAGGGCAAGCATGACGCTCAGCGGTTCGAGACGCCATTCAAGCTCCGCCTGCGCCCGGACGTTGGCCACCTTCAGCGGAACCCATGCGGAAAGCGTGCCGGGAAGAAGAAAGGAGAAGTCGCAGTTTCTCATTTCATCGGTGACGACGGGAAGATTCCGTGCCTCCGACCGGACCCCGTCCAGAAACTCCCGGAGGGTCGACTGCCGGAATCCGGGAAGATGTTTCAGCACCTCCGGCAGGTCCTCCTGCGCTTCCAGATGGTCGACTCCGTTCATCAGCAGCCGGTGGGAGGTGGAGGCTTCCGCGTTCTGATCCTCGACGGCTCGTTCAGCAAAACGCGCCGCCCGTTCCGGATCCGCGGAGAGGCGCTGGAGATTGTTGTACCAGCGGCTCAGAAAAGAGGCCAGAACGGTGGAGCCGTCGGGACTTTGCCAGAAGAATTCATTTCCGGTATGCCGATCAAATCCGCGTCCGAAAACGCAGCTGTCGATTCCAAAGCCCGCGAGAATCTGCGGAAGCTGACGGATCAGACCGAACTGATCGGGTGCGTAGCCGACATCGCCGCATCGCCCGAACTCTCTTGCGATTCTCCGTCCCGTCAGAAGATTGCGGATAGTGGCTTCTCCGCTGGTCAGGAAGAAGTCGTTCTGAACATACCAGGGGCCGATGCGCAGATTGCCTTTCCGGACATAGTGCTTCAGAACGGCGCGCTTTTCCGGACGGATCTCCAGATAGTCCTCCAGACAGATGGTCTGCGCATCCAGTTCAAAGATGTAGTCCGGATCTGTGCGGAAGATGTCCAGCAGATGATCCAGAAGATCAGTCAGCCGCAGGCGGAACTGCTCAAACGGCTGATACCATTCGCGGTCCCAATGGGTGTGGGAAACCACATGAAGATGAAGAGAGTCGTACTTCATTTTTTTCTCTGTTATTTTGCTTTCGGGGTGGGCGATGCGGTAATTCTTGCCGCGGGAATCCAGAGATCGCTGTAACTGCAGGAATCCCATTTCGGAGCGGTCCATGGTCCGCGGGGATTGTCCTCCAGACGCTTCAGCGCCCAGATCATCCAGCCGACATCCTCCTTGGCAAAGAGTGTCAGCATTCCGGAGATGAACATTCGGCAGACGGTTTCCGTCTTGCTCCATCCGGTCGCGCCGAATTCGGTGCAGAGAACCGGAACATTGTGTTTGTCGCGGAAGGTCGTTATGGATTTCGCCACCTCCCACGGATGATTGTCATCAGGATAGTCATGGAACGTGAACGCCACGTTGTTGTATGGTGCATCGACCGTGGAGGCTGTCGGGCCCCAGGTCTTTTCCATGGCGCGGGCGTGCGACCAGTCCGCATTGCCGAGAAGAATGATATGGCGCTGATCCACATTGCGAACCGCCTTCAGACAGCGGGTGTACCACATCCGGGTGGTTTCGGGCGCAATGTCGTGCGGTTCGTTGAGCAGTTCATAGCCGAGAACCGCCGGTTCATTTTTGAAGAATTCGGCGACTTGAACCCAGCGGCGGATCCATTCCCGGAATCCCGCCTCGTCCCAATGGGGAACGGTCTGTTTCTGACGGGCTTTGGCTTCATCAATTTTTGCGGTGAAATAGCCGTGGTCGTCGAGAATGACGTACAGGTTATGACATTTCGCCGCCAGAACCACCGGAAGAATGAAGTCACGGATATGCTCATCAATATTGAGCGGAGCCTTGTCGTTGTTGTTGAAGAAGCGCGTGTAGAACGAGAGACGGATGGTGTTCAGGTGTCTGGCCTTGCAGAATTTCATGACCTCTTCATCCTGCGCAGGAATGATGACGTCGCGGCAGTAGCCGATCCCGACCGGAATGAATTTCTGTTCTCCGTTCCTGCTGAGGGGCGATGTTGTAAAATGACGTCCTTTGACCCGGATCCAGGCATAATCGTCATCCGCCTGATAGCCGAACAAATGCAGAGGAATGGAGAGTTCCGCAGAGGATTTCCCACTTCCAATCCGGGCGTATGCCGTGTTCCATTTCCCGATGGTGAACGGCGGTTTCTTCCAGACCAGCTCGTATTTTCCATTTCTGCTGCGAATCTTTTTCGAGTTGACTTTTCCTGTCGCGTCGCGGATGCTGACGGTGACATCTGTTTCCGGTTCTGAAGTGGTTCCCCGGAAAACGATCTCCTTCTGGATTTTGGTCGGATACTCATCGGTTTTCAATGTGACTTTCTTCGGTCTGGCAATTTCGATTCTGCGAAACTCCACAACTCCGGGATCCGGGGAGATCCGGAACTCCAGAGCTGTGAGTTTCCTTCCCTCGGTTTCAGGCATCGGGAACACGACTTCCTGAAACTCTTTTTTCCCTTTGACCGGCTGCGGATGAACATAGGAGAGACCGTTCCAGCAGGGGCGGAGAACGATGTCTTTTTCCGTTTTCAGTTCCAGAACAAGGGCGTTCTCCGGCGACGGATTGATCTGGATGTTCTGCCGGAAACGAAGGACTCCCCGCATAAAGAGACCCAGCGGCGTTTTTACCCGTTTCAGAATCAGTTTATCTCCCTGCTGCTGAAAGGAGGTTCCGTCGTGTCCATGAAGGGTGATTTTCCCCTTGACGGGCATCAGGGAGATGCCTGCATCAAGGGGCAGGGCGGCCAGTGCGGCTGCGCAGGTGATCATTTGTAAGGCTTTCATGAGAAAAACTCCTGCTGTTGAATCGAGAATCTGGATTGCTGCTGGAAAATGTGAATCTTGCCAGTGGCTGTGTTTCCGATGAATCGTTCCTCAATGGGTTTTATAATACCAAGTGTAATTTTGATAACGGTGTTCCGCTATCCATTTTCCTGCGGCCATGAAAGATTGTTTCTTCCAGTCGGCATGACCATCCACCCAGAGGATGTTGAGTCCGTTGTTATGGCGGCGCGATATTCGCCGGTCCGGGACGGCGACATCGCTGTCGCGCATCGGAAGGAGAGTGGCATAATCCGCATGATTCGTTCCGAAATCCCATTGGGAGATATCAACCGTGTCTCCGACCAGAGCGCTTTCCGAAAGCTGTTTTTTCAACTCCTTGAAAGAGACTCTTTTTATTTCCGCCGCGGAAATTCCATAGCTGATGTTGTCGTTCCATCCAAGTCCGCCGAACCGTCCCGGAAAGACTCTCAGTTCATTGGCGCAGGCGCTGCTCAAGCCCTGGAATCCGTCGCATCCGAAGACACTGCCTTTGCCGAATCTTGGAGAACGCATGCACTTGTCCTGTGTCTCCTCTTTTTTTACGCCGCAGTAGTCTGACAGTTCATATTTCCAGTTCCCGGGAGACCCCTCGTTTTTTCCGGCCGGCATCCATTCGTCAAAATCCGCCGCATACTGGAAAACTCCGACTCCGATCTGCTTCAGATTGGAAAGACATTTTGCCGCCTGCGCCTTCTCTCTCGCCTGATTCAGTGCCGGAAGAAGAAGTGCTGCAAGAATTGCTATAATTGCAATAACAATCAGAAGTTCTATGAGCGTAAAATTTCCGAACTGTTTATTTCGTTTCATTCCCTGCTCCTTTTTCCCTTTTGATTTGTCGCTTCCGATCTTGCATGGAACGGTCCTTTTTGTTGTTGCTCCTCTGTTTTTGTTTTTTTGCTTTACTCGTGTAATCCTTTGTTTATTATAGCAAATTTTTTAGAAATGTCAGGGGGAACTGTTATAATTCCTTTTCAGATTTTCTGATCAGAATCAGAAATGTGCGGCTTCGCGTTCCGGAGATTCGGAACTCGAAGCCGCAGCTGTTCTTACCTGGCTTTCGGGAAGGGGGTCGCCATGATTTTCGCCGCGGGAACCCAGAGGTCGCTGTACGGGCAGGAATCGTAGCGCGGAGGATTGATTCCGGTCTTGTCCACCTGATTGTAGGGCGAACGGGGGTTGTCCTGCAGCTGCTTGAGGGCCCAGATCATCCAGCCGACCCGTTCCCGGGCAAACAGAATCAGCATTCCGGCGATGAACTCCCGGCAGACCGTTTCGCTCTTGTTCCAGTGGGTGGCGCCGAATTCCGTGCAGAGAACCGGAACGTTGTGTTTGTCCCGGAACGCGGTGATCGATTTCGCCACGTGCCAGGGATGATTGTCCTCCGGATAGTCGTGGAAGGAGAAGACCACGTTGTTGTACGGGGCGTCGACCGTGGAGGCCGTCGCTCCCCAGGTCTTTTCAAGCGCACGCGAATGGGACCAGTCCGCCGTCCCGACCAGAATGATGTGCCGCTGATCCACTTTGCGAATCGCCTTCAGACAGCGCGTGTACCATTTGCGGGCCGCTTCCGGGGCAATGTCATGCGGCTCATTCAGAAGTTCATAGCCGAGAACATTCGGTTCGTTCTTGAAGAATTCCGCCACCTTGACCCAGCGGCGGATCCATTCGGCAAATCCTTCGTCGCTCCAGCGGGGAACTTTCTGGGCCTGACGCGCTTTGGCCTCATCAATTTTTGATGTGAAATAGCCGTGATCGTCAAGAATGACATACAGATTGTGACGCTTTGCCGCCAGAACCGCCGGAAGGATGAAGTCCCGGATGTGTTCGTCAATGTCAAGCGGCTCGGTGTCGCGGTTGTTGAAGAAGCGGGTGTAGAAGGGAAGACGGATGGTATTCAGATTCCGATCCTTGCAGAACTTCATTGCTTCATCGTCCTGAGCCGGAATGATGACGTCGCGGGCATAGCCGATTCCGACCGGAACAAAGGGGTGTTCGCCGTCTTTGGCAAGCGGCGAGGTCATGATATCCTTTCCTTTGACTTTCAGCCAGGCGAAGCTGTCATCCGCGCGGTATCCGAAGATCCGAAGGGGAATGGAGGTTTCCGCCGCGCTTTTCCCCGAACCGATCCGGGCATACGCCGTATTCCAGACGCCGATGTTGATCGGAGGACGCTTCCAGCGGAGTTCAAACACGCCATTTCTGCTTTTGACCGTTTTGCTCCGGACCTCTCCGCGGGAGTTGCGGATGCTGATGACAACATCCGTTTCCGGAACTGCGGTCGTTCCGCGGAAGATGGCCTCATTTTGAACCTTGCAGGGATTCCCTTCCAGATGAAGTGTGACCTTTTTCGGCTTTTCAATGGCAATTTTCCGGATTTCAACCGAGCCGGGATCCGGAGTAAACTGCAATTCCAGAGTTGTCAGCTGTTTTCCGCGCGAATCCGGAAGAGGCAGGACAATCTGCTGAAACTCTTTTCCCGCCGGAATCGGAACATCCGGCGTGTGGCACATTCTCTTGTCGTTTTTGCGCCAGCGAGTCCGAAGCGAAAGATCCTTGTCTGTTTTCAGCTCGATGACCAGAGCGTCGTTTTCCGCGAATTTTCCGTCGAGTTCCTGACGGAAGCGGAGCATCCCGCGCAGGAAATGCTGGATTCCGGGTTTTTCGCGTTTCAGGATCAGCTTCTCCCCCTGTTTCCGGAAGGATGCGCCATCCGCGCCATGGATGCTGATTCTGCCTTTTTCCGGCATCAGGGACCCCCCGCTGAGCGACAGGGCTGTCAAAGCGGCAATGCAGGTTATGAGAGTTGTTTTCATAAAAAATGTCTCTTCCTTTTCATGTTAATTATGTATGGTATAGTACCAGTATTTGTAATTTTTTTTCAACGTCATTTCGAACTGTTTCTTCCAGCTGGCATGTCCATCCGCCCATAGAAGATTGAGTCCGCGGTTATGACGACGCGAAACTCGTTTGTCAATGCTTGCAACATCCGACTCGCTGCGTACATTCAGCAGAATGGCGTAGTCTCCCCAGTCGCTGAAGATCCATTGCGATGCATCAACCGTATCTCCGGCCAAAGCGCTTTCCGAGGGTTGCCGATTCAGATCCTTAAACGATTTTCTTTTGTCGACATTGTAACTGATGTTGTCGTTCCATCCGAGTCCGCCGAAGCGTCCCGGATATTTTTTCAGGGTTCCGGCAAGAGCACTTCCGATTCCATTGAATCCGTCACATCCGAATACACTGCCGAATCCGTATTTTGTTGATTCCATGGCGTCGTCATAGGATGTCTCCTTTTTGACTCCGCAATAGTCCGACAACTCGTATTTCCACTGCCCAGCCATGCCACCGGCATTTTTCCCGGCGGGAAGCCAGTCGGAAAAGTCGGATGCATACTGAATCAGTCCCACTCCGATCTGTTTCAGGTTGGAAAGACATTTGGCCGATTGCGCTTTACTTCTCGCTTGACTCAATGCCGGGAGAAGGAGAGCAGCAAGGATTGCAATAATTGCAATCACAACCAATAGTTCTATAAGAGTAAATCCAAACAGATTCCAAATCTGCCTGCTCTTCCTTTTCTGCAACGATTGATTCAAACCCATTTCTATTCTCCTTTTTTTAATCCGTTTGTCGGTCCATGGCTTTTGCGCAGGACCAATTTGTTTTCAAAAATATGACTCCGGGGGCTGCCGGAGCTCTCTTTTCCATCCAGAAGATTCATCGTGCACTGACACATCTCCTCGACCGGGTGCTCGAAAGTGGTCAGCGGCACAGGGAGCCAGCCGGAGTAGGGAGACCCGCTGAATCCGATCAGGGCAACGTCGCCGGGAACGTGAATTCCGTAATCGCCGAGCCGGTGCATCACTTCCGCCGCCAGAAGATCGTTGCGGATGAACGCGGCTTTGACCCCTTCCTTCCAGTAGAGGGCCGCCAGATTTTCCGCCATGCGCCTGGGAACGTCGCCCGGGGCAACGCCGGGGCCCGGATGAAGACCATATACCGTCATGCCGGCTTCCTGAAAAATCGAATGGAGCTTGTGATTGCCCGGAAGCGGTTCCCCGGACGGAAACAGAATATCGTTCAGCGCGATGCTCCGGTGGCCTGCGCGGGAAAAAATCCCGGCAGTTTCCCGATAGGATTTCTCACTGTCAAAACCGACCAGCTCGACTCCGTTGGAAAGGTACGTCTCCGCCGATTCGGGATTCAGAAAGTCAAATTTGAAAATCACGACTTTTTCCAGTCTGCTGAACAGGGGAAAGAGTTTTTCCGCATGGGTGAACTCCTCTTTTTCCGTGTTCGCATGGATCCAGATGAGTTTGCGGATCCCCTTGGCGATGAACTCTCCGACTCCCTCGTAAAGAT
The DNA here is from genome assembly GCA_944390735.1 of uncultured Victivallales bacterium. Taxonomy (GTDB): domain Bacteria; phylum Verrucomicrobiota; class Lentisphaeria; order Victivallales; family UBA1829; genus UBA1829. The sequence goes on along the minus strand of CALXRL010000002.1, from coordinate 13,618 downwards.
GATCGGGTTCCACGCCGGTGATCTCCGAAAATCCGCACCGTCTGCGAATTTCCTGCGTCAGGAGGGTAAGCGATGCGGTCAGATATTCCAGGTCGATGAATTTCCCGCAGTACAGAATCCCGATGATGCCGTTGTCCTCCTTGCTCTTCAGCTGGAGGGCGGAACGGGAACGGACATAGCCGGAGGCTTCGAGATATTCCCGAACCCGCTTCTCCGTCGCTTCCGAGATTCGCAGTTCCCGGCAGCGGTTGTTCAGAACCGCGGAGACAACACGGCGGCTCAGACGGAGCTCCTCCGCCAGTTGCTTCATTGTCAGAAACTGTGTCATGACTGCTTTTCCCTTTTTTTGCTTTACTCGTGTAAACCAATATTCATTATAGCAAATTTTTGAGAAATGTCAAGGGGTTACGACGAAAATTTTTTATTTTTCTGATGGAAAAAGCGGAGTCCGTTTCTGGCGGGAGAAGGGGGGAGCCAGCCGACTCGACTCCTGCGGCGGCTCCGCGACACCCATTTCAATGAGAGGGCGGTTGTCGATGGACTTCTCGGCACTTTCCCAGATGCGGTTCAGATTCTGATAGACGGGATCGGAGGTGTCGAGCCCCTCGTCCGGAACGAGATTCTGCAGGGCGCGGATCGCGGAGATCGGCGTCAGCGTCTCCGGCGGCACCGCGACCTGATAGGCTTCCATTCGTTCATCCAGCAGCACCTTGGAGAGCAGATGAACACAGGTGAGTTCATAGAGAATCTGTCGCGTGGTGCGCACCGGAATTTCCAGGCGCCGGGAGATCTCCACATCCGTGAGCGGAAGCGCTTTCGCCGCAAACGCGGTGGCGCACAGCCGGACAATCTTGATTGCATAAATGTGCTTTCTTGCCAGTCCCACGTCGCCGTCTCCGGGGGTTCCCTCGTAGGAGCTCACATTCTGGCAGGAGAAGGCGATCTCCGCTCCGAGCAGAATGAATGTCCAGCTCATCTGCAGCCAGATCAGGAACAGGGGCAGCGCCGCGAAACTTCCATAGATCGCGTTGTATTTGGCCACCGTATACTGCGCCGCCAGGTAAAGAGCCTGCACCACGTAATAGAGCAGTCCTCCGATCAGACCGCCTGTGAGCGCCGGCAGAATCTTCACTTTGGTGTTCGGAATGAAAATGTAGATGAAGGTGAATACCAGCCATGTCATGAGGAACGGCAGCGCTTTGGAGGAGAGCGCAAGCAAGACCATCATCGGCTCCGAAAGTCCCGGGAAGTCCTTTGCCATGGAACTCAGACGCATCGTCGCATACACCGTGATTCCGGTCGAGGTGATAATCAGAAGCGGACAGAGAAGCACGATCGAAAGATAGTCGCTGATCTTCCGGATGAGCGTCCGGCCGGTTTTGACTCCCCAGATGTCGTTCAGCGAGTTTTCAATCTGCATCATCAGGCGGATCGTGATGATCAGCAGTGCAATCGCACCGAAGCCCGCGATGATTCCTCCCCGTGCCGACTCCAGCAGCGAGGAGGCGAATTCAATGATCTTTTCCGCCACTTCCGGCTTGTCCGCCAGCGAGTGCCGAAGCCACCGCTCCAGCCGGGTGTAGAGCCCGAATCCCTTTGCGATCGCGAAGGCAAGCGCGGCCACCGGAATGATCGACAGCAGCGTGTAGTAGGTCAGCGCCGACGCCCGAAGCATGCAGTTGTTCTTCAGAAAAAATCGTGAGGAAAGAATCGCAATCCGGAGCATGTTGAGCATCGCCCGCACAACCGGCGTGTGATCGGCCAGTTTTGTGGTCCAGAGGGTGGTCTTGAAAAATTGGATCATGGTTTTCCTGAATCTCCTGCGTTCACGGTTTTTTTCTGTATGGTGCGGCGGAGGAATATATCACGCAAAGGCGGCGGATGCAACCTCTTTTCCGGGATTCCCGCCGGGGGACGTTCGCCGGAAAACCCGGGAGTGCGGACTTACTCCTCCGGCGGGAAGACGGAATGGGTTTCGAAGGAAGAGATTTCCTTCCGATACTCCGGAATGGAAAGTTTCTCCGTTTTCTCCCGGGCGATCCGTGTTCCCGTTTCGGCGTTCCCCGCGAGCAGTTCCAGCGTCATGCAGGCGAGAAGTTTGGAGGAGAGCAGATAGGCTTTTTCCCGGTCGGCGATCCGGAAATCGCGGGAGTGACAGGTGCCCGCGCATCCCGGAAAATAGCCGTGGAGAACGGGAATGATGCGGCTCAGGTCGCCCATGTCCGTGCTGCCCGGAATGAAGAATTCCTTGATTTTTGCGTGTGCGCCCGGAAGAAGTTCCTCCACGCAGCGGCGGTAGATTTCACAGAGGGCGTCGCTGTTTTTCAGCGGGGAGCAGCCGTGGCGCGTGGTGATTTCGCAGCGTGCGCCGAGCGCATAGGCGGATCCGTTGACCGCCTGGTCGAAAAGAGAGCTCATCCGGTGGAGTCTTTCCGGGGTGTCCGCCCGGAGCATCCAGGTGAGGGATGCGCGGTCCGGGACAATGTTGACCGCATCGCCCGCCCCGGTGACGATCCCGTGCATCCGCAGATTCGGTTCGGAGGTCCAGCGATCCCCGGTCAGCGCCAGTGCGTGAAGCGCAAGTTGGAGTGCGTTCATCGCATTGATCCCCTGATCCGGCGAGGCGGCATGCACGCTTTTTCCGTGGAACGTGACCTCCTTGAGCAGGTATCCGTTGAAATCGGCGACGCAGAAGCTCCCTCCCGCATGATTCATCATGGCGATATCCACATCGTCGAAAGCGCCGCAGCGGATCAGTTCCGCCTTTCCGCTGGTGAAATGGATTTTGCCGGCACTCCGGAGTTTCTCCGCGCGCGCGGCGTCCAGCGATTCCTCCGCGGGAACCCCCACCAAAGCGACGGTTCCGGAACAGGAGTCCAGCACTCCCGCCGCGGAAAGACCGGCCGCCGCGCCGACCAGCGCGGTGATGTGCGCATTATGACCGCAGGCATGAACCGCGCCGGTACGGGGATCGGCCTCCGGATGCGAGGGAAGATGCAGCGCGTCCATCTCCCCGAGAAGCGCCACCACCGGTCCCTTCCGTCCGGTCTTCAGATCGCCCCGGAATCCGGTGAGGGCCAGATCGCGCCTGACTTCGATTCCGAACGATTCCAGTTTTTCCGCCGCGGCGCGCGCGGTCCGGAATTCGCAGTATCCTGTTTCCGGATGGTTCCAGATGTCCGTTCCGAATGTGATCAGCTCCTCCCCGCGGCGGTCGATCTCCCGGCAGGCCAGCTCTTTGAGTTCCTTCCAGTTTTCCATGGTCTCTCTCCGTTGTGAAAACGTGTCCCGGCGGCGGATGGTCTCCCCGTTTGTCCGCCGGAGTTACGATATCATGCCGCCTGGAAAATACAAGAATTCTTTTGATCGGGTTCGGGGGATGTTCCGGCGGAGTCAGCGCGTCGGCGCGGGAGCGGTGCGCCGGAACTGCGTCGGAGTCGTGCCGCAGCACCGCTGGAAGAATCGGCAGAAGGAGCTTTCATCGGGCATGCCGCAGCGTTTTGCGATCTCTCCGACCGGAAGGGTGGTGCCTCGCAGGAGGGTTTCCGCCGCGAGTCTCCGCCGGTCCCGGATCGCCTGACCGGGGGTGCGGCCGAGATGGTTTTTGAACAGTTCCACCAGTGTGGAGCGGTGCAGTCCGAGCTGGTCCGCCAGAAAATTGACGTTCAGATTCGGATTCGTCAGATTGTCCCGGATCAGATTCAATGCGTTCCGGACCGGATCGTCATCGCTTTTCCCGCTTCCGCCTGCCAGCGCAAGAAGCCGGCAGAGAAGGGCGGGCATTGAGCGGAAGGTCACCGGTGAAGGATCGCCGATTCTGCGCTGAATCTCCTGGAAAAGTTCCACCGGGCACGGTTCCGTGGAATGGAGTTTCCGGGGATACGCGTAGCCGTCGAAAAAGGCGGCCGCGCCGGGACCGTCGAATGCAACCCAGTAGCTCTCCCATTCGTCGGAAAGCGAATGAAGAGTGTGCCTCTCGTTCGGATGGTAGAAGAAGATGTCGTTCGGATACAGCGGGAACGACTCCTGAAACAGAACCGCTTCTCCGATTCCCCGCGCGCACCAGATCATTTCGAAAAACGGACTGTGAAGTTCCGGCGAATTTTCCCGGTCCCCTTTCTCCAGACATTTATAGCCGGTGCTCCGCAGATAGACCGGCAATGGGAGGGGGATTCTGCCGCTTTCGTTGTCGGGTCTTGTGAAAATCTGATACTGCCGCATTCGTCGTCCTGTCAATTATATCCTTCGTTCTGCAAAACATCCGGTCATTTGATCAAAGATAGCATCCTTTTGAAGTTCTGTCAAACGGAATTTCTCATCCGGCGGGAGGAGGTCTTATTTTTCTGAATTTGTTTTTTTGTCAGAATGTCAGCGAAATCCGACATTTTGCCGATTGATTTCCGGACCCTTTCGTGTTACAATAAGAAGTGGAAGGGGCGGAATCAATCAGCGGAAAGGTTTTTGAAATATGCGTCGGATTGAGATTCGAAAAAAAGAGTTCCTTGTGGACGGAAAGCCGACTTGCTTCCGTTCCGGTTCCATGCACTATTTCCGGATTCATCCGGATCTCTGGATGGACCGTCTGGTCAAGCTGAAACAGTGCGGACTGAATACGGTGGAGAGTTATCTTCCCTGGAATCTTCACGAGGAGACGGAAGGCAGCTTCTGCTTTTCCGGCGGGCTGGATGTGGAACGGTATGTCGGAATGGCCTCCTCGCTCGGGCTGATGGTCATTCTGCGTCCGGGGCCCTACATCTGTTCGGAATGGGATTTCGGGGGGCTTCCCGCATGGCTGCTGAACAAGCCGGGACTGCGGATCCGCTGTTCCAATCGCGAGTATCTGGATGCGGTGGACCGTTATTTTTCCGTTCTTCTACCCCGTCTCCGGAGGCTCCAGTGGACCGAGGGCGGCCCCGTGGTTCTGATGCAGATCGAAAATGAATACGGGTCCGTCGGCAACGACACCCGCTATCTGAGACATCTTTATGACTTCTTCCGCGACTCTGGAATCACGATCCCGCTTTTCATTTCGGACTGGGGCAGCGCCACGGTGATGGATTCCGGATCGATTCCGGAAACGCTTCTGACGGTCAACTGTCCGAGCCATCCGGGTCCCTTTCTGGACGAGATGCAGAAACTGCGTCCGGAGACGCCGGAATTTGTCATGGAGCTGTGGTCGGGCGTCTCGCACCGCTGGAACGCGCCCTACCTGCGCCATGGAACCCAAGACGTGGTTCAGGATGTCGAGGAGATGCTTCAGCGCGGCAACTCCTTCAATTTCTATATGTTTCACGGCGGCACCAGTTTCGGTTTCCTGAACGGGGCTCTGCGAATGGGGGATCGCTTTGAGCCTTATCTCAACAGCTACGACACGGATGCGCTTCTGGACGAGGCCGGCAATCCGACTCCGAAGTATTTCGCCGTTCAGAAGCTGATCCGGCGCTATTGTCCGGATGCGGAAACGGGGGCGCCTGCGCCTTCCGCACTGCGGAAATTTCCTTCAGTGGAATTTACCGGCTCGGCGGAGCTTTTTGATCAGCTCTCCGCCCTCTCCGAACCGATCGAGTCGGTGACGCCCGAACCGATGGAGCGCTGCGGTCAGAATTTCGGTTTTATTCTATATCGGAGTTCGGTGTCGTTCCGGGAGAAGTCCGCGCCGCTGTCGCTTCGGAATCTTGCGGACGAGGCGTGGGTGTATGTGGATGGAAAACGGTATGGAAGCATGGTCTGCAATCGGAACGATTCTGTCCCGGTGCCGCCCGGACGACTGGACATCCTTGTGGAGAATCAGGGCCGGGTCAATATGGCAATGGGGGAGAATGACCGCTGGAACAAGGGGCTTGACGGAGTCCTGATTCAGAGCCGGAGACTCTATTCCTGGGAGATGTATCCGCTTGCGCTGAAGGATCTTTCCCGCCTGAGGTTCGGTCCGTACAACCCGTCGCCCGCGGGACCGTGTTTTCACCGTGCGGAATTCGTGATCGGGGAGGTGGCGGACACCTTCATCCGCATTCCCTGCGGGACCCATGGACAGCTTTTCCTCAACGGAGTGAATCTCGGCCGTTATCGCGTGGAGGGTCCGCAGTTTGCCTTGTACGCTCCGGCTCCGCTGCTGAAAAAAGGGAAAAATGAGCTGATCGTCTTTGAAGTGGAGGGACTGCGGGAGAACCGGATCGAATTTCTGGACCATCCCGATCATGCGCCGTTTACGGAAATGATCCGCTGAGAGAATGGAGTTTTTCCCCCTGTCCGCCTTGTCCGGGATTTCCGCTCCGGGGGAGGGGAAGGGGGGAATTGGAAGCGGAACCGGATTCGGGGAAAAGCCGTTGGAAGAGCCCCGTCTTCCACGCTCGGAAATCGAAGATTGCCGAGAAATGATTTTTTCCTGCTTGCGCATGCGGAATTTTATGATATAGTATGAAATATGTCGGTGCGGAAGCGCTTTTCCATTGCACCGGGGAGCGATGCTTATCTGCGGACGCGTCAGCGTTTTGATTGGCAGGAACAGAATGATTTTTGATTGGCGGAACGAACTGGAATGAAAATGTCTCTTGTCAGACGTCTGGCGCTGCTGTGCTCGACGGTTCTTTTTTGTCTGGCTCCGCTGGCGGACGCCTTCGGGGCGTCGCCGCTGGAATCGGTCAAGTCCATCGGCGGGACGCTGTCCGGACAAAGCGTCGACGCCAGCGCCGATATCTATGAATATGTCGGAGAAAACATCATCGCGCGCGGACATGTCGTCATCAAGTACAAGGATACGACCGTGACCGCGGACAAGGCGATCATCAACATCAATTCCCAGGATATTGAAGCGGCGGGGAACGTCACGTTCACCCGGAGACAGAAACGCACCCGAACGGTGGACTATCAGGAATATCAGGATCTGCTGGACGATCCCACGCTGAAGGTGGAAGTGATCGAATATGTGACCTCGGCGATCGGCGTGCGCAAGATCAAGGTCTCCATTGAGAACATCACCGGCTACATGAAGGCCGACCGCATTTCCGGAAATCTGAATTCCGGACTTCTCCAGTTCAAGAATTTTGCGGTCCAGAACGGGCCGATCTTCTGCGCGGCCTCCGATGCGGAGCGCTCGCCGGACGGAAAAATCACGGTCGAAAATGCCCGGATGACCACCTGCAATTACATCATTGACGATCACGACCACTATTCCGTCAGCGCCTCCAAAGCCGTTCTGACCCCGCGGGAATACGAAAGCGGCATTCAGAACTACAATCCGGACCACAGCGAACACAGCATCTGGGCGTACAATACGATGTTCCGTCTCTGGAATATCCCGGTGCTCTGGCTCCCGGCCCTCTACAAGCCGATGGAATCCGACAGCTTCGGCGTGGATATCGACTTCGGAAACACCTCCGGATGGGGATACTTCGTCCGGGCTTCGAAGGGCTTCTCCGTCATCGACACCAAACAGATGCAGCTGAATGCGGCCGCGATCCTCAACTACTACTCCGACCGCGGACTGGCCTACGGCGGAAAAATGAACTTCATCACCGATTTCTCCCGGACCGAATTCTTCGCTGTCGGCATGCACGACCGCGATCCTTACAACATGTGGGATTACGACGATGAAGACAACAGCCGCTGGTATAAGAATCATACCCGGATGCGGATCCCGAAGGACCGCTACGACATTAAAATCACCAACCTGACGCATATCACGCCGAATCTGGATTTCCGCGGTCAGTTCGAGAAGTTGAGCGACTACAATTTCCTCGACGATTACTATTCGGCCCGTTACGATCAGAACATTCAGCCGCCGACCTATGCGTCGCTGGAGTATCAGATGGAGCGGGCCTCGGCGGCGCTGCTGACCACACTCCGGGTCAACTCCTTTGACACGGTCCTGGAGCGTCTGCCGGAGGCAAGGTTCGACATGCCCAGACAGGAACTCTTCGGCGGTCTCTATTATCAGAGCGAAACCACCGCCGGATATTATCAGATGAAATGGCGCAGATTCGACATCCGCTCCAAGTACGGCCGGATCCGGGATTATGAGAGCGCGCGCTTTGACACGGTTCATTTCCTGTACTATCCGATCAATCTGGACTTCATCAACATCATTCCGCGTGCGGGCGGACGCTTTACCGCCTATTCGAACACGTCGAAGAACAAAATCAGCGACGATCAGCTGAATGCCATGTTCGGGGCGGATTCCATCGATCAGCCGTTCTTCTCCGAAATGAAACCGTTCACGAGTTTCCGGGGATCGGGCGGCGCGGATCTGCGCTTCATCGGGGAACTCGGAATTGAGGCGAACACCAAGATCTACCGGACCTGGCAGAATGTGCGCAACTCCTTTCTTCAGATCGACGGACTGCGCCATGTGCTGATGCCGTATGTGAACTACACGTACATTCCGGAACCGACGCTGGACGAGGACAAGATCCTCTATTTTGACGACATCGACCGGATTCATAAACAGAACTTTGTCCGAGTCGGTATGCAGAACACCCTGCAGACCCGTCGGGGAGCCTACGGATCCGAGGCGATCACCGAGTGGGCGTCGCTGGACACCTACTGGGATTTCCATGCGCAGAAACAGGGAATATTCGGACACATCGGCGATATCGGAGCCAAACTCTCGCTGACGCCGTTTGACGGATTCACGTTCTCCTCCGAACTGCTCTGGGATGTCGGGCACAACAACAAGCACGATCAGGAGGCGACCCGTGCGTTCGGACGTCAGGCGGGACGCGTGGGCATGTCGAAACTGAAATACATCGACATGTGGAACACCATGCTGAGCTATCAGATTTCGAAAGACTGGAAAATCTGGGGCGCGTACATGTATTCCGATTACTACAAACTGCGGGGAACCTATTCCATGGGATCGATGCTGACGCAGATCAACTCAACCTCCGCGACACTGGATGCGTCGTATCCGATGTCGCAGATGGCGACCATCGGCGTGAATTTTCCCACCTACATTGATCCGAAGCTGACCGGCAGTTTTTCCGTGACGTACGATGTGGAGGCGGCGCTGCTTCAGGACATGACCGTCTCCCTGAAACGGAATTTTCACTGCGTGGATGTGGTTGCGGCGTTCGGCCGGTCGGTTCAGCTGAACAGCAAGCAGGATAAGGACAGCTCCTTTTATGTGGCGTTCTATGTTTCGCTCTCCGCGATGCCGTCTTTGACGCTGGGTCAGAAGTTTGGCGGGGAATGAGCGGTTTTCAATTCCACTACAGATAACAGCAATAAGGGTTTTGCATCATGAAAATGTCCAGAATGCTGGGGCGCAGAATCAAGGAAGACCCCAAAGACGCGAAAACGGTAAGTCACAAATTTCTGATCCGCGGCGGTTATATCCGTCCGGTTTCGGCGGGAATTTACAGTCTGCTGCCGCCGGCGGAACGGATCATCCGGAAAATCGAGAATATCGTCCGCGAGGAGATGAACGCCATCGACGGGCAGGAGGTGCTGATGCCGGTGGTGCTTCCGGCGGAACTTTGGCAGGAGTCGGGACGCTTCACTTCGGTCGGTCAGGAGCTGCTGCGCTTCAAGGACCGGAACGGAAAGGACATGCTCCTGGGAATGACCCACGAGGAGGCCATTGTGCATCTGGTCCGTTCCGAGATCAACAGCTACAAGCAGCTGCCGATCATGGCGTATCAGATTCAGACGAAGTATCGTGACGAAGCGCGTCCGCGGGCCGGACTGATCCGCGTCCGGGAATTCACGATGAAGGATGCGTACAGTTTCCATACCTCGCAGGAGTGTCTGGAAAAGTATTACGAGCGGGCGCATCAGGCGTATGTGAACATCTACCGCAGAGTGGGACTCAAGCATGTGCTTTCCATCAAGGCGAATTCCGGAATGATGGGCGGCAATGTCTCGCACGAGTTCATGTCGCTGGCCGACTGCGGAGAGGATACGCTTTTTGTCTCTCCCGATGGAAAAAGCTACAAGGCGAACCGGGAGATTGCGGTTTCGGCACTTCAATTTGAAAAGTCGCCCGAACTGCCGCTGGAAAAGGTGGCAACGCCCGGAGCCAAGACGATTGAGGCCGTGGCGGAATTCCTGAAAGTCAAACCGGAAAACACCGGCAAGGCGGTCTTTTATGCGGACTCGGACGGACGGCTGATTTTTGTTCTGATCCGCGGCGATTTCGAGGTCAACGAGACAAAACTTCAGAACCTGCTCCGGATCAAGGAGCTGTCGTTTGCGAACGATGAGCAGATCCGGAAGGCGGGGGCGGTTCCGGGCTATGCGTCGCCGGTGGGAATTGATCCGGCAAAGGCGGTGATTGTGGTGGACCGCTCGGTGGAGGGATCGTCCAATCTGGTGGTCGGCGCCAACGAGGCGGGATTCCACTACATCAACTTCAATTACGGGCGCGACCTCAAGGATGCGCTGGTGGCGGATATCGCGACCGTCCGGGAAGGCGATCCCTGTCCGGTGACGGGCGAGCCGCTGCAGATGAAACGCGGAATTGAAGTCGGAAACATCTTCCAGCTCGGAACCAAATATTCCGCACCGATGAAGTGCGAGTATCTGGACAAGGATGGAAAGTCGCATCCGATGATCATGGGCTGCTACGGAATCGGAATCGGACGCACGATGGCGGCGCTGGTCGAGGATTCCCATGACGACTACGGACCGATCTGGCCGATGTCGGTTGCTCCGTATCAGGTGGAAATCTGCGCGATTACGCCGGACAAGGACCGGGTGATGGAGGTCGCGGAAGCCTTCTATCAGGAGCTTCAGAAGCTCGGAATCGAGGTCCTCTTCGACGACCGCGGAGAAAAAGCAGGATCCATGTTCAGCGACGCCGATCTGCTGGGAATTCCGTTCCGTGTGGTGATCTCTCCGAAGAGTCTCGCCGCGGGCAAGGTGGAATTCCGGCTGCGCGGATCGCGCGATTCGGAATTGCTGCCGCTGGACAACGCGGCGGGAATCCTGGCCGCGCGGGTTTCGGATGAACTGAATAAATATCGATAAGAAATCTTGGACGAGGAGAGTCGGAAGCGGCTCTCCTTTTTGTTTTCGGGGAGAGTGACTCATGCAGAAATTCAAGGATGCCAGAGATTGGTTTTTTCAGAAACGCTTCGGTCTGTTTATTCATTGGGGAATCTACGCGGTCGGAGGAGTGCAGGAACAGGAGCTTCAGCGCTTTCAGGTGCCGTGGGAGCGTTATCTGGAATATCAGAAGCAGTTCACAGCGAAGGAGTTTCATCCGTCGGAGTGGCTGGATCTCGCGGAGAAAAACGGCATGCAGTATCTTGTTTTTACCACGAAGCATCATGACGGCTTCTGCATGTGGGATACGCGGGAGACCGATTTCAATGTCATGCACACCCCCTGCGGCAGAGATCTGCTCAGGGAGCTTGCCGACGAGTGTCACAAACGCAATTTCCCCCTGGTTCTCTATTATTCCGTGGTGGACTGGCACCATCCGAATTATCCGAATCTCGGGCGGCATCATGAGATTCAGACGGATCCGGCAAACCATGATCTCGGGCGCTACATGCAGTTCCTGAAAAATCAGATTCGCGAACTCTGCACGAATTACGGAAAGATCGACGGCATCTGGTGGGATATGAATGTGCCGAAGATACAGGATCCGTCGATCAATGCGATGATCCGCAGTCTCCAGCCGTCGGCGGTGATCAACAACCGGGGAATGGATACCGGAGATTTCACGACGCCTGAACGGAGTTTTCAGGCGGATCCGACGCTTCCGTTCGCCAATCCGACGGAGGCGTGCAACTCGGTGGGCTCGAACAGCTGGGGATACCGGGCGCAGGAGGACTATTTTTCGATCTATCATCTGGAGCGTCAGATGGCGTCGAATCTGGCACTGGGCGGAAACTATCTGCTCAATGCCGGGCCCCGGGCGGACGGACGCTTCCCGCCGGAGTCGGTGAAGCTGCTGAACACGCTGGGCGACTGGTTCCGCAAAACGGCTTCCGCGGTGACGGCTCCGCCCTGCTACGGCGTGCTCGACGACAAGACGATCCTCTGCACCGGCGGGGGACGGGAGCTGAATCTGGTGCTTCTGAATCCGCCCGCCTGTTCCGCGCTGGAACTTGCTCCGCTGAATGTGCTGCCGGAGAAGGCCGTGCTCCTGAATACGGGAACGGAACTGGAGGCGACGATGGAGCCGAATGTGTACCGGCTTCAGGAGCCGCGCTCTCTGCGGCTGCGCGGAATTCCGGTCGATCAGCTCGCCGGACAAGTTCCGGTGGTCCGCCTGACGTTTGCCGAGCCCGTGATTCAGGGCAAGGCGGTCGTCGCGCAGGAAAACCATGCGGGAATCAACGAGAAGGAGTGATTCCTTCCGCGTGAATCAGACGCCGGAAGTTCCGGGAGAAGATGTTTTCCAGCTCCGGACGGGAGAGGTGTTCCGTGAGAACGCCGTAGAGATTCATACCGGGACTGCAGATCGGGAAATCCGAACCGAAAAGCAGTTTCCCGGAACCGCAGTGATCGACCGCCCATCGGAGCATGTTCCAGCGGAAAAGACCGATCCCCGAGAGATCCAGATAGACATTATCCCATTTTGCCGTGAACTCCACTCTCTGCTTTGCCTGCCCGAGATCGCCGGGATGCGCCAGAACAATGGGCAGATTCGGAAATTTGCGGACAATTCCTTCCAGATCGGCGAGCGTTTCCGGATGCAGATGCAGATTGATCGGCATCCGGAGTTCTTCGGCTGTCGCGCAGATGGTTTCAAAGCCCGGGGAGGCAAAGGGACCGGTGCCCATCAGATAAGGGACCAGTTCTCCGATCCAGCGGACGCCTTCCCGGTGCATTCGTTCCAGTTCCCGGCAGGATTCGTCCGGACAGCGGGCGTGAATATGGATTCCCGGAAGATAGAAATCGGGGAATCGGTCGCGGAAGCGGAGAGCGGCATCGTTGAGGTTCCGGATCTCGTTCCACTCCGCGTGTTGTCCGTGGAGAAGAGTCCCGCAGCACTGCCGGATTCCGAGAGAGCGCAGCTCCTCGACAAACTCCTGCGGCGTGACAGGCGCTCCGTAGGCTCCGAGATTGACGCCTTCTGTTTCCAGAAAGGGATGAACGTGGGAGTCGATGATTTCAAAATCGTCAAATGTTTTCATGGCTTCTTTTCCCTGATGATTATAAAGAAGGAAAAGGTTTAATCAGACGGGAACAGGCGGGACACGCTCAACACACGCCGGGAAAATGTTTACTCAAAAACGGCAATTTTCATTGTGCCGATGCTGATTTTTGACAACGTAAAGCATTGTGCGGATCATTGTGCGGAAAATAAAAAGGCCGGGAAAATCCCGGCTCTGTTTGTTTTTTATTTATTGTGCGAGACGCCGCTGCGCCTCCGGATTGCGCCACAAGACCTCTGTTCGACGCTGTTTTGTCTTTGCGGATCCAGTTCCCTGCAAACCGCTGAAACGAGTCCTGCCAGCAGCGGAGCATACCACATCCACTTCGAGCCGATCCCATCCGGCATCTTCAAGCGGCGCATAAATCGGGTTGTCATAGCCGGATAGCAGAACAGCGCCGTCGTAGGCGAGCAGCGTTTCGATCAGTTCAGCGTGATCGCGATCCCGGAGCTCGTGCTCGTAGCCTCCAGCCTTGCGAGAGCCCGCAACGTAGGGCGGATCGCAATATGCCA
>CALXRL010000001.1 GCA_944390735.1 uncultured Victivallales bacterium | reverse complement strand
CGGCATTCATCTGCGAATCCAGCCTCTGCCCGGAACTATACTATCGTATTCATCAGCTCGGCAAACGGATCCCGGAGGACCTCAGCATCATTGCGTATAACAATGAATCTGTCCTGCGCTGGCTTTTACCGCCCGTCACCGTTTTTGAAATTCCCGCCAGGGCCATGGGGAAACTCGCGGCGGAACTGCTTCTCCGGAAAATCTCCGGACAGCCGGAATACGACAATGGAAAAACCCATTTCCTGAAGGGGAAGCTGATCTGTCGGGAATCCGTAGCTCCCGCACAGTAAATCAATAAAACCAAAATCTCAAAAAGGAGTACAGCAATATGAAAAAGACCCGTTCGGCCACCCTGCTCGAAAGGAAAAGGATTAAAAAATTTACGTTGATAGAACTTTTGATCGTTATTGCAATTATTGCAATTCTTGCAGGTCTTCTTCTCCCGGCTCTCCAGAGTGCACGGGAAAAGGCGCAGTCCAGTTTATGTCAGGGAAATCAGAAGCAGCTCGGTCTGGCCTTCTCCCTTTACAGCGGAGACAGTGACGACTATTTCATTCCCTCCAATACTGCAGATGGAAATAAAGGACATTGGCCGGCGTTTTTTGTCAATGGAGGATATCTGACCTGGAAGGTCCTGTTCTGTCCGAGCCGCCCGAATCTTGCGAAGCGAATTCAGCCGGAAAAAGATGATTATGACGACGGAAACTGGAAAGATATCGACTACGGCTACAACTTCTGGTATCTCGGACGAGCCGCCCACAATACGGGCGACTGCGCAAGAGTTTCGATGATCCGCAGGCCTTCGGAGACCGTGGAAGGATCGGATGCGATCGCCATGGGTGCGGGCAGAAATCAGGATTCCAAAGGATTTTACCGGATTTATCCCTACTATAATCCGCCGACCAGCGGACAGGGAGTCTGGACCGCACACATGAACTGTTCCAGCGTGAATGTCCTCTGGGTGGACGGGCATTCCGGGTTGATCCGGGGTCTCGGAACCGGGGAAAACGCCGTCATGTCCCTGATGCAGACCTCCACCGGACAGCTGTACGGCAACAGCTATTATGTCTGGGGATCAAATCCGAATCCGAATATTCAGGCAAACAGCGTCTGGGACCGCTGGTGAACAAATGTGGAGAAAGGAAGATCCGATGAAACATGTCATTTTGCTGCTGACCTCGATTCTCTGCTTCTCCCTGACCGCTTCCGGAGAGGGAATCACACGCTCTCCGGAAGGTCTGATTCAGGTGGAGGATCAGAAATTCGGGATTGCCTTCTGGGAACAGAACTGGAAAACGTCCGCTTCCCAGCTGTTCAAACCGGAAATTGTCACATTTCCCGGCGAAGAGGGAATCAAAACACCGGAAGGAATCCGCCGCGACGGAATTTTCCGCATCTCCGACCGCTATGAATTCCATCTGGCGGAAACCTTTCTTCCGGCATCACCGGAAGAGTTGAAGGTGCATTTCACACTGACTTCCGAAACGGGGGTTCCTTCCGCAATCCTCTGCTGGCACACCCTCGTTCCGGATGCGCTTTATGCAAAAGCTCCGGCAATCTACAATGGAAAAGCCATCCCGTGCGAGCGGAAAAAACAGCTTGTCCAATGCAAATCCGCCGGAAACGACTCGCTGACGCTGAACCTGAAACAGGGCCGTCTGGTGATTACCGGAACTTTTCAGCTGACCGTTCGCCGAAACGAATGGGGATTCACGGAACTGCGTCTCTCCTTCTCCCATCCCTGGGGGAAAATCCGCCGTTCCGAACTGAAGGTGCGACTGAACTATGCCCCATACGCCTCGCATCCGATCAATCTGCGGCAGGCGGTCAACATGGGATTCCGCGACGAATTCCCCGATGACGGGAAAGGCGGATGGACCGATCAGGGACCGCAAAACGATCTCAGCGCCATGACTCCCGGAACACAGAACATGGGAGGAGTTCCGTTCGACATCATAGATCCCGCCTCGAACCGGGGCAGGAGCTGTCTGGCGATACGCGGAACACATCGCCCGTATTTTCTTGAAAAAGCGCAGGTCTCAGTTCCCGGAGTCGCGGGCAGGTATCTCTATCTCCTGAATGCGATGGCATGGCTGCCGGGCGGAAAGAAGATCCGCTGCGGCGCCGTCCGGATCGGATATGAGGACGGAACCGAACAGATGCAGGAACTGACATCGGGGGTGGATACGGCGGATTTCTGGAATCCTTCGAATCTGAAAAATGGAACTGTTGTCTGGAAAAACAGCAACGGAGAAGCGAATATCGGACTGTATGCCACAAAAATTCCTCTTCGGGAGGGGAAGAAAGTCGTATCGCTGGAGTTTCTCTCCCGCGGAGAGGTCTGGATGATTCCCGCAGCGACCATTTCCGATCGTGAAATCGAACAGAAAAACACCCTCATCCGGACCGTCATCCGGGTGGACAAACACTGGAAAGGGGTCTCCTTCGGTTATCAGACACTTCCCGGCAGCGTGGCGGATCTCTCCTTTCTGGTTCGGCCGGGAGCCCCCGCGGGAAAATACGGATTCCTGAAATGCAGGGGAGATCAGTTCGAATTCGAAAAACGTCCCGGGGTTCCCGTCCGCTTCTGGGGAAAATGTATGGGGTTCCGGACTCTTTTCCAGTCCGGGGATCAGACTCTGGCAATGCTGGACGAAGAAGCGGCTCTCGGAACCAATGCCATTCGCCTGCATCATTTTGACAACTCTCTGACCCATGGAAAACGGGAACGCGGGACCTTTCATCCGGAAAATCTCCGCAAACTGGATTTCCTTGTGGCGGAAGCGAAAAAACGCGGCATCTACATTACGCTGGATCTCTTCACCTATCGGCATTACGATGTCATGGAGAAACTCGGGAATCCGTCCATGACCGATTACAAGGTTCTCTGCTACTTCGACGAACAGGCGCGAGCCGGACTGCTCGGATTTGCGGAAGAGCTCTTTCTCCACGTCAATCCCTATACCGGCACTGCGTGGAAGGACGAACCGGCGATCATCACGCTGAATCTGATCAACGAGGGCACTCTTCCCGCCCTTCTGCCGCGAACCGGCAAGCGGGTGCGCGAACTCGTGGACAAAGCCTTTCAGAAGTATGCGGCGGAACGGAACATCACCCTTACCGGTCAGAACCGCGGAGAGGTTCATGCAGGATTTCTCGCCGACGCGGGAAAACGCTTCTTTCACGAAGTCAAAGGGAAACTGAAGAAACTCGGAGTAAAGGTTCTCTTTTCCGACCAGAATTTTGCTCAGACAGCGCTGGATACGAGAAACGTGTACGATTATGTCGATTCTCATTTCTACTTCTGCCATCCGGTCAGTCTTTCCGGCGGGAACGCGCCTCCGACGTTCTACGGTTCCCGTTCCCCGATCCGGGGATACTCCGCCGGGCTCCGCGACATTGCCCTCACGCGGATTATCGGAAAACCGATGACCATCACGGAATGGAACTACTGCTGGCCGAATCCGCATTTCTTTGAAGGGCCCTTCCTGACCGGGGCATATGCGGCTTTGCAGGGCTACAACGGACTCTGGTTTCTCTCCTCGGCTTTTGAGCGTGCAAAAGAGGGAACTCTTTCGGAGTTCAATTCTTCCAACAACGCCGTGATGCGTCTGGCGCTGCGGGCGGGAGCACTGCTCTATCTGCGCGAAGATGTAAAACCATCCCTCCGCACGATCGCAGCGACGGTGGAAGGCGGAAAAAAAGCGGGTTCCTTTCTTCAGCTGGTTTCCAAATTCGGAATTCGGCATCCCCCTTATCCGCGGGAAGGAGTCCTGCTTGCATCGCCCGATGAAAAAATTTCGCATCCATCTCCTGTCACCGGAAAGAATCTGGAGGAATTCCTGCAGAAGCTGAAGCAGAAAAAAGTGATTGGGGAAAATGCGCTCTCCCTGAAACGCAAAACAGCGCTCAGCGATACCGGAGAGTTGTTTCTGGATGCAGCAAATGAGATCTTCACCGTGGTCACACAACGGGCTGAAGCACTGCTTCTTCCGAAGAAGAGAGAGGCAAAAGGCTCCATTCTGCATGTTCGTAACGGCTCGGCACATGCGGCATTCTACGCAGGTTCCCTGGATGGGCTTCCCCTTCCCCGAAGCGGCAGAATCATGATCCTTCATCTGACCAATCTTTCCAACGAAGGAACCGTTTTCCGGAACGCGGACCAGAGCATTCTGGAGAAACAGGGGACCTCCCGGCAGCTTCTCTATCGGAACAAAGCGGAGATCAAACTGGCTGTCACGGGAAACGCATACACCCTTTTTGCCTGCGATCCGAACGGAAAACGACTCTTTCAAATCCCGTTCCGGAAAATGGAGAAAACCCTCTCCTTCACGGCGGACAACGACGCAGGAAGCGGCATTCTTCTCTATGAACTGATCCGGAAAACGAATTAGACTGCGGCCGGAGAGGCTCTCCGTTCGATTTCCTCCTTCTGCCGTCCGGAGAGCCCCCTGCACAAGCACATGGAAAGAGACACGGGGGGCGTCCGGCTCTTCCGGGAATAAAGACAAAAAAAGATGTTTTTCCCCCCGCCGGGAAGCGCAGAAATTCATCCTTCCGAATCTCCGGAGAACTCCTTCTCAAAAAAAGATGTTCTTTTTCTGAACGGATCTTCCCGTTTTTCTTTTCCCCCGGATCAGAAAGAGAAGGAGGACAAGAAACGTCTTCCGCTCCTGCGCTCCCGGACAGGGGGAAAGGGAAAGTGTTCTTCTCCGGGAAACCGTCCTCTCTGCTTCCGGCCCCGGATGATGAACCTGCGACGAGCTATCGCGACCCGGTCCCGGCGACGGAATCTGAAATGGAATCTTTTTTTGAACTCGGACGATGGCTGGAAGGCATCCATCTGGCCTTGTAGATTCTTGCTCCCGGCAGAGTGCATTGTCGGGAAAGAGAATCATTCCCCGGGAAAAGGGGACTGGAGGACCACCATTTTTCCGTCGGTTTCATCATCAGAAGCATCCCCTCCGGCGGGGCTTTGGAAATTCCGATGCTTTTTATGGATCGCACGGCCTGAAACAAGGAGTACGTTCGAGTCTCCGGATCAAAGAGATAAGTGTTTTCCGCTGTTGTAAAGAACAGCTGATCGCTCCCGGCAGCCGGATAAAGATCGTGTCCGTTCACCCTCTGATAGGCATTCTGAGACCGGGGATCGGCAAGAGGATGAATCGCCACCTGTTCCAGGGAAGGAGCCCGGCCGTCAGGATGATATTTCCATTCAACGATTCCGAAACGTCCGCTGGACCAGAGACGCTGACGCTTTGCATCCCACACCACGCCATGAGCGTCATCGGCGAAATACTGCTGAAAAGGAGTCGCGCCGGGATCTCCGGGCCGGTACTTTGCCAGATGGAAGAGTTTCAAATAGTTTCCATCGCTGGAGGCGGTAACAACATTTCCGTCCGGAAGCAATTCGGCGGAATGGGGATTGTTCGCAGGATAAACATGCCAGACAAGATGCTTGTCCGCAATCCGGATCAGCGCCGCGCCTCCATAGGAGGCCGTTACCAGAAGATGCGTTCCATTCAGAACAGGTTTCACATCGCTGGGATCGCGGAACAGTTCTCCGCACATGCGTTTCTCGGGATCGCTGGAACAGACCAGCTTCGACAGCCGTTCATCCGAAACAGGACTCCAGCTCCACAGTTTTGCCGATGGATCTTTCCAGTCCCGGGAGGAGGACATGATCAGATAAGCCGGTTCTTTCTGTTCCGCAATGACGATATCGGGCAGTTCCGAACCGGAAAGCACCGTCGATGCCGAACAGCACATCATGATTGTTTTCAGCCGTGTCATTTTTTTCCTTTCCCTATCGGATTTAATTCTGCGGTAACCCCAAGGATTCCAACCGTGGCTTCCCCTTTCCCCGAAGGCTGCAGCTCAATGGAACGAATCGTCTTTTCCGGGAATGGATTCCGCCATTCCACCGCATAGAGTCCGATTCTGTCGAAAACCGGATTTTTCCCCTTCCATGCGAGTTTGGCTCCCGGCAGATGATACAGCCCGTTCCAATCGGCGATCTCCTGACGGATGCGGACCGGAACGCTCGTTGCGGAGTGATCCTGATACCGGATGATGTACCGGGCGGCCTCCCCTTCTCCGGAAAGCCAGCCGCCGCCATGCAGGAAAAAGAGTTTCTTCACTTTCAGGCCGCAGGGAATCTCCGCTTTCGCGGCAAAGTAGGGCCGCACAGCGGAACGAAGCATCACACAGGATTTCCCATGATTTTCCGCGGGATTCAGAATTTCAAACGGAACTCCGGCAAGGACTCTCTTTCCCGGGAGCAATTCGCGCAGATCACGATCGCCTTGATCCAGCCATCCCCCTTTCTGATCGCCATCAATTTCATCAATCAGCCCCATATTGGCGGCAGAACGCAGGTTCAACGGCACGCACTGAGCCTGATCGACTCCGGAAAACGTCTGAAGAGCCAGTTCCGGAACTCTGCTGGACTCGGAACGCTCTTTTTCCTGTTCCCGCAGTTTTTTCTCCTCCTGATTCAGACGCATCCACTGCGAATGATAATCCGAAGCGGATATCGTACCGCTTGTTCCCTCGAAGGGCTTTGAAGAAACCAGAATCAGGGTTCTTACCTGGGCGGGCAGCAGCAGTAAAATTCCCTGTTTCAGATCACGTTCCGTCCATTCCCGGCGGCCATTGACGAGGAGAGCCTTCCGGGAAATCAGGTCCGTCACATACCATCTTCCGTTTTCAGACGGTTTCCAGGAGGGTGTCAGCAGATACATGCCGGAATAAAGCGGAGTCCAGTTCACCAGATAGTGCACCTGATTTTCCCCCCGGTCCAGAAGCTGCAGCTCCACATTATAGGCAAACGAACCGTTTTTCGCGGTTACATCGGTGTCCAGAGAAATTCCGGCGCGCCGCAGAAGCGTGTCATACAGAGCAATCAGCTCCGCCCCCGAGGTATTTTCCGACGCGACATAGTACACCCGTCCTTTCCCGATCCGGTTTTCCGCAACGGCGCATTTTCCCGAACGGAACGAAAGAAGCGGACGAGCCGTTTTCAGTTGAACGGAATGGGCGGCATCCGACGAAATCTCCTTCGGAAGCCCTTTCCGGGAAGAAAGAACAAGAGTGTCATCTTGTTTTTCCGGAAATTCCGACCGGGAAAGTCCGAACAGAATGGAATCATCAAGACGTTTTCCGTATTCATCATACAAAAAGGCGCTTCCCGTCGCAATCAGGGTTCCGCCGCGCCGCACGAAATCCTGAAGAGCCGGAGCGGTCGTCTGATAGGCGAATTCGGTTCCGGGAACAAGAATGGCCGAATACTTCTCCGCCCGGCCTTCCCGGAGATGCTCCTCCAGAATCACATCCGTCGGATAGTGCGATAAATGGATCGCCTCATAGGCATTGAGAACCCGGTCGCGGACATTCCAGCGCTGTCCTTTCCAGGAACGCACGGAGGGATCCTGACGAACGGTCGGCTGCGAAAACAGCAGCGCAACCTTCCCGCGGATCCGGGGCCGGGCCGCCACATAAGGAGCCAGACGGTTGAATTCCTCCTGAAACTGTTTCAATCCGTCCAGGGATTTGCGGGGAACATCATACGGGCTCAGCAGCGAATTCTTGAGATATCCGGCGAACGCGCTTTTCCCCGGTTCAATGCGCGGATGCATCCACCAGACATAATACTGCGCGGAAGACGCCCCGTGAATCAACTCGTTCCAGAGACCGGTTACAAAAACGTTCTTTGTCGCGGGTGCGGAGTTTCCCCGATACATTTCCAGATTCATGAGCGGCTTATCCGGAGCAAGCGCCCGGCAGAAATCAATGAAGAATTTATGGGAGTGCTGTCCGCCCCAGCCAAGCAGCACCTCCTCCAGAAGACCGACTTTCTTCCCCGCATTTTTGACAAAGCGCATTCCCCCCTCGTAGCCGAAAACATCCACAACCTGCGCCCCTTTGTAGAAATCGCCTCCCTGCGTGGGATAAAAAACACTGGCGTTGGCAATCTGCCAGGTGATATAGGTGTTCGGACGTTTGTCCACCGTTCGAATCTCGGCAGCCGCACGGAGAATCGCCTCCTGAAAGAGATTGCCCATGAATTTCATCCAGTCCGCCCAGAGTCCGCGGCATCCCCGGTAGGAGTGCATCCTGAGAATGTCATCATACGAGCGGAATTGAGTGTTCCATTCCCGGTTGAGAGCAACCAGGGAACCATATTTCTCCTTCAGGAACAGAAGAAATCTTTTCTGATTCTCCTCACAGGTGCAGTTGAAATAATGCATCTCGTTCCAGAGTTCGTAAACCCAGGGATTGGCTCCATTTTTCAGCATCCAGTATGCGGCAGCCTTGAAATAGGTGTTTTCGATCGGAGCCCCGAACGGATGCGAACTGCACCATGGAGTGGAAAGCGCGGTCACCCAGCCGTTGATCTCTTCCAGCCCCTCCTTCGGCAGACCGCTGTCCTTAACCTGCTCCAGCATCAGGGCTCCGGAATTGAATCCCTGGGTAAAATCGGCAATCAGAGGCATTCCACCCAGCAGTTTCAACTGTTCGGTATGAGCCTCATAAATGGAACGGATCGACTTTTCACGCACTCCTGCGCGCTTTCCCGGTTTTCCCCAGGAGGCCCATGTGACATACTTCCGGAGACCCGCCTGAAGAACCGGATGCAGCGGAAACGGATTCTCAAAACAGAGAACCGTATCCGTCACCGGCTGAAGTTCCATGGAATTCATGCCGAGCGCATTGTACTCCTTTTCATTGAGCATCCTCAAATAGATCGGATCGTTGTGGAACAGTTCGCGGAGACGCTTGTTCTTGTCCCGCCCCCTGACCTGTTCCGGATGAACTCCGGAGAGATTCGCTCCCAGATAGAAGACCGGTTTTCCCTCCTGATAGAAAATGCCATCTTTGGCGACAGGACGGGTATGGTGGTCCATCCGGATCGGCAGATCGAGCGGCGTAATCGACCGGGGAGCATCCCGTTTGAGTTTCCGCTCCGCCTTCCCTGCCGGGGGAGCCGGCGAAAATTCCGTCCCATTGGAGAGAACGGGAGTGGTGAGAGCAAACTCAATGCCGCCAGCTCCGGCATTGTGTACAGTCCCGAAAATCTGAAGACTTGTCACTTCTGCAAGAGAATCCGGGTCGGCCTCGGGGGAAAAGCGGGCCTTGCATCCGGGAATCGGGGAGCCGGAAAACTGAATGAACTCCTCCTGCCACTCCATGGAATTCAAACGGAAATTCGCCCAGTAACGGGCATCACCTTTCCCCCACAGGCAGAAGATGACCTGTTTTTTCACGGATTCCGGAGTCAGCGCTCTGGCCCGGATTTTGAATCCGGAAAATTTCACGGCCTTTTTCCCGTCAAAGTAGCAGAAGAAAACGGAACTGCTGTCTTTGCTCTGCTTTGGAATCCGGAAAATCATGGCATCGCCTTTTGATTCAAATGTTCCGGGATTTTTACCGGTAACTCCCCATCTGGGTGCGGAAACCGCGGCCAGCGACCATGCCAGCAGCAGGACTCCAGTCCATTGTTTTTTCATATAATCCACCTGATTCCTCTGTTGTTAATCCTGAATGCACCAGCCCCAGTGATAGCGCAGATAGGAGATCTGCCGCGTAAGAATCTCACTTCTGCGCCGATTGGCCGCATGACCGTCCACATAGGCGATATTGCTTGTCAGACCTTCTCCATGATACGGCCCGAGATTGGGAGTGTTAATCAGCTGATAACTCTGGTTGGTATAGGGATCGGCTCCGGAATCTCTTACGAAATCTCCGAGAAAGATCCGTTCGGTGGGACGCTTGATCTTGGAAATCCGGTAATTCGGTTTCAGTTTTCCATCGGGAGAGGTGGTATACGGGGACCAGTTGTTGCCGTTGACGCCGTAATTGTGATTCCAGACAAAATCCCGGCTCGTCTCCACTTTTTGAGCGGGACAGAGATAAAGTTTGTTCTGCGCTGTACAGATCCCGTTTTCATATTTGTACCAGGAGGAGGGCGGATTCGTCATAATATACGGCAACACCCGGTCCGGCCACGGATAGTTCGAGCTGGCCCAGACATATCCGTTGGCATCATCGCTGTAGGAAAGGGCCCCCTTGGCAAGTTGTGAAAGATTGGATAGACAGTGGATCTGCTGTCCTTTCCGCTTTGCGGAGTTCAGAGCTGGAAGAAGCAGTGCGGCAAGAATTGCAATGATTGCAATCACAAACAGCAGCTCTATCAATGTGAATTTCTGTCTCATGGTTCCTCCTGGTTGGCAGATGGATGTTTTTTTATGGGGGAGAGCGAATCCCGGTAGACGGGATACGCGGGAATTGTCCATGTCTTCGGAGAAAAATCACAGGGGGCACGGATCTGTTCCAGAAGGAGTTCCGCGGCTTTCCGACCGATTTCCTCCCGGGAAAGTTCGATGGAACTCAAGGAAGGAATGGTCATGGATGCAATGGGCAGATTGTCGCATCCGCACAGGGGGAGCATTTTCCCGACATCATGACAGGCGCGGATAACGGGAGGCGCGAAGGAATCCGAAAACATCATGAAACAGTCCGGCGGATCGTCGGACCTCAATCTCCGCATCACATTTTCGTATACGAACAAAATGTTCCGATGCAAGGCCTGAAGATAATTCTCCGTCCGGAAGGGCTTCCCGAACACCTTCTCATATGCGTCGGTAAATGAGAGGAACTTGTTCCAGTTTCCGGTATTCCACTCATATTCGCCGATCAGAAGCGGATTGGAAGCACCCCGGGACTTCAGCGTCTCCAGAACGGAAAGATAAGCCGGCATAAAATCATTGCAGACAACCGGACTCTCCCGGTATTCAATGGCTTCCGGGAACAGAATCACATGAGGGATCTTCTGTTTGCGAATCAGCTTCCAGAACCGTTCGCTGAATCGGAAATGATCCCCGAAAGAACCGGCAAAGAGGAAACCGGAATCCCCCTCCTCCAGAATATGCAGGAGGACATCATCGCTTGTCGTGCCGACATTGCAAAGGAAGAGCATGAATTCCGTCAACGGATCCAGAACCTTGCAAATTCCGCGGTAGAAAGCGCTCCAGAAGGGAGATTCCCCGATCTCCATTTTATCACTGTAAAAAAGAGTGATCCGTTTCTCCGGACGTTTCCGAATGCGGGTTGCCCGTCCCTGGGAAACCTCCAGGATTCCTTCCTCCTTCAGCTGCGAAAGAACTTTTGTCATTGTCGCCAGACATGTGTGATAGCGGGAACAAAGCATCCGGATCGAATCCACACGGTCCCCCGGCTTGAGAAGCCCCGTCCGGATGTCCACCAGAAAGCGGTAACGAACTTGTGCTGCTTTGTAATACGCCATCATTCCTCTCATCTGTTCTGTAAACTGTTCTGTTTTTAATTATACAACATTCAGGGAAAAAACAAGAGGGGGAATGGCATTTTTATCGGGAATTTCTTTCCGGAAGCCCTGAAGCAGGAATGCCGATCCCTTTACGGTCAGATGATCTTTCGCTTCTTGAAAAAACAGGATTTTTATTTTCTTTCTCCCCCATCAGCTCTTGACAGAAAATGAAAAATGGAGTATAATGTATAAAAATCAAAACGTTTAAGCAAATTATGATAATTTTTAAGCATGGTAACTCTGAGGGACATTGCTGAAAAGGCGAACGTGACCATCGCGACCGCCTCCATTGCGCTTTCCGGCCGGGGACGAGTGGCTGACGCCACCAGGAACCGCATCCGGAAAGTTGCCAGTGAACTTCAATATCAGCCGAACGTTGCTGCACAGGCGCTGAGGAAACGCCCGGTCCTTGACATCGGTCTGATTATAGCGGATGTTCTGCCCGCGGGAGCAGACGAGTTCATTCACCTCTGTGAAACCTACGATCAGAGAAGTCAGATTGAGATGGTCAGTTCCCGGCATCCATCCTTTCCCAAACTGCTTCGGCCCGGATACTCCAAAGGGATTCTTTACATCGGCAATATTATACCGGAAGTCCGCGATTTTATAAAATCAAATCCGGATTACCCGATTGTGACGATCAATGAAACCTCCCCCTATTGCGTGATCTCCGATTACAAGACAGGGATTCTGACCATTTTCCAGCATCTTGTCGCGCTGGGACACCGCCATATTGCGGTCCGGCGAAGCAATGAAGAGTACGACCAGCATCGGCAGATTGCGGAAGCCATTGCGGAAGCTCAGAAACTTTACGACATCCGGATTCAGACAACGATTTCAACGCTGGAGGAAACGCCCGACACGGTCTGTCAATGGATCGGAAGCGTTCTCTCCTCGGACGATCCTCCGACGGCCATTCTGTTCGGAGGAATCCGATGCGTGGAAATTGCCATTCATGAAATTCTGATACGCGGACTGCGAATCCCGGATGACATCAGCCTCGTTGCGCTCGGCACAACAGAATCGGCCATTTGGCTTCGTCCTCAGATATCCAACCTGGAATCCAATGAAAAATTATCGGTGACGGAAGCGTTCAACATGCTTCAGCGGAGAATTGCCGGACTTGAGATCCCGGTCCGACAAATTCAACTCGATACCAAATTCACTCCACGGGCAAGCACGGGGAAAAAAAGAAGGGAAAAGAATGATGAATGACAAGAGAGAGCTGAATCGGATCCCTGAATTA
The DNA here is from genome assembly GCA_944390735.1 of uncultured Victivallales bacterium. Taxonomy (GTDB): domain Bacteria; phylum Verrucomicrobiota; class Lentisphaeria; order Victivallales; family UBA1829; genus UBA1829. The sequence continues at coordinate 93,317 of CALXRL010000001.1, read as the reverse complement.
AAAACATTTACAATGATAGAACTTCTCATTGTTTTCGCAATTCTTCTTATTCTTATTTCCCTCTTTCTTCCCGTTCTGAAAAAAGCAAGAGGAGCGGCGGGAGTATCGGTTTGTCTTTCCAACCTGAAGCAGCACGGATTTGCAATCAGCAGTTACTCCGACGATTTTGAAGGCTGGATTCCCGCCCATATGGAGCCCGGGATCAGCCAATATCCGACCTTGCCGGGACATATCGTGAAATATGCCGGCGGATCCTGGAAGATCAAAACCGGAAAACCGCTGGAATGCGGAATATTGAAATGCGTCACGGATACGGAGAAATATCCGAGCAATCTGCAGCTGGCGAAATTTTCCAACGTCGCGGGATATTTCCAGAACTGGACTCCGGGAACCACCAAAAGCATCCGGACAAGTTACAGTGAATCCAACTCCTTCCAGGCGCTCGGCGGTTTTTTCGGCTGGAATGATGAGTCGAAACGAAAACTTTACAAAGTGACGAATCCTTCCAGAATCTATATGTTTTCGGAAGGCAGAAAAAGTATTCTGTACGGACCTTCCGAATATAATTTTTCCAGTCATGAAAAAGGCGTGACTATGGTTTTCGCCGATGGACACTCCATTCTGAAAAGCCGGGTTCCGGCGGTTGCGGAATACTGGGTCCATCCATAATCCTGAATCCAATGTTATCTTGCAGAAAGGAATGCTGATGAAAACAAGGATACTGCTGCTGAATCTGATCCTCTTTTTCTGCGGCGGCATCTTCGCCGATGGAATCCGGGAAACCGTTCTCCTGACGCAGGCGTGGGATGCACAGACCGCAGCCGGCATTGAGGATCCGCCGAAATCTCATCTATGGGGGAGTTCCGCGAAACCCGAGCAGGGAATCCGGCGGATTGTCCAGCCGGAACAAGCCGGAGGAAAGGGGAATCCAAAGAGCAAATCAGCCTGGTTCCGTCAATTCCCGGAGATTCCCGCGGAATGGAAGGGACGCACCGTTCTTTTTTCGGTTCCGCTGGTGCAGGGAGATCTGGTTGTTTTCCTGAACGGGAAAAAAGCGGGGGAAATTCTTCGTCCGACCGGCACCCTCAATCTTTCGGACAAACTGGAATATGGCAGAAAAAATGAGCTGCTTCTGTTTCTGACGGGGAACGGCTCCGGAATTTCACGGAAGAATCCTGTTTATCAGGATACGGACTGGCGTGTTGTGAACACCATCGGCTTCTATCCTCCCCAGCTGCGGGTTCTGCCGAATACGTATATCGACGATGTGTTTGCCAATACTTCCGCGGAGAAGAAGCAGCTTTCTCTGGAAATGGAAGTGGTCTCCTCGCAATCGGGGGACGGTCTGCTGAAAGCGGAAATTCTCGACCGGGAAGGCAACGTGGTGAAACGCGCGGAAAAAGAATTGCGTTTTCTGCCCGGAATCAATCCTGTCAAAGTACGAATTCCCTGGGAAAATCCGCACTACTGGGAACTGGGACGGGGATATCTTTATACATGCAGAGTGGTTCTGACTGACAGGTCCGCCTCCGTCAAGGATGAATATCCCTCTTTCCGTTTCGGGTTCCGTCAGTTCACGACGCGCGGCAGGGAACTGATCCTGAACAATCATATTCAGCGGCTGCGCACCGTGTACAGTTTTGGCGCGGGACCCGGCGGGGCCTCCTTTCTGAAGATGATCGGGTATAATACCCTGATTTATTCTCACTGCACACAGACATTTCCATGGATTCCAGGAGAGCAGGCGGAAAAAGAGCTCTGCGAAATGGATGAGATGGGGATCGGACTAATAAAACCGGCGCCCTCGGTTGGACTTCTGCGCGACCGGATCCGGAAAGATCCTGCGGCAGCCGTCGAATTTGAACGGTGCATGAAACTCTTCATGAAACGCTATCGGAATCATCCTTCCATCATCGGCTGGTATGTCGGCAACATCACGAATTACGGATCGCCGGAACCGACGCAGTTTGCACAGTTCTTTGATCGCGGCCCGCAGGCCCAAAACATCGAGAAGGCAATCCAAATCGGCAAAAAATACAACCCGAACACCTTTTTCTATTCGTTTGCCGACGGCAACACAGGAGATCTTCATAACAGTTTTCTCTATCTGAACTTCACGCCCATTCAGGAACGCGAAGAATGGCTTTCGAGCTGGTCGAAACATGGCGTCGCCCCCTGGCAGGCCTCGGAATTCGGAGAACCGTATCGCGGCAATTACTGGCAGGGACGGATCTTCTTATTCACGGAATACATGGCGATTTTCTTCGGCGATCAGGCGTACAGGGAGGAGCCGGAAAAAGGACTTGAAAATATCATACGCATGAGTCTGGCCAATAAAAGCTCCCATGGAGGCAATGTGCCGGGATTCAATATGTACGAGGAGTATCCGCTCTTCTGGAAATTCCGCCGGGAGATCACCTGGCGGACAAACCGCTCATGGAGAACCTACGGTTTGAACGGCGGAGTCATGTATTTCAATCTTGACGAAGCCTATGGAAATCCTCCGAACGGACGCGGATACGGCAGATACGGCGCCATCAAAACAAGGATAACGAAAAAACCGGAATGGGCAAATGCCGCATTTGCAATCCATCAGCTTGGCAATCTGGATTTTGTCGGTTATATCGGAGGGTATCCGGAACACACGGATAAAACGCATGCCTACTATTCCGGAGAGAAGATAACAAAACAGGCCGTTTTCATCTGGGACGGATTCGGGAAAAAGACATGCAGCGCAAACTGGCGCGCAATCTGCAATGGAAAGACCGTTGCTTCGGGACATTTTCAGGAATCCATGGAAATCGGTGACATTCGACTGAAGAAATTGGAATTTCAAGCTCCGGTTGTCCGGAAGAAAACAAACGGACACATCGAAATTGTCTATCGCAGCGGAAAGGAAGAACTCTTTCGAGACAGACTGGATTTCGAAGTATATCCGCCGATGATTCCGCAGCACAGAAAGAGGCGGGAACCTGTCGCACTTCTGGACCCCGAAGGATCAGCGGCCCCCATTCTGAACGCGTTGAATATTCCGTTTCGAAAAGTTCAGAATTGCGGAGAAGCGGAACAGGCGAACGTTCTGGTCATCGGAAAAAATGCGCTTTCCAATACTGAAATGGATCTGAAAGCGGAACAAATAGCAGCCGGAAAACGGGTTCTGATTTTGCCCCAGAAGCCGGAGTTCTGGAAATCACTGGGGTTCAAAGTGATGGATCCAATGGCACGGCAGGTCTTTCTGAGAGATCGGAAAAATCCGTTTTTTGCCAATCTCTCCGATGACATGCTGCGGAACTGGCGCGGCGCTCCGGATTACGGCGCGCCCTACGGAAGAATTATGAATCATGATACGCAGCGGGGACCCCGCTGGACACGGAACATGACCGTTGCCGGACTGATGCTTCAGATTCCGGAACGAACCGGCTTCCAACCGCTCATTGACGGCGAATTTGATATGAATTACGCGGCTCTTCTGCGCTGGCGGACCGGAAACGGAGCTGTGACATTCTGCACCCTTGATTTTGAAAACCGGGTTCCATCCGATCCGGCAGCCACCTATACGGCGTCCTCGGTTTTTGAGGAATTTCTCCATGCTCCTCTTTCCGGAAGACGTTCCGCAGCCTTCGAGGGGAAACTTGCAGAAGAAATCCTGAAGAGAACCGGAACTCTTGTCACTTCGGGCAATTCGCCGCTGATTGTCGTGGACAAGGATTCCAGGCTCTCCTGGGAGATGCTTCGTCACAAGGCCGATCAGGGAGCCGACATTCTGGTCGTCTGCGGGGACCACCTTCTCCGGGAAGCCGGGTTCCAACTGGAAAAGAAAAGAATCCGCCGGGCGACCCCCTCGGACTTCCCGCTTTTCACCGGAATCGGTCATTCGCTTCTGCGCTGGCGCGATTTTGTGGAAGTGAACCTCATTCGATCGGCTCCGCGGAATTTCAGGATCGAACTGGACGGACTTGCCGCCTGCGGAAAATCCGGAAAAGGAAACATTGTTTTCTTTCAACTGGATCCGTTCCAGATTCAGAACCGGTATGCCCGGAAGAAGGAAATCCGGGATGCAACGGCTCTGAGTACGGAACGCATGATCCAGCTGTATGCGAGACTTCTGACCAATCTCGGGGCGGAATGCGAGACGAATCTTTCCCGCAGAATTCTTCTTCCGAAAGAGATGGATTCCTATGAAGCGCTGAAATATTTCTACGTTCTGGGCCCCTTTGAAGTCGCCCGTGACGACAGCAAGCTCATGCTGGACACGGTGTTTCCCGGGGAATCAATGGCGATTCGCGGGGATTTTAATCCCAATCCCGTTTTTGCTCTGCCGCAGGGAGGAACGGCCAACTGGCGGACGACGGTCAGTGCGGATCAAAATGGTTTTGTGGATTTGAAACCGCTGTTTCCGAATTCATCCCTATCCGTCTCGTATCTGATCTGTCATTTTGAGCGGAAGAATGCCGGACGTGCGATTTTGAAACTGGGCTTTGACTGGCGCGCCAGAATATGGTGCAACGGTCAGGAAGTTTTCCGCACGGAACGGGGAGCAAAAGATTTCCGATTCTCGGTAGAACTTCCTTTGAAGAAAGGAGACAATTTCTTAACGATCAAACTGGGATCCGGTTCGGTTGGGAACAGTTTCCGCGCGAAGATAAGCACCGAGCGGAAAAAAGAGAACCATGAAAGGCAATTCCCTCCGGAATTGAACGAGGTCTGTTTCTATGATGAACTCATCCAAGGATTTGATCCCTATCGTTACATTTACTGGTAAGGGGGGAGGTGCTTATGAAATATCCGGGGATTCTTTTTCTGATGCTGCTGTTCCTTCAGGGTTCCACCATGGCGCAGGAAACCGTCTGGAAAGCGGATTTCCGCGGTCCGCTTCCGGGGATGCCTCCGGAGGAGTGGAAGTGTCTCTGGGGAACGATGGGGGATGATCTGGTCATCATTTCCAATGTGAATACGCTCTCCGGAAGAGCCATGGAAATTGATCGTTCCGGCAGCAATCCCGGAATGTGGGCTTACGGCACAAAAACAGCGGATGTTCCGGATGGAACTGCCATTTTCCACATTCCGTTCCGTCTGGAAGACGGTGGCGTAAATGCCGCCTTCGGCATTGAAATCGGAACCAGGAAAGGCCGGTATCTCGCCATTGGATTTCAGAAGCGGCACGTCAGAATATTCAACAGCAAATGGAAACTGATCGCAGATCTCGGCACGTTCCAGATGAAAAAATGGTATCGGATCGTTCTCCGTCTGCCGACTCGGGGAAGCGGCAGTGAGAAGGGTTGCGGCAGACTGGAAGTCTTCGAAAATGGATCTTTTCAGCAGAAGGAGAGGACCGTCACATTTCATCTGCCGGTTCCTTCTGCGCCCTATGGAACGTTTCTCTTTGTTGTAAATCCGCCTCGAAAGGATGGTCGCCGTTTCAAGGTTTGTTTTGACCGTCTGGAACTGCTTCATGCGCCGTGACCGAACGTCTTTCCCGGATCCCGCGCAAAGGCATCCCTTTCCGCGAGGACGTGCTGTTCCATTTTGCAGACCTGATTTCTCTCCGGGGATTCTTTCCCCAGTTGTCAAAACCGTCGGGGTTCGCGTTTTTCCAGTCGGCGCCGTGCCGGAGGAAGTCCAAAACGCCGACAAAAGACCGATGTGAAAAACGAAATACTCCGAGATCCGAACGGAAGGGGGATTTCATCTGCAGGATCATCGGTTCTCTCCGGCAGAAAGGCTGCGTGTTCCATCCGCATGACGCGCAGGACTCCGGAGAGGGTCTCTCCGGCGGCACAGACGCGACAGGCGGACGAAATTCAGATGGAATTGTCCCCCCGTTTCGTCACGTTCCGCTCCACGCAGACAAAGCCGATCCTTCCGCAACGGAATCGGAGGATTTCTTCCACCGGGAACACGCCAGACCGACAGGTTCTCAATGGAGAAGGAGGGAAAAACAGAGAGTTTCCCTGACAGTGATAAAAACTCATCCCCGTTTTTCCATATTTTCAGGAAGAAAAATTGTGGAGAAAAACAGGAAATAATCTCTTTTGACGTTTTTCTTCCCCGGAATCTGTGCTATATTTCCCTGATCGACAAATTGTCCAAGGAGTGTGCATCATGCAGGGAATCTGTTTCATCGGAGCAGGAAAAATGGCGACCGCCATCGCCACCGGACTCGTCCGGAAAAACATCGGCGCACCGATTCATACCTATGATCCGGCCGAAAAAGCCGCGGAGCAGTTCTGCCGGAAAAGCGGCGGCACCGCCTATCCCTCCCCGAAAGAGGCGCTGAAAGAAACCGGAATCGTTCTTCTCGCCGTCAAACCCCAGTATCTGACCGAAGCGGTCAACGCCTTCCGGGAGGAGATCGGGGACCGGCTCGTCGTCTCAATCGTGGCAGGAGCGACCATCGCAAGTCTGGAAAAGCTCACGGGCACAAAGCGCATCGTCCGCGTCATGCCGAACACCCCGGCTCTCGTCGGGGAGGGAATGAGCTGCATTGCAGCGACGTCCGCCGTTCAGGAATCCGATCTGGCAGAGGTGGAAACCCTTCTCTCTTCCGTGGGACTCTGCCGCAGAGTCGCTGAAAAACAGCTGGACGCCGTCACCGGGCTCAGCGGCAGCGGACCGGCATTCGTCCTGGAATTCATCATGGCCCTGGCTGACGGCGGCGTTTATGCCGGTCTCTCCCGCGACGCCGCTCTCGAACTTGCCATCCAGACCGTTCTCGGGAGCGCAAAACTCGCACGGGAATCCGGCACTCCGGTCGGAGAACTCCGCGATGCCGTCATCTCCCCGGCCGGCACCACGTCCCGCGGAGTCATGGAACTGGCCAAAGGCGCATTCTCCGCCACCGTGGTCTCCGCTGTGGTTGCCGCGGCGGACCGATCTGCTGAACTCGGCGCAATCGCCGCAAAATCATAACGGAAGATGGCCATGTCTGCCGATCTTTTTCTAGCGTGGAAATATTTCAAGCCGAAACGCAGCGCGGTTTCCGTGATTACGCTCATCTCGGTGGTGGGAGTCGCCCTCGGCGTCGGCGTGCTTATTGTGGTGCTTGCCGTCATGACCGGATTCACGGACAAAATGAAGGAAAAACTTGTCGACACCACCTCCCATGCCCAGGTCTATTCCGATTACGCCCGCTCGATTGCCAATCCGGAGGAGGTTGTGAAAAAAGTCGGGGAACTGGGAGGAAGCGCCCTGCCGATCGTCTCCTCTCCTGTTCTGCTTCAGGTGGGGGAAAAGTTCATCCCCAAACAGCTGGTGGCGTTCGATCCGGAACAGGATCGCGGAAATGTCAAACTGGCCGAGGCGCTGCTCGACGGATCAAAACTCAAACTCGGACGCAATGAGATCATCATCAGTTATCTGACCGCACGGGATCTCAATGTCGGAGTCGGCGACCGGATTCTTCTGCACTCGCCCTCGCATCTCGCCGGACTGGTCAAACGCGATAAAAACGGAAAACTGGAGCTCAGTTCCGAAGCCTATCTGCCCGGAGAATACAAGGTGAGCGGGATCTTCTCGTTCGGAAAATACGACTTCGACCGGGATGTCATCTTCCTGAATCTGGAAGATGCGGACGAGCTTCTCGGCCTTCCCCTCGGCGCCGCGACCAGTGTCTATCTCTGGACCGCCGATCCGTTTCACATGGACCGCTTCATGGAACAGGTCCGGGACCGCCTTCCCGGCTACCGGGTCTACTCCTGGCAGGAACTGAACAGCCGTCTTCTGGGGGTGCTGAATGTGGAGAAGAATATGCAGTTCTTCCTGCTGGCCTTCATCGTTCTGGTGGCGGCGTTCAGCATTACCAACACCCTGATTACAACGGTCATTCAGAAGACCCGCGAGATCGGCGCTCTGAAATCCATGGGAGCCTCTTCCGGAACCGTGATGAGGATCTTCATTCTGCAGGGATTCTTTGTCGGGTTTCTCGGAACGCTTTTCGGGATTGCGCTCGGCGTGCTTGTGGTCCACTACCGGATGGCGATCCTGAAAGGGCTCCGCTTCCTGACCGGACAGGAAATCTTTCCAAGAGAAATCTATGTATTCAGCGAACTTCCGGCCCATATTGTGGTGACCGATGTTCTCTGGATTGCCGTTATCGCAATCGTCCTGTGCACGTTCGGCGGAGTGATCCCCGCGCTCAGGGCGGCAAGACTCGATCCCGCGGGAGCTTTGAGATATGAATGAAGAAACCGTGAACATCCATGCCTCCACGCCGGAACCGTTTGTCTCGGCGCAGATGATTACCAAATCGTTCCAGATCGGACCGACCCGGATTGATGTGCTCAAAGGCGTTTCCCTCTCCGCAAAACGGGGGGAATGGCTGGCGCTGACCGGGGCTTCCGGCAGCGGAAAGACAACGCTTCTGGACATCATCGGCACCATCTCCCGCCCCAACACCGGACGGCTCCTGATTGACGGGACCGATCTTTCCGCTCTCTCGCAGAGAAAAACCGTTGCGTTCCGACGGAAAAAAATCGGGTTTGTCTTCCAGGCGTATCATATTCTTCCGGAACTCAATATTCTGGAAAATGTGATGCTTCCCGGTCTGCTGGACGGGAAAAGCGCGCGTCTCTGCCGGGAGCGCGCCCGCGAACTGCTGGATCAGGTGGGACTCTCCCATCGGATTCTGCACCGCCCCAATGAACTCTCCGGCGGAGAGCAGCAGCGGGCGGCCATTGCGCGCGCACTTCTGAACGCGCCGGAACTGCTGCTGGCGGATGAACCGACCGGAAATCTGGATTCCGTCACGGGGAAGGGCATTCTGGACATCTTCCGGACCATTCATGAATCCGGACGGACCACCATTCTGATGGTCACGCATGACCGGACAGTCGCCGCCCTTGCGGACCGCTCCATCGAACTGCGCGACGGCCTGATCTTCCACTGATCCGCGCCGCCCGCGCGGACGCGCCCCCGCTTCGAAGGAAAATCCGGAATGTCATGCGGCTTTCCGCCCCCCGCTCCCGGACTTGACAAACTCCGCCTGCCGTGTTATTTTTTATTTTATCCGCGAAGAACCAGATGATCACACCGGGAAGGAAAAGTGCTTGCGATGAGTCCGAAAATACTGCTGATCGAAGATGATCCCTCCATCTGCGACATGACAAAGATGAATCTGAACATGAACGGTTTTTCGCAGGTCTGCTGTGCGTCGTCGGGCGAGGAGGGACTGGCCGCGGCGGCCCAGATGCTTCCGGATCTGATTCTGCTGGACGTGATGCTGCCGGGTATCGACGGCCTGACCGTCTGCCGGAATCTGAAAAACAACCCTCTTCTGGCGAATATTCCGATCATCATGCTGACCGCCAAAGGCGAGGAGAATGATATCGTCCTGGGGCTGGAAATGGGAGCGGACGACTACATCACCAAACCTTACAGCAGCAAAGTTCTCGCCGCCCGCATCGCGGTTCAGCTGCGCAAAAAGACGACAGCGGGCAGAGAGGAGCCGCGAAGCATCGTCCTCGGCCCCCTCTCGATTGATCTGATCACTCACAGCGCCACGCTGAACGGAGCCGGACTGCTTCTGACTGCGGATGAATTCAAAACGCTGGTTCTTCTGGCCTCCAATCCGGGGCGCGTCTTCACGCGGAATCAGATCATCCGGGCGGTGAAGGGAGACAACTATTCGGTCACGGCGCGGGCCATCGACATGCACATTGTCAATCTCCGGCGGAAACTCGGGGAGTGGGCGGATCACATTGAAACCATCCGCGGAGTCGGCTACCGGATCGCGGGAGAGTAATTTTCATGGCGAAAAAGACCACCGCCCTTCTCTTTGTCCCGGCGATCATCGGAGGCATCATTCTTCTGGCGATTCTTCTGCTGGATCTTCAGCTTTCCGACTTTCAGAAGGCCTATTTCCAGGAGGTGGCGGAAGAGACCAAACGCAACAATTTCTTTCTGGTCCGCGCGTTCCGGGAGCTGCTCGAGTCGAAACAGCTTGAGAAAATGCACCAGATGCTGAACAAGAATCTCGGACCGAATCCGATGATTGTGAAGATCATCGCCCGCGGAAAAGGGGTGATCGTGGAGACCGAGGGGGTCCCGGAATATCTGGTGGAGCACATCCGCGAGCCCGAGATCCGGGGGTTCTTCAAGAAGAATCACGACGAGGACGTTCTGGTCAAGTTCGACCGGACGCTGAACTCCTTCATGGTCTATCATTCGACCCGGTTCCGGGTCGGCCGGCAGGACTATGTGCTCATCATGGCGTCCAAATGCAACAGCATGACCCTTCTGATGCAGCAGACCCGGCGTGGAATTCTGATTCTGACCGTTCTCGGGGTTCTCTCCACGCTGGCGCTGATCACCTATTTCTGGCTGTGGATCCGGTGTCCGCTGAACCGGCTGTTCGCCAGCATGTCGCGGATTGCGGCGGGAGAACTGGAAAGTCCGATCTATGTTCCCCGCAGCGGACTGATTCACGAAATCGCCCTCTGTCTTCAGACGCTGACGGATCAGCTCAAGAAACAGATACTCTCGCTTCAGGACGGCGCCAATGAACGCGAAGTCATGCTGAACGCTCTTTCCGAAGCCATCCTTCTGATTGACGAGGAGGGCAATGTGGTCCGCTGGAACGAAACCGCCAGACTTCTGTTTGATCCGGAGCCGCGAAGCGGAAGCACGAAATTCCCCGACTGTCCCGAGGAGATCCGGAACTGCCTGAAAAAAATCGACACGACCTCCGTCTATGCCGAAAAACTCACACTGGTCCGCAACGACCGGGAATTCCAGCTTCTGGTCAAAGGGGTCACTTTTACAAGGGAGGGAAGACGATTCTTCCTGATCTCCGCCACCGACCTGACGGATCTGAGCAAACTGGAAGCGTCGCACCGGGAGTTCATCGCGGCAATCTCGCATGAGATGAAAACTCCGCTGACCGGCATTGTCGGAGCCGTCGACGCCATCGGCAACGGCGCTCTGGACAACGAGGAATACAAACAGCGCTGCATCGAAACGTTGACCACCCAGTCGGAACGCCTTCACACGCTTCTGCTGAACTTTCTGACCCTGACTTCGCTGGAAAACGTGGGCAGGAGAACGGAGGATGATTTTCTTCCGGTTCAGCCGCTGGCCGTGCTCCGCGGCTCCATGGAGGTCTGCCGGCCCGCCGCGGAAGCCGCCGGAATCGAACTGCAGATCACCGACTGCGATTCCACGGAACTGCTCGGCGACTCCCAGCTTCTCCTCCAGGCGCTGAACAATCTGATTACCAATGCTGTCATTCACAGCGGGACCCGGAAGATCGAACTCTCCGCGCGCCGGAAGGATGGACAGATGGATTTCTGTGTCAAAGATTACGGCTGCGGCATTCCACCGGAGCATCAGGACCGCATCTTCAAACGCTTCTACCGGATCCCCTCCGCGGGAAAGAAACAGAGCGGAAGCGGCATCGGGCTGGCGATTGTCAAACACATTGCGCTGCATCATCATGGAACGGTCCGCGTTCTCTCCGGCAGGGGAGGATCGGAATTTCATCTTCTGCTGCCGCTCGGCCATTCCTGAGACCGGAGAAGGCGATAGGACTTTCCCGGCAGCGGAAAGATGCGGAAGCCCGACGGAACCGCCCGGAGAAAAACCGGGGTTCCGACCGCTTCTCCGGAAAATTGTCTGCGGGAAATCAGTATTTTGTCAAGATTTTGTCAAGGGGATTGCAAGTTGAAACGATATGGATTATTATATAAGGTTGAAGTCGAGACATTTTTTATTTTCAGGGAAGGAGAGATTATGAGCATCGTGTCCAAAGGACTGGTCTGTCTTGCGCTTGCCGGAGTTGTGTTCGGTTTTGCCGGCTGCAGCAATCAGAAAAAAGATAAGAAAACGGTGGAACGCGAGGTGCGCGTCACGCTGGAACCGCTTCAGAAGCGCGTGTTCCGCCAGCAGATTCCGGTCCAGGGAACCGTATGGCCGGTGGAATATGCGACCATCTCGGCGAAAATCAGCGGAACGCTGGAACTCCTGAAAGTCGATGAGGGCGATGTCCGGAAAAAAGGCGACACGCTCTTCGGCATTGACCGGCAGATTCTGAAAAATCAGGTCACCGTGCAGGAAGATGCGATCAAGGTCAAAAAAGCCGAACTGGAAAGCACCAAAATTGCGCTGAAGACCGCGGAAATCACCCGTCGGAAAGCCGAGCTGGACTATGAACGGTTCCTCCGCCTCTGGCAGTCGAAAGCCACCAGCCAGTCGGAATTCGAGACCTATGAGACCAACTACAAGAAGGCGGAAATGGATATTCAGACCGCCAAGGCCGCCATCATCAATGCGGAAGCGCAGCTCAAACAGGCGGAAAGCAATCTGGTCATTGCCCGCAAAAACCTGGCCGACTCCGTAATCACGGCGCCGTTCGACTGCATCGTGACCGACAAATACATCGAAGAGAACGAATATGTCAGCACCGGACAGAACATCATGAAGCTGGAAAATCAGAAGGTTCTGGAAGTGATCTGCTACATCAGCGCGGTCTATTACGATCAGGTGGTTCCCGGCAAAACCCCGGTCCGCTTTCTGATCGGCGGGGAGGAGAAGGGACGGGGAAGTGTCACGTACAAGGCGCCCAGCATTGATCCGGAAAGCAGAACCTTCAAGCTTAAAATTCTGGTTCCGGGAAAGGTTCCCCTGGTCAGCGGAATGCTCTGCGATCTGAGTCTCGTTCTTCAGGAAAAGGAGGCGTATGGCCTTCCGACGGACGCGCTCCTGCTGCGCGCCAACGACCGTTACATTGTCTATGCCGTGGATTCCAGCAACCGCGCCAAGAGTTTCAATGTGGTCCGGGGCATCATCGACGGGAAATACTGCGAAGTGGTCAACGCACAGGAACTGCTGAAAGAGCGGTTTGTCGTCACGGGTCAGACCTTTGTCAACAACGGTTCGCTTCTGCGGGCAATCAATGAGAAGTAACGGAGGAGCGCATCCATGTTTCTGAGCAAGTGGTCCGTACAGCGTCCGATTGCGATGACCGCATTCATCATCGTGCTGGTCATGATCGGCATCAGTCTTTATCCGAAAATCAGCATCGACCTCCTGCCCAACATGGAGATTCCGACCGTGCTGGTCCGCTGCGAATACGAGGGAGCCAGTCCGACGGAAATCGAGGTTGAAATTGCCAAACGCATCGAGGATGCGGTCTCCTCGCTGGACGGCATCAAGCATGTGACCAGCGTCTCGATCGAGGATGAGGCCCGCATTCAGCTGGAATTCAACATGGGAATCGACGTCGACGTGGCGGCGACCGACATCCGCGAGGCCCTGAACCGCATCCGCGAGGACTTCCCCGACGGAGCCAAGGAACCGACCATCCGGAAGATCGACACCAACGCCACCACCGTGGTTCAGGCGTTCCTGGTCGGAGACCGGACCCAGGACGATCTCTACGACTATGCCGACGATGTCATCGCCGACCGCTTCTCCTCGGTCCCCGGCGTGGGCGAGGTCCGCGTTTACGGCGCCAACGAAATGCAGATCCATGTCCTGCTGGACCGCGCGAAACTGACCGCCATGAACCTCTCCATCAACGACATTGTGGCAAAACTGGAAGCGAACAACGTCCGCAAACCGCTCGGCCGAATCCAGTTCGACAAGGGGGAAAAGAACGTCACATTCGACGGCGACTTCAAGGACTTTGAACAGATCAAGGCGCTTGAAGTGGGAAAATTCAAAAACAAACGCGTTTACCTGCGCGATGTCGCCGATGTCAAATTCATGAGCCGCGAAGTCCGAAGCAAAGCCTATGTCAACGGCGAACCCGCGGCCCGCTTCCGCATCATCAAGAAAGGCGAAGCGAACGCCATTGAAGTGATTAACGGAATCCGTCAGCGCTTCCAGTCCATGATTCAAAACGGAGAACTGCCCACGGGAATGAAGCTGGTCTGGTTCACCGATTCCGGCGCGTTCATTCAGGCATCGGTGGACGACGCCTGGAGCAGCATCCTGACCGGCATCATTCTGACCGCGATTCTGCTGTTCCTGTTTCTGCATGAACCGAAATCGACCTTTATTGTCATGATCTCCATGCCGATCTCCGTGATCGTGACATTCGCGGTGATGGCATATTTCAACTATTCGTTCAACATTATGACGCTGCTGTCGCTGGGGTGTTCCGTCGGGGTGCTGGTGACCAACTCCATCGTGGTTATTGAGAACATCTTCAAGCACCTGGACCGCGGGGAACCGATCAAAACGGCGGCGGAACGCGGAACAGGCGAAGTGATCGCGGCGGTCTCCGCCAGCGCGCTGACCAACGTGGTCGTGTTCGTGCCGGTCATGATGATGACAACCCGAATCGGCAGCATGATGGTGCCGTTCGCGGGCGTCATGGTGGGAGCCACGCTGGTTTCGCTCTTCATCAGCTTCACGCTGACGCCGATTCTGGCGTGCGTCCTGCTGAAGAAGAAAAAGAAGCAGGCGGTCGAAGGCAAAACCTTTCTCCAGAAACTGTTTCTCCCCTGGGATACGGGCTACGACTGGCTCTGCCGGAAATTCGACAGAAGCATTGAATGGACTGCGCGATATCCGAAAACCCTGATGACGGCGGTTCTGGCGCTTGCCGCGGCGGTGCTTTTCTTCGTGGTGCCTCAGGTGGGACTCTCCTTTCTTCCCTTCTGCGACCAGGGGGAGATCCGCATCAAGTTTGAATTTCCGACCAACTACAATCTGGAAACGACGGACCGTCTGATCCGGGAGGCGGCGGATCATCTGAAAAAATTCGACTTCATCCGGGGTATGTCGATCTCCGTGGGAGACTCCGACGGAGGAAGCGGCCAGGTCAGCTCTGCGGTTTACCTGGGACAGATCAACCTCCGGACCACCGACAAATTTGAACGCAAGGAATCCATTTACGATCTGCAGGCCATCCTGCGGAAAGAGCTGGCCTATCTGGACAACTGCCGCGTGACGCTCTCCATTCCGGCGACCTTCGGCGGAAGCGGAGCGGAAATCCGCTGCGTCATCAACGGTCCCGATCTGGACGTTCTGGAAGCGGCGGAAATGGAAGTCATGGAAAAACTGCCCGCGCTCGGCATCACCCGCGACCTCGACTCCAGCCGACGGGAACGCAAGCCGAACATCAACATCACGCCGCGGCGGACCGTGCTTCAGAACCTGAACATGTCGGCAAACGACGTTTATGAATATCTGCTCGGCTCCCTGGACGGAATCGAAGTCGGCGACTACCGTTCCGGCGCCCGCACCTTCGACATCCGCGTGAAAAACAAGAAGGAATACGGCGAAGATCAGCTCCGTCAGAACGCTCCGGCCACCAAGGACAACAATCCGCTCGGGACCGAAGTCCTTGCGGAGATCACCGAGGACACCCGTCCGGTGGTGGTCAACCGTTACGACAAAGTCCGCACCATGTGGCTCTATGCGAACACCGCGCCGGGCATGGCGCTCGGAACCGTATCCAAGACGATCGGCGACATGGCGCTTCAGGCGCTGCCTCCCGGATACGGCGTGCGAATGAGCGGAAACGTGGAACTGATGAATGAAACCGCACGGGAATTTATTCAGGTCATTATTCTGGCGACGATTCTGACCTATCTGCTTATTGCGGCAATCATGGAGTCCTGGACGCGTCCGTTCCTCATCATGTTCACGGTGCCGCTCGGTTTTCTGGGAATGTATGCCACGCTGTGGGTCGCCCGGATGTCCATGTCGATGATGGGTCTGCTCGGCGGCGTCATGATGATCGGAATCGTGGTCAACAACGCGATTCTCATTATGGATGAGTGTGCTGCTCTGGTCAAATCGGGCGTCACGACCCACAAGGCAATGCTGCAGGCGACCCAGGCCAAATTCCGGCCGATTGTCATGACCTCGATCGCATCCGTGGCGGGCATGCTGCCGATGGCGTTCGGAAGCGGACTCGGATCGGAACTGCGCTCCAGCTGCGGAATGGGGGTTGTCGGAGGACTGACGATCGCATCCCTCCTGACGCTCTACGTCATTCCCGCGCTCTACTTCATCTTTGTGCATGATACGGCGAAACCGCGCAAGCATACGTTTCTCCGTTTTCTTTCCCGTCTGCGCAGACATAAAAAAACGGCTCCGGCCGCCGTCTGAGCAATCCGGAAAACCGAATCGGCATTCCCATCCCCCGGAGGGAAAAAAACTCCGGGGCGATTCGGGGAATCCCGGAAATCAATTCCATCCGGAAAATCTGAGAAAGCCTATTAAATCCGCGTTCCGGGTCTTTTTTTCCCCAAAAAAAACGTTTTTTTTCCAGAAACAAAACCGTTTTTTTTTGCAATCGGGATTTCCCGCATATAAGTTATTACAAAGGAGCATGAAACAGCTCCGACCTGAGTATACGATTGCGTACCGGCACTTTCTCCGGGAGGGAAAAGGTCATCGCGCGGAGACTGAGGAGAAGGAAGGAATCCGGCGGACAGGAGAAGCCGTCCGGATCCCGATGGTTTGATTTACCGGAAGAGAGGAACAAAGTCCGGTAAAGATTCGGCGGTGCCGACGGCAGTTAACGGAGAAAGTAACGAAAATGAAAAGCATTTATGTAGGCAATCTGCCTTACAGTGCAACAGAACAGGAAGTCAGGGATCTTTTCGGTTCCTACGGAGAAGTGAAGCTGGTCAAACTCGTAATAGACAGAGAAACCAATCGACCCAAAGGATTCGGATTCGTCGAAATGGACGATGCCGCGGCGCAGGAGGCGATTCAGGCGCTCGACGGACAGGAATTCGGAGGAAGACGCCTCCGCGTCAACGAGGCAAGAGAAAGAACGGAACGGCCGCGCTCCTTTGGAGACCGCCCGCAGAGACGGTTTGACGGCCCCCGTGGAAACGGCGGATTCCGTCCACATGGAGATCGTCCGCAGAGACAGACGGAATTCTGATTTTCCGCCTGATCCGGAGTCAGAGCATCCCGGCGGCCTCCCGGCGCCGGGATTTTTTATTTTCCGCATTCCCCATTCCGCACCAGCCAGACAGCCGCCGGGCGATTGAACGCATATTTCCGGTTCAATGCGAAATAGACCGTATCCCCGGCTCTCCGCAGCAGGAGAAATCGGGTCTCCCGCTCCCTCTCCGACGCGGGGCTTCCGGACAGCAGACGCGCATTTTCCGGAATTCCCGAGGTCTTTTCCGCCGCCATTCCGGGACCGGTTCCGGGCGGATATCCGGCAAGAATCCATTGCAAGGCAAGCTCGGTTCGAGTGGTATCAAAGTTTTTCCCGTCGAAGAAGTCCGCCAGGAGCAGAAACCGCCGTTTCAGATCGAACAGTCGTTTCAGATCCAGTCCGTTCCGCAGGAAGAAATCGAGCAGACCGGACAGGAACTCCGGAGACTCCTTCCGAGCCGCCCGCAGAACCGGATGCAGAGCGGGATGGTTGTAGGTGAGATCAAGCAGACGGGAGAGAAGGCGGAATCGCAGAATTTCCGCACCGGACATGCTTTCCGTTCTCATGACATCGTACGGCGGCTGCGGCGAAAACACAATCCCCAGCTCTTTGGCCCGGGACCGAAGCGGAGTGCCCGGAAGAACCTTCAGAACTTCCAGCTGAATCTCCGCGGGCCCCGCATCCAGCAGATCCGCGACATCGCGGAACAGGGAATCGGCGCTCTGCTCCGGCAGTCCCGCGAGCAGATCCGCATGGGTTTCAAAATTGGAACAGCGGCAAAGGAAGCGGAGCGCCTCCAGCGCCTCTCCGGGCGAAGCGCTCCGCCCGATGGCGCGCTGCACGCGGGCGTTCAGGCTCTGAATTCCGACTTCGATATGCAGCTGTCCCGGATTTGCCGCCAGCAGTTCTCTGCGCATCGCCTCCCCCAGCAGACGCGGATGAATCTCCAGATGGAACCGGATTTCGGGAAACTCGTTCCGGAAAAGACGGAGCAGTTCAACGCCTCGATCCTCCGGGAAATTGAAGGTCCGATCCAGCAGACGAACTTCGGTTCCGCCCCGGTTCCGCAGCGCCTCCAGATCCCGGCGAACCGCATCCGGCGGACGGAAGCGGAGAGTCGTTCCGCAGCTGGTACAGTAACAGCAGTTCATGGGACAGCCCCGGGAGGTCTCAAGCTGAACAAAAGGCTTGTCCATCCGGAAGAAAGGGTCCCCGACCGGTGATGGAGCCGTCGCCCAGGCGTGGAAAATCGCGGTCTCCTGTTCCGGAACGATCTGTCGTCGTCTCTCCCCGGAAGAAAACGTGCGGAGGAACTCGGGGAACACCTCTTCCCCCTCTCCCCGGAATACGGTCCCGACAAACGGACAGCAGTCCAGAATTTCCCGGGCGCCCTCTCCGAGACACTCCGGTCCGCCGACAGCGATCCGGCATTCCGGCATCAGCGCATGAAGTCGTTCCAGGATCTCCATAACCGCATCTCGGTTGAACAGATACAGCGTGGCACAGACAAGATCAGGCTTCCTTGCGGCGAGTTCCAGGGCGGTCTCGGCGCGATCCGCCTCAAGCGTCGTCTCCAGCACCGACCACTCCCACCCCCCGATTCCGACAGACGCCGCATGAAGCAGCGGAAGCGCCAGCGACGAATGCGAATAGGAACAGTTTACGGAAAGCCAGACCAGTTTCCGATTTGGAATTTCCGTCTTCTTTTTCCGCGGGTCAAGCGCCGATCTCTCCGCCTTCATTTGTTCCTCCTTTTCATTCGGCCGGTAATATAGCACGGAAAGAGGCCGCTTTCCATGCACCGGAGATCCCCGGATTCAGATCATCGGAAGGAGGTTCGGAGGAAAGAAAAGTCTTTTTGCTTCCGGAACATCCAATCCGTGCAAATCCGATATCTTTCGATCTGGAAAATGTTGCCGGCCATTTTAATCCAGGAATCCGCATTCCGCCCCGAATCCCGATCCGGAAATTCGGGTTCCGATATCCCTGCCGGCTGCCAGAACAGGATTCCGCGTTTCAGAAATCCTTCCCGGGAAAAGATGGAAAGACGGCGGAAACCATCTTACCTGCGACGCGAAATCTCCCGTTCCGCATCCTCCACTTTTTTCAAGACCTTCCGGGGATCCAGCTCTTCACTGTAAACACGAAGCGCCCTCTTCCAGCAGGAAAGCGCCTTCTCCGTATTCCCCAGAGCATGATAGATATCCCCCGCATGATCCAGAATCACCGAGTCGGGAACCTCCCCTTTCGGCGTCGCGGCAAGACTCCTTTCCAGGTAGATCCGGGCATCCCGGTACTTTCCCCGCCGGAAATACATCCAGGCCACGCTGTCCAGAATCGCGGGATTGTCCGGATCCAGATCCAGCGCCTCCAGAAGCAGTTTCTCCGCCATCCCCAGATTGATCCCCGCCGACGCATAAAGATACCCCAGAAGATTCAGAAGCTCGGCATTTTCCGGATCCGCATCAATCATCGGCTCCAGAATGGAAGCCGCAACATCGCAACGACCGGCCTTGTCCGCAATCAGAGCCGTCTGAAGGGAAAATGGATATTTCTCCTCCTCATCGGAGAACTTCCGGACGGAAAGATACTGAAGAAGCGTCCGAAGTGCCGAGGAATACTTCCCTAACCGCTCCTCCGACAGCGCTTTGACATACAGCGTCTCCGCCGACGGCGACGAAAGCCGTCCCGCCACACGTACCGCCGTTTCATAATCCTCCGCCAGATAACTGCACAGCACATGCTGTTCCAGCGGCACCGGATCCTCCGGAAAACGACGCTCATGCTCCGCAAAAGCCGCGGCCGCCGCTCCATAGTCCCCGCTCCGCTGGAGCGAAAACGCCAGAAGATAACTCTCAAACGGAGTCGGATTCTTCCGCAGTTCCAGAACCCGGCGCCATGCACGTGCCGCATTGGCAAAATCCCCCGAAACAGAATAAAACGCCGCCATGCGCCGCAGTGCCGAAAGATTCTCCGGATCCTCCAGCAGAGGCGCAGAAAGAATCAGCAGCGCAAGATCCGTCTCCCCCCGGTCGCCGAAAATCGCCGCGGTCGCAAGAAAACGCTCCGAATCCAGATGACTCTCCGGCGAGAAGAGAATCTCCGTCAGTTCACTGGCCGTCTCATGGAACTTCTCTGTGAAGCGCTCCTTCTCGCTCCCTAGAAACCAGCCGATCAGAAACGGCTTCCGATCAGACGACCGGTTCATGGCGTCAAAATAAACTCGAAGGGCCGTCTGAAGCAGTTCAGGGCGTTTCGCACGGGACACCAGACGCAGTCCGCCGCGAATTGTCCGGTCCGCCTTGTCAAACTCTCCACGCGAAGCGTAGAGAAGCGACAGCCTGGAACAGACTTCGCCAAGCTTATCCGCCCGCGCTCCCCCGCGCGCCGTTCCGATTTCTGTCGCGGTCCACGTTTTTTCCAGCAGAGCAATCGCCTGTTCCGTATTGCGCTCCGAAAGCGCCCGATCATCGCTCTTCCCGGAAAGAAACTCCGCCGCAAGAAGATTCAACGCCAGATTCTCCGGGTGCCGCTCCGCAATCCGGACCAGACGCTGAAGACGATCCCGCTTCTTCGCCGGATTCTCCAACAGATCCGCCGCCACCAGAGCAATCACCTCCCGCGAAGAGGAATCCTTCTCCAGCACATCATAGAGTTTCCCGATCACCGCCTCCGGCAGTTCCCCTCTTTCGGGCGGCATCCGGAACGCTCCATTGAGAAACTGTGCAAAATCCGCCATGGCTCCGATCCGGTTCCGATCGGCATCCGTCAGCGGAGAAGCCTCCTTCCGGATCCCGGGTTCCGGTCCCGTATCCGCCCGGATATCCTCCTGGGCGGAAAGAGAAGGCAGCAGAAACAGCGGCAGAAAAAAAAACAACCCCTTCCGGAGCATGACAACACCTCTGCGGAGAAATGCCGGTCAGGGGAAAAAAAAAGGACGTGACACAACCATCACGTCCCGACTCACGAGAACTTATTTGTTCTTGTGGCGCATTGCCTTCAGCATTTTTTTGCGCTTATGCTGAGCAATCTTTCTGCGACGTTTTTTCCTGAGATTTCCCATGACAATTCTCTTTTCAATTTAATAGTTCTAAAAAAGGTTAATGGAAAAAATGTATCATAAAATCTTCAAAATGCAAATTTTTTTCGGAATAATCCCGTATTTTTTGAAATTTCCGACCCGGCTTCCCCCGCTTTCCCGCGCGCCGAGATTCCGAGATCCCGAAGGTGCGGATCATCACGCCGGGTCATCAGACGAATCCGGAAACGCCATTCAAACACGCTCCCCGGCGGATACGCGATCGGAGTGGAACTGTACTGCGGAACATGGGCCATCTCCACGGTTCCGACCCGTCCCCCCCAGATCCGGGCGTCCTGAAGGGAGATCATGCTGTTGCTCAGAGACTCAAACAGAAGGGTCTCCTCCGAATTCAGGGAAAATGCCAGTTTCGCACCCGCACAGTTCTTCCGGATCGCCTCATGTTCCGGAATCAGCTGAAGAATCCGTTTTCCGTCCGAGCCGATCGTCAGCATGCCGCGTCCGGAAATCAGAGCCATCTCCAGATTCCCCCGGCAGAAAAAAAGACGGTAGCGGGTCGAAAGGGTTTTCCGCGTTTCCACTCTCGCCGAGACCGTGATGGTCTCCCTGTCGAACTCCACTTCCATCCGGCTCTGCGCCGCATCCGGAATCGCTTCGCTTCCCAGAGGAGCCTCCACAACCAGATGCAGCCTTCCGTTCCGCATTTCACGGGAAACCACGCTCTTCTCCCGGATGCTCTCCAACCTCACAAACCCTTTCCCGGATGGATGAATGCAGTTCCCCGTCATCACGAAATTCCGGAGAAGCACCCGGTCCCGGAACAATATGCTCTTCCATTTTCCGCTCTTGTCAAGCTCAACTCTGAAACCGCCGCTTTCCTGGGGGTCCGCCGCACAGAGAAAAACGAACGGGCAAAGAAACAGATACAATCCCACCGCTCTCCGCCAGATTCCGCTTTTCCCGCTCATTCTTTTCTTCCTAATCATTCTTTCCTCCTCTGCTGTTCTTCTCCGACGATGGCCAGAAGTCCGATCACCGCGTTTCCCTCCGCAGTCAGCTGAATCCATTCCACCGAATCCTTTTCCTTCCGCGGATTCTCCCAGCAGAAGGCGAAAATACCGACCGAATGTCCCCCCTGCTGCACACTCCAGACACAATCCGCCGATGTGACTTTCCTGCTCGAAGCATTCCACCAGTCCGCCAGGTTCTCCCCCCCGACAATCGGGATCACCTCCTCCGCACCGGAGCGGTAGCGGATCCGGTAGCTTCCCGCCCGCTGCTTCCCCTCGGGAATCCATGCTCCGACATGCAGGAAAAAGAGACGCGCGGGATTCCGGTTCACCGCAATCGGCCCGCCCGTTCCGGGCAGAAAGGAGAGTGCGGGATTCCGCGAAACCGCCAGGACAGCCTTCCCGCCGTTTTTCGTTTCATCCAGAATCTCAAACGGAACTCCGCCGAAGCGTTTTCGACCCGGAGTCAAAGCGCGAAGATCCTTTTCCGGTCCCTGATCGGTCCAGCCTCCGATCCGGTCGCCGGCAACCGGATCGGAAAGCCCCCGGTTTACAACCCCCTGAAGCGAAATGGAGAAACTCCGATCCAGAGAAATCCGCGGCAGATTCGGCAAGGGAAGACGATCAAAGTCGGCGGCCAGGGCGCGGGTGGAATCCTCCAGCGCCACCATCCACAGATTGCGTGCGAATTGCGCCGCGGCACTGTCGGAACGGTACGCCGACGTCACCTCGCACTGACAGAGAATCACATCCCCCTTCCCGAGTTTCAGATGCGCCGCCGCCATTCCGAACTGGTTCGCCCCCCAGAACGTCGCGTTCCCGCCCCCCAGCAGCGCCGCCCGGGACAACGGACGAACATACACCCGGTAAAAACAGTGATCCGGCGTGTTCCAGAGCGAAAAATCCTTCTGATCCATTCCCCGGAAAAGCGGATGACCGCTCTTCAAAATCTCGGCGAACTGTCCGGGTCCGGCAAACACATACTCCAGTTCGTTCAGGAACGGAAGACGTCCCAACGACTCCTGTTCAAACACCAGAAGCCGTCCTCCTCTCTCCACAAACGCGCGGATGGCTTCGGCGCCTTCCTGCACCGCCGGCGCCGGCACCGAACCGCTTCCAATCACCAGCAGATCATATCCGGCGAGATTCCGGATGTCCCGAATCTCCGTGAACGGAATCGCAAAATCCTTCATCAGATGCATCGTTCCCACCGGTTTCAACGCGCCGAACGCCGAGGAATGATCGAAAAGCGCGATTTTTTTCTCCGCGGTCAACGGCGCAAACAGCCGCTTCCTCTTCCGCAGCCGGATCCGCTTTTCCCGGCTGTTCCGAACCCCCTCCCGCGAAGTCACGATCCAGCGCAGAAGATAATCGCCCTCCTGATCCGGCAGCGGCAGCTCGAACGGAAGTTCCGCCTTTCCGCCCTGTTTCAGAAGACCGAAACGCAGAGAAACGGAGGCGCATCTCCGGCCCTCCCTCAGAAGTTCCAGCTCCATGCGGAGATCCTGCTGATCGCGCTCCGAATGATTGAGCACCATGGCGCGCTTCTTCAGCGTCTCCCCGCAGAAGCGGTTCGGTCCGAACAGTTCCAGAGAGCCCAGCACCGGCGCGCAGATCCGCCTCATGGCTTCGGTCGACGCCGTCTCCGGAAACGTCAGACGGTCAAAGGGCCAGGCGCTCTTCGGAAACGCGAAGAGATCCGTCAGACACTCAAATCCATCCAGTTCCGGCCAGAGACGCCTCTGTGCCTCCAGAATGGCTTCCAGATGGAAGGCGCGTCCGGCATCCCGCGCATATTTGTAACCCCGGCTTCCCCAGTTCCGGATCCAGTAGGTGGAAAGTTTCGTGCTTCGGTCGTTCCACTCGTTGCAGACCTGAAGATAATTCGACCAGCGCGGCTCTTCCGACTCCGCCGACTCCCAGACCGGATCCATCCGCCGCGGAGGATAACGCTCCGCAAAATAGACGACCTCCCCGTTGACTATCGGAAAGGAAAGCGTTCCGCCGCAGCTGTTCCGGATCCGGTCGAAGAACATGCGCGCAACCTTTTCGCAATAGGGATACGGAAGAGTGCTGATGCTTCCCGTATAATCATGGGTATCGATATAATCGGTTTTCTCCCCGGCGAGCAGCACGGCGGCGTTTTCGCCCGTGGAGTAGAAGCGTCCCGAACCGGAGGTCCGCGGCCGGTGCTGATGATCCAGTCGCCCATAGAGTTCATACAGTTCATTGAGCATTTGCGAAACGCGCGCCGAGTAATCCCGGACCTCGTTTCCGTAACTGAACGTGCAGACCGACGCATTGGAATAACGGCTCAGAATCCGATACGTCGTCTTCCGCAGAAACTCCGGCGTCAGCTTCCCCGACGCGTCACAGATGCCGGAAAAGGATTTCACATCAATGAAATCGGCCCGTCCGGAATCAAAACGGCGGACCGGATAGTCCAGCTCGTCGGTAATCACAAGTCCCAGTTCGTCAAACGTGTCGTACACGGCGGGGGGGAGCATCTTGCTCTGAATTCGCAGGTGATTCACATTCATACTCTTCCAATGGCCGAACAGTCTCCGGTTGAATCCGCCTGCATTCATCACCTGCGCATACAGGTATCCGTGATCCTTCTTCAGAACCGAATCGTAGGTCAGACCGCGAAGCATCAGCGGTTTTCCGTTCAGCAGAAAATCACCGTTCCGGATTGCGACGGTCCGCATTCCGAACCGCTGAACCCCCGCGATGTTCCGTTTCGCGTCCCGAACCCGGACGCCATACAGAAACGGCGATTCCGGCGACCACAGGTTCGGGGATGGAATCCGGACTCGTCCGATCAGAAGAGTCTTTCCGTTCTCCTCCGCATTCCGGAATGGAAACGAGGCAACCTGCCGGCCGCTCTTCCATTCAAAAATCTCTCCGGTCCATCCGGCAGTCGCCCCGGGATCGGAAGCCGAGGGAATACAGCGGATCACCACATCCTTCAAATTCGCCTCCGTCGCCGCCAGAATAAAACGGCTCCAGACCGGAGGACGCAGATCCAGACAGACCCTTCCGGTAATTCCATGCGGGATCCCTTCCCCCCATCGCACCGGTTCCCCGCTGTGATAAAGACGAATCGCCAGAGTGTTGGATTTTCCGGGAAGGATCCGTTCCGTCACATCGAACTCCACGGGCGGCTCCGTGCTGTTGTGATAGCTCATGCCGGAATCGGGAACGCGGCCGATCCTCCGGCCGTTTAAGAAGAGTTCGGCATCCCCGAAGATCTCGTCAAAATGGAGAATGATCCGTTCGCCCGCGGCGGGAACGGGACCCTGAAAACTCCGCCGGAACCAGGTGACGCCTCCATAACTGCGCTCGGAAGCGGTCGGACGCGGCTTCAGAAACGGAGAATTCAGATTGTTCGGAACAAGATCGTCTTCCCAGCCGGCATCCGCGAATTCCCGTTCGGTGAACCGGAGTTCCTTTGCGGGATTCAGGGGAAGATATTTTCTTCCGGAATTCATCCGTTTCAGTTTCCACCATCCCGAAAGAGGGATCCGCCGGAGGTGCGGAAGATAAATATCGCTTTCCCGGAGATCCGGCTGAAATTTCCGGAGGTTCTGCCCTTCTCCGCCCCGGCAGAGAAGTGCGGTCAGGAACAGGAGCGAAATCAACATTTTTCTCATGGGATATCCTTTCTGTCAGTCGCCGTATGGATGAATGTCCCCGTTTTCCCTGGCGAGCCACATCGCGCCGGGAGAGAGCGCCGCGACATGTCCGTCAAAACAGGCCGAAACCGCCAGACCTCCATTCCCATGCCGATAGGCCACGTGCGGTTTGGAGGTCGCCGCCTGGAAAACATCCCCGTAGATCAGATACATTTCATTGCCCCAGTACTCATAGCCGGAGGAAGTCGTGGGAAAACTTCCGAAGGCAGCCGCCTCCAGAAACGCCAGCTTGCTTCCGGCCCGCTTGATCCGGGTCAGCTTGTATGCGTTCTCTCCGGACGCCTGCGCAATGTCAATGTGATTCATCGGATAGACCCGGAGCACCGAGTAGAAACTCCCCGCGGAAGGATACCGGAAACTCGGACACAGATAGTTCCGGCTCCATTCATCCGTTGCATACGAGCTCCACTTCGTCACACCGCAGTACCGGGCGAATTCCGCGGTGGCGTAGTAACGGCTCGCCGAATCATTCCGGCATGGAAAATAGTCATTCCAGTCCACCGAATAGAGAACGGCGCCGTTCACCAGATTCCGCATCAGGGAAAAACAGTTCGACATCCGCCCCTTTTCCCGCGCGGAATTCAGAGCGGGAAGAAGAAGTCCGGCTAGAATCGCAATAATGGATATCACGATCAGAAGTTCTATCAATGTGAAATATTTTCGCCTTCTTTTCATTCCTGTTCCTTTCTCCCGGCCTTGTATTTTCTGACGATCCATGCAGCCGGTCTGCTTTGTCCGCCCCGATTCCGGCACTCTCCCGCAAAGTGCGGAAGCGCTTCTCCGGGAAACGGGGAGGAAAAGCGCTCTCCCTCCCTCTCTCCTCTTCAATCCGGCCACATGGAACGTCCGTTTTTTTGCTCTAACGTTTGACCATATTCCATTATACTCGATTTTTGAGGAATTGTCAAGAGGGGAAACAGGGCAAATTTCAAAAAAAACAGATTTCTTTTTTTCGCGGAGGAAAGCAAACTCCACCGAATCCTGCGGGAAACACGTTCCATTTTCCGCAGGAAAAAAGGAAAAGGTATTCCGATTTCTCCCGGGGCGCGGGGATTGAAAAAAAATATTCCGGAACTATTGTATTATAACACGCGCCGGCGCCGCCGGACGCAAATCAGCAAAACAACGCTTCATGGGAATTGCATGCAGGCGGAGGAGAAAATAGAAATGGATCAGGTAAAAATCGGAATTATCGGACTGGGAAACATGGGCAGTGCCCACGTCGTCAGTCTGGGGGAACTCGGGAACGCAAAACTCACCGCGCTCTGCGACACGAATCCGGAGAAGCTCAAACGTTATGAAGGCAAAGGGTTTCAGCTGTTCACGGAGGACGAGGCCTTCTTTCAAAACGCGGATGTGGACGCCGTTGTCGTGGCCACTCCGCACTATTTTCATGTTCCCCTGGTGCTCCGTGCGCTGGAGTGCGGAAAACATGCCCTGACGGAAAAGCCGGTATCGGTGCATAAACAGCTTGCGGAACAGCTTCTGGAAGCGGCGAAGAAATATCCGCATCTGAAACTGGCCGCGATGTTCAATCAGCGCACCATCCCGGCGCATAAAAAGATCAAGGAGCTGATTGAATCGGGAGAACTCGGGGAGATCCGCCGCGTCAACTGGATCATCACCAACTGGTTCCGGACGCAGGCCTACTACGATTCCGGCGACTGGCGCGCAAGCTGGCGCGGAGAAGGCGGCGGCGTGCTTCTCAATCAGTGTCCCCATCAGCTGGATCTGATGCAGTGGCTGTTCGGCATGCCGGAAAAAGTCACGGCGACGATCGCGCTCGGAAAATATCACGATATCGAGGTGGAAGACGATGTCACCGCCGTTCTGGAATATCCCAACAGGGCGACCGGCGTCTTCATTGCCTCCACCGGGGAAGCGCCGGGAACCAACCGTCTTGAGATTACCGCCGAACACGGACGCGTCGTGTTCGAGGATGGCAAACTCACCTATCTGCGAAATGAGATGGAAACCTCCAGATTCTGCCGGGAATCCAAGGAAAAATTCAGTTGTCCGCCGGTCTGGAACGTCACAATTCCCGTCGCCGCAGGCAACGATCACCAGCACCGCGACGTGCTCGAAAACTTCTGTGACGCCATCCTGAAGGACGTTCCCCTGATCGCTCCGGCGGTCGAAGGCATCCGCGGCCTCGAACTCGGAAACGCCATGCTCCTCTCCGGACTCAAACACAAAACCGTGGAACTGCCCATGGATGCCGCGGAGTTCGCCGCCGAACTCGACAAGCTGGTCGCAACCTCCCGATATGTGAAAAAAGTCGCCGCAACCGACGAAACCGAGGATTTCTCAAAATCCTTCCGGAAATAACATTCCGGACTCAGGGAGAAGAAAGAGCGTTCCGATTTTCCGGACCGCTCTTTTTTTGCAGTCGAAAAAAACGCCTGACGACCACATCCCTTCCGGACGCGGCCCCCCTCCTTCCTCCGCAGGTCGATCCGCTGGATTGAGGGAGGCGGATCCGGTCCCCCGCCCGGAAAGAAGGTTTTTTCCCTCCCCGCGGCACGTTCCAGCGCGAAGAAGAGATGCTATTTCCCATCCCGGACAAGGAATCCGCGCAGCTCGCCAGCGACAGATCCGGCCAGGTGTTTTGCATCCGTCTGACTCCGAGCCGATTCGGCATAGATGCGGATCACCGGTTCGGTGTTGGACTGCCGGGCAAGGATCCAGGAGTGTTCGAAATCCAGCCGGACCCCGTCGATTAGCACGGGCTTTCGGTCCGCATATTTCTGGGCGAAGAAACGGAGAGCATTGCAGGCGCTCTGCGCATCGGTTTCGAGTTTTTCCGTGGCGGACCAGTAACGGGGCAGAGTGTTCATGATCCCGGAAACGGTCTGTTTTCGGAGTGCCATGGCCTCAAGCGTCAGGGCCATGGCGGAGAAGCTGTCGCGGCAGAGATGCACGTCGCGCCAGAGGATTCCGCCGCTTCCGCCCTCTGCGCCGAATACGGCATTGCAGCGGAGCATTTCCCGGGCGACGTTCACCTCTCCCACCTTGGAATACCGGATTTCGGAACCGTAGCGCAAAGCGATGTCCCCCAGAGCTTTGGTGGTCTGAATGTTGGCGACCACGGGTCCGGGAGTCCGTTCCAGCACGCGGTCGGCGGGAATCAGGGTGGAGTACTGTTCGCCGAGTGGAACGCCCTGTTCATTGACGATGGAGATCCGGTCGCCGTCCGGATCCTGCGCAAATCCGACATGGCATCCGTTCCGCTTCACACATTCGCAAAGTTCCGTGAGGTTGGCAACAACCGGTTCCGGCTTTCTTCTGAAGATGCCATCCGGCTCCTCAAAGATCGGAATCACCTCGGCGCAACCGAGCTCCAGGAGAAAACGCTTTGAATAGAGCGCCCCGACCCCGTTGCAGCAGTCCACGGCAACCTTGAATCGGGCGCGGCGAATCGCCTCCGTATCCACTCGTTCGAGGATTTTTCCTGCGTGAAGGGGAAAAACATGCTCCAGATGGGAAACCCCGCGGAAGTTCTGTTCGGTCACGAAATCATCCTGGGGCTGGTTGTAGATGTCCAGCAGCGCGTTCATGCCGTTTTCCGTCAGGAAGAAAGCCGTGGAATCAATGAATTTCAACGCGTTCCACTCCGCGGGATTGTGACTTGCGGTGATGGCGATGGCTCCGGCGGCTTCATACTCCTCCACCGCGATCTGGAGCGTAGGAGTCGGCACGACGCCCGCGAGCAGCACATGGGATCCGGAAGCGAGAAGTCCGGAAACGACCGCATTTTCAATCATCTCCCCGCTGGGACGGGTATCGCGGCCGACGATCACGATTCCGTGACCGGTGTAGCCGCCGAACGAGGCGGCGAAATCGGCGGCCAGGGCCGGAGAAAGCGTCTCGCCCACGAT
The DNA here is from genome assembly GCA_944390735.1 of uncultured Victivallales bacterium. Lineage (GTDB taxonomy): Bacteria > Verrucomicrobiota > Lentisphaeria > Victivallales > UBA1829 > UBA1829. Next base: position 63,849 of record CALXRL010000001.1, on the reverse strand, counting down.
GCCGCGGACGCCGCTCACTCCGATTTTCAAATTTTTCCGTCGAACACTCATTTTGCAATCAGCCTTTCCACCGCGGCGCGGATGTGTGTGACCTTGTTGACGGCCTCGTTCGGATCGCGCCATTCAAAAATCATCCGGAGAATGGGTTCGGTCATAGACATTCGCACATGGACCCATCCGTCGGGCCAGTCGAACCGGAGGCCGTCGCACTCGGTCATGACGGCGTCCGGAAAGAGTCCCTTGAGCGAGCGCAGCGCGGAGTACGCCTTGAACGACTGGCACGGAAGCGACAGTTTGGTAATGTGCCAGCGCGGCAGCTCGCTTGCAATATCGGAGGAGCGCTTGCGTTTCATCGCCATGGATTCCAGAGTCAGGATCATGGCGGCGAACGCATCGAACCCGCACGTTCCGCTTGATGCGACGGCCACGCTTCCGCTGCCTTCCCCCGCGAGAATTGCATTTTTTTCCAGCATCAGGTCAATGGTATACGCCTCTCCGGTCTGTCCTTTGCAGATCACGCCGCCATGTCCGGCAACGACCATGTCCAGGGTTTTGGTGGAGCACCAGTTGGTCACCACCACGGAGCCTTTCGGAGACTTGGCAAGAAGATTGTCCGCGACAATCGGAACGGTGTATTCTTCGGAGAGGGTCTCCCCCGTATCCGTGACAATGGCGACGCGCCCCGCATCGCTGCTGAAGACAAATCCGGCGTCGGCGCGCAGCGGCAGCATGATGGATTTCACCTGGGCCGAACTTCTCGGTCTGGGCTCCGGATCATGCGGAAGGGATCCGGAAAGGATGTCGTTGATCGGCACGGAATCGATTCCGAAGCGCTCCGCGAGACGCTCCCGAAGAACGGATCCGGATCCGTTGCAGAAATCCATGACCACGCGGAAGCGCCGTGCGGCGATTGCGTTTCCGTCGACCAGCCCGGCGAGATCCTCCACATAGTCGTCCAGAATGGAGACCGGCGCCGGAAGAATCCTGCCGATCCGGTTCCATTTTGCCGAGGAGAAGATTCCGCCGTGATAGATATCCAGCATCTCCTGGCTCTGAATGGGGGAAAGACAGGAGCCGCGCGAGGAGAACGGAACAATGGCATTCCATCCGGCCTGATGGTGACCGGGCCCGATCAGAAGCCCCCCGTCGAGCCCCAGTTTCCGGACGCCGAAATGCAGCACCGGCGCGGGACAGATTCCGAAATCCATCACATCGCACCCGCAGGAGAGCAATCCCGAAAGACACGCCGCCTTGAACATCGGGGACGAGGTTCGCGAGTCGATGGCCACGCCGACCGTTCCGCCCCCCAGCCAGGTTCCGAACGCCGAGGCATAGCGGATGGCCAGCTGACAGGTCAGCGCGGTTCCGACGGCTCCGCGAATGCCCGACGGACCGAGTCGAAGAAATCTCATGGTGCCCCAATCCTTTTTTTGAATCATAATATATGCCCGCGCCGGATGAAATCAAGAAAATTCCGCTCTCCCGGTTGAAAAAAACGGAATCTTACTGTACCTTTATTTCCAGGAATCTGAACGGAAAGGAAATTGCCATGAGTACCGGAATCACAGAGACACTCTTCAACGCCCAAACCATGATGGACACCTGTCAGGAAACGCTCATTGCCTTCGGCTACGACGCGCTGGATCAGCTTTCCGCGCACATCATGCTCAAGGAGTATCAAACCATTCTTCTGGTCATGGGGGGAGAATCCGTCCACCGGTGCGGAGCGTTTCACGCTTTTCTTCAGTCGCCGCTTTTCGGGAAGCTGGATCTGAACATGCCGCGCTTTGAGAACGTGCCTCCGGAACCCGATACCGACTGTGTCCGGCGGATTGTGGCCTGTCTGGACACGGAAAAGCCGGATGCGGTCATTGCCGTCGGCGGAGGCAGCGTCATGGATGCGGCAAAAGCCGCCTATCTCTCCTGGCAGACAGGCATGGACATCGACAGGCTCTTCGGCAGGGAAGCGGCCACCTCCGCCTTTCCCGGCCGGACGTTCCGGCGCATTCTGGCGGTTCCGACCACCGCCGGGACCGGATCGGAAGTCACATGCTACGCCAACATCATTGATGCCGGAACCGGAGTGAAAAAACTGATTGCCGATCCGGCGATCATTCCGGAACTCGCCGCGGTGGAACCGATGTTCACGGTCAGCGCGCCGCAGAATCTGACGCGCGTGACAGCATTCGACGCACTGGTTCATGCCGTGGAAAGTCTGCTGAACTTCCGCGGCTGCGAAGCTCATCCCGCGGTTGTGCAATGGGCGTTGCAGGCGACGCGGATGATCGTGTCCGCGCTTCCGAAAGTTCTGCGGGTGCCGGAGGATCAGGAGGAGCGGGCGGAACTCTCGGCGGCGGCGACGCTGGCGGGAATGGCGATCCGCTTTTCTCCGACTTCTCTTCCGCATCTTCTGAGTTTCTCCTTCTGCGGGAAGGCACCGCACGGCGCGGCGGTCGCGGCGCTTCTTCCGCACTTCTGGAAGTTCTATCTGCGGGAGGAACCGGTGCGCAAACAGACCATGCTCCTCTCCGGAGTCTTTCCCGGAAGCACGCCCGAAGAGGTGATTGGCTCCTATGAAAAATGGATCGAATCCTGCGGAGGAACCGTGCATCCGGGAGAACTGACCGGCACCGGAACGGAATGGATCGACAAACTGGCGGAGGATGCGGCACAGAATCCGGTCAAACTGGAAAGCGCCCCTCGGAAAATCCGGGCGGACGAGTGCAGAACCGTTTTTCACGACGTTCTGGATCATGTCTGGACAAAATGAGACTTCTGATCGCACCCGATAAATTCAAAGGCACTCTGACGGCGGAACAGGCGGCCGAAATCGAATCGAAAGCCATTGCCTCGGTTCTTCCGGAGGCGGAAATTCTCTCTCTTCCGCTCGCGGACGGCGGGGAAGGCACCGTGGATGCTCTCACTCGCGCCCTGAACGGAAGACGCGAAAGCGTCCGTGTCCACGACCCGCTCGGACGGCCCGTCTCCGCGTTCTACGGCATGGCTGGGAGGACCGCCATTCTGGAAATGGCGGCGGCATCCGGCATGACCCTCCTGACGCCAGAAGAACGAAATCCGATGCGCACATCCACGTACGGAACCGGAGAATTGATCCTCGAAGCTCTGAAACAGGGAGCGGAAAACATGCTCATAGGAATCGGTGGAAGCGCCACGGTCGATGGCGGAGCCGGAATGGCGGAAGCGCTCGGCTATCGCTTCTACGATGCCCAGAATCGTCCACTGCACGCCCTCCGCGGGGAGTCGCTGAGGAAGATTGCGCACATTGACGGAAGCGCCGTCGACCGCTCCCTGTTCCGCTGTGACATCCGCATTGCCTCGGATGTCACCAATCCTCTGCTGGGCGAAGAGGGCGCCGCCGCGGTATTTGCTCCGCAGAAGGGCGCCACACCCGAAATGATTCCTCTTCTGGAGGAGGGGTTGCGGAATCTCTCCTCCGTTCTGATCCGTCAGGGAATGATCGACCGGGCCGATCAGCCCGGTGACGGAGCCGCCGGCGGACTCGGCATGGGACTGCGCGCGTTCTGCTCCGCCCGAACCGAATCGGGCGCACGTCTCGCCATGGAGACCACCCGTTTTGAATCGCTTCTTCCCGGAACGGATTATGTCATCACCGGGGAAGGCTGTACCGATCCGCAGACGGAACACGGAAAACTGTGTGCGGAAATCGCGGAGGTCTGCCGGAAGCACCGCGTCAAGTGCATTCTGCTTTCCGGAGCGGTGCAGGGTTCCCGCGAATCGCCGGCCCCGCTCTTCTGGAAAACAAAAGCCGCCACCCCTGCCGGACTCCCCTTTGAAGAAATTCGCCTCAATGCGGGAAGATTTCTTTCCAACGCCGCACGCGAACTTGCGGAGGAACTCCGCGCCGCATCCCGCTGACCGTCGGAACACGATGCGTTCCACCGCTTCCGGCGGCGATGGTGAATGGTTCAAAGCGGAAATTTTTACGGACGGGAAGATTCCCCGGAGGCTCCGTCGGAAGATTTGTTTTCCGCAGCCTCGGCCTGAGCTTCCGCCCGATTCACGGTAATATAGGCCTTGACGCGATCGGCAAGGGTCGGGAAATTCCGGATGAAGGCGGTGGCGATCTCGGATTTCATGACTTCGAACGGAGGAAGCCCCACCCGGTCCTTGGAATCCTTGTACTCATGGGAATACTTTGCATAGGCCATCTTCGCCAGCTGAAGATGCGCGTTGGCTCCGCCGGGATCGTCATAGCCGAGCAGCAGACAGCTGGTGAACAGCAGTCCGTTGATGAGATCATGGGCCTGCTTGTAGTTGCCGTCCTTGATGTCCTCGGTCCACTCCCTGAGGATGAAGCGGTCGAAATCGGCGTAAGCGGGATCGCCGCGGCGCTCCTTGCGCATGATGTTGAAATATTCGCGGGATTTGCCGTACTGTCCGTAGCTGTACAATGTGACAATGGCATCTTTCATGAAATTGTCCAGAGCGCTTTTGAACGTGGAGGTCTGATTGCGCTCATAGGCTTCCAGATAGGTTTTGCGCACCGCATCCGCGAGCCCGAGATTCGGGACAAGCATATAATTCATGGTGACCTCCTTGCCCGGAATGAGAATGCGCCCGGCAATAAAGGACTCCTTGAGCGACTGCGTAATCATGCGGTCGCAGTCGATGCTCGCCCGTTTCGGACTGTACATGATTCCGAGAGTCGCCCAGTAAATGGCAAAGGAGTCGGAAAGCCGCCAGTCGAGCTCCCCGTAATCCTTGTTGATCTGAATCACGATCTCGGGACGGAGTTTGTAGTATTCGCGGAGCCATTTGGCTCGCAGGAAAGTGTCGAGCGCGTCTTTGGTCTCCGGTTTCAGAACCTGAATCAGATTGTCCGGGAGAAATCCGATTTCACGGAATTTTCTGGAAAGGGAATCCAGTCCATCGAATCCGGCCTTGCGGATCTCCTCCCAGAGCGCGGGGTCGTCCGCGTGCGCCCGGCGGAACTCGGCATTGGTCTTCGGAGCGGCGGCGAGCGCGGCCCAGTCGGGAGAGGCGACCCCGCCGTAAGCCTTCATCATCTCCTTGGCAATCATGTACTTATAATACTTCTGCGCATCGTCGAGCATATTGCCGATTTTATGCTGATAGATCCATCCGAGTTCGCGGTAAAGCAGGGGATCGTTGGCATTGTAGTTGAGAGCCTCGTCGCGGATGAGTTCAATTCCGCGCTGAACCCAGCGCCAGCGGTCCACCGGAGAGGTGAATGTGACGGAAATATTGTACGCCATGTTCCATGCCAGATACGCGGTGGCTCCGGTGAATTTCGGCTGAAGTTTGGTGATCCAGGAGGCCAGCTGCACCATTTCGAAATACTTGCCCTGCGACTGGAGTCCTGTTGTTCTCAGCCAGAGCAGGTCGGCGAGCACGCCGCGGAATCCTCCCAGCGCCACCGTGGTGAACGCCACCATCGGCGGCAGTCCCTCGATGCTGGCCTCGTCCACAAGTTTGTCCTCCTTCACGATGGTGTCCAGACGCCCCTGGACAAAGACTGTCGCCGCCATCAGAAGCGCGAGCGCCGCCAGCGCCGGAACCCATATTTTCAATTGTCTGAAAACCATTTTCTACCTCTTGATTGCGGCGAGCGCCAGCTCGCGCCGGTTGTACAGCCAGGCTCCGAGCAGAGCCAGCGGAACGCCTTTCAAAATCACCTGGAACAGCAGAATGGAACCGATCGTCGAAAGCTCGATCAGCTCTCCGGTGGCCACCAGCCCCGAGATTCCGAATTTCTGAACCGGAATGATCGTCATCTCAATGATGCGGCTCATATAGTAGCCGTACTGATCCATCGCGGGCATCGCGGCAACACTGCCGTAAGCGGCTTCCGCACCGATCAGGAACGACGTGAACATTCCGATCAGCATATACGCAATCGCAAAGAAGATCGCCGTCGGGAACGAAAGGAACGAGGAGACCGACACGGCAATCATCACCACCGCGGCAATTCCGAGGAACATCATGAAGACCGCTCGCGCATAATTGTCGGCAAAACTCGTATACTTGACATAGATCACCGGTCCGTCCGCGACCTGGATGAACAGATTCTTCCCGTTGCGGGAGAGATTCTGGAACCCGATCGTGGCCTTTCCGTCGACAATCACGCGCGCCGCCGGCATTTCAAATTCATTGACAGCGGAACAGAGAATCTGTTCCGGCGGTTTCATCAGGAAAGCCTGCCGTTTCTGCGGTTCGGGCGGTTTCTGCCCCGGCTTCAGAGCGGCGGTATCCGGCTGCTCGATCCAGGTGAAGAGCGCCCCCCAGGACCCGTAGCCGTGCTCCTGATTCTGATTGGCTTCAATCGATCCCGAGTAGGCCTTGTAGCGGACATAGAACCGACTGTTCTCCGCAAGATTCTCCGGCAGATTCTCATAGTTCCAGATGCGGGTCTGTCCCGGACGGATCTCCGCCAGGGAAGCGACCACCTCCCGGTAGACGGAATCAATCGCCTTGGCCCGCTCGTTTCCGGTCAGCGTATTGGCGATCAGCTGTCCGGATGCGTTTTTCTTCGACTGAAACACCCGCATGGTAATCTCCCGCAGGTCCGGCAGAACCGGACGATACGCCCGGCGTCCGGTCAGCACCTCGTTCTCCATGCGTGCGCGCTCCTCCTTCGAGAAGTCCTGACGGGAATACTGGTAAAGGATGAATCCGTAGACCACCGCCGATGCGATAATCAGCAGAGTCGTCAGCACCACCAGAACCCCCGTCAGCTTGCCGAGCCAGACCAGATAACGGGAGATCGGCTTCGCAACAATCAGATGCAGCCGGCAGTCCTCCACATCGGCGGTCATGGTCTGACAGCCGAGCCAGACGCCCGAGAGCATCAGCATGACCGTAATGAAGGTCAAACTGTATTCCAGAGAGACCTGAATGTAACTGTACGGCGTTCCGTCGCCCTTGATGGTGTTCGGCACCAGGAACACCCCCAGCAGAAGAAGAAACAGCAGAAACTGGAACACATGCGAGCGGACAGCGCTCCGGCAGGTCAGTTTCACGATGGCCAGAAAGGATGTCATATTCAGTTTCCCGTCTTATTTTTCTTTTCCGGAAGAAAGGATGTCCATCAATTTCTTATTGGCTTCCTCGAGCTTCTGTTTTGCCTCGGCGTCCTGCGGGAGGGGAGCCGGTTCCGCGGGTTTGTCCTCTTCCTCCAGGCTGGTGAGTTTTGCCGTGTCGATCTTCGGAAGCGGCTTTTTCTCCTCTTCCGGCTTCGGCGGCTCTTCGGACCTGATTCCGGCAAGCACATGGAGTTTCTCCTCCGCGGAGACCTGCGGAGCCGACTCGGAAAGATACTCCGCGATCTCGCCGCCGGAAGTGGCGCCGGAAGTTTCGACGCTCTCCCGCTTTGCCTTGTTCACCACATCCAGGAAGAAGTCCTCCAGACTCATGCGCGGATGATCGATTGTGAACGGACGTCCGTTCAGGTTCCGTTTCAGGATCTCCGTAATCTGCGCCATCGCCTCGTCCGGCAGATCCGGCGTCGTGATGCGGCTGGAGCCCTTGACCGTGAGAAGTTCCGAGAGAGAGCCCGTTGCGCGGATCTTTCCGCCGTACAGAATGATGACGCGGTCGCAGACATCTTCCACATCGCCGAGCAGATGACTGGTCACGATCACGGTTTTTCCTCTTCGTTTCAGCAGACGGATCAGGTCCTTGACCTCGCGGCAGCCGATCGGGTCGAGTCCGGAAGTCGGCTCGTCCAGGATCAGGAACGACGGGTCGTTTATCATCGCCTGGGCAAGCCCGATACGGCGCGCCATTCCCTTGGAGAACTCTCCCACCTGACGGTTTCTTGCATGAGCCAGTCCGACCATGTCAAGCAGCTGTTCCGTCCGCAGCTGGCGCTCCTTCGCGGAAAGGTTGAAGAGAGAGGCGAAGAAATCCAGCGTCTCCGCCGCCGTCAGGTATTTGTAGAGATAGGTCTCTTCCGGAAGATATCCGATCATGCGCTTGGTGTCGACGTCGCGCGGGGATTTGCCGAACACGGTCAGCCGTCCACCCGTCGGATACAGGAGCCCGAGAAGCATTTTGATCGTGGTCGACTTTCCGGATCCGTTGGGTCCCAGAAAGCCGAGCACCTCTCCTTCCCGCACTTCAAAGTCGATATCGTTGACCGCCTTCGCCTTGGGCCGGTTCCAGAAATCTCTGAACTCCTTGACAAGCCCGACTGCTTCCACTATGTTTCCCATTCTCGAAACTCTCCCGGATTAAGTTCAGCGGTTCAGCGCCGCCGTGTTCTCCGCCCGGGTGATCTCCTCCCCCGTCCGGACAAGACGCGCACTGTTGAATATCACAATCAGCGTACTGAGCGTATGCAGAATCGCGGCGAAAATCGGCGTCATCTGTCCGAACACCGAGAGCACAATGCCGCAGATCACAAAGATCATTCCGAACGCAAGATTCTGATTGATCACCGACGCGGATTTCCGGGACAGCGTGATCAGCAGCGGAATCCGGCGCAGATCGTTCGTCATCAGAGCAATCGAGGCGCTGTTGATCGCGATGTCGCTTCCGATGGCTCCCATCGCAATGCTGAGATCCGAAGCCGCAAGCGCAGGCGCATCGTTCACGCCGTCACCGACAAACGCCACGATATTGTGTTCCTTGACATGTTCCACATATTCCACTTTGCCCTGAGGCAGACAGTCGCCGCGGAAATCGTCGATGCCGATCCGGCTGGCCACCATGGCGGCAACCGCCGTTCTGTCGCCGGTCACCATCGAGCACTGGCGGATGCCTTCGGCCTTCAGACTGCGCACCATTTCGGCGGCCTCCGGACGGATCTGATCCCGGAATCCGATCCAGCCGATGGATTTTCCTCCGCGGGCCACCACGACAACGCTCATGCCCTCGACCTCTTTCTCATCATGCGGCAGCGCAATTCCCATCGAACTCAGCCATGCGGGACGTCCCACAAGACATTCCACGCCCTGAATCTTTGCTTCCACACCTTTGCCGGGCAGTTCGCGATATTCCTCTCCCCTGACCGGAGAAACGCCGACCTCCTTGGCCAGACGCTGAAGCGCAAGCGCCGTCGGATGGTTGCTGGCGGTCTCCACCGAAACCGCCGCAAGCAGCAGCTCCGCCGGCTCGATGCCGTCCACCGGCTTCAGACGGGCCACTTCCAGTTCCCCTTTCGTCAGGGTTCCGGTCTTGTCGAAAATAAAGCACTTGACCTTGGCGGCCAGCTCCAGATGCGCAACATTCTTGATGAGAATCCCGAGACGGGCCGCAGCGGCAATCGCCGCAACAATCGCCGTCGGCGTGGCAAGCACCACCGCGCACGGGCAGGCAATGACCATCAGTGTGATGACGCGGTTCATATCGCCATTGGAAAACCACCAGGTGAGAGTGGCGAGCATCAGAATCGTCGGCGTGTAGAATCCGGCGTATTTGTCGATGATGCGGACCATCGGCGTCTTGCTGGTTTCCGCCGCGAGAATCATCTCCTTGACTTTGCCGAGGGTGGTATCGTTGCCCACCTTCGTCACTTTGACGTCGATGGAACCGGAAAGGTTCATGGTTCCGGCGTAGACCTCATCGCCGACTCCCTTGTCCACCGGAAGCGATTCGCCGGTGATGGACGCCTGATTGACCGCGCTCTGACCGGATACGATCTCGCCGTCAATCGGGAAGTTTTCGCCCGGACGGACATTGATGATGTCGCCGAGTTTCAGATCCAGCACTTCGCCTTCCACATACTGTCCGTCCACGAGACGGCGCGCGGTATGCGGCGTCAGACGGATCAGCTCTTCAATCGAGCGCTGCGCGCCCGATGCGGTCCGCGACTCAATGATGATGGTGATCAGAAGGAAAAACGCAATGATGCCCGCCTCCCGGAAAACACCTCCGGCAAACGCCGCAAGCAGCGCCATCGCCACCAGCTCGTTCATATAGACGCGTCCCACCCGCAGGTCCTTGATTGCCACCCAGATGATCGGAAGCGCCAGAATCACGGCTCCGAGCATCGCACTGATCTCGGAGGCGAATTCCTGTCTCGGGAACAGCCATTCCAGAAGGAACGAATTCAAAATCAGGAACCCACCGGCAACCGCGAACGAGGTGCGCCCCATGGATCTGCCATGGCCGGCGCCCTCGGTCATCGGCTGACCGCAGACGCAGAGCGTGGCATCCTCGTGGTGGTGTTCATGTTCATGGTCATGTCCGCAGCAGCAGCTCATTTGCCAGCCTCCTTGTCCTTGTTGTCTTCCTTCTTTTCCTCCGGAGTCAACGGTTCCGGATTCAGTTTGAGCCTGAGCTCCTGGCGTCCCTGTCCCAGCGAATTGAGAATGAATTTGTCCTTCACGTTGGACATGGAGTCCGCCATCACCTGTGTGAAGAGCGTGGCGATCACGGAGGAAGGACTCTTCTTATACTCCTGCAGAATGCTCTTGAAATAGATGCCGTCGGCCTCCACTTCGGCAACGATGCGTTTCTTGTAGGTTTCCGCCTCCGCGATGATGTTCGCGCTTTCCGACTGGGCCAGCGCGTTCTGTTCCAGCGCATACGCTTCGGCATTCTTCCGCGCGGTGTCCAGATCCATCTGAGCCTGGAGAACCTCGTCGAACGCGTCAATGGTCTGCGGCGGTGGACTCTTGATATCCAGTCCGACCGTCACAATGTTGATCCCGATGTTCATGTCCCCGACGCGTTTTGCCACCATGGCCTGCACATCGTCGATGTACTGCGCGGTCTTGTTGTAAAGAATGTCATTGACCTTCCACCGGGCGGTCACCCGGAGAACGCAGTCGTCGAGAATCGCCTTCAGAAGCGTCTGGGGTCCGCGGGTTCCGAGGTCCTCGCCGACCGGTCCGCGGAACGAATCATCGGGCTTGTCGGGCGATTCCGGCGTCAGACAGTTTTCATAGTAGGCCTTCGGAGCGACGATCCGGTAGGACATTCTCCACTCCGTATGGATGATGCAGGCGTCGGCGGTCAGCAGATAACCGTCCACCCCCGGCTTCAGCGCCTCGGGCGAACCGTTCTGCATCGCGGCCTTGCGATTGGTAATCAGCGCCTTGTTCGCCGGCATGAACGACGAGGAGACGATGGACTGCGGATTCGTCGGCACCTTGATGATCCGGCTCACCGGATAGGGGAAAACCCAGTGCCAGCTTTCCGTATAGATGTTCTGGAATTTGCCGAACCGCAGCGTAATGACCGCGGTATCGGGTTTCACCGTGAAAAATCCGCTGAACGTGAAGAACCAGATCAGCAGCAGGGCGATCACCACGACGAGCAGCATGAAAACCGCCCGCAGGTATTTGCTCAGCGTATCGAGTCCGGAGGAGAAGACACTCCCTTCCGCCACCCGTTCCGCCTTGTCTTTTGTTTCAAGTTCCCGCATGATTCAACTCCGGCTGTTATTTGGATTTTCCAGCGGCGGGACGTTCCAGCGAGGCACCGCCGTCTTTCAGGATGTCGAACGGTGCGGAATTGGTGTCGAGAACCAGCGTGGTCCGCTTGCCCATCAGCCGTTTCATGGATTCCAGTTTCCGGAGGAACACGGCAAGTTCGGGATCCTGGCTGAAGACCGCATAATTCGCGGCGGCGGCGGCATCGCCTTCCGCACGCAGTTTGGTGGCTTTGGCCTCGGCCATGGTCAGCGCATCGCGCTTCTGCGCATCGGCGCGGGTTTTGATCTCCTTGGAGAGCACGTTGCCCTGCTGTTTGTAGACCGCGGCGGCTTTTTTCCGTTCACTGATCATGCGGTCCGCAATGGCCTTGGCCGGTTTTTCCGGAACGCCGATCGCCTTGATGCTCGCGGAAACCACCTCAATGCCATACTGTTCGGCCATCTTCGGAGCGATTTCGGAAAGCATCTGCTTCTCCATTTCCGGGATTTTGATCTTCTTCGGATCGGAGTTGACCATTTCATCGAAACGGAAGCGGCCCACGACCGCGCCCTTCGCCGTTCTCATCAGGCTGCCGAGCAGCTCCTCGGCGGAGATGACATTGCCGCCCGCGCTCTGGAAGCGCTCCAGATTCTTGAGGCGGTAGACCGTATAGATGGAAACGGTAATGTTTTTTCCATCGGCGGTGGTGGTCTCTTCCAGCTTGCCGATGTTGCCGTCGAAACATCTGAGACGGACGTCATACTTCACAATTTTCTGAATGGGCAGCGGCCAGCGGAAATGAAGTCCGGGGTCCCGGACGCCGCTGATGGAACCGAACGTCAGAACGACGGCTTTTTCCGTCGACTGCACCTGATACGAAAATATGGCCGTTCCGAAAATCGCCACAACCGCGATTCCGAGAAGGGAAATCAGAATTCTCCTTCCGAGGTTTGCCACGTGACCGTTACTTGTCTCTGCCATTTGATTGAGTCTCCTGTTTTATAGAAATTTTACTTTAATTCTCCGAGATTGGTGTCGGTCAGATCCATCCGCGGCTTTTCCTCCGCGTTGAGTTCCAGGATCTGATAGGGAATCGAGGCCGCGATGACGTATTTTCTCAACGGCTCGCAATCCGTTTCCAGGAAGGTCAGATACGCTCTGAGCTTGTACATCTCCGGCATTTTGCGGTAGGCCTCCAGCTGACTTCTGAACCGGAAGGCATCCGCTCCGGAAACCTTCTCCACATTGTATTTATAGGTTTCGGCCTGCGAGGTGATTTCCATCACGCTGATCCGGGCGTCCGCAAGGACTTCGGTCTTGTAGGCCTCGGCCTTTTCGATCTCGGTTCCCATCTCCTCCTGCGCACAGAAGACCTCTTCAAACGCAGGGGCCACCTCTTTCAGCGGCGGATGGGTATCCAGCAGATTCACAGAATAGATCTCCACTCCGATCCCCGCCTTGTCGACCGCGGCCTGAATCCGGGAGCGCAGGTTCCGGGAGACCTCCAGCCGTCCGGTGGACATATCCTTGATGAAGTCCGTGCTGGCAAAATAGATCGTCGCCTCCCGGGTTCCAAGATCGATCAGGTAGCGCTCCACGTTCTCGAATCCGAAGGCGAACTGTGCAATCTTCTCCGGTTTCACCCGGTACGTGACCGGCAGCGAGGCGTTCAGCAGGGAGACCGCCGCGCTGATATCCGCACTGGAACTGTCATTGGCCACGAGAAACGGATTCTCTCCGGAGCTGTGCTCCTCGGTCCAGAGAATCACGTTCATGTTTTTTCCTTTTTTTCCGGCTTCCGCATTGGTTTTCAGAACCGCGCCGATGGTGAATTCTCTGGGCTGGTCCACAGGCACCAGCACAATCTCTTCGCACGGCCACGGCAGTTTCAGATAAACCCCGGGCTTCAGCGACGAGGAGGACTCCACAATTTTTCCGAACCGGGTCAGAATTCCCAGCTCGCCGGGCCCCACCTCCGCGATACCTGTCGACAGCCAGAGCACCAGAAGCCACGCGCTGATCGCAGGAAGCGCCACCCGGCAGAACGCGCCGTAAAGCGAGGTCCCGGAGATTTTGAACCCGAACTGATAATCCAGCGCATCGGTAATGTTTTTCGCCACGCTTCCCGGCTCGACAAACAGCGCCAGGAGACGGCTTTCATGCAGCGGTCTCTCCTCCAGCTGCGTCCGGGGCCGGTAGAATTCCGTGATGAAGTTGAAGATCTGCTCCGCCGCCAGAATCGCCAGAACCACAAAAACGATTTTCGCCACCGGCAGCTCCAGCCCCGCGTTTTCATAATGCAGCGCAATGGCGGGAATCAGCGCAAGAATCCAGACTCCGGCGCCCGCCACCAGCCACGCCGCCACCGGACGGAGCCAGCGGAACTCCCGCACCCGGGACTGCCCCGCAAGAAACGCTCCGATGAACAGCGACGCCGCCGCACCGAACGCACTGACCACCGCCAGCGTCATCGGCTCCTTCGGAAGCGCGGGTCCCGCCTTGCCGAATCCGGAAGCGATCCGCCACGCAGCCCACAGTCCCAGCACCGTGATCACCACCGCCAGAAGAGAAAACACCGCGGGAGCATATTTGCTGTAATTCCGGAAGGTTCTTCCCGCCGTAAAGCGAACATCCTCCGACACATCCAAAATGCTGGACGCCGATTCCTTCCGCTTCCGGAGAAGCTCTTTTTCCAGTTCCTCCTCGGCCGCGCTTCCCGCCAGCATGCTGTAAACCGCGGAGGCCAGTGCAAACAGCGCACTCAGCGCAAACGGGATGGCCCCCAGTCCGAACGCTCCGTTTCCCGCCCAGTCATAGACCCCGCCGGCGATGCCCCCCAGCAGAGCCATCAGCAGGGAATACACTCCGGCGAACACCGAAAGTTTCATCGCAAGACGAGAACGCTCACAGCTCAACGAATGGTTTGATTTTTCACCTGTCATTCCAAAACGGTCCTTTTTGTTGTTTTGTCCCGATCCGGTGGAAACTCCTCCGGAGCGGACCATTTTTCTATCTGATTTCTTTTCTTTTTTCAGTTCTGTCGGCCGCAGGGTCCGGATTTCCCGAGCGATTCTTCCGGCGGCAATACAGTAATCATATACCGGATTCCATCGAATTACAAATGCAAAAACACGGAAAAAAGGGGATGTTTGAATTTTTTTTCCTGTTTTTTTTCCTTTTTTTTGTGGAACATTTCCCCATTTGCCAGTAAATTGAAAGGGGAATCGTCGGACAACATAAGGAACAAGGGGCCATGAACAATCAGCTCTCCAGTTATCTCTATCTGCTTCTGGCAATGGCCCTGTTTCTTCAGGGAGGGACGCTGTTCCTTGCGGCAATCAACGTCGACCGGAAACGCTTTACGCCTTTTCTCTGCTATTCGGGACTGCTGGGACTTTCCTTTCTCGCAGGACTTTTTTCGGCGATTCCGCAGCTGGCCTTCTGGGCGGGCCTGACCCGCTTTTCCGCGCAGGTGGCGGCCTTCTTCTTCCTGGCGGAGTTCACGTTCAGCGCGCTGGACTGCCGAAGGAAGGTCAAGCTCTTCTGGCACGCGGTGCTCCTGATCCTCTTTCTCCTGACGCTCTTTCTGACAAGGGGACGGAACGGAGGGGAAATTCTCTCGCTGGGACTCATCGCCCTGCCGTTTCTGCCCTTTTCGGCGGTCATGCTCTGGCGCACGGGCAACCGGTATGCGAATTTGGAGGCGGCATTCAAGATCGCCTCGGTCTTTCATGTCGGCAACGGAGCGGCGATTCTTTTCACCTATCTGCTGCGTCTCCGCGGACTGCCGCAGGATTTCCAGTTCAACCAGGAGACGGGAATCATTCTTCTGTCCTTTTCGCTGTTCTGCACTCTGGCATGCTCCGCCTGTTTCTTCCAGACGATCCGGACCATTCCCTTTCCCTCCCGGAGAACCCGGATTTTCATCTGCTCGCTGATTCCAGCGGCATTTCTGCTTTTCGCCGTTCTCGGAGCCGTTCTTCCCGGCTGGTTCCAGCTCTACGGCGAGGAGGTGGCGTACCTCCGGGTCCGGAACAACGCGGAACTGCTGATGAAGGATCTGATTGTGAGCATCAACCGGGTGGAACAGTATGCGGAGGAGATGGCCCGAAATCCCGCCGTCCGCAAAATTCTTGAAGAGGGGGAGATCAATGCGGCGCGCCCCGGAGAGGAAACCGTTCTGGAAAATTTCATCACCTCCAAACTCCAGATTGTCTGTTTCCTTCTGAATACCAAAGGCATCTGCGTGGATTCCTCCAACAAGTCGTCAATGATCTACAATCCCACCGGACAGGACATCTCGTTTGCCGAATACTTCCATCAGGCGATGCGCAGCGGTTCCTCCCGGACCATCGCACCCGACACCATCTCCGGTCTTCCCGGAATCTTTGCGGCCGTCCGGGTGGACAATGCCGACGGGACCCCCGTCGGCGTCGCGGTCGCCCGGAGAAACATCCGGTTCGCCCTGGATAAATTCAACAACAGCTACGCGGCACTCATCTCTCCGGAAAACACCGTATTCTTCACCAATACCGACCGGATCACCTCCAAACGCATCCAATGGGAACACGGACTGCGCTGGTTCTGCATGGAAGGGGAACTCGAACGGGATCGCTATACCAACGGTCTCATCTTCACGGAACGCTCCTGCGATTTCCTCACGACGCCGGGCTGGCGGCTGGTGCTCGGAATTCCCACGCTCCAGCCGGTCTTTTTCCACCTGATCGGACAATTCTTCCTGCTGCTGCTCTGGGCGCTGACCCTCTGCGCCATCGGGATCTATCTGCTGCAGAAGAAGCTGCAGATTCAGCTGCTGCGCCAGACCTCCTGGCGGGACACGGTCTTTCACAACAACACGGCGGGAATCATCGTCGCGGACATGAACCGCAACGTGGTCGACGCCAACGCAACCATCACCCGGATGCTCTGGTACACTCTCGATGATCTCCGGAAACTCGGAATCGACGCCATCTACCCTGCGGGCGGAGTCGAGCAGGCGTTTCTCGATCAGCTCTCCCGCACCTTCTCCGAGGGACGCATCTATGAAAATCCCGAGATCCGCCTGAGACGCAAAAACGGTTCGCAGGCCGTGTTCAAAATCGCCGGCCGCTGTTTCCAGAATCGCGGGGCGGCTCCCGGACTGCCCGACAGCGGAGTCGTCTGGACCATCACCGACCAGACCCGTGAACTCCTTGAAATCAATGCGCTCAAGGAACGCGAACGGATGTACCGCGCACTCGTCGAAAGCACCACCGAGCATATCTTCATGCTCGATGTCCACGGCTTCTTCCTCTACTCCAACAGCAGCCGCATTCCCTGGGGAAGCCGGGAAAACACGCCGCCCGTTCACCTTCGCGACGTCTACGATCCGGCTGTCACGGCACTGTACATGCAGATGCTCGGGAACCTGTTTGCCGGCAGCCATCAGCTCTCGTTCCAGCACACCCTCAAAAAAGCCGACGGGACCAGTCTGATTATGGTTGCGCTCTATCCGATCCGCAAGGACGGCATCCTCTATGCCGCAGGCGGCATCGCCCGCGACATCACCACCTTCCGTGTGCAGGGAAGCTCCCTGGGATAAGAAACGCGCAGCGCCTCCTTCCGGAAAAATTCCGCAAAAATCCAAAAAAAAGCGGCCTTTCCCTTTTGTAATTTCTCCACGGGGAATGTAAGTTATCTCAAAACTCACCAGAAAGGATGTGCCGTATGCGTTCCAAATCCGGGATTGTGTTTTTTCTGTCGTTTCTGCTCGGTTTTCATTCCATCACGGCGGCGGCGCTGGAAATTCTCAATCCGGCGAAGCCAGTTCCGGCGATCTCCCTTGTCGCCAGCGCCCTGCGGAAACAGGCGGCCGACATCACAACCGCTCCGGATGGAAAACCCGCCCTGAAACTGACCTGGAACAATTCCGACGCCAACAAGCTGGAATTCTTCTTCGATCCCGGAATCGACATTCCGGAATTCAAAAAAGCCGTGGTCAATGTGGAAGTCTATCTGACGAGGAATTCGTTCTCCGGCAATTTTCACATCCGTCTGATCGACCGTCAGGTGGAGATCTTCCAGTTCCGTCGGATCCTGCGGTTCGATGACCTCCCCATGGGCTGGCAGACCTTCCAGTTCCCCATCAATGCCGAGGATCTGAGCAACGATCCGGATATCCGGACCTGGGGAAGAAACGCCAATGGGAAGATCAACTATCCGGCAAAATTCTTCGGTTTCTGCATCGACTTTGTCCGCACGCGCGGAAAGGGGGAACTTTATATCGGCAGGATCACTCTGACAGCGGACAAGGAGTAAGTTTTTTCCGCTCCGGCGAATTCCGGACCGGAATTTCCCCGCTGCCGGAACCGTTCCTTTCCGGCGGTTCTCTGCGGAACAACGGCGCATTTCCCGCGGCTGCGGTCCCTCTCCGGTTCGGGACGGCCGCATCGAAGAGCGGAACCTACCAGCGGCGCCCCTCCAGAATCAGTGTCAGAAGACGGATCAGGGCGTCCAGCGTCTCGTCGGGAGGATAATTGGCGGGCACCTTCGGCAGTTTTCCATCCTGACGGTAGAGTTCATTGTTTTTCTCCAGAAAGATTTTCCCGTCGCGACAGGAGATGGCGTGGAATCCGGCCCGGCTCCCGAGGATGCGGAGACGGACCGTTTTCAGAAAATTCACCACGCCGGGAGGCATCGGTCCGTATTTGTCGACCAGTTCCGCGGCATAATCGTCGAGCGATTCCAGATCGGAAAGATAGGCGAGTCTCCGGTAGGCGGACAGACGGAGCCGGTCGTCCTCGATATAGGAGGGCGGAATGCCGGCGGAAATGCGCGGCTCCTTCGCCTTCAGCGCGAACTCCAGGAAATCAAGATTCAAATCGCACTCGACCAGTTTCGGCGACTTGACTCCCCGCAGGGAATTCGCCGCCTCCTTCAGAAGCTGACAGTAGAGGTGAAAACCGATGGCATCCACATGTCCGCTCTGTTCCGCGCCGATGATGTTTCCGGCACCGCGGATCTCCAGATCGCGAATCGCCAGCTGGAATCCCGACCCCAGATGCGTATACCGCCGGATGGCCGCCATTCTTCTGCGGGCATCGGTGGTCATGACCCCGGTCGGCGGCAGAAGAAGATAGGCGTAGGCCTGGCGGTTCCAGCGGCCGACCCGGCCGCGAAGCTGATGCAGTTCCGCCAGACCGAAGGTGTCCGCGCGCTCGATAATCATGGTGTTCGCGTTGGGAATGTCGATTCCCGACTCGATGATGGTGGTGCAGACGAGAATGTCGATTCCGCCCTCGATGAACTGCTGCATGATGTTCTCCAGCTGCACCCCCCGCATCTGTCCGTGCGCCACGGCGACACGGGCGTCCGGAGCCAGACACCGGACTCGATCGGCACACTTTTCAATGGAATTCACGCGGTTGTGAATGTAAAAGACCTGTCCGCCGCGTCCGAGCTCCCGGGCAAGCGCGGCCGCGACAAGAGCATCCTCCTGCTGGGCGACCACGGTATGAACCGGCAGACGCTTCACCGGAGCCGTTGTGATCGCGCTCAGGTCCCGCAGTCCGGACATCGCCATGTGCAGGGTTCTGGGAATCGGCGTTGCCGTCATGGTCAGCACATCCACGGTGGTGCGGACCGCCTTGAGCTTCTCCTTGTGTTCCACGCCGAAGCGCTGTTCCTCGTCGATGATGACCAGCCCGAGATCGTGGAACTTCACATCCGCTCCGATCAGGGAGTGGGTTCCGATGATGATGTCGACCGAGCCCTCCGCGAGACGGGCCAGAAGCTGACTTCTCGCCTTCCCCATTTTCAGCCGGGTCAGGGTTTCAATCACGATCGGATATTCGGCAAAGCGTTCCGTGAAACTCAGATAGTGCTGCTGGGCGAGAACGGTTGTCGGAACGAGAATCGCGACCTGCTTGCCGGACACCGCGCATTTGAACGCGGCGCGCATTGCGACCTCCGTCTTGCCGTAGCCGACATCGCCGCAGAGCAGACGGTCCATCGGACGATCCGACTCCATGTCATGTTTGATCTCTTCAATGGCCTTCCGCTGTCCGTCGGTCTCATCGAAGGGGAAGGAGTCCTCAAAGAGCTTCTGATCGTATCCGTCCCTGGGGAACGGGAGACCCGGCGCGGACTTCCGGATCGCCTGCATCCGAAGCATTTCACAGGCGAGATTCCGCGCGGAAGAGGCCGCCTCCTCGCGGGCCTTGGCCCATCGGGAAGACCCCAGCTTCGAAAGCTGCGCCCCCTTCACATGCGATCCCACATACCGGGAAACCAGATGAGCCTGCCAGACCGGCACATAGAGCATGGCGTCATCATCGAATTCCAGCACCAGGGACTCGATGGAGCTTCCGCCGCTGCGGATGTTTTTCAGTCCCCGGTAGCGGCAGAGACCGTAGTTGAGATGCACGGTCAGATCGCCCACCTCGATATCCGCCATGTTTTCGAGTTCTCCGGCGGACGCTCTGGCGACATCCTCCTCCGGCGAGCTCTCCGGCCGGACCCTCTCCTTTCCGCGCAGCACGGCGGGAAACAGCTCCCGTTCGGTCAGAAAAACCATTTTCTGCTTCGGAAGAAGGATCCCGCAGGGAATGAACAGCTTCCGGACCGACAGATGCGCACGCCCCGCAAGCCGGTTCTCCCGAAGCCATTCGGCAATATGTTCGGCATCGGACTCCTTTGCCGCGGCGAGCACCACGTGCATGCCCGAATCCAGGGAGCGGGAGACGAAATCCACGGAAAGACGCCGGGAAAGTTCCGTCACCGCCTCCGCGCTCTCCTCCGCGGACGCCCGGAGCGCCGGAGAGACTCCGATGCAGTCGCGTTCCACCGGGATTCCCCGTTCGGCACATTCGATCTCGGACGCCAGCTCATAGACGGGCCCCTGTTTCTCCAGAAACGATTTCCAGTGCTCCTCGGCATGGATTCCGCCGTATTTGCGGAGAGCATCCAGACACGCTTCCGGCGAATAGAGAATGGTGAACCGCTCTCCGGCGTAATCGGAGAAGTCGAAGTACTCCCCCCCCTCGACGGATTCGCATCCCGACCGCGCAATGACCCGGCAGACGTCGATTTCGCGCAGCGAACGTCCCGAATCCGGCGAATACTCCCGCATGGATTCAATCTGATCGCCGAAGAACTCCAGCCGGACCGGATAGCGCATCCCCGGGGAGTAGATGTCCAGAATGCCGCCGCGCCGGGAGAATTCCCCCATCGCCACTGCCTCCGGTTCGTCATCGTATCCGAGGGCGACGAGTTTTTCAATCAGAGCGCCCATCGGGACGACAGCATCGCGGTGAAGAATCATCTCCGACCCGCAGAACTCGCGGGGATTGGGGGCCGGCGACAGAAACGCCAGCACGGAACCGATGAAGAGATCCGGCGGATTCTCCCCGGCCGCCAGCGCCAGTGCTTCGGCGCGTTCCGCCTCGTCATCGAGCGTGACGGTATCCCGCCAGGAGCCCTCCGGCAGCAGACAGCTTGAAAGTTTCAAGCCCGCCGCGGCCGCCCAGATCCCGATTTCATGGTGCAGCTGCTCCGCAATGCCATAGGAGGGCGCGGCAAGAAGCGCCCGCCGCCCGCCGGAGAAAGATCGATAGACTCTCAGGGCCTCCAGTGCGGCGGTGTCTTCATCAACCGGAAAAATTTTTTTCGAGGCGTCCGGAAGCTCTCCAAGATGTCTCAGAAAAATATTTTTCAAAAATTTTTCGTTTTCCTCTTTACTTTTCTGCATCTTTCGTGTATAGTATCCAACTGTATTTGTTTGAAGAAACCACCGGAATTTTCACATTCCGGTAAACCCAACAACAAAAGCGAAATCATGTCAGGGAAAAATAGAAAAGATAAAAGCCCAAATGTCAAGGGCAAAGACGAAAAGTCTTCAGTAAAAATTGCTGAAAAATCTGTTTCCCAAGCAAAAAAGAGCGCAAAAGTCGCTTCTGAGGTCTCTTCCGCTGCAAAGAAGAGCGAAAAAAAAGATGATCGTGCGGAAAAGAAATCGTCACCGACGGAAAAAAAATTGACGGTCAAGAAAGTCCCGGCTCCCGTTCCCGCGGCCCCTGCGAAAGATTCGAAAAAGAAAACCGCCGCGGAGAAACCGGCAAAAAGCACGGAAAAACCCCTGAAGGCGGAACCGGTGCAGGAAAAAAAGAAGATCGAAAAGACGGAAAAAACGCCGAAGGCGGAACCGGTGCAGGAAAAGAAGAAGTCCCAGAAAACGGAAAAAACGCCGAAGGCGGAACCGGTGCAGGAAAAGAAGAAGGAAGTCGTCTCCGCGAAAAAAACGGAGAAGAAGGAAAAAGAGAAGAAAAATTCCGCACTCCCCGTTCCGGGAAAAACGACTCCTCCGGCCGGAAACTCCGGAAAGAAACAGGACGACGATGACGACGATTTCGTCATTCCGCCTCCGAAACCCGATGACGAATTCGCCGATCTTCCTCCTTACGAGGACGATCCCGAACCGACCACCGATGACGTTCTGACCGAGGAGATCGACGATCAGGAGGCCTACAAGGTTCAGGAGGATGAAGATCTCACCGAACTCGAGGATGAGAAAAAGGACGAATCCGCCGACAAGAAAAAAGAATCCGCCAAACTGGCGCCGATTTCCGCATCCAAGAACGACACGATGAAAGTGTACATGCAGGACATCGGTCAGATCTCTCTCGTCACGAAAAACGAGGAGGTGGAACTGGCGGCGAAAATTCACGGCGGCGACACCGGAGCTCACGACGTGGCACGATCCACGCTGATCCAGGCGAATCTGCGTCTGGTGGTGAAGATCGCCCATGACTTCAAGGGACTCGGACTGCCGCTGCTCGATCTGATCTCCGAAGGCAACATCGGCCTCATGCGCGCCGTGGAAAAATTTGATCCGGCCAAGGGAGCAAAATTCAGCTCCTATGCGGCATGGTGGATCAAGCAGTCCATGCGCCGGGCGCTTGCCAATCAGAGCCGGACGATCCGGATTCCGGTTCAGTCGGCGGGCAAGATCAACAAGATCAAATCGGTCCGCATGAAACTGGCGGAAAAACTGGGCAGAGAACCGACCGATGCGGAAATCGCGGCCAATCTGGATTTCAGCGAACGAACCGTTGCGGGACTGCGTCTGGCGGATCTCAAAACCTTCTCCCTTCACGATCCGATTCAGCAGGGAGAGGACGGCGAATTCCAGGATATCATCCCGGACCGCGGAGCAATGACGCCGGACCGCATTCTCGGCGATGTCGAATCCATCGGACGACTCATGGATCTCCTTCGCGATCTGGACGAGCGCGAACGCATGATTCTCAAGATGCGTTTCGGACTGGACAACAACCGTCCGCGCACGCTGGAAGAGGTCAGTCAGGAGATCGGCAGAACGCGTGAACGCGTCAGACAGATTCAGAACCAGGCGCTCAGCAAGCTCAAGGCCATGCTTGCGGACGAGGCCGATTTCACAAGCGATTAATAAACCATGAAAACGTTACCAACTCAGTAAGGAAGGGGGGTGAAAAAAATGGAAGCAACCGAAGTCAGACTGAAGAAAGGCGAGCCGATCGACCGCGCGCTCCGCAGACTCAAGAAGAAACTCGACAAAGAAGGCACCCTCAAGGAACTTCGCAACAGAAGACACTTCGAAAAACCGAGTGAGAAAAAACGCCGGACCCAGCGCCGCAGAGGCTGAGATACGGCTTGTCGCGGGCCGCAAAGATGGGAATTCTCCTGAATTTTACCACCTTTGCGGCTTGTTTCTTTTCATTTCCGCTGTATGTTATCTTATTTCAACCGGATGCGGCGGAAAAGTTCCATGCTCCCGCCGGCCGCATGAAATTTCAACACAGAACCTTTGAATGCAGACATGATGAAGAGCGACAGGAGTTTATTACATACCATCAATACCGGAAGAACCTTCAAGTGGCTTCCCATTCTTGATTTTTACATTCTCCGGGAATTTCTGATTCCGTTTTCCGTTCTGGCGTTCACGTTCACGCTGCTCTTCCTGATCGGAGATATTTTCAACGATCTTTCCGACTTTCTGGAATACAAGGCATCACCGCTGGTCGCGGCAAAATACTTCCTGCTGAAAATGCCCGGAAACATCCGCTTTGTGCTTCCGATTTCGGTTCTTCTTTCCTGCATGTACTCCATTGCGAATCTCGGAAGGACGCGGGAGATCACGGCGATGCGGGCATCCGGAATCTCGCTGCTCCGCTGCGGCGGGGCGATCTATGTGGCGGCGCTCTGCGTCACGTTTCTGAATTTCTGGTTCAATGAGAAACTGGTTCCCGACTGCGACATGCAGGCAAAAATCGTCATTGAATCCCTTGGCAACAAGAACTACAAGGCGCAGATGTACAGCATGCTCCAGTACCGCAGTCCGGACAAGACGCGCGACTGGCTCTTCAAAAATTTCGACGAAGACGGTCATCAGCGCGACATCATCCTGAAACAGTACCGCATTGACAAGAACGGAAAGCGGTTCCTCGCCTGGGACATGAGCGCCGAAGAGGGATTCTTCGATCCCGTCAAAGGCTGGACCTTCAAAGGGGTCAAGAAAACGCCTTACAGCGAAGTCATTCACATTCCCGGCGGCGAACAGCGTTTCCGGGAGCTGACCTTCTCCCCGAAGGAGATCTCGGAGACTCCGGACAACATTAAAAATGCGGTCCGTCCCCCCGATGAGCTCTCCTCCTATGCGATCTACTCCATTCTGAAGGACAATCAGAACATGGTGAAGTCGCTGAAAAACATCTATTCCACGATTTTGTATTACCGTCTGGCCTTCCCCTGGGTCTGTTTCCTGTGTGTTTTTCTCGGACTGCCGCTGGCGGCCAAAAATGAACGGGCGGGCATCTTCCTTTCCATCGTCACCGCGGTCGCGGCCATTGTGATCTTCCAGATGATGACGGAGATCTTTCTGGTTCTCGGCAAGCAGGGATACATTCCTCCGATCATCGGAGGACTCGGACCGACCCTCGCCTTCCTGGCATACAGCTATTTCGGCGTGATCCGGAAGTCCGCCTGAGCCGGCGATAAAAATTCGCACCGGGAGGGGGGGCCGCGTCACGACCGATCGAAACCGATTCCCCGCGATCCGGAAATCCCCTGAAACCGGCGATAAAAAGCAGCATCAGGGAAACCACGTCACGACCGATCGAAACCGATTCCCCGCGATCCGGAAATTCCCTGAAACCGGCGATAAAAAGCAGCATCAGGGAAACCGCGTCAAACCGATCGAAACCACTTTAGAAAAAGACCGGACCGCACGGTGCTTTTTCCTTCGACCCCGGAGTTGTCCACGCCGTTCTGTTCCGGGGAGACAGACGCATTCCTCCCCGGATTTCCGGAACTCTCTTCCGTCCGGTATCCTGATCGCAGAGAAAGAGGCCGTTCCTAGCTCCGGAGCGCCGCACGGCGGATGCCGAACGGAGCCGGATGATCCGCACAGATGAAGTTCTGCGCCAGATTCCGCAGCACAACCTTCATGGTGTTTGTCCCGGAGGAACAGAATCCGGAAAGGGAGAGCAGCGAGGGACGGTTCGTGATCGTTCCGACGCATTTCCCGTTCAGGAAGACCTCCGCGGAACCGTCCAGTTCCAGTTGCAGGAAGCGGAAGGATCCTTCAAATTCGAACGCATACTCCATGGCGCCCCAGTAGAAGGGATAGCCCTGGGCGGCAAGATTGCCGTATGTCAGGGGAATTTCCCCGGAACGGAAAACCGGAGAGGAAGCGGCCAGCTGGAAAGGTCCGGCCAGATAAAGCGTCTCCACCTCCCGGTCGAAGGTGATCCGGTTGGTTCCGGGGCGGAAGAGCCCTTCGCCGGAAACTCCTGTGTAGCACGGATCGGCGGGATGGGAGGGAAGCGCCTCCGGAGTTACACGAACACCGTTCACACACATCCCGCTGTCCCGGAGATTTTCTCCGTAAAGCGCCGTAATGCGCACGCCCTCGGGAAGCTCGAACGTCACATCGGAAGCATGGCGGAACGCCAGAATGTTGTCGTTCAGAGGACGAACAGAACGCAGAAGCGGTTCGGACTCCCCGTGGAAAGAGGAATAAATGCTCTCTTCAAACGCGATTTCCCCCTCGCCCTCAAACGATTCCGGCAGAACAAAGAGAGACGCGCCCTCCCGGAGCAGGAATCCCTCCGGCAGCTCCCTCCCGCGGAAAACAACCTTGCCGCACTCGGGATCATACAGGGAAAAGGCGGAGTCAACGGCAAAGCGCGGCGCCAGATCGCGTCCGGAAAGATTGAGCAAAAACAGCTCCCGGAAGGAGTCGCAGTCGCGGGCCTGAACCAGGATTTCCTCCGTTCCTTCGCCGGATATCCGGACATCCGGAACAAGCGTGTCCAGCTCTTCCGGCGATGCGGAGAGAATCCGTCCCCCCGATGCGCGGAAGGAGTCCAGAAGAGTCTGCGTTTCGATTTCCAGCGGAAGATCCGTCGCCAGGACAACGGTGGAATAGCGCATGGCTCCGAGCCTCAGGCATCCCCCTTCGACCACGCCGCGCTCCCGCATCAGAAATTCGTCGCCGAGATCAAAACCGACGTGACGGCGCAGAAGAGCCAGCATCGCTTCGGAAACCTCATGTTCCACCCGGTCCAGCGTGAAAGAATTTCCGGCGGTTTTCCGTTTGAATTCGGGATCCAGATCGGCTCCGTCGCAAATTCGCCAGATGCCGGCGGGAAAGATCAGCAGAGTGTCCGCGTGAAAGCGTCCGCGCAAAAGCAGAGCGGCGGAACGCGTCCACTTCCGGATCATCGAACCGGAGTCCGGAAAACAGGGCTGCTGGAAGAAATAGCTCGGGGGACAATCCTTCTTCGTTCCGCCCCCCACGGTGTAGTAGAAGGCGTGGGGCGTCATCAGATTCACGCCAAGTCCGACTTCAAACATCGTCTGGAGATCCTGAAAGTCGGGGGAACATTCCCAGGTCAGAAAGGTCAGCGTTTCGGAGGAAAACAGATCCCCTTTGAACTGATGCGAAATGGAGGACGCATTCTTGTACGGCAGAAGAATCGGAAACTTCCGCGATCCGTGATCCATCCAGCGGCTGGAAGCGTCATTGTAGGCAAAGCGGAGATACGCGGCATCCTTCCGGTCGCAGAGGAAGTCGTCGATGGAGGGAATGTCCTCCTGCATGTAGTAGGGCATGGCGGAGCCGAAGTTCTTCACATAGATGTTGAAATTGCCCTCATCGCCGGCAAGGTGCCCGAGATACGCCACCCCGTGTTCCCTGCACCAGGACCACTGCGGAGCTATGAAATTTTTCAGGAAAAGCTCCTGAACCAGCGAGAAAAAGTCCCGTCTCGCCTCGCCGCTGCCCGGCAGATTCTCGACCAGAAGCGGAAGAATCTCCTCCAGCGGCCGGCCGTACCGCGCCGAATACTCCCGCTCCAGCACCTCCGACCAGATCAGACCGGAATTCGCACAGAGCATCGAACTCTCATCATCGGTATAGACCGCCTCGATCGGATCGCCGAAAAACTCCTTCAGTTCCGCAAAATATCTTTCATGCGTCAACTGCAGAAAGGTCTCCGCGCTCTCCGGATTCAGGGTATCCACATGAATCTCCGCAAGAACCTTGAAAAAGCGGAGCGCCGGCGTTCCCTTCGGAAGCGAACATTCGGAGATCTTCCGATAAGTGACCGGATCGTAGGCGGCAAACGCCGGATGTTCCGGGTCCGTTCCCGAATACTCATACCGGAGATTTTTCTGCACCAGGTCGGGACGGAGACGCTGAACCGCGCCTCCGGCGTTCCCGCTCGGATAGCCATCCTCGTCATAAAGCCAGATTTTCAGTCCCAGGCGCCGTGCGCACCGGCAGGCGCAGCGCACCAGGTCAAACCAGCGGTCGGAAAGATACGCAATGCGGTTTCCGGTTCTGGAATGCAGCGCCGCGCCTTTGCAGCCGATCCGCGCCATCCATTCCAGCTGTCGTTCAATCTCACGTTCCTCCTCCACTCCGTTCCAGAACCAGAACGGATAGAGGCCGGGTTCAGGTCTTCGCTCAGCACTCATCTGCAACTCTCCTTGTTTTGTACATACTATAAAGGCGTCTGTGCAGGAGTGCCTTCACTATTTTTCAAAAAACAAGCATTATCTGACAAATTCCGGTTCTGACAACCGGTTTCTCAAGATGCTGTTCCGGTCCGCCCCCGCATGGGAGGTTTCATACCCCATTCCCTCCTCATTCGGGAAGTCCCCCCCGGAAGCCCCCTTCGGGAGCGGAACCGACTGCCGGCTCTCTCTCCGGACCCTTACTCCGCCGGATTCGGCACGTAATCCCCTCCGCGGCAGCGCTTCAGATAGCGGAGTCCGGCGACCTGACCGGTCATCTCCAGTTCGCCGCGATAGACCGGGTCGTGCCAGCCCTCAATGTCGATATTGCCTTCATAACCATATTTTCTGAGTTCGGAAATGATGTCCGCCCAGTTGCTGTCACCGAAGCCCGGCGTGCGGTGCCACATGAAGGGAACCTTCCCCAGATTGCCGTGTTTCGCAAGAAGATCCTTCCGGAACGTGAGATCCTTTCCATGAATGTGGAAGATGCGCTTGCTCCACTCCCCGATCTGCGGCATCGGATCAATGAACTGGCACATCTGATGGCAGGGTTCCCATTCAAGACCGATGTTCTCCGCGGGAACCGCTTCAAAAAGAAGCTCCCATGCGTCCGGATTCAACGCCATGTTGTAGGTTGTGCTGTTCCAGTTTCCGCCCATGCTGCAGTTTTCAAACGCGATCCGGACTCCCCGGGAAGCGGCAAATTCGGTCATCGGGGCCCAGACTTCCTTGAAACGCTCAAGGGATTCCGGCAGTTTTCTGCCGACAAGAGAACCGGTGAACCCCGTCACCAGAGAGGTTCCGAACAGATGCGCCGTCTCAATGGCGTGACGGAAACATTTTCTCGTCTCCTCCGCCAGCTCCGTGTCCATCAGCGGATTGCCGAATACGGAGATGCTGGAAATTTCAATATCCTTTCCCTCCAGTTCCGGCATGACCTTCTCCGCGACCTCCTCGGGGGAGACTCCCTGATAGCTGCCCGAAGGATAGGTCAGAGCAAAGCATTCAAAGCCGTACGGAATGATCTCCCGGATGTAGCTGCCGGAATTTGCTCCGGCACGGACCATGGTTCCAATTCTGATGTTTTTCATTTTCCATCCTTGTTGTTCGTTGCAACTGTTTCGGGGAAGATCCAACCATTTTCCGACGGTCTTCCCCGCGGTTTTTCCCTATTCGCCGAAAAGCTCAGCCGCCCGCTTCATGTTCCGGATCACCGGAACTCCGAAGGGACAGCGCTCCTCGCATTTCCGGCAGCCGACACATTCGGAAGCATGATGTTTCAGGGCCCGGTAGTGATGCGCCGTCCCGGGAGGAATGTCCGACGGATCCAGAAGAGCAATATCCAGATATTTGCTGACCGACGCCACATCAATCCCCGCCGGACAGGGCTGACAGTGCCCGCAGTAGACACAGGACCCGTGAAAATCATTCCTGCGGCTGCCGACCACCGGCGCATAATCGCGTTCCGCCGCGGAAAGGGAAAGATAACCGACTGCCTCCTCCACCTGCTGCCGCGAACGGCAGCCGATCAGCGTACTGACCACCGCGGGCCGGGTCAGCGCATAATGGATGCACTGCCCCACCGTCAGCGGCTTCACAAACGGCGTATGTTCCGGCGAGAGCAGTTTCCCCGCTCCCAGCGTCTTCATCACCGTGATTCCCACTCCGCGCTGTTCGCAGACACGATACAGCTCCGCGCGTTTCGGATCCCTTCCGGTCACATTCCCGGAAGGATTTTCAATCATCGACATCAGATCCGCATCCGACGGCATCAGATCAAACGCGGGATTGATGCTGAACATCAGCAGATCCACAACGCCGCTTTCCACGATCCGGCGCGCGGTCACCGGATTGTGGGAGCTTGCCCCGATCGCGCGGATCACCCCCTTCTCCTTCAACGACTGCGCATACTCCAGAACCGGACCGTCAAACACCGCGGAATAATCCTCCGGTGTGTCGACAAAGAACAGCATGCCGAAATCCAGGTAGTCGGTCCCGAGGGCCTTCAGAAGATTCTCGAAATAGCGCCGGCAGACCGTCACATCACGGCTGATGTCGTACTGCTGATTCAGATCGACGGAACCGATATGGCCCTGAATGAGCATTTTTTCCCGGCGCCCCGCGAGAGCGCGTCCGATGTTTCGCCGGACCTCCTCTCCGGGCATGAAGAGATCCATCATATTGATTCCCATGT
Source organism: uncultured Victivallales bacterium (assembly GCA_944390735.1). Classification (GTDB taxonomy): domain Bacteria; phylum Verrucomicrobiota; class Lentisphaeria; order Victivallales; family UBA1829; genus UBA1829. The sequence goes on along the minus strand of CALXRL010000001.1, from coordinate 34,254 downwards.
CCAGCGCCGCATGAATGGTCTCCTCCACCACGGCCGGAGGCTTCCGGTCCAGATGTTCGGTCCCAAGCCCGATCACGCTGGCGGACATCTCCGTTCTTCCGATTCTCCGATACTCCATTTCAACTCTCCTTCCGAGTGTTTCAGCGTCCCGCCACGGGAACGAATTTCACATGATCGAACAGATTCCGTCCCTCCGTCACCGTGGCCATCTGAATGGACGGCGCCCGGTTCCGATCCACAGGGAACACCAGCACCACCCGGTTCCGTCCCGCACGCGAAACAAAGGGAAGCGTCTGCCGGAACTCCAGAATCGTGCCGTTGACGGCAATCGCGGAACACTGTTTCGCGTTCCACACATTCAGCAGCAGACGGCACGGTTTCGCCGCCGGCGTTTCAAACTCCATGACGAAGGCAAACTCTCCGTTCTGTTTTTTCCGGAACTCCGCCGCTTCGCGCGACCAGTTCCGATCCGGCAGCGTCGGGTTCAGCGAGGGAGCTGCCTCCTCCTTCCCCGCGGACAGCGGATGCCATTTCTCGATGGCTTTCGAGCCGAAATCCGTCAGCTTCGCGGAAGGCCGGGAGAGCGTCTCCAGCAGCGTCTTCGAAAAAGCCCCGGCAGGAAGAGGTCCGACCGCCAGTGCGTTGTCACGCGGGGAGTCGTTTCTGATCCTCTTCCGCGGCACGTTCATCACCGCGTGAAGACGCTTCGGGGTCCCCGCGCAGAGCAGATCGGCCTGAAGATAGAAGTCGTAATCGCCTTCGCTGAAATCCGGACGCGCTTCCCGTTCTCCGAGCGGAAACGAAACCACATGATCCTTCTTCAGAACCGGCAGAAACGACCGTCTGACCCCCTCCTTCCACGCAGGCGGAAGCCGAAGAATCAGAGAGACATTCTCCATCGCTGCCCCCTTCTCCGGAAGAAGGGAGAAATCCAGTCTGTTTTCCGCCTCCCGGAAGCTCATGCGAATTGTTCCGGGAATTCCGGAGAGCTTTGCCGCGGCGGGAGACGCTCCGGAAAAACGGACCAGCTCCACCTCCCTTGGCACCAGATGCTTCGGATCATGCGGCAGAGAAACCATTCCGTTCGTGATGCGCAGCGCCCGGGAATCCAAACGGGCGGAAACGGGAACCGTCTTCCCTGTCCGGACCGTCAGCGGAATGTTGTGCCCCAGTTCGGGCGCGGCAATGCGGGTGATCTCAAAAACGGCGGTCGTCCCGCGAACGCCGGTCTTCCGGATTCCCGTATGGAAAAACTGATAGCGATAGGCAAGATATTCGTTTTCATTGCAATACCACCAGTCGGGCCTGGCGGCGTGTTTCTGGAAAATGCCGTCCAGCACCCGGAAACCCTCGTCGCTCTGCCATGTATGCAGTCCCAGCGTCAAATGAGGACCTGTTTTCCAGTTCTTTCCGGCGATGGTTTTCAATCCGCGCGCAAGATTTTTTTCGAACAGTTCGGGCGAAGGATCGCGATCGTTGATTCCGAACAGGAACGATCCGTACCAGAAGGAGGGATCCAGGCCGAAACGGGATGCGACATCCCCCCAGGGCTCCGGACCTCCGAAATGGCCGCTGCGCTTCAGAATCTCGCCGATCAGATGGGGCACATGATCCGGAAAACGCGTCGAATAGGAACAGTACGGCAGAACAAATGCCGTCACGCAGGTCTGGTAGACGGACTCCTCCTGAACCCGGAGATCCAGAATCTGCCGGAAAATCCCCGACGGCAGAAGTCCCGGAAGATTCGGATGATCCACCGTATGCGACCCGAGCGCGGACCCGAGTTTCAGAATCTGTTCCGGAACGCTGCGGTCCACCCAGCGGTCCTGAAAATGATACAGGAAGAAATTTCCTTTGAATCCGCGTCCGGCAAGAGTCCGGGCCATTTTCAGATGCCGGTTGTTGGTATCGTCCCAGCGGGTCGAAAAGGCAAGTTTTTTTCCATCGGGAAGTTCCAGTTTCTCCAGGGAGGCGTTCCGGGCCTCTTCCCCGGTGCGGAAATCCAGTTCAAGAGTCTGCCGGTATTCGGGCATCCCCAGGGGGTTCTCCGCAGCAAGGCCCCATGCGGTCAGAGAAAGCAGAATGGAGAGATACCATGGTTTCATACAGTCGATCCTTTCCTTGAGTTTTCTCCGGTAAAGAGAGCATGGGAACAGCGTTTTTTCAAGTTCGGAATCCCGAAAAGGATGGATTTCCGTGCGGTTCCGCCGTCGATTCCCGCCGGATCAGAGACCCCTTCAGCAAATGGACTTTTCCCCGCTCCTCATCCGGATTTCCCTGCAGCTTTTCCACAAGAATGCGGGCGGCCAGTTCCCCCATTTCCCCGGCGGGGATCCGGAACGACGACGTGGGAGGAATGGTCCGTTTCAGAAACGGAAGATCATTGTACGCAACCACGGAAAGCCGGCCGGGAATCTCAATTCCGCATTGATGGGCCTTGTAGAAAAGCTCCATAATGAAATCATCATAGCAGATTACGGCCGTGATGTTCTGACGGAACAGTTCGATGGTGAAGTCGGGTCCCTCTATGAAAAACGGCGCACTGCCGTTGTGCAGATCGAAATCGGCTCCCAGCAGGGAGTCCTGATAAAAAAGTCTGGAATGAATGTGAACGGTCAGGGGCCGGATTCCCATCCGGTGCGCATTTTCCAGGAATCCTTCGCAGCGCTCCCGCGCAATGCTGTAGAAATGCGTCTGTTCATACCGGGGGGAAAGCATGGCAATTCTGCGATGGCCGAGGGAGTGCAGATGTTCCAGGATTTCACAGATCCCGGCCCGTTCATCCACAAGGACGGAAGTGCCTCCCGGACCGGCAATTCCATTCATGCAGACATACGGAACGCCGGATTTTTCAATCTCCGCAAGCGTCTCGGGATTATGCACATCCGGGATCAGCAGTCCCGCGACCTTCCAGGGAGGCATCGTATAGTTCTGGAGCGGGGGCATGACACGGCAGAAGGTGTAGTGAACCTCGTATCCCTGATCGCGCAGAAACAGCGTGGCCTTGTCCACCATCTGCTCGACCGTGAATCCGGTGCTCATGCTTGTTCGGCTGTAAAACAGAACCGCGACATGCTTGTTCTTCCGCAGCTTCATCGACTGAAACACGGGATTCGCACGATAGCCGCGTTTTTCAACATGATCCAGGATCCGCTTGCGCAATTCCTCCGGAATGGTGAAATTCTTGCTGCAACCGTTCAGAACACGGCTGATGGTGGAGGGCGCGACTCCCAGTTCCCGCGCCAGATCCTTCAGAGTCATAAATCTCCCCGTTTTCCGCAAATATATCCCGGGAAACCATTTTTTCAACCGTCTTTGACGAATCTCTCCTCATCGGCCGTCGTCGGTATTTCCATACTGGTAGAAATTCCGGTTGGGCTCCATATCCTTGTACAGCGGAACCTGATTCCATTTGAGGAATCCGGCATTGCCTGCGATATACACCGTGTTCACACCGTTGCCGTGCCGGGGAAAAACCGCCCCGTTGTAAATGTTGTTGCGGTTCCACTCTGCTCCCCAGAAGAACGGAATCGATGTTTTCTTGTAGATGTCCGTAAACATGGCGCGGGTGCTCGGAGAGAGGATCCGGGAAATTTTCCGCGGCTGAATGGTGGGGTTCCAGGCGGAGTCATATCCGTTCCAGTTGCCGCGGCTGAGGGCGGAAACGGAGATCCCCTGCCAGAAACCCATCTTTTCCCAGGCGGATTCCGATCCATCGGAACTGGCCTGCCCCCAGCGGGCCTTCAGCGTGTACGGCTCCCCCGGACAGTCGTATGCGCCGCGCGGACGCATTTTCCGATAATCGAATATGCATTCATCGTTGATCGCAATTCCCGGATTGCTGTACGGCATGAGCTGCTTGTAATATTTCAGCTCCGTCATCAGGAATTCATTGTTGTCCGCGGTATAGGTGATGACGAAGAGCGCCAGCTGCCTTTGATTCCCGGAACAGGAAATGGTCATCGCCTTTGTTCTTGCGGAACTCAACGCCGGAAGAAGCAGGGAAGCCAGAATCGCAATGATGGCAATCGTTATCAGAAGTTCGATCAGAGTGAAATTCGCTTGTTTTCTCATTTTATCTTATTTCTCCCTCTCTGTTTTGGTTTTTTCTGAATGATTTCCGAGCAGTTCATAAATCAGAACGCCTCCTTTTTCCGAAGCGTTGTCCGCGATAAACGTGATCCGATCCGCCTTCCGCTGGAAGGGGACCTCGGACAGACGGGATCCATCCGGCGCGCAGGCGAACAGACGATACGCCTTTCCCGTCCGGAGTTCAATCTCCGCCCGGTTCCTGCGAAGCAGCCGCTTTGCCGTTCCCTCATCTTCGAGAATGGAAAGGGTGGAATCGCGGAAAACGGCGCCGTCGCTTTTCAGATCCGTCAGATGCATGAGCAGGATCCGTCCGCTCTCCTTCAGGGGACGGCGGTCAAGCGAGGCGGCGAAGAACGCCGCGAAAACTCCGCCGTTCCGTACGGAAAGGAAATCCCCGGAAAGGGTCTGTCCGGCCTTCATCAGCAGAGCTTCGCACAACGGAGCGACAACCCGGAAATTTCCCTGTTTGCGGTTCAGAATCAGTTCCCCGGTCTCGCTTCTGCTGATTCCGTTGCGGAGATCGACGCAATGTTTGGGAATCGTCCCGGTCTCCGTGAGTTTCCGCAGAGCGTCCGAAGTGTTTTTCACCCGGATCACGGAGGAGGCGGTGTTTTCCGTCTTCTCCCCCGGCAGAGCCAGGAAGACACCGGGAGCCTTTCTTCCCGGAATGGATCGTCCGATTTTCGTAACGAGGGCAATTGTTCTTCCGGCGGCGCGGATTCCTTCCGGGGTTCCGGAAACGGAGGAAGGAGCCGTCCGGACATCGCCGCGCAGGAACATCAGCGCTCCCGCCCGGACGGCGGCCTTCATCACCGGATGCGCATGGAAATCAAACGATCCGAAGGGTTTCGGAATCTCGGGATTGGCCGCATGCGAGTAACAGAACTGCCAGAGTCCGCTGAAATCCTGAAGCGCGGAATAGGCCGCAACCAGAAAGGGACCTTCAAAATTCCGGGGATTCGGATAACAGTATCCCCACTCGGTGATGGTCATCGGGCGTCCGAACACCCGGACATGGAACACATCCCCGATTCCCCCGGCATTGGCCGCAATCGCGGAAACCGGATTTGTGTAGTACGGCAGTTTCCATGAATTCTTCCCGATGAACACCGGATGTCCCCAGTACAAATGCGTATCGACATAATCAAAACATGCACGCGTATCCCCGGCAGCTTCGGCAAAGTTCTGATCCGAAAGGGGGATCCGGACCCCGAAGGCGCGAAGACGCTGTTTCACGTCCGAGAAGAATTCTTTTCCGGTCTCTTCCAGAAACGCCTCCCGATGCTTCACCCACGCATCTTTTCCGGAGAGTCCGTGCCGTTCCAGATACTGCCGGAACGCCGATTCCACCACCGGACGAACCCGGTCGCTCATCCGGTTCACCAGCACCGGAAGCGTTCCCTCATTGATCAGATTGACACTGACGAACACGGGATCCTCCTTCCAGGCGATTCCCGTATAGGCATTGACATGCCCGAAGAGTTTTTCCGCAAACTCCAGAAACACCTTCCGCACCGCCGGATCAAAATAGCAGAGGGTTTTATAGTCCCGAGTCTTCCACGCCAGCGAGACCTTCTCCATGCTCCCCAGCTGAGCGATGGTCAGCAGATCGAGTGTCACATAGATCCCCCGTTTTTTGGCCTCTGCGACGAGGAAGTCCAGACGATCCGCTTTCTCCGGATCAAACACCCCCGTCCGATTTTCATTCCGGGTCAGGAGGTAGTCGAAATGATGCAGACGGATCGAATTGCAGCCCATGGAAGCGAAATCGTCGAGCATTCCGCTGATCGCCTTTTTCTCCATGAAGATCGCCTCCATGCAGAGGTTCGCCCCCCAGAACCGGACCGGAATCCCGGGTCGGTTTTCAAATACAAAATGATCTCCGTCCGTTTTCACGAAACCGTATTTTCCAGCGGGTGCGTCCAGCAGAAAGGAGAGATCGGCCACGCTTCCGCGGAGAGTCCGAAATCCGGCATTCAGCGGAGTCCAATCCCGGCCGGGACGGATGACAACGGCTTCGGAGGTCTTGTTTTCCAGCTCGCGGTTGGTCACCGTCGCCGCCAGAATCATCCAGACCTGATCCAGCGAAGAGAACTCCAGTCCTGTGACCTTCTTCTTCGGATCCAGCGCAATCCGAGTCGCGTAAAGCCCGATCACCGAGGAATCGTTTCTGCTCTTCCAGACAACAGGCGCTTCCGGAAGATCGGACGCCCCCCAGAAATTTCCGGTATGGATTCCGCATTTCAGCACCGATTCCATCCGGGACCCGTCCGAATAGAGAACGGTCACTTTTCCGGAGGGTTTTCCCTTCTCCGGAGCCCAGGCAAGCGCGTTCAGAAGGAAAAGGAAGTTTCCGGAACATTCCGGCACTTTGACCTTTGCGTGTGCCGGAAAGTAGGGGCGCGCTCCGCCGCGCATCGCCAGACACGATTTTCCACGGTTTTTCCCGGGATCGATGATATCGAAGGAGACGCCGGCAAACTCCCGGACTCCCGGAACCATCGCGCGCAGATCATTGTCGGCCCCCTGATCGGTCCATCCGCCGATGCGGTCGCCCGCGTTCTCATCCTGAAACCCCATGTTTGCCGCGGAGCGCAGGTCGATCGTCCGGGAAACATAAGGCTCGTACCGCAGATGCAGCTTCAGCTGTGCGGCATGGATCTTTCCCCAGCTCTTCGGAAAGCGGAGACGGATCTCGATTCCCCCGGAGGAGGGGAGCAGAGTCAACGAAAACCGGCCGCGGATCATGAGACGTCCTTTCCGCAGATTCAGAATGAGTTCGTTCTCACGATCCGACTCGAATTCCTGCTGTTTTGCCGGAGGGGGGAGAACTTTCCCGTTGAAGACCGCCGGAGCCGCCGAATACTCCGCATCCGGAATCCGCGTGCACCACGCCAGAATGGAAGTCGGAATTCCGGGATCGGATTTCAAATCCAGCTGAAGATCATTTTCGTTTGGCGAGAGCGTCCGAACAGTTTCCACATACTGGAATTGACGATCTGCGGAAATCCGCCAGACGCCATGGCGCCGGATTCCCTGCGGCGTCTCGTCTCCTCCCTCCCCGGGAAATGAGACGCTCTCCGGATTCAGAACCTGCCCCGCACTCACCTTCCAGTCCAGACTCCAGTATGCGACACCGAATTTCTGTTTTTCCACCTGAAACACCCCATGCTCCGTACGACGGATTTCCGCTTTCCCGCAAACCGCCGCAAGCAACATCAACACCATCAAAATTCTCCATCGCTCCATCCGGGGACTCCTCGACTTTCTCGCTTTTTTCTCATTAACGAAATCTGTTTTCGTTGCGTATTTTCATTATAATCGAAAAAAGAATTTCTGTCAAGGGGGGAATCCGAAAAAAAGGGAAAAAAAAGATTCCGGCGCGCCGGAATACAAAAAACCCGTCCGGGGAAAGGAGAGAAACCAGACGGGGATGAAGCGAATGCGTGGAACGGATTTTTTTATGGAATTCGCTTCATCACACTGTTCTCCAGCAGGAATGCAAGCAGCATGCACACCAAAGCTCCCGCGATGAAGCCGGGAGCCAGCTCCCGCCAGTTGACCAGCGTCTGCTGCTCAAACGAGGTCTTTTCCAGAGAATCGATCTCCTTCATGGCGGCGGCCATGCTTTCGGCATCCTCGGCGCGGTAGTATTTTCCGCCGGAGGTGGAGGCGATGTCCTTCAGAAGCGGTTCGTCAAAATCGTTCTGAACCGGAACAAAGGTCCGTCCGGCAAACGTATCCTGCGGCACCACCGAGAAGCCGGAGCCAATTCCGACCGTGTAGACGGTGATGTCAAAGGTGTTCGCCAGTTTCGCCGCCTGACGGGGCGTCACTTTCGCATCGACATTGTTGCTGCCGTCGGTGAAAAGGACGATGATCTTGCGTTTCGCCTCTGAATCCTTCAACCGCTGAACCGCGGAGGCCATGGGACCGGCAATATTCGTCATATCGCCGATCACACCGGCATCCAGATTGTCCAGATTGGTCAGCAGCCATGCATGATCCAGAGTCGGCGGACAGGCCATATACGGAAGAGGCGCAAAGGCGATCAGCCCGATCCGGTCGTTTGGACGAGCCTCAATGAATTTTGCAATCTCCTTTTTCGCCGTTTCAATCCGGCTGCGGAGCGTTCCGTTGTTCAGGGAGCTCTCGATCCGGTTCCGCGCCATTCCGCGGGGAATGTCGATCGCCTTCATGCTTCCGGAAAGGTCCAGGGCGACAATGATGTCAATGCCTTCGGCTCTGCGGTTGATCTGTTCGAGCCCCTCTCTGGGACGCGCCAGCGCAACGACCAGCAGCAGCATCGACACCGTATACAGCACAAACGGAACCAGACGCTTCCAGTGAATCCTCCGCGACTTCGACGCCGCCTGCTTCGCCGCGCTCAGCGACGGAATCCGGATGCCGGGCCGTTTCCTGCGCCAGACATAGAACGCGATCAGCAGCACCGGCAGCGCCGCCGTCAGGAACCACGGATGGGCAAAAACCGTCATCATTTTGAAACCTCCTTTCCTTGTTCCGCTTCGGGGACCGCCGTTTCGCGGACCAGGGTTTCCGCACGGGTGGCGGCTTCGTCAAAGAGCATGACGTCGGCGGGTGCTCTGGCGAACTTCACCATGTCGGCGGAATTGAGAAACTCTTTCAGAAAACTGCTCTGTTTGGCATCCAGGGGCCCGCCGCGGCGGATGTCATCCAGAAATTCGCGCGTTGTCTGATGTTCGACGCGAAGATGGAAACGGCTCTCCAGATACGCGCGGATCACATCGGTCAGCGACACAATCGCGGAAGCGGCGTTCGCTCTTCCGTTGTGCAGATCGCTGCGGATGTGCCCGATGGTATCAAGCGCAACCGTCCACGGAGGCGGCGCCTGTTTCCGAGCTTTTCTGCTGCGAAGCAGAACAAAGAGAATTCCGGCTGCGGCAATCACAGCGATCAGGGCGATCAGGAGTTTCGATCGACCTGCCGTTCCCCCGGATTCCTCGATTTTTCCCGCGGTCACCAGTTCCTCGCGGTCGGAAACGGGAAGCGCCTTTGCGGTAAAGCCGGGCAGCGACATGGAAAGCTCCTGCTTTCTCTCCGCTCCGCCTTCGAGCACCGCGGTCATGGTTCCCGGCTCGATGAGTCCGGAGCGATAGGCGTGGATCACCGCGCTGAATCGCCAGAGGGTCGATCCCCAGTTGATGGACTCGCGGACAAATTCCGGAGCTCCGGCCAGCTGCGCCCCCTTGCCGGGGAGCGCGTCGAAGGCGACCGGACGGCGACCCCAGGGGATCCGGATCGTGGCGGTCACACGGATATTCTCTCCGATCGGGACTTCCTTGTCGGCCGACAGGACCGGCGGCTGTTCAATGACCGCCTTCCCGGCGGATTTCGCGGAGGCGCGGTATTTCACGGCGGTTGCGACTCCGAACGCCGCAGCCGCGGCGATCAGAACAAGAGCCGTAATCAGAAGCGCCCGGAGAAATCCGTTTTTTTTCGATGTATGTCTTCTCATTTCGGATTTATCCTCTCTTTCGTTTCCGGTTCCGGAAGAACGCCATCAGAGGCCTGACCATATCCCCGTCGCAGCGAAGATCGACCAGATCGACTTTGGCCCGGTGGAATGTTTCGCACTCTTCTTCCATCTGCTGCTCCGCGGCTTTCGCATACTGATCCCGCAGGAAGGGGGAAGAGGCGTCGAAGAAGAGTGTTTCGCCGCTTTCGGAGTCTTCGAATTCCAGCATGGGCATCGGGGGCAGTTCCAGTTCGGTTTTGTCCAGGACCCGGACCGCGACGAGATCGTGTCTGGAATTGAGAATCTTCATCGGCTTTTCATACGAATGCGTATCCAGAAAATCGCTGATCAGAAAGACCACGGCGCGCTTTTTGAGGTTCCGGATCAGGGAATCCATGGCGGAACCGATGTCGGTGCGCGGAGAGCGCGGCTGGAACGCAAGCAGTTCGCGGATCAGCCGCAGGACATGCGAACGACCGGAGCGCGGCGGAAGCCAGAGCTCGGTTTTGTCGGTGAACACCAGCAGTCCGACCTTGTCGTTGTTGCGGATCGCACTGAACGCGAGAAGCGCGGCGGTTTCAGCGATCCGGTCATGCTTGGTCTCCGCGCCGGAACCGAAAAACACCGAGGCGGATGCGTCGATGGCGATAATGACGGTCAGTTCCCGTTCCTCCGCATATTTTTTGATATACGGCACGCCCATGCGCGCGGTGACATTCCAGTCGATATCGCGCACATCGTCCTCCGGGGTGTATTCACGCACCTCGCTGAATTCGATTCCGCGCCCTTTGAAGACGCTGTGATAAGCGCCTCCGGTAAGTTCCTCCACGAGCTTCCGGGTCTTGATCTCGATTTTTCTGACTTTGGCTATCAGATCCCTTGCCAGCATTTTCTATTCCTTTCGTTCGAAGATTCGGGGAATTTCGCGGGCGGCATCAGGGGGTTTTGAGTTCGTCGAGAATTCCGGTGATGATGTCGTCCTGCGTGCGGTTTTCGGCTTCCGCCTCGTAGGAGAGAATCACTCTGTGGCGCAGGACATCATGAGCGATATTCTTCACATCCTGCGGGATCACATAGGCGCGGCCCTCCATGAACGCCATGGCTTTGGCGGCGATCACCAGGGCGATGGTCGCACGCGGAGAGGCGCCGACTTCCACCATGGTGTCAATGTCATCCAGTTTCGCGCCGGACTGTCTCTGCGAAAGCTCCTGCCGGTGTTTCGGACGGGTCGCCCAGACGATATCGAGGATGTAATCCAGAATCTTTTCGTCCATATAGATCTTGTCCACCCACTTCCTGGCATTGCTGATGTCGGAAAGTTTTGCCACGGGCATGGCCTTCGGGAAGCACTCGGGATGGCCCATGCGTTCCGCGACGAGACGCTCTTCCTCGCGATTCGGATAATCGATGCGGAGTTTGAAGAGGAAACGGTCGATCTGGGCCTCGGGCAGAGGATAGGTTCCTTCCTGTTCGATCGGGTTCTGCGTGGCAAGGACCAGGAACGGTTCCGGCATCTGAAAGGTGGTTCCGGCAACGGTCGCCTGCTTTTCCTGCATGCACTCCAGAAGGGCGCTCTGGACCTTCGCGGGTGCGCGGTTGATTTCATCGGCGAGGACAATATTGGCGAACACGGGGCCCTTCTTCACGGAAAAGCTGTGTTCGACGGGATTGTAGATGTTGGTACCGACCACATCGGCGGGAAGAAGATCCGGCGTAAACTGGATACGGGAGAATTCGCCGTCCAGCGATTGTGCCAGGGTCTTGACGGCCAGAGTCTTGGCCAGTCCCGGCAGACCTTCCAGCAGAACGTGCCCATCGGAAAGCATAGCGGCGATCAGCCGGTCGATCAGAATGTTCTGACCCGCGACAATACGGCTCATCTCGGTCTTCAGAGGACGAATGAACGCCGAAGCCTCTACAATATCTCTTTGAAGTTTCTGTAATTCTTCCTGACTCATAATCGTTTCCTCCTGTTGAGTTCCTTGAAAAAGCATGGGTTCGTATGCCTCTACAGACAAGGCGAATCGGGAAATGTTCGACGGGATTGGTTTATTCCGGTAAAAACCATGGATGGAAACGCTCCTTTTCCGGGATTTTCCGCAGGCATTCCGGAAACGTTCCGTTCCGGGATGAGGAGAGCGTTCGATCAGGTCTGGAAACCGACGGGGAAATACAGAATCCGCAAAATGGCGCACGAAACAGGAAATCCGGAAGGGCTCTCCTCCCAGTGGCGGACCGGACAGCTCTCCGACAGAATCAGAGAAGTAAAACCGAAGAGTATGGATCCTCTCCGAAAGGATTCTGACGCTAAACATGGAAATTCAAAGAACAACCGGCAAGTCGAGTGTCGGAAAAATGGAAAAGGGACATGCCATCCTACATCGGACAAATTGAAAATGGTCATCCTATTTTTTCAATTTCACAGAAAACAATCCATATCGGAAATATCGTCGTCCCCGGACATCTCCGACGAGCCATGACAATTCCCGGCCGATCGGGGAACCGCCCCCCTCTCCTGCTGCTCTGACAGCTTGAAAACAAAGAAGTTCTGATCTCTTCCCCCCATGAGGGAAACAGCAGCTTCCCGGACAGGATTCCGGAATGATAAGGAAACCGTCAGACTTCAATCCCCGAATGGGATTGTGGGAACGTCCTTTTCATTCCGGAAACAGTCTGCCATCCTCCTGACTGCCAGTCATTTCTGAAGCTCTCTTCCCGGTCGGTTCCTCCAGTGGGATTCAACAGGGAGATCCCTGTTCTGCTGCAGCGTTTCCGGGACCGCGGGACACGGCTCAGAGTTTCAAAGCGTCCCAGCTGCGTTTCAGGACCTCGGGACCGCATTTCTCCAGCGTCCGGATCTCGGGCGCATACCGGTTGATATTGGCCTCCTCGAACAGCAGGTAGAACGCATAGAGATCCTCCCGCCGCTCCAGATCCGGCTCAAGCTCCAAAGCCAGTTTCAGTTTCGAAGCATACGCTTCCAAATCCGCCCCCTTCTGCGCATCCTTTCCCGGAGCCGTCAACGCACGCTCCACACGGATTTTCAGCGCTTTCAAATACCGGTCGTAGCGGCTGAACGCTTTGCGGCAGCGGAGAAACCCTTTCCGGAACAGCAGATTCAGACGCTCATCCATCGCCGCCGCACAGTCCGAATCGCGCGGCAGACGGCGCTTCAGCGACATCACCTGCTCATAAAGCTGAAATATACTCTTCAATTCCGCAAGATTTTTCGCCAGCAGTTCCGCCGCAGTGTCCCGGGAGGCCTCCAGGCAGCGGGCAAAATCCGCCGCGGAACGGATGTCCCAGCTGTCCATCGGAAACGACTCCAGGATGGTGGCGTCGATCAGCTCCTCCCGCCACTGCGGATCGTTCAGAAAAAAACTCAGTTCCAGATCGTGCGGCACCTTCAGCGCCGATCTCATGTGCTTGACCAGAACCGGCATCTCGAGACGATAAAGCTTCTGAAGTCCGCGTTCATGCTGAAGTTTCGCCTCCGCCTCCTTCAGAAACACTTTCCGCCCGACGCTCTCCTCCTCCGCGACCACCGCCGGATAGCCGGGCGTCCCCGCCTCCTTCGACACCGTGATCGAATACGGCAGACTCCCGGAGAGCCCCGGCCAGCAGTGACAATGCTCCAGATTCCATTGCTTCACCGCAGGAATGTTGGAACTCAAACAGGAATCCATCCGGTGCACATCCGGGAATGTCCGTGTGATCTTCCGGATCTTCCCCTGTCCGTTCAGAATCGCAAGTTTCATCTGAAGATACTCCGGAAAATCCGCGCGGTCAAACGCCTCCTGCTCCAGTTCGACGCCATACTCCTCCCCCAGGAAATCCGCCAGAGCCGCCGCCAGCGGCTGTTCCGTGAAAATCTCTCCGGCCCGATAGCGCCGCATGAAGGCATCGACCGCATTCCCGATCGGCATCAGCTCCACCCGGAGATTCTTCGGCAGGGAGCGAATCATCCGTTCCAGCTTCTGCGGCAGATACCCCGGCACCAGATAGTCCAGAACATGGGGATTGAGCAGATTCAGAGAATCCTCGCGCGCAAGAAGCGTGACCCCGTCGAACTTCTCTCCGGGATCGTAGCGGTAGGAAAGCGGAAAACGCTGTCCGGCAAACATGAGAAAGTCCGGATAATCGCTTTCGCGCAGTTCGGAATAGGCTTCCGTTGTAAACTCTTCCGGCGGAGGAGCATAACTCTTCTTCTCCGCGTTCCAGAGACGCTTCACGGCATCGACGGAGCAGACCTCCGGCGGAAGCATGCGGTCAAACCAGTCATACAGCGCGACCTCGTCGATCAGGGAATCCACCCGGCGGATCTTGAGTTCCAGCAGCCGCAGTTCCCGGATCAGGTAGCTGCTCTCCTCCAGCCAGGTTCCGCGCAGATTCGCCGCCCCCGTGACCAGCCCTTCCCGGAGAAAAACCTCCCGGGCCTCCTTCGGATGCGTCTTGGCGTAATGACAGCGCCGTCCCGGATGAATCACCAGCTGTCCGGCCGTCACCCGTTCTCTGGCATAGACAAATCCCGAACGCTCATCCCAGTAGACATTGTCGTAGACATAAGCGCAGAGATGCGGCGCAATCTGTTCCAGCCACTCCGCACGCGCCTCCGCATTGCAGCGGGCAAACACTCGCGTCGTCTCCACCAGAGCGAAGGAAAGCACGCAGTCCGGCGGAGATTTCCGTCTGGCCAGTCCGGAACCGGGAAACAGCAGGAATTTTTTTCCCCCCATGTCCGAATACAGACGCGTCTCCCGGTTGTAGCACCCCAGCTGGCGCGGCAGTCCGCTCAGCAGAACCTTGTGCAGAACATCATACGGAAGACGCTCCAAATTGATCTCGTTTTTCGAACGGCATCCGGCCTCCGCGCAGAGCTCCCGCAGATCATCCGCCAGATTGCGCCACTCCCGGATGCGCCGATAGTTCAGATAGTTCTTCTGCGCAAAACGCCGCAGTGCCTGATTGGAGTTCCGGTTGTTCCGATACTCCTCCTCAAGCGCCAGCCAGAGATTCAGAATCCCCAGATAATCGGATTTGTCGGATGCGAATTTCCGATGGGCGGCATCGGCTTCGCCCGCCTTGTCAAACGGACGCTCCCGCGGGTCCGGAATGCTCAGAAACGCAACAATCACAAGCAGTTCGGAAAGCAGCCGATGCCGATCCGCCTCCAGAAGCATCTTTCCGAGATGAGGATCCAGGGGCATCGCCGCCAGTTTGCGTCCGAGCGGCGTCAGACGCGTTCCGTTGAGGGCGCGCAGATCGTTCAACGCCCGCATCCCCTCCCGCACAAGCGCCGGCGACGGCTCATCCACCAGCGGGAACTCTCCCAGCGGCGGCAGATTCAGCGACGCCATCTGCAGAATCACTCCGGCCAGCGACGAACGCTGAATCTCCGGCGGCGTGAATTCGGCGCTCTCCTTCAGCGTCTCCTCCGAATAAAGATGCACGCATATGCCGTCGCGGAGACGACCGCAGCGGCCCCGTCTCTGCCGGGCGCTTGCCTGGGAAATCGTCTCCACCCGCAGCTCCTGAATCCGCGTGCGCGGATTGTACCGGCTCAGACGCACCAGTCCCGAATCCACCACATACCGGATTCCGGGAATGGTCAGTGAGGTCTCCGCCACGTTGGTCGCCAGAACAATCCTCCGAAAGCGCGACGCGCTGAACACCCGCTGCTGATCGCCCGCGGAGAGCCGGCCGAACAGCGGCAGAATTTCCGTATTGGGGAAATTCCGTCCCTTCAGCAGTTCCGCACAGTCCCGGATCTCCCGTTCGCCGGGAAGAAACACCAGAATGTCGCCGCGACGGTCGATTTCATCCAGAAAGGTCACGCCGCGCGCGACGCTTTCAGCAAGCTCCTCATCCTCCTCCGGTTCCAGATAGCAGTCCTCAATCGGAAAAAGACGCCCCTCGACCTCTTCCACCGGCGCGTGATCGAAAAACGCGGAGATCCGCTCCGATTCCAGCGTGGCGGACGAAATGACCAGCTTGAGATCCGGCCGTTTCTTCAAAAGAAGTTTCAGATATCCCAGCAGAAAATCAATGTTCAGCGACCGCTCGTGAACCTCGTCAAGAATGATGCAGTCGTACTGATCGAGCATGGGATCGTCCCGCGTTTCAGCCAGCAGAATGCCGTCGGTCATGAATTTGACGACGGTGTTTTCCGCCGTGCGGTCGTCGAAGCGCACCTTGTATCCCACCTGCGCCCCGCATTCGCAGGCGAGCTCCCCCGCGACCCGCCGGGCAAGAGAGGAGGCGGCAATCCTGCGGGGCTGCGTACAGCCGATCCGCCCGACCCGTCCCAGTCCGGCGGACAGCGCGATCTTCGGCAGCTGAGTCGTCTTGCCCGACCCCGTCGAGCCGCAGACAATCACCACCGGATGACTCTTCAGCTTCTCGCAGATGGCCGGAACATGCGAAGAGATCGGCAGATCTTCCGGAAACTCATAACGCAAATCCTCGGCAATTCCGGCGATCGAACGCTTCCGCGCCCGCTGCACCTGAAACGAAAGAGCGTTGATCAGATGCTCCGCGGTCTCCGGCTTCCCCTCGAGCGCGGAAACGGCACGGTCGAACTCCCGTTTCAGACGGACGCAATCCCTTCGGAGAAGCTCCGGAAACAGGGCGCGGAGTTCCGCCAGACGCTTTTTCAATTCCGGAACATTCATCATTCCACGGTGACGCTCTTCGCCAGGTTCCTCGGATGGTCGATTTCACAGCCTCTCGCCCGGGCAAAGTAGTAGGCGAACAGCTGAAGCGCCACCACGGTGGTGACCGGCGCCGTGAAACGCGAGGATGGCGGAACACGGATGATGTCGCCGGTGAACTTGTCCGCGGCGGTATCGTCTCCGGTGACAACCGCGATCACAGAGGATTTGCGGGCCAGACATTCCTGAATGTTTCCGATCATCTTTTCCTGTCCGGGAATCGCGTTGGCGAGCGCCAGGACCGGCACCTTTTCATCCAACAGCGCAATCGGTCCGTGTTTCAGCTCCGCGGCGTGATAGCCTTCCGCGTGAATGTAGCTGATCTCCTTGAGCTTGAGCGCGCCCTCCAGCGCAGTCGGATACAGACAGCCGCGCCCGATATAGAAGAAATCCTCGGCATAGGCATACTTTTCCGCGATGCGCTCAATGACCGGCGCCTGTTTCAGCGTCTCCCGGATCAGATCGGGCAGTTTTTCAATTTCCAGCATGAGCCGTTCGCCGTCGTCGCGGCTGAGACGGCGGTTGCGTCCCAGCATCAGTGCAAGCATCAGAAGAACCGTCACCTGACAGGTGAAGGCCTTGGTGGAGGCGACGCTGATCTCCGGCCCCGCATGAAGATAGATGCCCCGTCCGGCCTCCCGCGCGATGGTCGAACCGACCACATTGCAGAGAGCCGCCACAATGGCGCCTTTGTTCATGGCCTCGCGGACGGCGGCAAGAGTGTCGGCGGTCTCGCCCGACTGACTGATCGGAAGCACAAGCGTATCCGGATCAATGATCGGATTGCGGTAACGGAACTCGGCCGCCTGCTCCACCTCGGTCGGAATGCTGGCGATGTCCTCAAAGAAGTACTCTCCGACCATGCCCGCGTGAAGACTCGTTCCGCAGCCGGCAATCACGATACGCGAAATCTTCGCAAGTTCATGCGGGGAAAGACGCAGTCCGGAAAGGATCGCACTCTTGAGCCGGTAATCCAGCCGACCGCGAATCGTATTGGCAATGGAGTCCGGCTGTTCAAAAATCTCCTTGAGCATGAAATGGTCGTACGATCCCTTTCCCGATGCGGAAATGTCCCAGTCGATGCTGGAGACCTCCCGCTCGACCGGCAGATTCTCGATGGTCCGCAGCTCCACGTTTTTCGGCGTGAGAATCGCAAGGTCGCCGTCGTCGAGATAGATGACTTTGCGCGTGTAGGCGGCAAGCGGAGTGACGTCGCTGGCAACGATGTTGCACTCGTCGCCGAGCCCCACGACAATCGGGCTTCCGTGCCGCGCCGCAATGATGGTATCGGGATAATCCGTGCAGAGCACGGCGATTCCGTAGGTTCCGGAGATCCGCCGAAGCGCGGAAGCGACCGCCTGGACAAAATCCCCCTGGTAAAATTCCGCAATCAGATTCGGAATCACCTCGCTGTCGGTATCGGATACGAATTTGTGTCCCTGCTGTTCGAGTTTCTGTTTGAGTTCCGCATAATTTTCGATGATTCCGTTGTGCACCACGGCAAAACGCCCGGAGGAATCCACATGCGGGTGTGCATTTTTCACCGAAGGCGCCCCGTGAGTGGCCCATCTGGTATGGGCGATTCCGGTGGTGTTCGGCAGAGGACCGAGTTCATTGACCGCGGCTTCCAGATTCTTCACTTTGCCGACGGCTTTCACGGTAATCAACTTGTTCCCGGCCAGGGAGATTCCCGCGGAATCGTAACCGCGGTATTCGAGGCGTTTGAGTCCGTCGATGAGAATCTGCGCAGCCGGTCTGTTTCCGGTAAAACCAACAATTCCGCACATAAATAGAAGCTCCTGTTCTTTGACCATAAAAAAAACATCCCGGTACTATACACCCGATTTCCAAAAAGGAAAACGGGTGTTCCGGGATTTTTTCCACGTTTTCGAGTCTGAAAAGATTACAATCCGGCAATCCGGAAGATTCGGGGACCTCCGGGAAAAACGATCCGCGGGGAATCTTTCCGGGGAAGGGAAAATTCTCCGCAGGAGTCAGATGTGCCCGAAATCCTCGCCGCGACTGCCCGCATCCCTGCGGTCGGCTCCGGGCACGAGCGCGTCATCGAAGTGGATCATGACTCTGGCTTTTTCCAGCGAAGACTGAAGGCGGGGGAGATCCACAGAATAAATCGGACATCCCGTTTCCAGCGCCTGCGCCGCGGCGGCTCCGGCGGCCTGTCCGGTAAGAATCGCCGGCGGGATCACGCGCACGACATCCCACGCGTACCCGTCGGCGGAAGCGGACCGCCCCGCGGTAATCAGATTGTCATAGCCGGTGCGGACCAGTGTCCGGAAGGGAATTTCATAGAGGAAATCGCGCCGTTCGAAATCGCAGATGGCGCCGATGGAGTCCTCGAAATGGCGGTATTTATCGCTTTCCAGGAGAGTGTAGTCGCCGTCGATCCGGCGGGTTGTGCGAAGCTGCGGCATGGTGGGCAGCGTGACAATATCGCGCGAGGTGCGGTTCTCGTTTCTGATGCGGTCCAGAAGGAGACGCTGATTGCGGATCAGAAAATCGGAGACATCCTCGACCGTGGTCCCGGAGAAGAACTTCATGCCCTCCGGATGATTGTGTCCGTAAAGATCGGCGTTTCCGCCTGCGCAGGAGCCGAGCGCAAGACGGATGTCGTTTGCCTCAACGGCCTTTCTGCAGTTTTCCAGCGTGATGGTATGACCGACGTAGGTAAAATAGTTTTTCCCCTGAACGGTGGGGATTCCGGCGCGGAAAAGGAGATCGGCGTCGCCGGTGGTGTCGATGACGATGCCGGCCGGATAGAATTCGCGACCGGACTTGCTTTCCAGCAGGAGGCCCTCGCAGTGACCGGCGTTCATCACGGGACGCGTCGCCAGACAGTCGAAAAGGATCTCCACGCCCTCCTGCTGAAGCAGCTCCGTGAGGGCGAGAGCGAAAATCTGAGGCGAATAGCGGGCAATGTACCGGACATTGGTCGGCTGTTCCGGTTCTCCGTTTTTCCACTCTTCCGGGATGAAATCGTACCCGTATTTCACGGAAAGGCGGAGCAGCTCCTCGGCCATGCCGAAGATGATCTGTTTTCCGCGTCCGTTGCACATGGGGACAAAAAGATTAATCAGTCCGATGGTTGCAAGACCGCCGAGCAGATTTGCCTTTTCCAGCAGCAGGACTTTTTTTCCAGCTCTTGCAACGGAAAGTGCCGCCGCGACTCCCGCGACTCCGCCTCCCGCCACGATCACATCCCGGTATCCCTTCACCGGAATCGATTCCTTCCATTCCATACACTCCATAACTGAACTCCCCTGTTTTCCTGACGATTTTCTGAAATAAGAATCCGTGTTAATCTATCTTTCCTCCCGGAAAATTTCAACGGCTGCCGCTCTTCTTTTTCCCGAAACGTTCTTCCGCGCGTCCAGACACTCTGACGGATTTCCGATTCCGGAACCCGGACAAAACAGGAAATCCGCTTTCTTCCGAATCGAGCTCCCGACGGAAGGGGCCTCCGATCCGCCCGCCAGGAAACATCATGAACCATTCTTTCGTTCCCAGAAAGAAAAATACAGGAAAAAAACAGAATTCCCTGTTGATAAAATACAATAATATTGTATAATTAAAAAAGAGACATCCAACAACCTCTATCTGGAGAATATCAAATGATGAGTGCAGAAAAGGAAAATCCCCTGATCCCGATGGGCGCGCTGACCGGAAAACCCGATCGGAACATGATCTCGGAAACCCTGACCGCTTTCAAGGAGGTCGGCATCACACAGTATTTGCTCTATCCCCGCTCCGGCTGCGAACTGGAATACCTCAGCGAGGAGTGGTTCGACACCTGCCGCATCTTTCTGGAGGAGGGAAAACGGCTCAACTTCACCTCCTTCTGGCTCTACGACGAATTCAACTGGCCCAGCGGTCAGTGCGGCGGAAAAATCATGAGGGAAAATCCCGAATACGCCCTGCACTATCTTCAGGTTCTGGAACAAAACGGAACCTGGACGATCCGCGAAGGGAAAAATCCCGCCCGTCCGGATGTGCTCAATCCGGAAGCTATGCGCGCCTTCGTCCGCTCCACGCATGAAAGATATGCGGAAAAGCTCGGAGAGTTCTTCGGCACTCTCATCAAAGGAATTTTCAGCGACGAACCCTCGTTTCTGTATGTCTGGCACGGCGAAACGCCAAACGAGGAACGACTCCGCATCGCCTGCTATCCGGGCATGAGGGAAGAGTATGCGGAACGGACAGGGCGACAGCTCGATGCGGATCTTGTTTACTGTCTGAAAAATCACTGCGATCCCTTCTGGCAGCCGGTCGTCCGGGAGCTTCTGGGCTCGCGGTTTCAGAAAGCATTCATGCAGCCGATCCGCGACTGGTGCACCGCGCATAATCTCCTTCTGACCGGGCATCTCATGGACGAAAGCTCTCCCGCCGGAGCCCTGCGCGCCAGCGGTCGCCCTCTGGCTGTCACCGACACCTTCTCCCTGCCCGGAATGGATGAGATCTTCACCCGGCGGCGCATGGACAACACCGAGTGGCTCACCCTGGGAACGGTGGAACACGGAATCCGGAAAAACGGAAACGGAGGACTCGCGGAGCTCTTCGCGCTCGGCCCCTGCGACATGCCGCTCGGACAGATGAAAAAAATGATCCGGACCGCTTCCATGTTCGGCATCAATCATTATGTCCTTGCCGTCGCTCAGCTCGACATGCGCGGAAATGTGGAAAAAAGCCAGTATTTCAACCCCTATTCCCGGACACAGCCCTGGTTCCATGCCCTGAAACTTCTCGGAGAGGATGCGGCAGCCGCCGCGGAAACCGCGGGAAAAGCCTTCCATCCCGAGATTCAGATCCGCTATCCCGACCGGGAATGTCCCCTCAACGAACTGCTGATCCATCTGACCGCCGCGCAGAGACAATGGTCCCTCATCGGAAAGGAGGAAACGGCCGGCGCTCCTTTCGTTCTGCGTCTGGAACCCGTCGGTATCCTTGAGGAAAACTCGGGAAGAATTTGGAACTGTCAGGAACAGTTCCTCCGCGATCTGGACAGAACCGTCCCTCTGCAAACCTTCGTCACCGAAAAAAACGGAGCTCCCGTCAAGGATGTTTTCCTGCGGACTTATGCGGATCATTCCACCGAGATCGTGAATTTCTCCGCTTCTCCCGAACGCAGAGCTCTTCTCCTGCACCGGAACGGACAGAAAATTCCGTTCGTTCTGGAGGCGGAAGGCACCCGCTCCTTCCCCGGATGGAGCGTGAAAACGGATCGGCCGAACCTGAAGCGCCTCCGGTTTGAAAACGGAATCTGCCGTCTCCGCGTGAACGACTCGCTGACCGGTCTGACTCTCATTCTCCGCACCTATGGCGGAAGCGCGGAACTGCGCATGGACGGCAAACCCGTCGCGGCGCAGCAGAAATGCTCCTCGCTTCCGCAGGGATTCCGGGAGCTCTGCCGCGAAACGGAGATATTCGATCTCGAAGCAGGGGAACATGTGTTCGAACTGCTCTCGGATGTTCCGGATTATCCCTATCTTCCGACTGCGTTCCTGGCGGGAGACTTCGCCGTGTCCGACGCCGTGCTGTCCCGGTATGAGGAAGATGGAAACGGTCTGGAGGAATACATTGGAAAACTCATTCAGTCCGGATCGTTTGCCGTTCCCGTCGACGCCTCGCTTTTGCGCATCGAAGCCGATGATCTCGATACGGAACTGTTTCTGGACGGCGAATCTCTCGGCGAACGGGCATGGGCACCCTTTGCCTGGCGGATTCCCGGACATTTTGCGGGGCGCACCGTCGAAGTGAAAATCGTCCGCAGCACCTCCTGCGGCCCGATGTTCGGAACAAAATGCTTTGAATCGGATGGAAACAGCTGGCTTTCCGAGTTCCATCCGCACGGAGGCGTTCCACATCCGGTGGTCGAACTCATTCCGGAATAACGCACCTCCCGGCGGAGCGGAGGAGGGGCTCCCCTCTTCTCCGGTCGGGAGAACAGGGGAAAGATCCGGAGATTTCCATGCGTCTCCGGCTCCCTCTGCGCCTCCTAACGCTTCGGACGCCCGACATTCTTCAGCGGAAGAGGGGGTCCCCCAGGCGGAAACAGGTTTCGATCAGGCGGATGGTTTTGCCGAACCCCGGATCCTCCTTCAGGTTCGGATCCGGCGTCAGATTGAAAACATGACTGCCTGTCCTCATCCCCGGCGGCGGCATTTTCGCCACGGAAGCCAGCACTGCGGTCATGCCGCTGCGATCATGCCCGCCGATCGGCGTAAAACCGAAGTGCCGCCTCTCTCCGGCATGACGCCCGTCCGGGGGCGACCCCGTGAGCTTGCCGAACCAGGCGTGGTTCGAATGACATCCGCCCGGCTTGCCGAACAGAATCGGAATCCCGAAAAGATCTGTCGCGGGCAAATGCCGCGATGTTCCCGGGAATCCGGCTCATGCCCCGGAAACTGCACGCGGGACTCGCTGGGAAGAAACTTGCAGAACTTCACGGCATGCGTTCCAAAGTCTTCTCCCGGAAATTCAAACAGGACATGGAGATTTCGCCGAAACGTTTTCCGGAAGAGCAACCGGCCCGAAAGTCGTGGAAAAGATCGTCTCAACGGAGCTCTCCATCAGGGAGATCGCGGGAAAATACCGCTTCTGTTCGGAATTCCGCTGATCCGGTTTCTTCCAACGCATGACGGGCATCTCTTCGCAGGAATTCCGGAAGAAATTCGGCTGGAATATGCTCCGGCTCTGAACCGCCCCACCCCCGGGGCTTCCGGACTCTGCCGATGTTCCGGTCCCCTTTCCCGGGCACAGGGGCACAAAAGGACGAATGCGCGCAGAACCGGGAGCCTCCGGAGCTTTTTCGGGAAGAAATTCCATTCCCGACTTGCCGAAAAGAGTTTGCGGATGTATAATATGACATCATGAAAAAATCACTCAGTAAAACATTTATGATGGTCTCCGCGGCGGCGCTTCTGCCGCTTCTCGCCTCGTGCGCGCTGGTGGACCGGGACAAGTCGATTCTTTCGCCCTCCATGTGGAGCGTGATCGACACCAATCGGACGAATCTTGCCAGGCTCCGGGTCGGCATGACCAAAGAGGAAGTGCGGAAGATCATGGGCGAACCGATGAGCGAAGAGGTCTACAACACCTCGAACCACTGGTTCTACTATACCCGGACCCGCTGGAGCGACGGCATGGCGACACGCGATGAGTGCACCCCGCTGGTCTTCGACGAATTCGGCGTTCTGCGCGGCTGGGGAATGCGCTTCTACAAGGACAACTACACCCTCACCTCCTGGTCGGAACGATCCGTGGAAAAGGTTCTGGAATGAATCTGATTCTGGCATCCGCATCGCCCCGGCGCAGGGAACTGCTCGGCACGCTGGGCTTTCCGTTCACGGTCAGGAGTTCGGCGGCGGAAGAGCTCCAGGAGGGGCCGTGGATGATGCTGGCTCTGGAGAACGCGCTTCGGAAAGCCGAAGAGGTCGCCGCCCGCTTCCCGGACGATCTGGTCATCGGAGCGGATACGGTCATTGAGTTCGAGGACCGCATTCTCGGCAAACCGAAAGATTTGGAGGACGCCTTCCGGATGCTCTCGCTGTTTTCGGGAAGAACGCATTCGGTGACCACCGGATGTGCGATCCGCTGTCTGTCGCGCAGCATCCGGATCCGTTTTGCGGAAACGTCGCAAGTCACGTTTCATCGGCTGAATCCGGAAACCATCCGGCGTTATCTCTCGCTGGTTCCGGTTCTCGACAAGGCCGGAGCCTACGCCATTCAGGATCATGGAGAGATGCTGGTCAAATCGCTGGAGGGGAGCCTTGACAATGTGATCGGCTTCCCCGCGGAACGGTTCCGTCTTCCGCTGAATTTTCTTTTGAATTAAGGTTCCGGTCCGACGCTTTCCGGAAGGGTTCCGGTCACGCAGAGCATGCCGGTCGCGGAATCGGAATGACACTCGATATGGACGAATCCCGCTCCGGAGAAAAAGGCGGAAAGCTCCTCCGCGGAGTAGACGGTCATGCCGCGGATGTGATCGGTATATTTTCTGGCGGCCTCCTTATCGGCCGAATCGCAGCAGACGGCGAACATTCCGCCGGGCTTCAGGACGCGCGCGACCTCACGGAGATCCGACGCCGGATCCGGCCAGAAATAGATGGTCTCCGACGCCGTCGCCAGATCGAAAAACGTATCGGGAAACGGAAGCGCAGAGACCGATCCCTCCACAATCTCCACCTGACCGCGTTTCACCGCGCGGCGGTTGAACGATCGGGATTTCCTTACGGAAAGCGGCGAAACGTCCACTCCGTAGAAATGCGATTCCGGAGCGCGCTTCCGCATGGAGGCGATGAAAAATCCGCCTCCGCATCCGATATCCAGTACACGCCCCTTCTCCGGAAATTTCAGAAACGGCATCGAAAAATCCTGAAGCGGCCGATGGTGACGATTCATTTTCCAGAACACAAGAAAACTGCCCGGATACACTCCCGGACAGGCAAAATTCTGTTTCCATTCCCAATACATGGTTCCGACTCCGTGTTTCCAACCTGTCCGGGAAACATACAGCGGCACAGCGGTTTTGTCAAATGCCTCCGCTGAAGGAAAGGAGAGGAAGAGAGGGAATCCTTCCAACCCCTTACAGGAAAAGCGGAACGTCTCCGGGCCCCCGCCTGTCCAGCGCTCCGGATGCCAGCTGCCGGGAGAGCTCCCCGCAGAGCGCTTCCCGATCCTGCGGCAGACGACCGGCAAGCGGAACCGGATTGGAGGTATGATTCGCCCGGAACACCGTATGATTCAATTCCAGACGGCTGATGATCTCCCGCAATTCCTCGACCGCCTGATACTCCGTCACGGGAGAGAAGCCCTCCGGCAGGGCAAGTCCGGGAACCGGAATAAAACGAAGCGCCGAAAGCAGCGCCGGCTGCATGCGGTTCAGGGCGGACGCCGTCTGCCGGATGTGCTCCTCCCGCAAGGTCTTTCCGCCGAGTCCGATCAGAATCATGACAGAACAGCGGAATCCGAGTTTCTGCGCAGTCACAGAAGCGGCGATCATCTCATCCACCCGTTCCGTTTTTCCGAACAGGTCCAGCACCTCCTGCGATCCGCTTTCCAGCCCCATGTACAGCGTATGAAGTTTGAGTTTCCGCAGCATCTCCAGCTGGGCAACACGTTTCCCGCCAATGGAACTTCCGTTCGCATACACATTGATCCGGCAGAGACGCGGGAATGCCGCATTCAGCGCTTCCAGATAAGTTTTGAGCCGGTCAAACGGAAGCGCCATGACATCGCCATCCGCCAGGAAGATCCGCCTTGTCTCCGGATATTCCTCTTCGGCTTCGGCGATCTCCGCAAGCACCTCCGCTTCCGGACGCAGACGGTACTTCACCGTCTTGTACATCCCGCAGAATCTGCAGCGGTTGTGCGGACAGCCGAATGCCACCTGAAAAATCAGGCTCTCCGCCTCCGCCGGAGGACGAAACAACGGTTCTTCATATCTCATTCCTTTTCCATCCTTCCCCGGAGCGAAAGACCGGAATCGGAGAATCCGCTCTGGAATTTTTCATAAACAACTCCGGAAGCCCCCCCCCTTCGTCCCAGAACAGGCGGCAGACCCGCTTTCCCGGGGAACACCGGAACTTATCCGAGCTCATCGGCAGAACGTCCGGACTGGAAACAAGGAAAAAAGTTCGATCATGCGCGTCCATTTTTCCTCCCCCCTCAGGAGACGGTCAATCCGCCGTCCTTGAGTTTCCATAACCAGAGCGACGCAAGCGTCCCGTAGGGCGAACAGCGCTTCCGGAACTCTTCAAACTCCTCTTCGGAAAGGGAATCCTTCTTCAAAAGCATCATGATTCCGCGCCGGATGCCGAGATCCCGGAAACTCAGCACATCCCGTCTCCCGAGCGCAAAAATCAGCAGCATCTCCGCCGTCCAGATTCCCACCCCCTTCAATTTCACAAGACGGCCGATCACCTCGGCATCCTCCAGATGCGCAAGGGATTCGAAATCCACTTCCCCGGAAAGTTCCGCCTCCGCGATCCTCTTGAGATATTCGATTTTTTTCGTTGACAGTCCGCAGGCGCGCAGCGCTCCGGAATCGGCGGCGGCAAGCGTCTCCGCCGTTATCTCGCCGAGCAGCGCTTTCACCCTGCCGTAAATCACATCCGCCACCCGCACCGAAAGCTGCTGCGAAATGATGCTCTGCACCAGAGCATGAAACAGATCCCCGAAACACTCAAACTCTTCCGCCGCGGCGGAATGCAGAAAGCTCCGGAATTCCGGAACCTGTCTGCACAGCGCTTTTTTTTCCTGATCCGAGACCGAAAATTTCATCTTCGCCTTCCGTTGAATCGTCTTTGTTCCCCCGGCTTACTCTAGCACAGATTCGGAAAGAGACAACCCCTCTTCCGGCGAAGCTGAACATTTTCTTTCCGGCCACGTCCGCGACCGTCACTTCCGGATCCGGATTTCATCTCCTTCCTTCAGCGAAACCGGGAGATCGGGGAAGAGCGTCGTACCCGACCGGCGGAATGCAATCTTCCGTTCCCCGAGGAAACATTCGGCTGCTTCAAATCCCAGTTCCAGAGATTGCAGCTCCATGCCTCCCCGCAGGATCCGCACTTCCGCCCCCGTCTCCGTTTCGTCATAGGTTCCCCAAACCGTTCCCAGACTCCAGAACGACCGGAAACGGCCGGAGAGCTTCGGAGCAAACCCGATCATTCCGCGCGTCATATCATAATGGAATCCGCTGTATGCCTGAAGCAGTCCGTAGGATGCCATCGCGCGGGCGTAATTGCTTCCGCACTCGATCTCGTTCCACGGATTGCGGCGGTAGCCGTCGTAACGGCCGCGGATCGCTTCGATCATTTCCAGTCCCTTTTCGAGTTCCCCGTGCATGACCAGATGCGCGGCGGCGGCCCATTCGAATCCGGTCATGGTCTCCTGATGATACGGAAGAGGAATCGTCGGCTTTCCCTCCGAGTGCGGCCAGGTGCAGATCAGGGTTCCGCCCTCATCATTCAGGGAGAACTTGCGCCAGGAGTTGACAATGTCGCGCATGTGAGGCACAAAATTATGCCGGTAAACCGCATTCAGCGTGGAATGGACATGGTCCCGGTCCAGAATGTCGCCGAGACCGTACAGCGAGGCGTACCACTGGGGAAGGTGCATGTCGATTTCGCAGCCGTTTCCGATCTGGTATTTGATCTCGCCGTGCTCTTCGTCCCAGTAGGCGGCTTCCGGATCATCCATGGAATTGGTTTCGCTGCAGAAATATTGGAACTTCCGGAGAAGGGCGCGGTCCCTGAGATCAATTTTCTGCTCATAGTATTCGCCGTTGAAGAGATGGGACTCGACCCAGCGCCGTCCTTTTTCAAAGAGGGCGAGACAGTCGGCGGAAAACTCCGGTTCGCCGCAGGCATCCGCCATCCCGGCCGCGGCCTTCAGGGCGGCGAGATAGTGACCGGTCAGCCATGCGTTCGGCCCGAAGAGCTCCATATCCAGCGTATGGTGCTGCCGGCCGGTGATGACGCCGGAACGCTCCGGATCCCAGCGGTCCGGATTCCGGTCGCTCCAGGTGTATTCCATGACGCGCCGGACGGAGGGCCAGACCTTTTTCAGCCAGGCGCCGTCTCCGGAGACCTTCCACTCCCGATACGTCTTCAGCACCTCGCCGAACGATCCATCCACCGCGGGGCGCCCGTTCTTCCGGAGTCCGGGATTCAGTCCCAGCGGAAGCAACAACCGGAAATGAAGACCGCCGTTCGGATCAAAATTATTCGCGAACTGCGACTCCCGGATCGTCCGCTCCAGATCGGGGAACAGCAGAGCCAGCGCCTGCGCGTAGTTCCAGACATGGGAGCAGGAACCGGGGCAGGAACCGTAATCCCAGCCGAGCCCCTCCCATCCCCAGACCGTTCCCTCCTCCAGACGCAGAAGCGTGGGCGTCTTCAGTATCGAAAGATTTGCCGAGATTCCTTCCAGCGCCGCACGCGGAATGGTCGAGGAAAAAAGCGCGTCATGGAAAGCGAAGGTTCCCTTGCGAAGTTCCCGATACTCCTTCCAGAGCGCCTCTCCCGCGTCCTTTGCATCCTTCCAGATCGTGGCATAGTAGCTTCGCCAGAGATTTTTTCCCGGATAGTTCTGCTTTCTCATGCGTTCCTCCACCTGGGGATCCCAGGTGTTCTTCGCCCAGGGAGAGTACCAGGAGATGACAAAACGGAAGCAGCTCTCCTCTCCGGGAGCAATCGAGGCATGTGCCGCGATGCACCCCGTGTCCCTGCCGCCTCTGCTTCTGACGGTGGAATCGGGAGGATAGACCCGGTTTTTGAGTTTTCCCGGCGTGGTGAAGTCGTGCCAGAAGATCTCCAGCGGATCGCACCAGCCCCCCCGGAACCAGTACTGCTGATACGAAATCTCGGGAGCATCGGTGGAAAGCGCCATGCTGCCGGTCTCGTAATCATCGGCGGGAAGACCGTTCTGCAGAAACAGCGTGGAGATCCCATTCTCCCGGACAAGCTCCTGCCGCGATTCCGGATTCGCTGGCCACGGATTGGAAAGAGCGCCGGAACAGGCGTAGTCCAGACGCTCCGATGTCGTATTCCGAATCGTGATTTCAAAGCAGGCGGCGGGAAGTCCGGAGTGCAGGGAGTCGCCGGGAACAAAGACACTCCATGCCGTCAGACGAACCTCGCCGGGAAACGCCGCATCCCGGAATTCCATTTCCGCCACCGGAAACTCCCCTTTGAAAACAGCATCCCGGAAATGAGGCATTCCGGCAAGAGTTCCGGGAATCGGCCCCCAGCCCCAGCCCTGATAGGCAAGATCCCTCTTCACAAACTCGCCCTGATAGGATCCGGTCAGATCACTGTTCAGAACACGGGCGTCGACCAGACTGCCGTTCCGTTCCGCGCGAACGGCAAAATGCGTCATGCCGTTCATGGTTCCCTTGCCCGCGTTCTGATGGAAAATCTCCCAGTCCACCAGCCGTCCGTTGCCGGCCAGTCCGATGCAGCCGGCTCCGATTCCTCCCAGAGGAAACGATACCTGTGTCAGATGTTCGCCTTCCAGAATCATAATGAACTCCTCCTGTTGATTTCCGGATTTCTTATGTTATTATACAGCAGGACGCTTCTTTTGTGAATGCAAAAACAGGGGAAAAGGATGTCTTTTTATGGGATTGGATAAATTTGAAACATGGCGCGCCAGCCATAATATGCTGAAACTGAATCTGCTGGAGCTCTCGCTGGCCGATTTTGTCTGGCACGGCAGAAACACCTATACCTGGAACCGCTGTTTTCTGGTGCTGGAGGGAACCGGACGAATCCTCAACCATACCGGAAACGAGTCGTTCGACATGCAGCCCGGTTCCGCGTTCTTCATGCCGGAATATCTGGATCTGGAATTCGATTTTCCTCCCGGCCTGCGTTTTCTCTGCTGGCACTTCAAGCTGGAGCTGCTCCCCGGGATTGACGCGTTCCGGGGAGTGCGGAAATGTTCCAGCTTCCCCGTGCCGACGGCGGAAACGGAACAGTACCGCGCCCTCCTGTCAACGAACTTCAACTGGAAAAGACTCTGCGAATTTGAGTGTTCCCTCTGGATGCTTCTCCGACACCTCGACTTTCCCGAAGACAACGATCCCACCCGTCTTGCCCTTCTGCGGAAGCGGTACGGGAAACTCCTCGCCTTTGTACGGGATTCTCCGAGCGCGCAACTGGATCTCGATCAGCTGGCGGCAATCAGCGGAATGAGCCGTGACACCCTCTCCCGGCGCTTCTCCCGCGATTTCGGACTCCCGCTGAAAACCTTTCTGATGCGGGAACTGGTCTCGGCGACGGAGCGTCATCTGCTGACAGGCGAGCTCTCCATCCAGGAGATCGCGGATCGTTTCCAGTTCAGCAGTCCGTTTTACTTCTCGCGTTTCTTCAAACGCCACAAAGGACTTTCCCCCTCGGAGTTCCGACGGAGAAACCGGGTCCGCTGAAGGAAAAAAAACTTCGGAAAAAGAAAAACGCTCCCCCTCCGAACCGGATTGCCCCGGGAAGCCGAATCTTCCGGATCTTCCTCCGGGAACCGGAAGCAGAAGCCTCTTCCTCCCCCTCCAGGCAAACACAGAGAAAAAGCATCGATGCAGCGGAGAAAACGTATCCATCCCCCTTTTTCCATTTTTCATGAAGAGACCCCGACGCTTTTTTTTTGATTTTCCAGTTTTTTTCCTGCTCCACCCTCTTGACAAAAAACTCGAAATAGAGTATAATGTGTCAATGGTTGAAACGATTCAACAGAAATTGAGTAAAAAAGATGCGCGCAACAATCAAAGACATAGCGGAACGGGTCGGAGTATCGAAATCACTGGTTTCGATGTATTTGAACAACCATCCGCTTTCCGCCAGAATCGCGGAGAAGACGAAAAAGCGAATCAGGGAGGCGGTTCAGGAGATGAACTATCAGCCGTCTCAGACTGCGCGCGCCCTCAAAAACGGCAAAAGCAAAACCATCGGACTGGTCATTGCGGAGATTTCCGGGATTTACACCAGCTTTTACACGCAGTCGCTGATGTATGAGGCGCTGAACTACAACTATCAGCTGCTGATTTCTCTGACACGGTTCAATCAGGAGGAGGAGAAAAAATGTCTGGCGAATCTCATCAACCGTCAGACCGACGGCACCATCTACTCTCCCTACCTGATCCCCGACGACCGGATCCGGACTCTTCTTTCCGGATATCCGGTTCTTCTCTCCAACATTATTCTTCCGGAATACAACACGTACACTCTTGAACAGGATTCAGCCCTGTATCAGGCGCTTCTCCAAATGAAAAACGCCGGATGCAGACGCCTCTGCGGACTCTTTATGACTTCCTCGGATCACTGGAACAGCTTCTCAGAGGAAATCTGCAGGGAACTTGGGATGGAATTTTCCTCCATTCAGTATTATCAGAAATCGGCGGAGGAGATCTACCGGCAGCTGGTCTCCATCGGACCGGATTTCGCCCTCTGCGGTTCCAGCACCTTCCCGAACAAGCTGATTCTGTTCTGTCAGGAGAACGGAATCCGGGAGCTGCCCCGCTTCGTCTACAGTTATACGCTGCCGAATGACTTCATCGATCATGATTCGGTCTTCGGCGTGATTGTCAATCCCTTCAAGCCCCAGGTCAAAGAGAGGATGGCCAGAATCATCGAAATGATCGAACACCCGGAAACGGGGATACGGCACCTGACCATTCCCACTCGTTTTCTGAATCGTGAGGAGCTCCGCGACTATTACCGGGAACAGGCGGAGGATCCCTATTATAAAACAATTATCGAAGAAAGAGGTTATGTCTTAAACAGGAAAGGATGCGGCAGATGAAGAGAAATTTCACATTAATAGAACTCCTGGTTGTGATTGCAATTATTGCAATTCTTGCCGGACTTCTGCTTCCGGCGCTGAACAACGCCAGAGAAAAGGCACGGTCAATTCAATGTGCAGGGAACCAGAAGCAGATTTCACTGGGATTCGAACAGTATTGTGCAGATTCCGATGATTTTTATCCCCTCAGTTATGGGCCCGTCGCTGCCCTGGGAAAAGAGTTTTCCTATTATGTGATTGTCTATCCTTATGTCAATTCCAAATTCACCACAACAACGGAGCTCAATGATTTCGGGAATTATCCCGGCTTTTATTGTCCTTCCACGAAAAAGGTCTGGGGATGGGCCAATCTGGCAACCTACATGATGAATGGATTCATCGGAGCCAAACAATGGGATATGACGGAGAACGTGCATCGCAGACGGACAAAAATCAAAACCCCTTCCGTGGTGTTTCTTGCCGGAGAAGGCCGCAACGGAGTAAACTCGACTTCATATGCCCTTGGGAAATACTCGTTCACGACTCCTCCGCTGGGTGAGGATGTTTCAAGTGCCAGCAAAGTCGCGGTTCGCCATGGAATGAACGCGGTTTTCACCTATGTCGACGGACACGTCTCCACCGTCAGCTACGGAGAGTTCTCCACCTGGGTGGAAGGTTCCCC
The DNA here is from genome assembly GCA_944390735.1 of uncultured Victivallales bacterium. Classification (GTDB taxonomy): domain Bacteria; phylum Verrucomicrobiota; class Lentisphaeria; order Victivallales; family UBA1829; genus UBA1829. Next base: position 1,982 of record CALXRL010000001.1, on the reverse strand, counting down.
GGCTCTTGGAAAATACAAGGAATGGTTTTGACCATTTCCCTTTGCATCACATGAAATTTCTGATTGAAAAGGAACCTGCATGAAAACATTTTATTCGTTTCTGGCGCTGTCGTTCTGTTCCGCTCTTCTGACGTGCGGCGACGACGTGGAAAAAAATCATCTGAAACTCTATGCCTCGTTTGACAACTCCGCGAAACCGGAAATCGCGCTGGACGGCAGCGGACTGCGAAGCGCGGGAAAACTCTATTTCACTGAGGGGAAATCGGGAAAAGGAGTGCGCTTCTCCCGCAAAAGCGACGTCGGCGATCTGCTGTACAATCTCGGGAGCACCATGAACGGCAGGGAGTGGTCGGTCGCAATGTGGGTATACCCGGAGGAAGAGCGGGAGAAAAATGCCAAGGCCCCCGGACGCAACCTCTTCCGGACCAATCTCGGCTGGGAAACCGGAAATGTCTTTGCCGGATTCGACAACTGGGGCCGTTTCATTCTGAACCATTTTGATGCGGAGAAAAAATATCGCGGAGCGGCAATTTCCGCATCCGCCATTCCTTTTCGGGAATGGACCCATCTCCTCTTCGGATACAAGGAGGGGAAACATGTGATCTACCTGAACGGGATTGAAGCATCCTATACCAGAAACAACGATGTCCGGAAACCGGGACCGAATCAGACGGTTCTCCGAATCGGAAGCATGGATTTCCGCAGCCGCGACCTGTTCGGCGGCATCATTGACGAACTCAAGATCTTCAACAGGCTCCTGACTCCGGACGAGGCAAAGCAGATCATGGAATCGACTCCGGGAAAGGAGCAGGTCAAACAGCTTCTCTTTGCGCCGTTTGAGGGGGAAATCGATGCCTCCGGGATCTCCGGATTCAGCGCAGCGCAGCTGCTCTTCACCCAAGGCAAAAACGGCGAAGGAGTCAAGGTGGTCCGCCACGGATACGATCGGAAAGGATCGCTGGTCCTGAACGGAATCTCCGGAATCGGAGAAAAGGCCGTCTCGATCGTTTTTTACTTTCTGCCGGACTGGAACGGAGCGGAGGATTCCGCCGTTCACGGACTCTTTCATGTCACGGCCGGAACTTTGAAGTACGGTCTTGCCAAACAGGGGAAACAGCTCCTCTTTTCCATTCAGTCCGACGGAAAGACGCAGGAGATCACTCTTCCGGCCGCTCTTCTGAAAAAGGGAAAAGCGGCACGCATCGCAGCCGGATTCGATTTCGAACGGAAAAAACTGTTTCTGTCCGTTGACGGTCAGAAAAAGGAAGGGGCTCTGGCGCTGACGTTCACCAATGCGCAGCCGACAGGGTCCATGATTGTCGGCGACGTTCCCGGAAATGACACCTATTCCAAAACGCAGTCGGAAGGCGTGATCGACGAACTTCTTGCCGTCGCAGGCCTCCACACGCCGGAAGAGCTGGCAAAACGCCAGGAGGCGGCATCGAAAAAATCGGGAAAACTGCGCAAGGGCACCATTGCAATCACCCCCGTCAAGGAACAGGAAAAAGCCCTCTGGGACCTGAAGGGCGCGGAACGCATCACCACCCCCACCCGCGAAAAGATCACCCTCAACGCGCTCTGGCGCATGCAGCTGACCGACAGGGATCTTCCTTTTGATCCCGCCTCATGGATCTATCTTGCCGTCCCCGGACGGTACAGCGGTCAGGGCAACGGCATGACCGACTGCGAATTCTATATGCGCGACGCCAATCTGAAAAAACTTCCCCGCAATGCGTGGTACCGGGGGAAAAATCCCTACACCTTCACCAATGGCTGGTTCGAGCGGGCCTTCGTTGTCCCGGAAAGCTGGAAGGGGCGGCAGATCGTCCTTCTTCTCGACGAACTGAGCCGCTCGCAGAAAGGAACCGTCTATCTCAACGGCAGAGAGATTGCAAAACTGGATTACGGCAAATTTTTTGAACTTCCGCTTCCGCAGGAACTTCTCCGGTTCGGCAAGTACAACACTCTGACGATTCATGCCG